>CAJBYO010000007.1 GCA_903959905.1 uncultured Bacteroidales bacterium
GAAAACATGCTATTCTAATGCTATGAATAAGAAAAAAACGTCTTTTTTGGCCATTTTTCAAAATTGTAAAGGTCTTAATATCAATCATATGCACTTTTCAAATTGTCTTATAATTAATATTATGTTAAGTAGCAAATATAAAAATATCAGGAGGCATTCCTTTCTGATGTACCTCCTGATACTTTTGTGTTACCCCTATTTCTTCTGGAGTGCGTTGATCTTATCCTGCAGTGCCTTTTTCTTATCAGGTAAATTCAGCCTTGTATAGATCTGGCGTAATGCATTCAACGTATTCAGATCGGTCGGATCGAGTTCCAGTGCTTTCTCAAGATATGGCATCGAGCTGGTAAGATATCCGTCAGCCTCCTTTTTCATCTTCTCAAACGCCGCCTGCTCATCCGGTGGCAGATTGTTTGCCTTTACCAGGATGTCAGATGCTTTATTAAGGTTCAATGCCCCAAGGTTAAATGCAGCTTCAAAATAGTCTGGCTTTAATTTCAGAGCTTTGTTATATGACTTTTCTGCGTTTATGAAGGCCTCACTCCTTTGCGCTGCGGTTTTGCTGGTGTCATTCGCAATGTTGTCGTATAAGGTCCCCAATGCGAAAGGAATAGAATAATTTGTGGAGTCCGTTTGCATGGAGATGTTGAGGTTATTCATTGCCTTGTCCACAATGTTATAACTCAGGTAGATGTTGATTTCGCTATTGAAAAGAGTCATATTGTTGGGATACTCCTTCAAACCCATACGGATATACTTAAAGGCATTTGCTGAGTCTTTTTCTTTAAGGTAAATATCAGACAAAGTGCTGTATATGGCCGGTGATTTGTACTTGCCGTTTAATAATTTAATGTAGAACCCCTTCTCAGCCACCTTTTCATTTGCGAGCCCTGCACAAAGTGCAGCGTTCAGAAGGCTGAGTGTATCGGTAATGTTCACGGCATCCAGTACATCCGCTGATGTGCCAAAGTTGACCATTGCCTCTTTATAGTCCTTCTTGTTGTACTTTACGATGGCTGAATCGAAGAAATTGCGGTATTGCTTATCAAGTTTGATCATGATCTCACCGTAATAATCCTTTTTAGGATCAAATTCCATCGTCTTTTTATAGGATTCAAGCGCTTTTGCGAGTGGATTTGGATCAAGGTTCTTGAACTTTTCGTCTTTGGTGTTGGCAATTTCCATATAAACGTTACCCCTGATGAACCAGGCCTTGGCATCCTGGGCGGTGCTTGGATCTAAAACACACTGGTTGATGGCTTCCATTGATTTATCCAGTTTTCCATCTTTCAGGTAATTAGATGCTGTTTGCCGAACATTTTTCTGTCCGAAAACAATGGTAATGGATGACACCAGTACCAAAAGTAGAGCAATTTTTTTCATCGATTTTAATATTTAGATGATATTTCTGAGTTGGATTTTCGGCGGCAAAGATAATAAATGCCAGCTAATTAGCGGCAGTTACCGCATAATTAATTTTCAGTTTCAGTGTTATCTGTTTTATTATTCACAATTGATTCATCCTCTTGATCTTGGATGAAATCGTTGCCTGTCTCAGAATTTTCAATCATCACATCATCAACGTTTTCCGCACCCTCTTCAACATCAACTTTTGCTACTGCGGCGATTGAGTCACCCTCATCAATTTTTATAAGCCTCACTCCTTGCGTTGCACGTCCCATGACACGCAGGTTCACCACCGCCATCCGGATAATTACACCCGAACGGTTGATGATCATGAGATCGTCGCTGTCGGTAACATCTTTTACCGCAATCACCTCACCTGTTTTCTCAGTGATGTTCAGTGTTTTGACACCTTTACCGCCACGGTTTGTGATCCGGTAGTCGTCAAGGTCTGAACGTTTTCCGTATCCTTTTTCTGAAACAACAAGGACTTCACACTTTTTATCAAGCGGGATACAAATCATGCCGATAACCTCATCATTGGCACCTGAGAAGGATATCCCGCGGACACCTGCAGCGTTGCGTCCCATAGGGCGCACCGTCTTCTCATTGAAACGGATAGCCCTGCCTGATTTAAGCGCCATGACAACCTCATCCGTGCCCTGTGTCAGTTTTGCCTCCAGCAGCTGATCACCTTCGTTGATCGTGATGGCATTGATACCATTCTGCCTCGGGCGTGAATATGCTTCCAGGGAGGTTTTTTTGATGGTCCCCTTCTTGGTGGCAAGGATGATGAAGTTTGAAGAAATATAATCTTCGTCCTTCAGGTTCTTTACATTGATAAACGCTCTCACCTTGTCGTCAGGTTCAATGTTGACAAGGTTCTGAATGGCTCTTCCCTTGGATGTTTTACCACCTTCAGGAATTTCATATACCCTGAGCCAGAAACATTTGCCTTTTTCAGTGAAGAAGAGGAGATAATTATGGTTGGTGGCAACAAAAAGGTGCTCAAGGAAGTCCTCATCACGGATTTCTGAACCTTTTACGCCACGTCCACCCCTGTTTTGAACACGATATTCCGTTAAGGGAGTCCGTTTGATATAGCCCATATGCGAAATGGTGATAACTGCATTTTCATCTGGAATAGTATCTTCAATCCTGAAATCAGAGGCAGCATATTCAATGCGGGACCTTCTCTCATCCCCGAATTTTTCTTTGATCTCAGCCAGGTCTTCCTTGATAATATTCATTTGCAATGATTCATCTGCCAGAACACTATTAAGATAGTCGATTAACTTCATCAATTCGGCATACTCTGCTTTAATTTTGTCACGTTCCAGACCTGTCAGGCGTTGTAACCGCATTTCAAGGATGGCTTTTGCCTGAATTTCACTTAATCCGAAACTGGTCATCAACCCAACTTTGGCTTCATCCGGTGTTTGTGAAGACCGGATCAGTGTGATTACTGCATCAAGATTGTCAAGGGCAATCAGCAATCCTTCCAGAATATGAGCTCTTTTGAGGGCCTCCGACAGATCAAATTTAGTCCTGCGGATAATTACATCATGACGGTGTTCCACATAATGAACAATCATATCCTTCAGGGTTAACATCATCGGTCGACCCTTTACCAAGGCTATGTTATTGACATTGAATGATGTTTGAAGTGCCGTCATCTGGTAAAGTTTATTCAGCACTACATTGGTAATGGCATCACGTTTAAGCACATAGACAATACGGACTCCATTACGGTCGGATTCATCCCGGATATCCGAAATGCCTTCAATTTTTTTATCATTGACGAGGTCGGCTGTCTTCTTGATCATTTCAGCCTTGTTAACCTGGTAGGGAACAGAACTGACAATGATACTCTCTTTTCCATGGTCATCCTGTTCAATCGTGGTCTCACCACGAACCACAATACGCCCCCTTCCTGTTTCAAAGGCATCTTTAACCCCGTCATACCCGTAAATAATCCCGCCAGTCGGAAAATCAGGTGCTTTGACGTACTGCATTAATTCTGGAATGGTAATACCCCTGTTGTCAATATATGCAACGATTCCATCAACGACTTCACTAAGGTTGTGTGGTGCCATATTGGTGGCCATACCGACTGCAATCCCTGATGCCCCATTGATCAGAAGGTTTGGAATACGTGAAGGCATTACTGTTGGTTCTTTCAGTGTGTCATCAAAGTTCAGCTGAAAATCAACTGTATCCTTTTCGATGTCAGCCACCATCTCCTCTGCAATCCTCTGCAACCGGGCTTCCGTGTATCGCATGGCAGCAGGACTGTCACCGTCCATGGATCCGAAGTTTCCCTGACCGTCAACCAACGGATAACGCAAACTCCAATCCTGGGCCATTCTCACCATGGCGTCATATACGGAGGTGTCACCGTGCGGGTGGAACTTTCCAAGCACCTCTCCTACTATTCTCGCAGATTTCTTATATGCTCTGTTAGACATAACGCCCAACTCATACATTCCGAATAAAACCCGCCTGTGTACCGGTTTCAAACCATCCCTTACATCAGGCAGCGCCCGCTGAACAATCACCGACATTGAATAATCAATGTAGGCGGTTTTCATCTGATTCTCAATATTAACCTGAACTATTTTTTCTCCCGTTTCCATATCATCTCTCACCATTACTTATTTAACTGATTTACAGGTGTATAATTTATTATTTATTATGTTACGAAGGTAACAAAAATCCCCTTTCAGCCGACATCCACGAGGGTAAAAGTTTTGGCGGATTACTAACATGGAAATGTTAATAAATAAAGACCATTTAACAATATTTAAGAGATAGGAATCGTACTTTTGAAAACTTTGACAGTTTAACCGCCAAAAAAAAGTGGTTCAATTTTTGTCACAGGTTGTCTGGTATAATGAAAAGAAGTATTTATGGAAGCAAAATTCTCTCAACGTGTCAAAGACGTTTTGATATATAGCCGGGAAGAAGCGCAGCGTTTGGGCAATGATTACATCGGCCTTGAGCACCTGTTGCTTGGAATTATAAGGGAAGGTGAAGGCCTTGCCATCAGGATTCTCCGGAATCTTCGTGTTGATCTGGCCGAAGTCAGGAAAAAGGTTGAACTGGCCGTTGCAAGCCACAAGGAAAAGGATTCCGGAGGGGAAAACCTTCCCCTTATCAAACAGGCTGAGCGTGCCTTGAAAATAACCTACCTGGAAGCTAAACTGTTTAACAGCGAATTAATAGGTACTGAACACCTGTTGCTGTCAATTCTTAAAGATGAAAATAACCTTGTGACCAAAACCTTCCTGGTTTATGGCGTAAGTTATGATGTGGTTAAAGAGGAATTAAAGGCGATACTCTCCAACGGCATTGAAGAAACACGCTTCAACCCGGAGGATATTCTTCCCAAGGACGAGGATGATGAAGATCCCGACGAAGGCGGAAAAAGCTTCAGCAGCAGTCAGAAAAAGCCCCAGGATTCCAAATCCAAAACACCGGTACTTGATAATTTCGGCCGTGATATTACAAAAGCTGCCGAAGAAGGAAGGCTTGACCCGATAGTCGGCCGTGAAAAGGAACTGCAGCGTATTGCGCAGATCCTCAGCAGACGCAAAAAGAATAACCCGATCCTGATCGGCGAACCTGGTGTTGGCAAATCTGCCATCGCAGAGGGCCTTGCCCTCAGGATCGTGCAGCGCAAGGTTGCCAGGTCGCTGTTCAACAAGCGGCTTGTTTCCCTCGACCTTGCGTCCCTCGTTGCCGGCACCAAGTACCGCGGCCAGTTTGAGGAGCGGATGAAAGCTGTATTGAACGAACTTGAGAAGAACCCCAATATCATTGTGTTTATTGATGAAATCCACACAATCGTAGGCGCCGGCAATGCCTCCGGCTCTCTGGATGCATCCAATATGTTCAAACCTGCGCTTGCCCGCGGGGATATCCAGTGCATCGGCGCCACAACCCTGGATGAGTATCGCCAGTACATAGAAAAGGACGGTGCACTTGAAAGGCGTTTCCAGAAAGTGCTTGTTGATCCTACTTCTCCGGAGGAGACAGTTGAGATTCTTCACAATATTAAAGAAAAATATGAGGACCATCACCTGGTAAACTATACCGATGATGCGATCAAGGCATGTGTTTCGCTGACGAACAGGTACATCACCGACAGGTACCTGCCCGACAAGGCCATCGATGCCCTTGATGAAGCAGGTGCCCGTGTCCATATCTCAAATATCAACGTTCCGCAGGAGATTATTGAGGCAGAGAACCAGATTGAGGAGACAAGGAAACGGAAAATGCTTGCCATCAACAGTCAGAAATTTGAGGAAGCAGCCGATTTGCGTGATTCAGAGCGGAAACTCCAGGAAAACCTGGAGCGTGAGAAAAAGAAATGGGAGGAAACGGCAAAACTGAACCGTCAGACGGTGGCAGAAGAAAACGTGGCTGAAGTTGTTGCCATGATGACAGGGATACCTGTTCAGCGAATCGCAAAAAACGAGAGTGACCGCCTGATTAACATGGAAGGTGAACTGGAAAACTCAGTCATTGGACAGAATGAGGCGATCAAGAAGGTGGTCAAGGCTATTCGCAGAAACAGGGCAGGTTTGAAGGATCCGAACAAACCGATCGGAACTTTCATATTTCTTGGTCCGACCGGCGTTGGAAAAACACATCTTGCAAAGGTATTGTCCAAGTACCTGTTTGACACAGAAGACGCACTGGTGCGCATCGATATGAGCGAATACATGGAAAAATTTGCCGTATCCCGCCTGATCGGCGCTCCACCGGGTTATGTTGGCTATGAGGAGGGCGGACAGCTTACTGAGAAGATCAGGAGGCGCCCATACTCCATCGTTTTACTGGATGAAATTGAAAAGGCTCATCCCGATGTATTCCACCTGTTACTCCAGGTTTTGGATGACGGTATGCTTACCGACAGTTTTGGCCGCAGGGTTGATTTTAAAAACACCATTGTGATCATGACTTCCAACATCGGTTCGCGCCAGCTTAAAGATTTCGGTCAGGGCGTTGGGTTTGCTACTTCAGCCAAACAGGCTGCCAGCAGCGAACATGCCCGGGGGGTCATTGAAAATGCTTTAAAAAAGGCCTTTGCCCCGGAATTCATTAACAGAATTGATGACATTGTGATCTTTGACTCACTGGAGCGCGAGGATATTCATAAAATCATTGATATTGAGCTGAAACACCTTTATGACCGCATCAAGGGATTAGGATACCAGATACAGATTACCGATGCTGCAAAGGATTACATCGCAGAAAAAGGCTGGGATTCTCAGTTCGGAGCCAGGCCGCTTAAACGGGCCATTCAGAAGTACGTTGAAGATACACTGGCCGAGGAGATCATTAAGACCAAACTTACCGAAAGTGACCTGATTACGGTGGATTATATCCCTGAAAAAGACGAGATTGTCGTAATTGTCGTAAATCCGGACAAATCGGAGCCTGTTGCTGAAACAACGTAAACACTGATTATTACGCTCAACAGGGAGTAAAAGAACGAGGCTGTTTCAATTTCCATGAAACAGCCTCATTCTTTTAACGGATGCTGATAACCACATCCGTATCAAATAAGCAGGTACTAAAATTTATAAGAATTATCCTCAATCAGTTTGTCAGCGATTTTTCGGCGTGACTCCTTCACATTGATGCCGTTAACACTGGAAAGGGCTTCAATGGCTTTTTTGTACTGCTCGGCCCGTTCGGGTGAAACAAATGCGTTGACCGCGTCGGTAGCCGGCTTTCTCATTTTATCCCCTGCATCATAGATCAGCACATCAAGCATGGTGCGGTACATATCGGTAGCATCAACACCCTTGATCGTTTCCATCTTCTGAACCCTCAGTGCCATCGACTCGGCTACATAAACCTCCATGATCATGTCAGCAAGGTTGTTAAGCACCTCCTGTTCCAGGATAAGTTTTTTGTCAAAATGAGCTGATGCACCCTGGATCACAAGCAGGATGAGGTTTTTGAAATTCTTGATGAACCTGTATTTTTCCTCAAAATAGGATTCATCCTGCTTTTTATTCCCGCTGACCGAATCCATATTGGCAGCCAGCGCATTGGCCTTTCCGAAAAGGTCAAAATCACCTTTCATAGCTCTTTTCATAGCCGTGTCAACGACAAGGAGGCGGTTGATTTCATTCGTGCCTTCAAAAATCCTGTTTATTCTCGAATCACGGTATCCCCTTTCAACAGCCATCTCTGCTGAATAGCCCATTCCACCGTGTATCTGAACAGCTTCGTCAATAACAAAGTCAAGAACTTCAGATCCATAGACCTTTAAAATGGCTGCTTCAACTGCATAATGGCTGATGCCTTCAATGGAGGCTTTGCCTTTGTCCATTCCGGCATTCTTGTGTGATTCGATCAGGATATCAATGTCTTTACACAACCGGTAAGTGGCGCTTTCAAGAGCGAACGTTTTAATGACCTGCTCGGCAAGTTTATGTTTTATGGCTCCAAAAGTTGAAATCAGTACATTGAATTGCTTGCGCTCGTTGGCATATTTTACAGAATCTGTAATGGCCTTCTTTGAAGCGCCCAGCACATTGGCTCCAAGTTTGATCCTTCCCATGTGAAGGATGCTGAGTGCAATTCTGAATCCTTCACCCCTGCTGCCAAGGAGGTTTTCAACCGGCACATTTACATCATTGTAGAAGATCTGGGCCGTGGAAGATCCCGTGATACCCATTTTATGTTCGTCAGGGTTGACGACAACCCCCGGAAAATTCCTTTCCACGATAAAAGCACTGAGTACCCTGTCCCTGTCAATCTTGGCGAATACAACCTGCGTATCGGCAAAGTTTGCATTGGTAATCCACATTTTCTGACCGTTCAGGATATAGTGTTTCCCATCCTCTGACAAAGTGGCAGTAGTTTTCCCTGAGTTTGCATCGCTGCCAGCCCCCGGCTCTGTTAAACAGTAGGCACCAAGCAGTTCACCGGTAGCAAGGCGGGTAACATAACGCTGACGCTGATCTTCATTGCCATAGTACATGATCGGCAATGTACCGATCCCGGTGTGCGCCATGAAGGCAACTGAAAAGGAATGGCCTGCCCCGATTGTTTCAGCTGCAAGCATCTGGGTGACAAAAGATTGTCCGAATCCGTTATATTCCTCCGGGATGGAAATTCCCATAAGCCCCAGTTCCCCTGCTTTTTTCAGCGTACTTTTCATCAGGTTGATATCGGGGGAATCGATTTGATCAATATTCGGATAGAGTTCCGTATCCAGAAAATCCTGAACAGTCTGAGCAATCATTTTTTGCTCCTCATCAAATTCTTCCGGGATAAAAATATCGCTGGCTTGAATTTCATCAACGAGGAACTCCCCGCTTTTCAGTACTTTGTTATTCTCCATTTCAATTGTTTTATGAACAGATTAAAGATTTAATGATTGAACGATCAATTCTGCAATATCATAATTTTTAACATCATCTTCCCGGTTTTTATTTTTAATGCCGTCGGTAATCATATTCATGCAAAACGGGCAAGCCGTTGCGATCACACTGGCATTGGTTCCAAGTGCCTCTTCAGTTCGTTCTATATAAACTTCCTTTTCGCCCTTTTCAGCCTCCTTGAACATCTGTGCACCTCCCCCGCCGCAACACAGTGCAAAGCTTTTATTCCGCTTCATTTCAACAACATTGGATGTCAGTTTCTTCAGGATTGAGCGGGGCTCAAAATACTGGTCATTGGCACGTCCCAGGTAACATGGATCATGATAGGTAATAACAACATTGTTCAGAGCTTCCGGGTCCAGTTTAAGGTTCCCTTCAGCGATTGCCTGATCAAGAAACTGGAGGTAGTTGATCACCTCAAAATCAGCACCGAGATCGGGGTATTCATTCTTAAAGATGTTATAACAATGCGGGCAGATGGTAATTATTTTCCGAACATTATATTTTTTCAGGATTTCAATATTCTGCATGGCCTGCATCTGGTAAAGCATTTCATTACCGGCTCTTCGTGCGGGATCTCCGGTACAGGACTCTTCCTTTCCCAATACGGCAAAGCTTGTGTCAAGGAAAACAAGGATTTTGGCAAAGGCCCTTGTTACCTTCTGGTAACGGTCGTCAAATGCCCCGGCACATCCAACCCAGAACAGAAATTCAGGTGTTTCACCTTTAGCAGATAAATCGGCCATTACAGGGATCTTGATGTTCCGGATTTCCATGCCTGAGTTGAAATTGCTACTTTATATTCATTTGAAGGTCGTTTGCCCATTGCATCCTGTCTTCCGGAGAAAACTGCCATGGCGCACCATTGTTTTCAATGTTGCTGAACACCCACTTGATACCACCGGGTGCGGAGGCTTCCTCAAGGACAAGATACCTGCGCATGTCAAGGATCAGCGTGGGATGGTTGATATTGATCGGGCACTCTTTGGCACAGGCGTTGCATGTTGTACATGCCCACAGTTCCTCTTCAGAAATGTAATCCCGTAAAAGAGATTTATTATCGTTAAAACCTCTGCCATTTTGAACCAGCCCCGGCCCCTTTTCCTTCATTCTTGCCCTCACATCCATGATGATTTTCCGGGGCGATAATCTTTTTCCCGTCAGGTTGGCCGGGCAGACTGATGTACAACGGCCGCATTCGGTACAGGCCAGGGAATCAAAATAGTTTTTCCATGAAACATCTTCAATATCTTTCACCCCAAACCGCTCAATTTCAGTGCCTGCAGATGCCGGTTCAGGCATTAAACCGGGATCCAGCATCATTCTCACTTCACGGGTAATATTATCCATATTTGGAAGTTTCCCCAACGGCTCGAGGCGTGATAAAAAAACGTTCGGGATGGACATGAATACATGAAAGTGCTTTGAATAGGGTAAAATGTTCACGAAGGCAAAGATGAGCAGGATATGCGACCACCAGCATGCCTCATAGATGAATCGTACGGTTCCCGGTTCAAGTCCGATAAAAATAACTGAAAAGGCGGTACTTATGGGATAAATCCCCACTACTGCCGGTTCATCAGGAAATGCCCCGGCAACATAGGCCATGTTCATGCCCAGCAGCGTGATCATCAGCACAAGGATCATGGTTAATGCGATATTTGCATCCATGTGCGAAACGGGCTTCATTTCAATCCCTTCAAATCGGCGTATGTGCAGGAACATGCGCCTGAAAAGGAAAATCATGATACAGAGGCCCACAATCAAACCGAAAATATCACCTGAAGCCGTGATGACATCATATACCGGGCCAAGCAATTTTAAAAAGCGTTCTGTCCCGAAAAGCCCGTCGATGACCATCTCAATACTGCCAAAGGCAATTACACAAAAGCCCCAGAAGACCAAAGCATGAAATAGGCCGGTTACCGGGCGACGGAAGATTTTTGTCTGACCGATCGCAACATCCATCATGACCAGAAATCTTTTGCCAAGATCCCGAACGGGAAAAGCGGGCTTCGTAAATTTAAAATAGCTGATGATTCGCCTTATGGTGTAAAGGAAAATGCCAACGGTTAAACACAGTGTTATGGCGAAAACGATTTGTTTAACCATGGCTGGATCTATTTGCCCTTAACCTCTCTTACGGCTTCAACAAGTTTTGGAAGGACCTTGCTGGCATCACCGATAATGCCGTACTGGGCGGCGGAAAAGATAGGCGCATCCTTATCGGTATTGATGGCAACAATAAATTTGGAGGAACTTACCCCGGCCAGGTGCTGTGTTGCTCCTGAAATGCCGATGGCAAAGTAAAGGTTCGGAGCGATGATTTTTCCGGTTTGCCCGGTGTGCTCTTCGTGAGGCCTCCATCCTTCATCAGAAACCGGCCTGGAACAGGCTGTAGCCGCCCCAAGAAGTTCTGCCAGTTCAACGATGGGATTCCAGTTGTCGGGTGACTTCATCCCCCTGCCACCGGAAACAACGATGTCGGCGTCTGTCAGGAGTATTTTCCCGCTCTGTTTCTGAACTTCAATAACTTTTGTTTTCACTGCATCACCCGGCCATTCAACAGCTACTTTTGAAACCGTGGCATTATTGGCTGATTGAATCAATTCAAAAGAATTCTGCGCCAGGGTCAGTATTTTGATGTCAGATTTAATGACCACATTGCTGAATGCATTGCCTGAGTATACTTTCTTATAAACGATGAAAGGGTCAACACTGAGTGGAAGTTTGCTTACGCCCGAACCAAGCCCGGCTTTCAATCGCACAGAAAGGCGTGGTGCGATAGCTTTCCCATTGTTGTTATTGGAGAGCACAACTACTGTTGCACCTTCCTGTTGCGCAAAACCAGCAATAACTGCGGTATATGCCTGGCTGTCAAAACCACTGATGGTTGCATTTTCAGCACTGATAATGCGGGCCGCACCGAAATTGCCCAGTTTCTCCAGTTCACTTGCTTCAACGTTGCCAATAGAAAGGACAACAGCTTCGGTATTCAGCATTTCTGCCACTTTGGATCCATAGGAAACAAGCTCAAAACTTAATTTTTTGAATTTCCCATCCCAATTTTCTACAAAAATTAAAACTGACATATCGTGTTTTTTGTTTTTCTGAACGATTAGATGATCTTGGCTTCATTTTGCAGTAACTCAACAAGCTGCTTTGGATTTTCAGGATCAACATATTTGCATGCAGCACGTGGTTTGGGCATTTCAAAATTAACAACTTCAGTCAGAGACTCAAGCGCAACAGGTTCAACAACTTTCAGGGGTTTCGTACGGGCCATCATGATGCCCCTCATGGCTGCAATGCGCGGCTCTTTGGCAATCCCTTTCTGAACGATGGCGACAAGTGGTGAGGCCAGGGTAACAATCTCCTTTCCCCCGTCAATTTCCCTGGTAAGAACAGGCTGTCCATTTTCAATTTTGATTCCCGAAACCGAAGAAACGGATGGATAATCCAGGCATTCTGCAAGCATCCCTCCTACTGTAGAACCATTGAAATCGCTTGATTCAATGCCGCAAAGGATCAGGTCATATGCCTCCTGCTTTAAAACCGCGGCAATCTGCGCTGCCACAAAATAGGAATCAGAAGGTTCTGCATTGATCCTGATGGCGTCGTCAGCACCAATTGCAAGTGCCTTGCGAATGGTTGGTTCGGAACCCACCAATCCAACATGGATTACGGTAACTGATTGAATATTATTGGTTGTATCATCCTTTAATTCAAGTGCCCGTGTAAGTGAAAGTTCATCCCAGGGATTGATCACCCATTGTATCCCGGCTGTATCCAACTTTTTAAAGTCATCTATGAATTTGACTTTTGTGGTTGTATCGGGGACATTGCTAATACAAACAAGTATCTTCATTGAAAATGGTTTAAAATAATTTTGAGGGCAAATATAAAAAAAAGGAGATCAAGAATGGCTATAAATTATCCCCCTCATCAAGACATTTGTTGTACTGCGTCATTGCTTTCAGGCTCATAGCCATGCTGGAGAAACCGCCATCGTGGTAGATGTTCTGCATGGTGATTTTCTTTGAAAGGTCGGAAAACAGGACAATTGAAAAATCAGCGCATTCCTCTGCCGTTGCATTTCCAAGCGGCGACATCCTTTCGGTAAAATCAAGCAGGCCGTCGATACCCTTTATCCCGCTTCCGGCTGTTGTTCTTGTCGGAGACTGTGAAACCGTATTAATGCGGATATGCTTCTCCCTTCCGTAAATGTACCCGAAACTTCTGGCAATTGACTCCAGGAGTGCTTTTGCATCGGCCATATCATTATATCCCACCAGTGTGCGCTGGGCAGCGATATATGAAAGTGCCAGCACAGACCCCCATTCATTGATGGCGTCAAGTTTTTTGGCAACCTGAAGCATCTTGTGAAATGAAAGAGCCGAGATATCAATTGTTTTTTGAAAATAGTCATAGTCAAGGTCATCGTACTCCTTTTGCTTTCTGACGTTCAAAGACATTCCGATTGAATGCAGCACAAAGTCAACCTTCCCTCCCAGCACTTCCATGGAACGGGTAAAAACATGTTCAAGATCCTTTATACTCGTTGCATCAGCGGGAATAACCTCGGCGTTGCAATGTTCTGCCAGCTGGTTGATCTCCCCGAAACGAAGGGCGACAGGCGTATTTGACAATGTAAATACGGCGCCTTCTTCATGGGCCCTGACAGCAATTTTCCAGGCAATGGATTTTTCATCCAGGGCTCCGAATATGATTCCTTTTTTTCCTTTTAACAGGTTATATGACATGGTTTGTTGTTTTTAATTATAAAAGAAGTTAATTATCAAGCAGTTCCCTGGCAGCCATGATGGCCGACCCTGTAACAGTTTCACTGCTCAGCATTTTAGCAATTTCACCAACGCGTTCCTCTGCCGTCAGTTGTTTGATATATGTTGTTGCGACCTGGTTTTTTTCTGTTTTGTAAACCCAATAATGCCTGTCGCCCCTGGCTGCGATCTGGGGAAGATGTGAAATGGCAATGACCTGCATCTGTGTGCCCATCTTTTTTAAAATGCCTGCGACCTTCCCGGCCACTTCGCCTGAAACGCCATTATCAATCTCATCAAAAATAATCGTAGGCAGCAGGTTTTTCTGGCTGATCATGGATTTAATGGCCAGCATGAGGCGTGACTGCTCACCCCCGGATGCAACATTTGACAGTTCTTTCATGTCGATCCCCTTGTTGGCGCTGAATAAAAATCTCACTTTATCGGTTCCGTCCCTTGTAATACCGGTTGAACTGGTCATTTCCACGCTGAACCGGGCCATGGCGATTCCAAGTTTTGTGAGAATTTGGGTTACTTCTGCCTCAAATCCGGGAACCACTTTTTGCCGTTTTTTGGTGAGTGATATGGCTTTCAGGGTCAGCTCTGATTTCAGTAGGGCAATCGCACTCCGCAGATTGTTTACCTGCTCCTCCATACCTGCTTCATCAAAAACCTTTTGTTCAAGTCCCTGCTTAACGGTCAATAACTCATCAATATCAGTGACCTGGTGTTTTTTCATCAGCCTGTAGAGCAGATCATGGCGTTGGGTGAGTGTTTCCATTCTCTCCGGATCAACAAAAATCTGTTCCTCCAGGGTATTTAATTCACTAGCAATATCCTTGATATCAATGTAATTCACATTTATTCTTTCAGCCAGGTTCTGCAGTTCTGGTTTAAACCTGGCAATGTTGCCAACTACGTGTGCGACATCAGAAAGCTGGACAAGGATGTTCTGATCTGTTCCGGAGATGAGCTGGTTTGCACCGTACAGGCTGGCGCGAATCTCTTCGGCATGGGTCAGTAACTCAAGCTGATCCTTGATCTCCTGGAATTCACCTGCAACCGGCCTGGCCTGGTTTAGTTCATCGAGTAAGAACTGATAATAATCCTTTTCGCCTGCAATTTTCGCTATTTTTTCTTCAAGGATGGTGAGTTCTCTCTGCAGTTCAACGTATTTGTTATACTCCAGCCTGAAATCAGTTACTTCCTGCTGAATCCCGGCATAACTGTCAACTACAGCCAGTTGAAAATTAGAGTCATTCAGGGTGATTATGGAATTTTGAGAATGCACATTGACAAGCCGGTCGCCGAGGTCTTTCATCAACGCCAGGTTTACCGGTGAATCATTGATAAATGCACGTGACTTGCCATGCTGGTTTATTTCCCTGCGAAGAATGATGGAATCGTCGTAATCCAGTTCATTGTCAGCAAAGAACTGTTCAAGATTATAGCCCCTGATTGCAAAGAGCCCTTCGATGATGCACTTTTGGGATTTGTCAAGCAGGATTCCTGAATCAGCCCTCAACCCGAGGATGAGTGACAATGCCCCGAGAAGGATTGACTTTCCTGCGCCGGTTTCACCTGTGATCACGGAGAAACCGCTGGAAAAGTCAATTTCCAGGTCATGAATTAAAATATAGTTTTTAATAGATAATTTTAAAAGCATCGGGTACCCGTTAGTTTGAAACCTGCAGACCGGATATGCTATTTTGATTCAAGAATGGCCTGGTATTTTGAGCTGTTGGCAGGATCAATTTCCTTGAGGATGTTGGTAATATTGGTTTTTTCCATGGGGGGAACCCGCTGATCCGCGTATATGTTCACAATCTCATCACGCTTTGCATCAAAGATGAGTTGCAGCGCATAAAGATTGGGGGTGGCATTGTACAATCTCTGAAGTATATCAATGCCCTCGGAGGTTACATTTCTCCCCTGGTCAACTTTTTCATACATCTGATCAAGTCCGAGGCGGTGATACCTGTAGGCAAAATCCCTTAACCCAGCGTTGGCTGAATTCATATAGTTATTAATGATCCAGTAGCGGTTTTTGTCGCTGTCAAAGGCTTTCCAGCCCGGATCTGATGAATTCTGCGCTGCGTTTACCACTTCCTGGGCCTTTTCAAAGAACTGGCTGCCGCCGCTGGGTGAAAAGGAGTCGAAATAGAAACCGAGCGTTGCGTAGGAGTAAAAGGCCAGCAATGAAGTGAGGTTGGAGGTAAAGGTGCCATCAGAATAATCAAGGGGTTGGTATTCAACATATTTGAACTGAATGTTTTTGTCGATGGTGTTTAACAGTACTGCATTGTAGGAGGAATTCAGCACAGGCCTGCGTATAACAACATTCATTGTCCCTCTGAATTCATCTGCACTCATCTGGTCGTTGATGGTGATCATCATGGTGCATTCAATCCGCTCTTCCTGTTTGAAAGTATAGTTGGTCCATTTGCGGTTGTTCACAAACTCATAGATTGCATTCTGCAGGGTCTCAAAAACCTTTTTATTGGTTCCCGACAATTTCTGCGTATTGAACTGGATCATACAATTGAGTTCCTGCGCCTGCAGTCCGGAAACGAAAACAAGGAGGACAAAGGAAACCAGGAAGATTTTTATTCTTGACATGGCTTTTAGGTTCTGTTTTTTACTATGAAATCAATGATTTCCGCAGCCACAGCAGGTTTAGTATTTAAAGTTCCCTGATGAACCGTGCCTGAACGGTTGATGATGCTGATTTTATTGGTCTCAAGTCCGAAACCTGCTCCATGATCCTGTAACGAGTTGAGCACAATGAAATCCAGGTTTTTTGACACCAGCTTGTTTTTAGCGTTTTCAAGTTCGTGATCAGTTTCAAGGGCAAAGCCGATGAGTAATTGATTTTCCTTTTTATTGGTCCCGAGTTCTTTAAGAATATCCGCAGTGGGCTCAAGTTTGAGGGTCAGTTCACCCGGCCCCTTTTTCAGTTTTACGGGTGATTGGCCTGCATAGGTATAATCGGCCACAGCCGCTGCCATGATTACCATATCAGCAGCAGGTGCTTCCCTGATACATGCTGCATGCATGTCAGCTGCCGATTCCACATTCATTCTCGTAATGCCCGGATGGTAAGTGACAAGATGGGTTGGTCCTGCGATCAGCAACACCTCAGCACCCCTCCTGGCAGCCTCTTCCGCAATACAAAAGCCCATTTTCCCTGTTGAGTAGTTGCCAATATACCTCACCGGATCAATTTTTTCGTTTGTTGGACCAGCTGTTACAATTACTTTCGTATGATTAAGGTCCAGCCCCGACCGAAAATGATCTGCCAGCAAATGAAGGATTGCTTCCGGTTCTTCCATCCTTCCCGGGCCGGAAAGGCCGCTTGCCAGTTCGCCAACCTGTGGCTCTATGATTTGGTTTCCGAAAGATTTAAGTATGTTGATGTTGTTCTGGGTTGAAGGATGTGCATACATATCCAGGTCCATGGCCGGTGCAATAAACACGGGGCATTTTGCCGACAGGTAGGCTGTAACGACAAAATTATCGGCAATGCCATGTGCCATTTTACCAAGTGTATTCGCGGTAACAGGGGCGAAAATCATTGCATCAGCCCATTGCCCCAGTTCAACATGGTTGTTCCATTCACCGTTGTCGGCCCTGAACGGGTCGGCAATGACTGAATGCTGTGAGAGTGTTGAGAGTGTGAGCGGAGTAACGAAATCTTTAGAAGCCGGAGTCATGATGACACGCACCTCTGCCCCTTCCTTAACAAGTAATCTGACAAGGAAAGGGATTTTGTAGGCTGCAATGCTGCCGGTGATGCCGACAACAATTTTTTTTCCCTTCAGCATGACTCAGAAAGCTGTAATTAAAAATCCTCCGGCCGTTCCTTGTGCGGATTGCGAAAATAAACTTCGTTATTCAAATATTCATGAATGGCTATCAGCGTAGGTTTTGGCAGATGTTCATAATATTTGGCGATCTCAATTTGTTCGCGATTTTCAAATACTTCTTCCAGGTTGTCGGTCGTAGTTGCAAACTCGGATAACTTCTGGTTAAGTTCTTCCTTGATCTCAAGCCCGATCTGATTGGCGCGCTTGGAGATTACCGCAACAGTTTCGTACATGTTATTTGTTCCTGCCGTAAAGTCTTCAATGTTCCTGGTTACAGCATGAACATCTGTTTTAACTTTTTTATAATCCATGGTTATTTTGTTGGTTTATACAATTGAATCCCGGAATTCTCCTGATTCGCTTTTTTTTGATCTTTACTGTATGTTGACTCCAGTTTCTTTCTTGATGATTCCTTCAGTGTTGATGCTTCCGCTATAAACTTGCTTTCAGGAAACTGCGCTACGAAATCGTTGTAGGCAATGATTGCCTTTGTATAGCGGTCTTTCTGCTTTTCAAAGATACTTTCCTCTGCAAATTTGTGGTATGACTTAACGATCAGAAAGAGCACCTCTTCTTTATGGGGTGTTTCAGGGAAATCCTTAATGATGTTGCTGAGAACCTGGATAGCTGCCGCAAAATCGTCCATCCGGTAATACATTTTGGCGATTTTATATTCCTTGATTCCAAGTTTGAGCCGGAGTTTGTCAATCAGGTCGTTGCATTCAGAGACTCTTTTGCTGGTAGGATATGTATTGGTGAACAACTGCAGGTCTTTCAGGGCATCATAGGTGACTGTCTGATCAAGACTGTATTCAGGCGAGTTAAGGAAATTGCAATAGGCGCTCATGAACATGCACTCTTCTGCCTCCGGCGTGCTAGGGAAATTGGTTGAATACCTTTTGAAATAATAAGATGCAAGGGTGAAATCTTTCTGGTTATAGTAACAGTATGCGTAATAGTAAGCGATCTTCTGCGATTTATCCGTTGCGCGCATGACTCCTGTCAACTGGTCAAAAAGCTGGAGGGCCCGGGAGTAGTCCTTTCTTTCGTAGAATTTAACAGCAGTCTCATACTTTTCATCCACAGAACCATTCTTCAGGATTTTTTGAAATTTGCAGGAGGAAAATGAGATCAGCAGGCTGAAAGCAAATAAAAAAATGACCTTATATTTCATGGGTGCAAAATTAATACATTATGACGAAATATCATAATATAAACAATCAGTAACGCTTTCTACTGTGAAAAAGTATTTGTTTTTTGGTACTTTTGCAACGGAAACGACCAATTCAAAATTGTAAAACTTAATTCATCAGAAACGTGGATATTTTTGACAAAGTTGCAGACAACATGGGCCCGCTTGGCCAATATGCCGACCAGGGTTTTGGCTATTTCTCCTTTCCCAAACTTGAGGGAGACATTTCAAATCACATGTCATTCAGGGGCAAACCTGTCCTGGTATGGAGCCTGAACAACTACCTGGGCCTGGCAAATCACCCTGAAGTAAGGCAGGCAGACACCGATGCAACTGAAAGGTTTGGACTTGCTGCCCCCATGGGTGCACGCATGATGTCGGGCCAGACCAAATACCACCAGCAACTGGAACAGGAACTGGCAGCTTTTGAAGGCAAAGAGGCTGCATACCTGCTGAATTACGGTTACATGGGAATGGTCTCTATCATTGATTCCATGCTTGACCGGCATGATGTGGTTGTTTATGACTCTGAATCTCATGCCTGTATCCTTGACGGCTTGCGCATGCATATTGGTAAAAGATTTGTTTTCCCTCATAATGACATGGAGAAGTTTGAAAGCCAGCTCATTCATGCCAGGAAAGTGGCCGATTCAACCGGTGGCGGAATCCTGGTCATCACAGAAGGCGTTTTCGGCATGCCGGGAGATCTTGGCAATTTACCGGGCATTCTTCAGTTTAAGGAAAAATACGGCTTCAGGCTTCTTGTTGATGACGCCCACGGATTTGGCACCATGGGCAGCACCGGTGCGGGTACGAGCCAGGCGCAAAACGTTATGGAAGGCGTTGACATTTATTTCGGAACCTTTGCCAAGGCCATGGCCGGCATCGGGGGATTTGTTGCAAGTGAAAAGCGGATCATCAAGGCGCTCACGTTTAAAATGAGGTCACAGATCTATGCCAAATCACTTCCACTTCCGATGGTGATGGGCTCCCTGAAAAGACTTGACATGATCCGTACGCATCCTGAATTGCGTGAGAAATTATGGACTGTTGTAAAAGCCTTGCAGGCAGGTTTGCGTGAAAAAGGCTTTGATATTGGGAATACCCAGTCACCGGTAACACCGGTATTCCTTAAAGGCGGCCCGATTGAGGCAACCCAGGTCATAGCTGACCTGCGTGAGAATTTTGGAATCTTCTGTTCTGTCGTTATTTACCCTGTTGTTCCGAAAGGTATCATTATGCTCAGGCTGATTCCAACAGCCGTGCATACACTTGAAGATGTTGACAGAACCATCAATGCGTTTGCCGAGGTGCGCAAAAACCTGGATGAGAAAAAATATACTCTGGGTGCCATTCCGGCACTTGCAGATAAATTCTGACAATGCACAACCGTAAACTCCGGGCAGGAAACAGGTTTTACGTTATTTACCGCAAAATCAGGTTTCTTTCAAAGAGAGGTTCGCTTTTTACATCTTCAAAAAAGGACAATTCAGGACGAATTAGAATCCCGGGTCGGGATTTTAATGTCATTTCTTTCAACTCCCTGCTGCTTTTTCTTACGGCATACTTCATCATATACTGCCTGAACCTGTTTGTTACCGGCTATTCCGCGATCATATTCAATATTCCGGTCGTTGTGTACTATCACGATGTTGATTACCTTATCAGGGGGATTGACTGGACCCCGGATTCGGTATCGGGCGTTTTCAGCAGCGGCCCCATCGCCATGTTCGTGCTGACCCTTTTTATGCTGATCCTTTATAAGACCGTTGAAACTGAAAAAGGCATTTTAAAACTGCTGCTTATCTGGATGATTTTCCATGCTTTTACCAGGGTTTTTGGCGAGATTCTGATTGGCGCCATCCTAAACAAGGGTTTTGGTTTTGTCATCCTGTACCTTTTCCTGATGGATACCGGCAAGGTTATCCTTACCATCTTCGGCTTTGTTGCCATGTTCTCCATCGGACTTATACTGACACGCCCAGCACTGTATACTGCCAACATTTATTTCAACGATCTCCACAGCAGTTACAGGTCAAAATTCATCTTCCGGCAGTTCATACTTCCGTTTATCATCGGGAACATATTGATCTTTCTGATCAAATTGCCTCAATATAACTACTTCGACATCGGAGTAAATGCCTCCATGGTATTGATTCTCATACCTGTAATGGTAAGGGGTCTCGGAATGGCAGACTTCTATTTTGATGAAGATCCAAGGATGGTCAGGAGGAATTACACGCTACTCCTGGCGACGATGCTTTTTGTGATCCTGTTCCGCGTTGTACTGGGGATTGGTGTCAGGCTGTAACCAAAGCTGTTACCGTTTGATAACAAGTTTGTCAATATAGATCCTGTATCCTGAATTAAACCGCAGATAATAAAGTCCTTCCGGCAAACCGGGCACATCGATTTCCACCGTGGAATTTCCTGAAAACCTGTTAATATCAGAGGAGTATACCACTGCTCCGAGGGTATTGATTACCTGGATTGAGCAGGATGGATTAATGGGGTGCTCGGGCAGAATTAGCCTGAAATGGCCATCTGACGGGTTGGGATAGACAATGACTGAATTCATGGTTTTATCCTGGGCATCATACGTCAGGGGACGAAGCTGAACATTCAGAATGGTAGTCGCCCAATTTGACACACTGACATTTTTTATTGTCTTGGTGTAATAACCTGGGGCGCTGAAGGTTACATTGTACTGCCCTTCATATATAGGCCGTGCATAAAAACCGGTGGTTCCGCGGGAATAAACTTCAGAAAAATCTTTGTCATGACCCTGGATAAACACCTTGGCAGCTACAGGGAGATCAGTTACGGTGTCTGTAACAAGTCCGTTAAATCCATAATGCGACTCCTTGATGAAGTTCAGAAATGACCGGTAATTATAATCCCAGTATGAAAGTAACTGGTTTACCGGCAGTATTTTAATGTCAGATATTTCAACGGTTACTTCACGGCAATTGTGCCAGTAGTTCATATAATCCTGGCGGCCGCCGTTAATTTCGTACCATGCATAACCATTGGTAATGCCGTTGTTCATAAAGGTAAAATATCCGGAAGGGCTGTGCTGATGAACCGTATCTGCCCATTCGCGTCCAACCAGCTGCCACCAGTTATCGTCGGCGGCGAGCCTTGGCCACGTATCCCACGGGTAGTTGAATACTTCGGCTCCGCCATGAAAATTGGCCGACATGTTGAAATGGTTGTTATCGGCATAGTCCATCCATGCAATGGTTTCCGGTTGCCAGGGGTTGCCGTCGGGATGGTCACCCAGTTTCGGATCCCGGAAATTACGGTTAAGGTCAATATTGTTTGCGTTATACCTCACCGCTCCGTAAACAGAGTTGTTGCCGCCGCGATAAGTTCCGTCGGGGTTGGCGAGGGGGTTGATGCAAATTTCAGTGGTATTGATCAGGTTTGTAACCGTTGGGTCAGTACCGTAGTTTGCCAGCAGGTAATCAATCAGGTGCATCATGAGGATATAGCCTGTAACTTCATCGCCGTGAAGGCTTGATGTATAAAGGAACTGAGGCTCTGCTTCTTCCACGCTGATGTTCTGGCTTATCCGTAAGGTGAGAATCAGCCTGCCCTGGATGGACGTTCCAACCGTATCAAGCCTGCAGATATCGGGATGACTGCCCGCGAATCCAGCCATATAATCAAGATACTGCTGATAGGTTGGGTAAAAATCCCATTGCGTAAGTGCATTTCCCGGACGATTAACATTACTGCGGCTTAGTTCTGCTGCACTCAGCAATGTGCCCGGATGGGGCAGGATTTTATAATCCAGGTTGTATTGCAGAAAATCAGAGAATTCCTTTTTGCTTGCATATGCCTGAACAACATTCCCTTTGACATTGTCTATGGAAATCACCCTTGTCAGCGTGTGGATGTCGGCCTTGTCGGCCAGTATAAACGTGAAGTAAACCTCGCTCCTCCCTTGAAAGAGGCTGTCAGGTAAATTTGAATTGCCCGACTGGGAGAATATTGAAAAGGATGAAAAAAGGGAGGAGAATATTAATAGAGAGCGTATTAAATTTTTCATACTATTTTTCAAGTTGACCAACAAGATGTTGAATTTGTTTATAAACCTCCTGGTTTACCGGAACCAATGGCAGCCTCAAATAGTTGCTGCACAATTTCTTAATTTCGAGGGCAGCCTTAATCCCGCCCGGACTTCCGTCAAGGAACAAGGCGTTGGTGAAATCTACCAGGTCATAGTGGATCCTTCTGGCAGCATTAAAATCGCCTGCCATCGAAAGCCTGACCATGTCGGAAAACTGTTTTGGATATGCATTTGCTATTACTGAAATTACACCGTCGGCCCCTGCCGCAATAAGCGGCATTGTTAAACCGTCGTCGCCCGAAAGGACGAGGAAATCCTTCGGCCGGTTTTTGATTACCTGGTAAATCTGGTCAAAATTACCGGAGGCCTCTTTAATCCCGACGATATTTTTGAAGTCATTTGCAAGACGCAAGGTTGTTTCAGCTGCAATATTGCTACCAGTTCTGCCTGGCACAGTATAGAGGATAACCGGCACGGGGCTCGTCTCCGCAATCACTTTAAAGTGCTGGTAAATTCCCTCCTGTTTTGGTTTGGAGTAGTATGGACAAACTGAGAGAATTCCGTCTACACCTTTAAGGGGCGTGCGGTGAATGGCAAGCACTACATCTGCAGTACTGTTCCCCCCAATTCCAACAACGAGGGGCACGCGTTTGTTTATTGCTTTAACCGAGAATTCGACCAGGGCTTTTTTTTCGGGTTTTGATACCGTTGGTGATTCGCCAGTTGTACCCAGGACAACGATAAAGTCAACCCCGCCATTGATTACATGATCAACGATCTGCGCATAGGCATCAAAATCAATAGCACCGGACTTTTTGAAGGGCGTGACAATCGCCACACCGGTTCCCTTGAATTTATTAAATCCTTTTCGCATTTGAATTGATCACGGTAAGATAGTGTTGAACCTGGCCGAGGTACTCTTCTGATGTCATCGTTGGTTTAAAATCAATCATCAGGTCATAGTATTCCGTGTTTTCCTCCGAGAATTTACCAACACGGCACAGCGCCTTTGACAGTCCGGAAATGTACTTTAACGGGAAACTGTCGTGCAGGCTCAGATCGATCAGGAGGTCAAATTCCTTTTCAATGAAATCTTTAACCTGGGTATGGATTGGTTTATAAAACCAAGTCAGATCACGCTTTGAGAAAAAGTCGTACGACAATTTCGGCAAAAAGCGCTGGATCAGATTTTTGTTTTTAACAAATCCAAGGGCTTTAACCTCTTTGTGGTCACCCTGCAACCTGGAAACAAACTCAGAAACGCGCTCATAATCAGGAACATCGTTTAATGTGTATAATATGCCGATTCTTTTGGCGTCTTTGAGATTGGTCATCTGGCAGGTACGATCGGAACGTGATTGTTCTTTCCGATAGTAGTATTCGCCTATTTTAATTCTAAGTTTACCAAACATAATTTCAGTTAATTATTCATTTAGACTGATTTGCAAAGATAATGATTCTGATCGAACCTTACAAAATGCAGGATCAAGTTTAATAAACGCATGGTTTTTTTCCATAGTATGATTTGCTGTGTTAATAAAATATAAATTTGTGTGTTTTCCATCCAACTATGAAAATTATCTTCCTTGGTACCGGAACATCCCAGGGTGTACCCGTTATTGCATGTGATTGTGAGGTTTGCAGGTCGTCTGACCCGCGCGACAGGCGGTTGCGCTCGTCCATCCTGGTCGAAGTGGACGGGCTGAGACTCGTGGTAGACTGCGGGCCGGATTTCAGACAGCAGATGCTTCGGGAGAATGTCAGGTCAATTGATGCCATCCTGGTCACGCATGGCCACAAGGATCATCTTGGCGGGCTGGATGATGTCAGGGCGTTTAATTATGTGAACAAGCGCCCTGCCGACGTGTATGCATCCACTGATGTTCAACGGATCATCAAACGTGAATTTTCCTATGCTTTCAAGCGAAATCCGTACCCGGGAGTTCCTGAATTTGTGTTGCATCGGCTCACAAACAAACCGTTCAGCATCCAACAGCAGAAAATCATTCCCATAAAGGCACTTCATTATAAAGCAGACCAGTTTGTGTTTGGTTTTCGGATCAATGATTTTACCTATATAACGGATGCAGTAAATATTTCAGAGAAAGAGAAAAGCAAAATAAGGGGTTCCAGGGTTATTGTTCTTAATGCCCTCCGGAAACAAAAACACTACTCCCACTTTAATCTGGAAGAGGCCCTTGTACTGTTGAACGAATTCAAACCTGAACAGGGATACCTGACACATATCAGCCACCAGATGGGTAAATATGAATCGGTGAGCAGAGAATTGCCCTCTTTCGTTCAACTTGCCCGGGACGGCCTCACATTGTCTTTCTGACACGCTTTAACGTGAGCAGGTTCATGGGGTTGCTGCCCAGCCCCTGCACATTCTTCTGAACAAACCTAAGAACCTGGTCATAATAGAGGATCACCACAGGGGCTTCAGCCATCATGATTTCCTCCATTTCCCGATAATAGCTATACCTGAGCGAGTCATTCACCGTTGCCATTGATTTTTCGTACAACAGATCAAAATCGGGGTTTGAAAAATGTGTGTAATTTGGGCCTTTCGGACAGAAGTTCCTGGAATAGAACATAGAAAGGTAGTTTTCGGCATCGGGGTAGTCGGCGATCCACGAAGCGCGGAAAAATGGAAGTTTTGCTTCTGCCTTCATCTCTTTGACTGCCGCGGGGGGGCTTACTTCTATTTTGAGGTCAATCCCGATGGCAGACACCTGGTGCTGGATGTATTTACAGATATCCAGGTAATCAGATGTTGAAGTAAGCGTAATTACAGGCAGCCCCCTGCCGTCGGGGTACCCGGCGATTTTAAGCAGTTGCCGGGCCTTCTCCGGGTTGTAATCGTAGAAAAGATGGGTGGAGTCGAATGACGGCAATCCTTTAGGCGTGATCCCCTGGCATCCCGGGATCCCGATGTTGTTGCGCAGGTAGCGGATCATTTTTTTTCGGTCAAAAGCATAGTTAACGGCCTGCCTTATCTCTCTGGACGGAACAGTCAGTTTCACTCCCTGTGATGTGCCAACCATAAACCCGAGGTACTCTGTATTCAGGTATGGCTGGGTTATCAGGTCAATTTTTGAAGCAAACTTTGGCTGAAGTTTACCCTCCCGGGTAAGCAGTTCATCCTTGTATGTAGGGTCAATGCCCGACATGAGATCAATTTTACCTTTGATGAACTCAAGGAAGGCAGATTGTTTGTCAGGAACAAAAGTGATGGCTACTGCATCAAGAAACGGCAGCCTGAGGTTATTTTCAAACTCAAAATATGCCTGGTTTTTTACAAATACCAGTTTAACTCCTTCCTTCCACATTTTGAACATGAAAGGTCCCGTCCCCACAGGGTTTCTCCTGAATTCACTGCCAAAATAACCAACTGCCTCATGGGGCAATACTGAACAGTACTGCATGCTTAACAACCTGAGAAAAGGCGGGAAAGGCTGTTCAAGATGAATGATGAAGGTTGAGTCATCAGGAGCCTCAAATGCCCCCTGTGGTCCTTGTTTCCGCACGTTGTTAAAAAGCCAGGCACCGGGTGAGGCAATCTTCGGATCCATAATCCGGTTAAAGGAATAGACAAAATCACCGGCAACAACCTTGCGGCCTTTCCCGTCCAGAAAAGCGGAACTGTTGTGGAAGTAGACGTCATTACGAAGGTGGAAAACATAATCAAGGCCTGAATTTGAAATTTCCCATCTGCCGGCAATACACGGCATGGTCTCCATCCGGTCATTCAGTTGAACAAGGCCGTTATAGAGTTGATTTACAGCCCATATTATGGTCTGATCCCTGGCAAATGCAGGGTCAAGTGTTGATATATTGGCAGCTTCATTGTAACGAAAAACAGTCTTGCCCTGCTCGGCGACGGGTGATGAACAGGAATATAAAATCAGGGACAAAACAATGTAAATGAGCAGTGTTTTCTTCATAGGCAGGCACAAAAATATTGGAAAAATTCATTAATTTTGTTAATTATTTCACCTACCAAACCTAAATCTCATGAAAATTCGCTTATTACTGGCTGTTATCTGCTGCTCTGCCTTATTCTCGCTAAATGCCCAGGATTATTATCCCACAAGGGGATCGTCATATTGCGCCATGAAAAAGGCTGCAAACAAAACACTTGCACGCAAGCCACTCAACATGAATGCAAGCCCGAAACATTCATTTGATGCCATAAAATACACACTGGATGTGGACCTTTACAGCTGTTACACGGCACCTTACCCTAAAAGTTTTACAGGATCTGTGATTGTCACGATCAAGATAGATACTGCCCTGAACAGCATTAACCTCAATGCGGAGAATTTTTCACTGCTTGTTGACTCTGTCAGGATGGCCGGAACATCCTTCACCCATGCCAGCGATATCCTCTCCATTCAGCTGAACCGGACTTACAATGCAGGAGAGACTGCCAGCATCAAGATTTACTACCGCCACAAAAATGTACAGGATTATGCGTTTTATTCCAACAACGGCGTGGTATTTACAGACTGTGAGCCGGAAGGTGCCCGCAGGTGGTTCCCGTGCTGGGATTCCCCTGCAGACAAGGCTTTGTTCGACCTGACTGCCAATGTGAAATCAACTGTAAAACTTGGATCGAACGGCAGGCTTGCTGATTCAACCCTTGTAGGTGATGTTCTGACATATCATTGGATTTCTGACCAGAATGTGGCCACATACCTGATGGTTATTACTTCAAAGGTGAATTACCAGCTTAATATCGGGTGGTGGCATAAGCTGAGCAATCCGGCCGACAGCATTCCGTTTAGGTATTATTTTAATCTCGGAGAGAATCCGGCTGCCATCATGGCTATAATGCCTGATATGACCACATGGTATTCCGAAAACTTTATTGAACATCCGTTTGATAAAAATGGTTTTGCCACACTTAACTCAGATTTTGCGTGGGGAGGCATGGAAAACCAGTCACTGACGAGTCTTTGTCCAGGTTGCTGGGAAGAGGGCCTTGCTGCCCACGAATTTGCCCACCAGTGGTTTGGCGACATGATCACCTGCGGCACTTGGGCGGATATATGGTTAAACGAAGGTTTTGCCACCTGGGCCGAGTCGTTCTGGTATGAAAGCTATGCAGGGTATGGCGCCTACAAATCAGATATTAACAACGATGCATCATACTACCTTTCTACAAACCCGGGTTGGGCCATTTCCGACCCTGCCTGGGCAACAACAACACCTTCTAACAACATATTATTCGACTATTCAATTACCTACATGAAAGGCGCATGCGTGCTTCACCAGCTGAGGTATGTGCTGGGCGACTCATTGTTTTTTCAATCTTTAAAGGCTTACTGTGCCGACTCAAACTACAAATACCATTCTGCAACCATTCCTGATTTCAATGCAAAAGTGAACGAAATCACAGGTGAAAATTACGACTGGTTCTTTAACGAATGGATTTATCAGCCGAATCATCCGATATATCAGAATACCTATAATTTTGAAGATATCGGAAACGGTCAGTGGAAGGTCAACTTTTTCACAAAGCAGGTTCAGACAAATGCTCCGTTTTTTAAAATGCCGGTTGAGGTTTACATCAAGTTTGTTGATTTATCTGATACCACCATCCGGGTGATGAATGATGTGAACTTCCAGTCATTTTACTGGATTTTTGACAAGCAGCCGGTCTTTTTCAGGTTTGATTATGACAAGCAGATCGTTCTTAAAGGTGGCAATACGGTTGTCGGCCTCAGTGACGGCACTCCTTTGGTGACGCCTGTTACCCTTAACCAGAACAGCCCGAATCCGGCAAACCAGTCCACCCGTATCAGCTACGATCTTGGTGAAACGATGAATGTAAAGCTTGAGATTATGGACAAACTTGGTGTGGTTGTTTTGACCCCGGTAGAAAGCCGGCAGACAGCCGGGCAGTATGACGTAAACGTCGACTGTTCAAAGCTTGCCGCCGGGAATTATTTCTATAAACTCACCTCCGGCAGCACTGTTCAGGTAAAACAGATGGTCATCATCAGGTAGTAGTTTATGCGGACAAATTTCTTATTAGCCTTCTGGCTGATTATTTCATCTGTAAATGCCGGGTATACGTCGGAGGCGTTGTTGCCGACAGACACTGCGCACTTCTATACAAAGCACAGCTATGATGTCATAAAATACCAGCTGGACGTTGACCTTTACCCCTGTTTTAAGACACCTTTTCCCAAATCATTCACAGCGTCGGAAGTTGTCACATTCAGGGTTGATTCCGTTCTGAATAAAATTCATCTGAATGCAAACACAGCGTCAATTACAATTGATTCTGTCAGTATGGCAGGCATCTCATTTACACACCAAGCGAACCTGCTGAGTATCAGTTTAGACAGGATGTATTTGCAAAACGAGGTTGCACAGGTTAGGATTTACTACAAACACAAGAATGTTTCTGACAATGCCTTTTATGTTTCCTCCGGTTTTGTTTTTACCGATTCACCGCCGGAAGGAGCCAGAAAATGGTTGCCCAGTTGGGATCGCCCTTCCGACAAGGCATTCTGGGAACTGAGGGCCCGTGTGCCGCTTTCGGTGCGGCTTGGCTCAAACGGTGCTCTTATTGATTCGGTTATTTCTGCAGATACAATCAGTTACCACTGGAAAAGCAATATTCCTACGGCGACCTACCTTATCTGCTTTACATCTGGGAACAACTTCCAGGTACATACTAAATACTGGCACAAACTATCGTCTGCCAATGACAGTATACCGGTACGAATTTATTACAAGCCCGGTGAAAAACTGACAGTAATTGATACAACCATCATCCCGATAACCAATTTATACGCTGAAAAATTCGGTGATTACCCTTTTGAGAAAATTGGTTTTGCCACACTTAACGGCTCGTTTCCCTGGGGCGGAATGGAAAACCAGGGCATGGTAAACCTGATGCCGGGCGGATATTCTGACGCCAATCTTGTTGCCCATGAACATTCTCACCAGTGGTTTGGTGACCTGATAACCTGTGGTACATGGGCTGATGTGTGGCTGAATGAAGGTTTTGCCACCTATTGTCAGAATCTGTGGGTTGAGCGCTCTGCAGGTGCTACCGCATACAGGGCAAGCATGAACACACTGGCAAATTATTACCTGGCCCATAACCCGGGCTGGCCGCTTTATCATCCGGAATGGGCCATCCACACCCCAAACGGCAATACACTGTACAACCAGGCCATTACTTACAACAAAGGAGCCTGTGTGCTGTTTCAGCTGAGGTATGTTCTGGGTGATTCCGTTTTTTTCAAGGTGATGCACGATTATGCCACCGATACATCATTCATGTATAAAAATGCATTAACCAATGATTTTACCGAAAAGGTTTCAATCTCTTCGGGATCCGACATGGGATGGTTTTTTGATGAATGGGTTTATGCCCCTAACCATCCTGTATATCAGAATACTTTTGACATAGACAGCCTGGGACCGCAATCCTGGCGTGTGTCACTGATCATCAACCAGACCCAGGCAAATCCTTCATTTTTTATAATGCCGGTGCAGATACTTGTAAGTTTTTCTGATGCCACGGATACCCTGATGCAGGTGATGAATAACATAAATCACCAGGAATTCGGATTCGTTTTTTTGAAGCAGCCGGTGAACCTTGTGTTTGACCCTTACCGCAACATTCTGCTGAAACAGGCTGCGACCATTATGAAGGTCACTCCCTCGCCGGGGAAAAAGCTGTGCAGGCTGAACCAGAACGAGCCCAACCCGTTTAGTGTCTCAACCGGCATTTCATATGTTGTTGCCTCATCTTCAAAAGTCACCATTTCTGTTCTCGATACCAGCGGTAAAGTTGTAGATTGTCCTGTGAACATGGCTCATACCCCCGGTGTATACAGGTTTCTATGGAACAACCCGGGGTTGCCGGCCGGCATCTACATTATTAAACTTGAAGCCGGAACCTTGATTGAAACGAAGAAAATGGTTATTGTAAAATAAATAGGTTATTGCCTGTAACTTAATTCCAGGGGATTACTCACCTTTTCATTCAGCAGCGCAAGTTCTTTTATCTCCTGCATCTCATCAATAAAATGAAAAGTCAGGCCCTGGATATATTCAGGCTTGATCTCCTCGATGTCCTTCTTGTTCTCCTTCGACAGGATGATGTCTTTCATGTTTGCACGGCGTGCAGCAAGCATCTTTTCCTTAATTCCGCCAACCGGAAGGACTTTCCCACGCAGCGTTATCTCTCCGGTCATCGCCAGTCGTTCACGCACCTTGTACTGGGTAAAAGCAGATGCAAGAGCAGTAAACATGGTAATTCCCGCAGAAGGCCCGTCTTTTGGCGTTGCCCCTTCCGGTACATGGATGTGCACATTCCAGTACTGGAATACACCCGGATCTATCCCGAATATTTCTGAATGAGCTTTAAGATACGCCAGGGCAATGGATGCCGACTCTTTCATGACATCGCCAAGGTTGCCGGTGAGGGTGAGGTCTCCCTTCCCCCTGCTGAGGCTGACCTCGATAAAAAGAATTTCTCCCCCGGCCATGGTCCATGCCAGGCCGGTAACCACTCCTGCGACTTCATTTGTGATGGATTTTTCTGCCTGGAAGATCGGGATGCCCATGATCTTTTTAATGTCGGCATCAGATAACTTCCTGTTGAACTTTTCACTGGAAACAATAGCCCTCACTTTACTCCTGATCACCTTTGCGATGCTCTTCTCAAGCATGCGAACACCCGACTCCCTTGTGTAATCTTCAATAATCCGTGTGATCAGTTCATCGCTGAACTGAACCTGATTTTTTTTAACGCCATGGTCAAGCAATTGCTTTGGTAACAGGTGACGCTTTGCAATCTCCACTTTTTCCTCAACGAGGTATCCGGGAATATCGATAATTTCCATCCTGTCCCGCAGTGCCGGATGGATGGTGCTTAAGGTGTTAGCTGTTGCAATGAACATGATCCTGGAAAGATCGTATTCTATCTCCAGGTAATTGTCGTAGAAAGTGCTGTTCTGTTCGGGGTCAAGTACTTCAAGTAATGCTGCCTGTGGATCTCCGTTGATGTTCATTCCCATCACCTTATCAATCTCATCAAGGACAAATACAGGGTTTGAACTTTTCGTCTTTTTAAGGCTCTGAAGAATCCTGCCTGGCATAGCACCGATGTATGTTTTACGGTGGCCGCGGAGTTCCGATTCATCACGCAATCCACCCAGTGACATCCTGATATATTTTCTGCCCAAAGCCCTGGCTATGCTCTTTCCCAGTGATGTTTTTCCAACCCCCGGAGGGCCAACAAGGCACAAAATAGGTGATTTCAGGTCGCGCTTGAGTTTGATGACTGCAAGGTGTTCAATAATGCGTTCCTTCACCTTATCCAGCCCGAAATGGTCTTCATCAAGCACCTGCTGTGCATGATGCAGGTCAAGGTTATCCGGTGTAAATTCATTCCAGGGCAGTTGAACCAGCGTTTCGAGGTAGTTGGTCTGAATGGAATATTCGGCCGCCATGGGGTGCATGCGCTGAAGCTTATTCATCTCCTTTTCAAACACCTCGCTCACCTCTTTTGACCATTTTTTGCCTTTGGCCTGCTCGCGCAGTGCATTGATCTCCTGGGAATTCGGGCTGCCCCCTAGTTCTTCCTGGATTGTTTTAAGTTGCTGGTTCAACAGGAAGTCGCGCTGTTGCTTGTCAAGATCGGTTTTCACCTTGTTCTGAATCTGCTGTTTCAGGTCGGCAACCTGCAACTCCTTGGTAAGCAGACTTAGCACCAGATTGGCACATTCTTCGATTCCTGCGATTTCAAGCAGTTTTTGTTTTTCCGAAAGGTCAACATTCAGATTTGATGATATAAAGTGAACAAGGAAGGAGGGTGATTCAATGTTCTTGATTGCAAATGCAGCTTCAGAAGGGATATTGGGTGATTTGGCAATGATCTGAACGGCAAGGTCTTTGAGCGAGGCTATAAGCGCGCTGAACTCTCCATTGTCGTTCGGGATTACCACAGGTGCTTCAAAAGCAGTGACGGAGGCCATGATGTATGGTTCCGACTGGATCATTTCGTTGATGGAGAAGCGCCTTTTTCCCTGGATGATAGCCGTATTGCTGCCATCCGGCATTTGAAGTATCTTGATAATATACGCAACTGTCCCGATGGTATTCAGGTCGGCAAACTCCGGATCTTCCACATTGGCATCTTTCTGGGCAACCACACCGATGGTCCTGGTTCCCTTGTAAAACTCGCGGATCAGTTTGATGGATTTGTCGCGGCCAACTGTAATGGGGATTACAACCCCGGGAAACAGCACGGTATTGCGCAATGGGAGAATGGGAAGCACCTCGGGTACTTCCTCAGTATTCATTGTTTCTTCATCCTCCGATGAAAGTAATGGTATGAATTCGGTTTCTGAATCAATCAGGTCAGAAAATATCAACGCGTCATGTTCCATCATGTTCTGCATAAAATCATAAAAGGTGAAAAGGTAACAAGTCCTGATATAACTTCAGGAACTGCAGGTGTGACAATAAATGTGCCAAGAAATTCCTGACGGTTGGTTAGAGGTATTTGTTCTTCAGGGTTATTGTGTAAACGCTGGTAAGCAGATCCCTTTCCACATCGTCAAACGTGCGCTTCCGCCGTTTGAAAACAATTTCGGCCACCTCCATTGCCTTTTTGACACTGTAGTTGGTATGACCAGCGGTTCCGCCCCAGGAAAAGGATGGAATAAAATTTCTTTGAAAACCGGAACCAAAGATATTGGCGCTGACGCCTACAACTGTACCTGTGTTGAACATTGTGTCGATGGCACATTTGGAATGGTCGCCCATGATCAGTCCGCAAAATTGCAGGTGTGTGTTGACAAAGGTCTGTTTGGCGTAGCTCCAGAGGCGCACATTGTCGTAGGTATTTTTCAGGTTCGAGGTGTTGGTGTCTGCACCCAGGTTGCACCACTCCCCTATTACAGAATGGCCAAGGAATCCGTCGTGTGCTTTATTGGAATATCCGAATAACACCGAATTGTTTAATTCTCCGCCAACCCGGCAGAACGGCCCGACGGTGGTTGGTCCGTAAATTTTGGCAGCCATTTTTACAACTGCACCTTCGCACAGGGCAAATGGTCCCCTGATGGCTGCACCTTCCATGATTTCTGCGTCCTTTCCGATATAAATAGGACCTTCAGTTGCATTTAATATGGCAAATTCAACAATAGCCCCTTTTTCAACAAATATTTTATCGCCGCCAAGCACCCTGTTGGTCTCGCTCAGCTTTTGTGATTTTCTTCCTTTTGTAAGTAATTCAAAGTCTTCAACCAGGGCTGTCTCATTTTTGGAGAAGATCTCCCAGGTGTGGCTGATCTTGAGGGGCGCTTCATTGACCTGGATCTCTTCAATCCCTTCCGATGATGTATCTCCGACGTTGTCAAGATCTTCAGCGGTTACATGCAGGGCTATTATCGTGTCTTTATAGGCAATTGTCTGATTTGGTTTCAGCTTTTTAATGGCGGCAATAATTTCATCATTAGGGCAGATTGAACCGTTTATCAGAACATTCTCAGCCATTTTAACAATGGGGAATTTTCCACTGAGATAGCCATCCGTCAGGGAAGATGTTGGCGCCTTAAGCCTCTTTTCCCATTTTTCGCGTATGGTCAGAATTCCGACCCTGATATCAGAAACAGGCCGTGTAAAGGTTAGTGGCAGCAGATTTGTGCGGACAATACTTTCATCAAAGAGTATGTAGTTCATCTTATGACAGGGTTATGAAAACGCGGTTATCAATGGTTCATCCTTGCAAAAATAGGAAATAAAACAAATAAAAAAGAGCCCCGACAGAAAAAGGAGGCTCTTTGAAGAATATTGTTGAGGTAATTTATTTACCTGCGGCGTTCCGGTCAATATGTTTCTGATACCTGCTTTTGAATTTATCAACACGACCTGCAGTATCAACCAGTTTCATTTTACCTGTGTAGAAAGGATGTGAGGTGTGAGAAATTTCCAGTTTAATCAACGGATACTCAACTCCATCTTCCCAAACGATCGATTCTTTTGTTTTTACGGTTGATTTTGAGAGAAATGTGTATTCGTTTGACATATCTTTGAATACAACCAGCCGGTAGTCTTTAGGATGAATATCTTTTTTCATTGAAATGAATTTTTATGAGGGTGCAAAAGTAAGCATTATAAATTGATTTACAAAGAATTTTTCGCATCATTGTAAAGAAATTAAAAACTCCAGGGTGTCAACACCGTCGGCATAATCCCATAATGCCGGTTTCTGGGCTTCCCCGGGAAGCAACGTGCTGAACGGCAGGGCCATATTTGAAACGATACACTGAATTGACTGAAGGGTTTCACGGATATCGGAAATGATTCCCTCGGTTTTTTCATATTGCTCATAATTCAGCATGGCTATGCGTGAAGCCAGCTGCCGTTCTTCTTTCAGCAGGATAAAGCCGGTATCGGTTACCGGCAACTGGCTGACCATGTAGATGGACCTGTTGTAGTCATAGTTATTCCTGTATTTATGGTGATCGGCATAAAACTGATACTTCGCCAGTGCATTGATCAGCAGAGTAAAGTCATAGCCTGCCGGCACATAAACCTTGGAAACGCTCCTGCAGCCCATGCCAAAATAGAGCATGATGTCGTCTGCCAGGTTACGAAGGTCATCAGCAGTTTCAAAGCCATTCAGTATGGCAATACTGTTCCTGTTCCTTCGGATGATATTAGGCACCCTGCCAAAGTAAAACTCAAAATACCGTGAGCTATTGTCGCTCCCGGTTGCGATGACGGCATCGAAATTCTCCAGTTTCCCGTTGGTGAAAGTGATGAATTCCTGCCATTCGGGCATGTTGCCGATCAACAGTGCCGCTATTGCCGGTAAAATCCGGTCGTCGGAGGAGGAAAGCTTGGCAAGCAGTTTATGACCGGAAAGCAATACACAAAGAAAATCGTGAAATCCCACTGCAGGGATGTTCCCTGCCATAACGACCCCGACAGTCTTCGGGGATTTTACCTGTTCAATACCTGCTGCGTAAACCAACAGCCACTGTTGCAGAGATTCATGGGTAAGCGAAGATCCAAGGTTATTTAAAGCAGTGCGTATAATCTCAGGGGTGAACCACCCGTTTCGCTGAGATGCAAGACCGGCAGCAACGACCAGCGACTGCAGCTCCGGATCATTGCAATTTTCATGATACATACGGAGTTTATTCCCCAGCCAGGCAAACGAAGAGATACGGTCGTGCAGGTTCATGAGCTGTTTTTCTGCAAATGTAATTCAATAATATGTTGGTCTTCGTCCCATCTGACCGGAATTATGACTCAAGAGTGCCAAAGTGCGGAGCTTAGTCGTTACCTTTGCATGCCCTGGAGGGAAATTCATGAGCAAATAGATTTCAAATGACATTCCGGCATATCTTTTACTGTTTCTTGATGCTGTGTACTGCTTTAATATACAGTCCTGCTAGCGGGCTCAATTTTCATGACCCAAAGGAAGCCGAAGACTCACTTTCTGCGATCCTTTCAAACCTCAACAAGGCACAGAACGACAGCGTTAAGCAATTATTGAACCATTCGTTTTTCCTTACGCTCCGGGCAGTACTTGAAATGCCTTCAGCCGATCAATACCCGTTTGATTCGTTAAAGACCCTGGTCAAACTTGAATCACCTGACCATAAATTCCGCATATTTCACTGGAACCTTCCAAACGCAGCAGGGCATCATCAGTATTACGGGTTCTTGAAAGTGCTGCATCATGACCCGCCCCTTGTTTTTGAGCTGAAAGATAAATCGGATTCAATACCCGATCCTGATACCGTGCTCCTTGACAATACTCAATGGTTCGGATCTCTCTATTATAAGGTAATCCCTCTTGAAACTGCAGGAGATGACACGGTATACACCCTTCTTGGATGGTCGGGGAAGAATACGACCATCACCCGGAAAGTGATTGAGGTACTTTCCTTTGGTCATAATGACCGTCCTTATTTTGGAAAGAAAATCTTTCAAAACTATCCGGGCCTGAACCAGACCAGGATTATTTTTCGTTATGCAGCAACGACGAGTATGTCTCTTAAACTTGAAAACAAGGTTGTCACTGTAAAAAAGGGCTGGAACAGTAAAAAACGTGTTTTTGAAACTGCTCCAGTGGAGGTCATGATGATTGTATTTGACAGGATGATGCCCCTTGACCCGCAATTGCAGGGTCAGTACCAGTTTTATGTACCCGAAGGCGATATATGCGATGGTTTTGCATATATTAATAAAGGGTGGTCATTCATGACATCAGTGGGCACCCGGAATGAAAAAAAATGAATATTTATTTTTTTTGAAATCACACGGAAATTTGTTTACTTTGTTACCTTGTTCAGACAATGCTAAATCATTCACAGCAACACTAACTTAAACTACATTTCATATGAAAAAGCACAATTTCAGCGCAGGTCCCTCCATTTTACCTCGTATTGCTCTCGAAAACTCAGCCAAAGCTATTCTTGACCTGAATGGTATTGGCCTTTCCTTATTAGAGATATCCCATCGCAGTAAAGATTTCCAGGCAGTACTTGACGAAACGGTAGCCCTGTTTCATGAACTGCTCAATATTCCTGCAGGTTACCAGGTGATTTTTCTCGGAGGGGGTGCCAGTTTGCAATTTTGCATGATCCCTTACAATTTTCTTAACAGGAAAGCAGCTTATCTTGAAACAGGTGTCTGGGCTCAGAAAGCCATTAAAGAAGCAAAGTTTTTTGGAGAAGTGGACGTTGTCGCTTCTTCCGGTGACAGGAACTTCTGCTATATCCCAAAAGGTTACAGCATCCCTGCAGATGCCGATTATTTCCACATTACAACTAATAATACCATCTACGGTTCAGAGATACGCTACGATATTGACAGTCCGGTCCCCCTGATTGCGGATATGTCGTCCGACATTCTCAGCCGCCCGATTGATGTTTCAAAATATTCCATGATCTATGGCGGAGCACAGAAGAACCTTGGCCCTGCCGGTGTTACCTTCGTGATCCTGAAGGAAGATATGCTTGGCAAAGCAGAGCGGAAAATCCCAACCATGCTCAATTACGCCACCCATACCAAAGAACCTTCCCTGTACAATACCCCTCCTGTATTTGCAATTTATACCTGCCTGGAAACGCTGCGCTGGATCAAAGGGCTTGGCGGTGTTAAGGTGATTGAAGCTATGAATAATGCCAAGGCAAAGCTATTATACGATGCCATTGACAACAGCAGGATGTTTGTCGGAACAGTTGATAAAGACAGCCGTTCCATCATGAATATCTGCTTTGTCATGAAGGAACAGTACCAAGACAAGGAAGATGCCTTTATGGAATTGGCCAAAACAAAGGGCATGATCGGCATCAAAGGACACAGGTCAGTTGGTGGTTTCAGGGCATCAACCTACAATGCACTTCCGATAGAAAGTGTTCAGGCCCTTGTGGATGCCATGCAGGAATTCGAAAAGACAAACGCATAAAAAATCTGAAATTATGACTAAAGTATTGGTTGCTACGGACAAGCCATTTGCTCCGATAGCGGTGAAAGGTATTCGTAAAGTTGTGGAAGATGCAGGGTTTGAGCTTGTACTCCTCGAAGGTTACACCAGCCAGGATGATTTTGTAAAGGCTGTTGCTGATGTTGATGCTGTGATTATCAGAAGCGACAAGGCCGACAGTGGGGTGATTGAAGCGGGCAAAAACCTTAAAATCATTGTCCGCGCAGGCGCAGGCTATGATAACATCGACCTCCAGGCAGCAACAGCTAAAGGTGTTGTTGCCATGAACACCCCCGGACAGAATTCCAACGCAGTTGCTGAACTTGCGCTGGGCATGATGGTATACTACGCCCGTGGATTTTTCAATGGAAAATCGGGCAGTGAACTCATGGGTAAGAAACTGGGAATTCATGCCTACGGTTTTGTGGGGAAAAATGTTGCACGCATTGCCAAAGGGTTTGGCATGGAAGTTTTTGCCTTTGATCCGTTTATTTCACGCCAGGCAATAGAAAAGGATGGTGTGAAATGGATCGGAACAGTGGAGGAACTTTATGCAACATGCCATTTCATTTCTCTTCATATCCCTGCAAACAGCCAGACAAAACTCTCGGTCAACTATGCATTGCTTTCACGCATGCCTGCACCTGCCTGCCTTGTTAATACGGCAAGGGCTGAGGTGATCCATGAAGCCGACTTGTTGAAGATGTTCCAGGAAAGAAAGGATTTTGCCTACCTTACAGACGTTGAACCCACCAACAAAGCTGAAATTGAAGCGGATTTCAAGGCTAAGTTTTTCTCTACACCTAAGAAAATGGGTGCCCAGACTGAAGAGGCAAATATCAATGCCGGAATCGCTGCAGCAAAGCAGATTGTTAACTTCATCAAGGAAGGTGATACCACTTTCCAGGTGAACAAATAATCCTTCGGTATAAATTATTATTACTATTATTGCACCATTAACGATCGTATAACGCTAAAAAAATCGTAATAAAAAGAGCTAAACCATGGAAAATGAACACGAAAGACCGACTACTTTCTTCAGGTTTGAAGACCTGAGGATCTATCATAAGGCTCTTGAATACGTTAACTGGGTCTATGAGGTTGCCAGAAATCCCAAAGATAACCCGTTTCTGGTATCGTTTTTTGAGCGGTTTCTAACGTCTGCAAATGGTATTGCATTAAATATTGCCGAAGGATCTTCCCGCAATAAAAGTCAGTTTGTTTATTACCTGAAAATGGCGAAAAGTTCCGTCAGGGAATGCGTTGTGTTGTCTTCAATCGCCCAGGCCCGCGGGTTTGTCAATGCCGCTGAATTTGAAGATTCAAAAAACCGCCTGATGGAAATGACCAAAATGATCGGTGCACTGATCGGTTCACTTCAACGTAGTGTGAAACCCGGCGAACTTGATGATGAAGATGGGCCGGACTGATATCCCCGGCTCATCCTTTTTCTGCTGATAAATCTTTACATCTTACCTGCAACAACTAAAAACTGCCATGGCTATTCTTAAAGCATTCAATGGGCTCAGGCCTCCGGCTCCCATTGTAAAACAACTTGCTTCCCGTCCCTACGACGTACTTAACTCTGCAGAGGCAAGACTTGAGGTAAAAGACAATCCCTATTCACTCCTTCACATCATTAAGCCTGAAGTTGACCTTCCTGAATCAGCTGATGTACATTCTCAGCCTGTTTATGATAAAGCCAGGGAGAACTTCAACGCCTTCAGGGAAAAAGGATGGCTCGTTGGCGACCGTTCCCCCCTGCTCTATATTTATGCCCAAACGATGCATGGAAAAAGACAATACGGGATCGTTGGATGTGCTGCCGTGGATGACTACCTGAATGGCATCATTAAAAAGCATGAACTTACCCGTAAGGATAAAGAAGAGGACAGGATGAAACATGTTCGCATTACCAATGCCAACATGGAACCTGTATTTTTTACATATCCTGCTGTGCCGGATATTGATGTAATCGTTGCAAATGTTGTCAGCACCAGTCAGCCGGTATATGATTTCACGGCAGATGACGGTGTTGGGCATCATTTCTGGGTTATTGAAGACCAGGATACAATCCGTAACATTATTACCCTGTTTGAAACGAAGGTTCAGTTTACCTATGTTGCCGATGGTCATCACAGAACTGCGGCTGCAGCGCTCGTGGGAAATGAAAAACGGCTGAATAACCCCGGGCACAACGGCTCCGAAGAGTATAATTTCTTTCTTGCAGTCCACTTTCCCGACAACCAGCTGTCCATCATCGATTACAACAGGGTTGTAAAAGACCTGAACGGCCTTTCCGCCCCTGAGTTCCTGCAAAAGCTTGATCAGGTCTTTACCATTGAAAAGAAGGGTACTGAAATTTATAAGCCAGACCACCTTCACAACTTTGGATTGTACCTTGAAAATACCTGGTACTCACTCACGGCCAGGGAAGGAACTTACAATGATACCGACCCGATCGGTGTGCTGGATGTAACCATCCTGTCGCGTCTTGTACTGGATAATATTCTCGGAATTGTCGACCTCCGGACTTCCGACCGGATTGATTTTGTTGGTGGCATCCGCGGGCTTGGAGAATTGGAGAAACGTGTTGACTGCGGGGAGATGAAAGCAGCATTTGCACTTTACCCGGTTTCAATGAAACAACTGATTGATATCGCTGATTCGGGGAATATTATGCCGCCCAAGACTACTTGGTTTGAACCAAAGCTTAGATCAGGGTTGGTTGTTCATTCACTGGAGTAAAAGTTTCTCGCAGATTTTCGCAGATTAAAGCGCAGATTTAGGCAGATTAATGGAATTCCTCATCTGCTCAAATCTGCGAGAAATATTTTTCAGTTATTCATGTATTCCCCAAAAACAGTCTGCAGATACGCCTTCCCTTCATTCCTTACTGAATCCGCCAGTTTCGGATCAGTCCACCAATAATAAAAATCAGGCCCCTTATCATAGGTGAAATAACCGTAAGGCCTGATCCAGCCTAATCCATCCTCGGTTGTATAAAAGGCAAACTCCTGTGTTGTCGGGTTAAACAGGTCCTTGCTGTAATGAAACTCCCTGGCTGGTAACTTTAGCTGGCCGAGCAGGGTCGCTGCAATGTCGTGCTGGTTTCCCATTTTATGCTCGACGGTTCCTTTAAATTCGTCCCGTACCGGGTTGCCGTAGAATAGCATTGGGATCTTGTGATATTCCTTTGAGAATGGATGCCAGTTGCGGTATGAGTTGTGACTGTGGTCGGCTACAATGATAAACAGGGTGTTATTGTACCAGGATTTCGTTTTGGCCCTGGCAAAGAACTCTCCAAGTGAATGGTCGGTATAATAAGCCCCGTTGATGTATTCATGTTCATTATCCCCCCACTTCAACGGCCGACCGTAAGGCTGATCGTAAGGCGAATGGGTGCTCAATGTGAAAAGGGCTGAGAAGAAAGGTTGTTTCATCTTTCCAATATCCTCAACCATGTAGCCAAGGGTAAATTCATCATGGATACCCAGTTTCCCCTGCGGCATGCTTTTCGGGAAATTGTCGCCTTCCATGATCTTTTCAAACCCGTTAAAAATGATATAGCTTTTGATGTTGCCGTAAATCAGCTGGCCTCCGAAATAAAAAGCGGAACTGTAGCCTGCCTCCTTCAGCACCTTGACCATACTGGGCAATTTCACAAATTTATCAGGCTGAACCGTGATGGAACTGATGGGATGAGCGGGAAATCCTCCGAAAATGGAGGCCATTCCCTGTTCTGATCTTGATCCTGACGCATAAACCTGGTCAAAAAGAATTCCGTCTTTCTGCAGTTTCCTGAACTCAGGTGTGATACCCGGTTCTCCTCCCAAATCCTGGATCAGATCGGCCGACCAGCTTTCAAGTATCAGCAGAACAACATTCGGCCGGGATGTTTTAAGCATGCTGCGGGTTGAATCAGGTTCGGCCTGGTAAAGCTTATGCATGATTTTTGCTGCTACATCCTTGTTCATGAAAATGTATGGATTATGATCAAAGTTCTTGAGATTTTCGAAAATGCTGATGTAAAGGTTAAACCCATTGTTTACAGATGCAATGTTCAAGATGTTGTGATCCGAAAAATAGGACTGGCTCTGGTTAATCGGGATTGCCTGAACCCCGCCTCGCAAACCGATTAAAAGCAGTCCGGGGGTAATAAAAACAAATGCGACAGTGAACCATGGGTTGCGCCGGACATTGTCCACATTCAGGTAAAAGTATCTGACATACAATACGATGGAAACTGCAGCCATCAGCAGAAAGATGACAATCAACCAATAGAAGGTACCTGTTTCGGCTGAATTGAATATTTCAGCGGGGTGCCTTAAATACTTGATAACCTTGTAGGTGAGTTTTGTTTTCCATTCTGCATAGATACCCATTTCACCGGCAGCAGTGAGGCTGTAGCCTGTGATGATGATGCCGGCATAGATTTTATTAACCAGGTTCAGCCATCGCGGGTTCCATACCGATTGTACTGCCAGGATAAGGAACGGAACGACCATGATATAGCATGAGGTTGCCAGGTCCAGTTTGAAGGAGTAATAGAATATGCCAAAGATTTCCGTGAACTTCACCTTCTCCACCAGAATGATGTTCATATAATACAGTATGAAGATCAGGCGGGTCAGGTTGAAAAACAAAATCCAGAATGAAATCTGTCGCAGGAATGATAAAAGTATTTTTCGCATGTTGAATAAAAATGCAAAGGTAAGTCTTAGTCCCGTTCGTTCAAATGTGTAATTTTGTTCAACAATAACCTATGATGTCGAACATTGCCACGAATATCCTTTCCCTGCGCAAAATGCTTCCCGGAAGCGTGACCATTGTGGCTGTGTCGAAAATGCAGCATGTTGCAGCGTTACGGGAAGCCTATGATGCCGGACAGCGTGTTTTTGGTGAAAACAAGGTACAGGAACTTGTGAATAAACAAGGCCAGCTGCCGGCTGACATCGCATGGCATTTCATCGGCCACCTGCAAACCAATAAGGTGAAGATGATCGTTCCCTTCATTGACCTGATACACAGCATCGACAGTTTGCACCTGCTCAGGGAGGTTGACAGGGAGGCAAAAAAGCACAACCGGAAAATTAATTGCCTGCTTCAGATCAAAATAGCCCGTGAGGAGACCAAATTCGGCCTCAGCCCTGAGGATGCGGGGGTATTGCTTGACAACCCCGAATATGTTTCACTTCACCATATTAATATTATAGGTGTAATGGGCATGGGTAGTTTTTCTGATGACCATGAGGTGGTGCGCAAGGAGTTTAAAAGGCTGCATGACTGTTATGAAAATCTAAAGGCCCTGTATTTTAAAGGCCACGGCTCATTTGATGTCATTTCCATGGGTATGTCGGGTGATTTCATGGTTGCCATTGAAGAAGGCAGTACCATGGTGCGGATCGGCACTTCAATTTTCGGAGAAAGACAATATTAAAAAAGCCAGGCAGATATAAAACGATCTTTGCCCTGGAAGTCTTTTATGATCGCAGCCTTATCAAAGCCCTTCGCAAGTGCGAGGTCGTAAATTTCTGAACCGTACCTTTCATTTATCTCAAAATAGAGTCTTGCCGGCCGTACCAGGTGCAACAGTGCAAAGTCAACAATTGCCGTGTAAAACAGAAGGGGGTCTGTATCGGTGACAAAAAGTGCCTGACCGGGTTCAAAATCAAGGACATTCTTATGCATCTGAGCCTTTTCACTTTCCAGGACGTAAGGTGGGTTGCTCACGATCAGGCTGTAATTTCCAAAACTCCCCCATCCTACCCTGTCAAGAATGCTGACCTCGCGAAAAACAATATTGCACTTGTTTGCCAGGGCATTGGCCTGTGCAAGTTCCAGGGCGGCTGATGAAATATCAATAGCATCAACCGCTGCATTTTTGAAATGCGATTTCAGATCGATGGCAATGCAACCCGACCCAGTACCAACTTCAAGGATGGAAAAACCAGATGGTGTTGGCGCCGGGTAATCACTTTTAATGATCAAGCAGAGTTCCTCCGTTTCCGGCCGCGGGATAAGCACAGCCGGACTTACTTTTATGATGGCACCGTTAAAACTGGTGCTGCCGGTAATGTATTGAACCGGCGTCCCGGTGCGAAGCTTTTCAAGAGCATTGTTGAAGGCATCCATCGCTTTTGATGGGATTTCCTGGTCGTAAGAAAGGTGCACCCTGGTCTTCTGCCATCCCAGGAATGATTCAAAAAGGATATAAGCAAATTGCCTGATCTCCTGCTGCGGATAGATCCCGGCAAGCTTGCGCTGGAATTCTTCCATTATATTTTTTACCAGGTTGGCTGCAGGTTCCATTCAACGAAATTAAAAATAAAGTAACTTCGCCGCGATGGAAACGGTAAAAGATTGTTATAATTCAATTGCTGGCGAATCCCGTGCCATTTTCAGGGACAAAGCCAGTAAATTTCTCGCTTTTGCCTACCCTGTTTCCACTGAAGAAGAGGTGAAGACCCTGCTGGACCTGCTGCGAAAAGAATATTATGATTCAAACCATCATTGTTATGCATACCGGCTGGGACTGGAAAATGCTGTTTATCGCACAAACGATGACGGTGAACCGTCGGGTTCGGCCGGCAAACCCATTTACGGACAAATACTTTCAATGGAACTGTCGGATGTACTTGTAGTGGTTGTCCGGTACTTTGGCGGAACCAAACTGGGAATCCCCGGATTGATCCATGCCTATCGAACTGCCACGAGGGAAGCACTGGAACAGGCCGAGATTGTTGAAAAAACAATCAGGCTGCATTTCAAAGTAACATTTGACTACCCGATGATGAATGACATCATGAGAATCCTCAAAGAAGAAGGGGCAAAAATAGTCGGCCAGAATGCAGTGGAAAGGTGCGAAATTGAATTTCAAATCCGGAAAGGATTTGCTGAAAAGGTAGCGATCCGGATTAACAGGCTCAGAAACATATCTTTGGTGGTCAAATAGAGAAAATTGTTAATTATTTTAATAATTTAGACTTATTATAAATTATCAAAATAGTTGATTTTGCTAACTAATTGAAACATAAGTAGCATATTATTTATAAAGATTCTTAATATGTATTCCGCATGACTAAAATTCAATCATCAAGATATTGACATGCCGCAAAATAGGCTTGTTGACATCGATTGAAGGATGAACACAGCGGCCATTTTCAGGAAACATTTTTTTCAATAATCAAGAATAAAATGTTTTTTTTTTCCACTTTTTTTTCCAAATTTTGTTGATAATAAAATACTACCCCATCCTATTTGGATTTTGACTTGCGGACAATTTCCAACACATTGATAAGTATAAGGATACGATAAAGCGAGCAATTAATCTTTCACGGTAATTGAATTAATGGAAAAGAACGCAGTCGAAGTTTGGGAAAATTGCCTCAAAGTCATCAAAGATAATATCAACTATCAAAGCTTTAAAACCTGGTTTCTTCCGATCAGTGCGGTGAAACTTAAAGACAGTGTATTAACGATACAGGTTCCGAGTCAGTTTTTCTATGAATGGCTGGAAGAACATTATATCGGCTTACTGAAAAAGACGATCAGAAAAGAACTTGGACCGGAAGGAAGGTTGGAATACAGCATCATTGTTGATAATTCAGATGTTGAACCCGGCCCATTGGTGATCAAAATGCCCACCGGTGAAAAAACAGCAACATCAAATCAGCCCGTGCCCATGCCAATTGATGTAAACAGAGGTAGTTCCAAGGAAATACCCAACCCGTTCATCATACCGGGACTCCGGAAGATCAAAATCAATTCCCAACTGATTGAGAGTTATTATTTTGATAACTTCATTGAAGGGGATTGTAACCGGCTGGCCAGGTCGGCCGGACTGGCAGTTGCCAGCAACCCAGGAAAAACTGCATTTAACCCGCTCTTTATCTACAGTGCCACCGGCCTTGGAAAAACCCACCTTTCTCATGCGATCGGATTACAGGTCAAAAACAACTTCCCTGAGAAAACAGTGCTGTATGTCACTACCGACCAGTTTACCAACCAGTTCATTGATTCGGTCAGGAACAACAACCAGAATGATTTTATCCACTTTTACCAGATGATTGACATCCTGATCCTGGATGACATTCATAACCTGGCCGGCAAGGAAAAAACCCAGGATGTGTTCTTTCACATCTTTAACCACCTGCATCAAAAGAGCAACCAGATCATTCTGACCTCCGACAAACCGCCGGTTGAAATGAAAGGTATTGAACCGCGGCTTCTTTCCAGGTTCAAATGGGGCCTGTCAGCCGATCTGCAGGTGCCTGATCTTGAAACACGCATTGCCATCCTGCACAAGAAGTTATACAACGACGGCATCCAGATCCCCGCCGAAGTCATCGAATATCTTGCATATAATATTAATACCAATGTCAGGGAACTGGAAGGCGCCCTGATCTCCCTGCTTGCACAATCCTCCCTGAATAAAAAGACGATTTCGCTGGATCTTGCCAAACAAATGATTGACAAGTTTGTAAGGAACACCTCCCGCGAAATTTCAATTGACTATATCCAGAAGGTTGTTTGCGCATTTTTCAATATTCCCGTTGACATGATCAACTCAAAAACAAGAAAACGGGAAATTGTCCAGGCACGCCAGCTCTCCATGTATTTCTCCAAGAAACACACCAAATCATCCCTTGCCAGCATCGGGCTCCATTGCGGAAATAAAGACCATGCCACCGTTTTGCACGCCTGCCGCACCGTCAACAACCTCGTTGAAACTGACAAGGAGTTCAGGCAATTTGTGGAAGAGCTGGACAAACGGATCAAACTGTAACAGAACCTGACAAGGCTTTGATAAAAATACTATTTGTCTGTACCGGCAACATTTGCCGCTCTCCCCTCGCTGAAGGCATCCTTCGTGAAAAATTAAGGTTAAAGAACATTCCTGCTGAAGTTGATTCTTGCGGGTTTGAGTCATTCCATGTTGGAGATCCTCCCGATTCCCGCGCACAGTCGGTTGCAATGAAACGTGGAATTGATTTGTCCGGCCTCCGGGCCCGCCTGTTCAGGCAACATGATTTTGATCGGTTTGACAAAATTTATGCAATGGATTCCTCGCATTACAGCAACCTGGTGAAACTATGCAGAAATGACGCCGACAGGTTCAAAGTTGATTACACGCTGAATGTGCTATATCCCGGTCAAAACCTTGGCGTTCAGGATCCCTGGTACCATGATATCAAGGCGTTTGAAAAAGTGTTCCTTCAACTGGATGATGTTTGTAACCAGATTGTTGACAATATCATCAACGAAGCCAGGCAAAGATGAACGACGCAGGCAAAATAACGTCGTTACATATCCTGGATGCAGCAAGCCGGATCGCTCCGCATATCAACAAAACCCCGGTACTTACTTCCCAAACGATCAACCGGCTGCTGAATGCGGAAATATTTTTCAAATGTGAAAATTTCCAGAAAGTTGGCGCATTCAAGGCGCGCGGTGCCACCAATGCCGTACTTTCAATGAATAAAGAGCAGCTGTTACGTGGTGTTGCCACCCATTCATCAGGCAACCATGCGCAGGCTTTGTCGTGGGCTGCCTCACTTGTGAACACCAGGGCCTACATCGTGATGCCGGAAAATTCGTCAAAGGTCAAGGTTGCCGCAGTTAAAGATTACGGCGGGATCATTACGTTCTGCGAACCTACGCTGATTGCCCGGGAAACCACGCTTGACCGCATCCTTCAGGAGACTGGTGCTACAGAGATCCACCCCTATAACAATGAGCAGATCATTGCCGGCCAGGCCACAGCTGCACTGGAACTGATCCGGGAGATACCCGGACTTGACATTGTCATGGCACCGGTGGGCGGTGGCGGTTTACTGAGCGGAACATCTCTTTCAGTCAAATATTTTCTTCCAAACGGAAAGGTGATTGCCGTTGAGCCTGAGCAGGCCAACGATGCCTATCTTTCATTTACGAGCGGGAATTTCATCCCTTCACTAAACCCTGATACGATTGCCGACGGACTCCGTACGTCGCTCGGTTCCATTACCTTTCCCATCATCCTTGCGCATGTTTACCAGATTTTGACAGTCAGCGAGGAAAGCATAGTCAGATCCATGCGGTACCTCTGGGAGCGGTTGAAAATAGTTGTGGAGACATCTTCAGCAGTGCCATTTGCTGCCCTTGCTGAGGGTAAGGCAGACGTAACCGGGAAACGGATAGGCATCATTATCTCCGGGGGCAATGCTGACCTGGATGATTTACCATGGATAAAAAATGAATAAGGGAACCTTATATTTACTTCCGGCCACACTTGCTGACGGAAGTGTGGAGGCAGTCCTTCCGGAAGGGACGCTCGCAGTTATCCGCCGACTGGAGTATTTCATTGTTGAAGAATTACGCACTGCCCGACGGTTTCTCATCAAAGCAGGAATTCAAAAAACCATTGATGAACTGAATTTTCAACTGTTCAACGAGCATTCCGGTGAAAAGGACATCCATGAATACCTGGTTCCTGCCATGAACGGTCACGACACCGGGTTGTTGTCTGAAGCCGGAGTTCCCTGCGTAGCCGATCCCGGTTCGCTGGTTGTGAGGGCAGCGCATGAACTGGGCATCCGGATCGTTCCGCTGACCGGCCCCTCCTCCATCCTGCTGGCCCTGATGGCATCGGGGTTCAACGGACAGAATTTTGCATTTGTCGGATATCTTCCGGCAGATAAAATATTGAGGACCAAAAGGATTAAAGAGCTGGAGAAGGTGATCCAGGAGAAAGACCAAACCCAGATTTTTATCGAAACCCCTTACCGGAACCTGCAGCTTTTTGAATCGCTGGTAAGTGTGTGCAGGCCGGATGTACAATTGTGCCTCGCAACTGACATCAGCGGGGTGAATGAAGTGATTCATTCGTATTCTGTTGGCGAGTGGAGGAAGAAGAAACCGGATATACATAAGAAACCGACTATATTCCTGTTATACAGGTAGGGTTTGTTTCTCGCAGATTTTCGCAGATTTCAGCGCAGATTTAAGCAGATTTCTTGAATGTATATTTTAATATGCCATAATCTGCGCTGTAATCTGCGAAAATCTGCGAGAAATAAAACCTGTAACAATCATATCATTCTCTCGTCTAACCACCATTAACCCTCTCACCAATAAACACAACATTGGAAACCGTACTAGCCATTCACAATATTTCCAAGCGATATGGAAAGATCCAGGCCGTGAATGATCTCTCCCTTGAAGTTAAAAAGGGTCAGGTTTTCGGGATTCTGGGACCCAACGGAAGTGGGAAAACCACCACCCTCAGCATGATTCTTGATCTTATCAGGGCCAACAGCGGCAGTTTCCAGTGGTTTGGGGCAGAACCTAGCAAGGAGAGCCGCAAACGCATTGGAAGCGTGATTGAAAGTCCCAATTTCTTTCCCTACCTGAGCCCGGTCAACAACCTTAAAATTGTGGCGGATATCAAGAACATGGGTTTTGAAGATATTGACAGGGTGCTTCGGCTCACCATGCTTTACGACCGCCGCAATACCCGGTTTAAAACATTTTCGTTTGGCATGAAGCAGCGGCTGGCAGTAGCTTCTGCCCTGCTTGGCAATCCCGATGTACTTATCCTGGACGAGCCTACCAATGGGCTTGACCCCCAGGGCATTGCCCACATTCGTGAACTTATTCTGCAGATAGCGGGCCAGGGAACAACCATCATCATAGCATCGCATCTGCTGGATGAAATTCAGAAAATATGCAGCCATGTGGCCGTTTTAAACAAGGGGAAGAAACTCTTTGACGGAAAAGTCAGCGAAGTGCTTGCCATTTCCGATTCATTTGAACTTGCCAGCGACGATCTTGAATCACTCACAAAGGCAATCAGATCTCATCCTGCATTTCAATCGGTGACCCCGGGCGAGGGAACAGTGCAGATCTATTTTAAAAACGTCGTCAATCCCGCCGAATTGAACCGGTTTTTCTTTGAACAGGGGATCACCCTCACCCATTTATCTGAGCGGAAACGCAGCCTTGAACAACATTTTCTTGAACTGTTAGACAACAACAAATGATCAGACTTCTAAAAATAGAATTCAGAAAAATTCTGACATACAAGATTTTCTGGATACTGGCAGGACTTTATTTCCTGTTTCTTACGCTGGGCCTGCTGATGGCTGAGTTCATGATCAACAAGCAGGTTGACAGTATTAACAGCCGCATGCCGATACCTTTACCGCATGTAACCATCTATTTCTTTCCATGGATTTGGCAGAATATGACATTTTTTGCGACGATCCGTTATGTTCTGATCTTTCCGGCTATTATCATCCTGATCCTGATCACCAACGAGTTTACATTTAAAACCATCCGGCAGAATGTGATCAACGGCATGAGCAAGGCGGAAATCCTCTCCTCAAAGCTTTTGCTTATCCTGATCATATCTGTCATTATGACGGTATTACTGACCCTCGGGACCCTGATTATCGGTGCTGCGCATACTTCGGAACTTACATTGGGACTGGCCTTAGAGAAATCTGTATTCGTCATCGGTTTCTTCGTCACGATGCTGACATACCAGGTTTATGCCCTCTTTTTCGGATTCCTGCTGAGAAACACAGGATTGTCCATTGCACTGTTCACCTTATATAATTTTATAGTGGAGCCCATCCTCTATTATTTCCTGAAAAGCCCGCTTGTTTTCGAAAATAAAATTTCGGCATATCTCCCGGTGAATGCGGTTCTCAGGATTACAGAATACCCTTCTATCCAGGTGTTGAAAACGTTCATGGGGATAACGCTGCAGAACTCCGTAACACTGTCGTCATGCCTGTTAGCGCTTGGCTATGCAGGAGCTATGATCGGAACCGTTTACTGGGTAATGGTGAAGAAGGACCTGTAAATTTCACAGGTTTACATGCCCTCACGTTTCCTGATCACCCATTCGGCCGACAGCAGGGCAATGATGAGCATAAATAACCAGGGGTTCCCGATCAGGTCCGACATTCTTTGCTGGAAGTGAGAAACAGGCCGGATATCTTCCCTGGCAAGGATTTTATCTGCAAGTTTCATTATGTCGGCCCGGTTAATCATCTCCCCATCATGCGACGAGGCGATCCGGAATAACAGGTTGTGGTCGGCGACAAGGTTTGAGCTCTCTACATTTACCTGTTCCACAAAAAACTTTCCTGATTTCTGGTAAAGGTCATTCCCCACTTTCACCGAAGCATTGAAGGTGTACTCACCGATAGGGAACAGTCCTGCGTTCAAATAATAGGCCCTTGCTGTTTTGCTGAAAACAAATGGATACGTTTTATTGTCAGCATCCTTAATGGTGATGTTGATATCCGGTTCATTGATTAATTCATAGGAAGCGTTGAAAACCTCAGCATCCATTTCAACGGGCTGGTTCTCAGAAATCCTGTTGTTCATGTGGATCCTGAAAAAGCTTTTATCATCCTTTGTTGACAGGTACTGTGCTATTTTATCAACCACCAGGTCAAAAGATTCATGGCTTGCCTTCTGGATGTAGTCGGAAATTCTCCATCGCCAGATATTCTCGCCGGCAATAAAACCTACCTTCCTGTCGGCAACCCTTGTAAACATGATCATCGGAGTTTTAGTGGTGAGGTTGCCGAACCGCTGGTAGAAGAGCACATCCGTAAGCGGGCTGAACTGGTAAGAACCTATCGGACACTGAAGGGGCGGAAATTCATTGAAAACGGCAATGTCTTTTTTATCCATGGAAAACAGGGAAAATTCCTCGTTCACCACGGGCTGCGACTCTGAAAACGAGAAATTGCCCGAGTTGATGATCAGTCCGAGTTTGAGGTTGTTAAGTGCATTGATATCCGTTTGAGAACCAACAATAAACAGAAGGGATGTCTTTCCCCTGAACAAAGGCCCAAGGTCACATATCCTGGCCACCGAGGGCATCTGGTGCAGGATCACCAGGTCATATTTCTCATAGGTTTTAGGCAGGTCATCTGCACGCAGCAGGTCAATTTCAAAATGTGATGAACCTTCGAGCGCCTTTTGAATGGCTGTGACGTCGGGATGAGGCGATCCGCAGATAAGTGCGACCTTCTGCCTGGCATCAAGAATTTCAACGATAAAACTGGCGCTGTTGTTCATTTTGCTTCCTTCGCCGGCCATATCGCTCAGCTGCAGGGTATATTTTACAATTCCTTTGTCTTTGGCCTCAAGCATGAAAGTTACCTTCTGCATGGCATGATCGCTGGCAGCCCGGATCTCCCTGGTTTCAAGCTGACGTGTACCCTGTGTGAGTGTGAGTTTCGCTGTTGAGCCGCTGCATTTGTTCATTTCGGTAAGAACCTCAACCGGGAATTTGTCGCCCTTATAGGCCGTTTTATTAACAATTACTTTGCGGATGAGGATATCCTTTTTCAGAACTGTATCCCCGAGGGCAATGGTATATACCGGGAAGGAAATCTTGCGCGCGGCGTAAAAGGGATCGGTTCCCTCATTGTAGATCCCGTCGGAGGCGACGATCATGGCAGCAGCATTCCGGTTTGAAAAGCGTGTGTTTACCTCATTGAAAACTGAGGAGATATCTGTTTTTACCCCGTTGAAAGATCCGTCGAAACCGCTGGCAAGTTTGTCGCCGAATGAATAAGTTTTGACCTCACATTTCTTTTCCAGTGCCTCAGTGAGGGCCTTTACGGATTTTGGAAACTCAGACCGGTAAAAATCAGAATCTGCTGTGAGAACAAGCGACCTTGAATTGTCAACACCCAGGATAATAACAGGTTTTTCAACCAGTTTGTCAGTTTGTTTGATCAGCGGGCCAAGCAACAGAAAGGCAATCAATGATACTGAAAGGAACCTGAAAACCAGCATAACACGGTGTGTAGCCGGCTTCAGTCCTTTTTTCAGATCAAGATAATAGAGGCTTGCTGCATAGGCTGCCCCGAGGAGCAGGCACAGGAAAATAAAGCCTAAAGGGTATTCTGTAACAAGTCCCACGTTAAAGTTTAAGTATGTAGTCCACCACAAACGGGAATGACCTGTGCGGTAACATAGGCACTGAGGTCGGATGCAAGGAACAGGGCAAGGTTGGCCACATCATCAGGGGTTCCTGCACGTTTCATCGGGATATCCTGGATCCACTTGTCGCGGAATTCCTGCGGAAGTTTTGCAGTCATTTCAGTTTCAATATATCCAGGGGCAATGGCATTGCAACGGATGTTGCGCGAGCCCAGTTCCTGCGCGATGGATTTGGTGAACCCGATAATTCCTGCCTTGGAGGCCGAATAATTGGATTGTCCGCTGTTGCCTTCCACTCCAACAACAGAACTCATGTTGATGATGGAACCAAACCTTTGTTTGATCATCACCTTCTGGATGGCTTTGGTCAGGTTGAATACCGACTTGAGATTTACGTTTATCACCCTGTCCCAGTCCTGTTCAGTCATGCGAAGCAGCAGGTTGTCGCGGGTGATGCCGGCGTTGTTCACCAGGATCTCGATGGTCGGAAAATCTTCCAGAATACTGGTAATCAGCAGTTCGCCGTCATTGAAAGAGCTGGCGTCGGAAGCATATCCTTTGGCTTTAACCCCGAAGGCAGAAAGCTCCTTTTCCAGTTGAATAGAATCTTCATTGTATTGAATATCAGAAAAAGCGACATTGGCGCCATTTTCAGCAAATTTTATGGCAATTGATTTGCCGATGCCGCGGTTGGCACCGGTGATTAAAGCGGTTTTTCCTTCCAGTAATTTCATGTTTGACAGTTTAAATTAATAAATGCAACAGCCCGCAAAGATAATGCTTATCCTTATTAAATCCATTTTACAAGGTTAAAATCCTGGCGGTGAGGCAATAATGGATTTTTCGGGAAGAGTCTGAAGATGAAGTCATACACTCCCGGCTGATTGATCGGAATATCGCAGGCAAAAGTCACCCGGCTATTTTCCGACTTCACCATTGACATTTCCTCCTTGAAACTGGGTTCTTTCACCTCGTCATTGATCTTTTTACCAAAAAGCACCTCAACACCAATATCGGTACCTGAAAGTTCATTCAGGTCAAGAACGATTTCAGCTTTAAAAGATTCGCCGAGTGAAAGCGGTTTCACATTTGAATCGGGGATGGTCAGTGCAACAACCTCGATACTCTCCCACCCTCTCATCACTTTACGCTTCCAACTTGCGATGTGCCTGGCCGTTTCATAATTTTTCCCGGACATCAGCTTTGTGCGTTTGAACAGCGGGTTATAATACTGACGGATGTAATCATCAAGCTGCCGTTTCATCGTATAATGCGGGGCGATCTCAGAAATGGTGTTTTTAATGTATGATACCCATTTCTCAGGAACACTGTTCTTATTCAAATCATAATAGATGGGGATGATCTCCTCTTCAAGGATGGAATAGATGGTTTCAGCATCAAGTTCATCCTGGAACTGGTGATTGTCGTATGTTGCTTCTTCCTGGAGCGCCCACCCGGCATTTGGACGGTAACCTTCCGCCCACCAGCCGTCGAGCACACTGAAGTTCACGACACCGTTCATGACTGCCTTCTCGCCACTGGTGCCAGAAGCCTCCAAAGGCCTTGTTGGTGTATTAAGCCATATATCCACTCCTTTGATGAGGTACTTGGCCACTTCCATGTCGTAATTCTCAAAAAAGAAGAGTTTGCCTACGAATTCAGGCATGTGGGATATCTCGTATATACGTTTGATCAGGTCCTGCCCGGCTTTATCGTTCGGATGGGCTTTGCCTGCAAACATAAATTGCACAGGTTTCTCTTTGTTGTTCACGATCCGTGAAAGCCTGTCGAGGTTGCTGAAAAGCAGGTGAGCCCTTTTATAGGTAGCGAACCGCCTTGCAAATCCGATGGTGAGTGCCTTGGGATTCACTGCTTCCCTGATCTTGAAGATCAGTTTCGGATTCTCATGGCGACGGGTCATGTCGGCATAAAGGTGTTGCAGCAGGTACTCGGTCATCTGGCCCTTTTGCTTTAACTTCATGTTCCAGATAACTTCATCGCTCACATTGTGGATATTCTTCCAGTACTGAGGATTTGACTGGTCGCTGAAGAAACCTTCACCAAACTGATTATTGTACAACTGGAGCCATGATTTTGCCGTCCAGGTGGGTAAATGCACCCCGTTGGTCACATAACCGATGTGCAGTTCTTCCGGGAAGTACCCCGGGTAGAGTGTCACCATCATCTCCCTGGTAACCCTTCCATGGATTTTGCTGACCCCGTTGATCTCCTGGGAAAGTTTTGCTGCCAGTACACTCATGGAGAATTTCTCGTTCACATCATACTCCACCATTCTTCCCAGGTTCATGAACTGTTCCCACTTCAGGCTCAGGTGATCGGCATAGTGTGAAAGATAGCGGCGAACAAGGTCTTCAGGGAAGGTATCGTGTCCGGCAGGCACCGGTGTATGGGTTGTAAACAAAGTAGATGACCGGACTACCTCAACAGCCTGCTGGAAAGTGAGTTTCTCATTGGTGATCAGTTTCCTCAACCGTTCCAGGCCAATAAATGCAGAATGTCCCTCATTGCTGTGGTAAAGGTCGGGATGGAGCCCCATTGCATCAAGCATGCGGATGCCGCCAATACCCAGGAGCAGTTCCTGGCGCAAACGGTTTTCATTGTCGCCGCCATAAAGCTGGTGGGTGATGCTGCGGTCGGCCTCTTCATTTTCTTCGATGTCGGTATCCATCAGGAACAACGGAACCCTTCCCACATCGCACCGCCAGATTTTGGCATACATCGTACGGCCCGGAAGTGCAAAAGTGATCTTCAGCCAGTTTCCCTGTTCATCCCTGATCGGGATCAGCGGAAGGTGCGTGAATTTCTGCGGTGTATAATTGGCGATCTGGTCGCCAAAAATAGAGAGGCTTTGGGTGAAATATCCATAGCGGTACAACAAGCCGATACCGACGATGTTGTAGTTGGAATCGCTGGCCTCTTTGAGGTAATCGCCGGCAAGCATGCCCAAACCGCCAGAAAAAATCTTCACCGTATCGTGGAGACCGTATTCCATGCTGAAATAAGCAACCTGTTCCTTAGGTTTACTGGCCGCCTGTGTCATATAGGAATCAAATGCCTCTGTAACTTTTGTCAGCTTGGCCACAAATTTTTCGTTTGCGCTTAAATTCTGAAGTTCGTTAAATGAAAGGGATTCAATCAGGGCGATCGGGTTGAATTTCATTTCATGCCAGCGGTCCCGGTTGATCAGTTCAAACAATTCAGACCCTTCATAATTCCACGACCACCAGAGGTTTTTTGCGAGCCGTTCAAGGCTTGCCAGGTTTTCCGGTATCCGTTGCTGGATAAGTACCTTTTTCCATTCAGGCTTATCTGCAGCACCTTTCACCAGCTGCGAAGCTGCCTGCGGTTGTTTGCCGGCATATAACTCAGCCCTGGAAGCAACAGCCTCAAGGGTGTCAGAATATGCTTCCTTGTAGTTGACTATAAGGTTCTTCCATAACGCTGACCTGGAAATTTCATAGGCCTTGATCCTGGCTTTGACGATTTCCTTTTCCGGCTTGTTCGAGCAACTTTGAATATGCCTTACAATGTCGGAAACCACCGCTTCATCATTATCATCATTTCGTTCAATGACAGCCGTGCAATCTTTCAGGTTGGGGAAGAAGGACTTCACCCATTGTCCGAAACCTGTGAGTGATGTGGTGATGGAAGGAATATGGAATGCAAGGCTTTCCAGGGTGGAATATCCCCACGGTTCGTAATAAGATGGGAAAACTGTTCCGTCAAACCCGATCAGCAGGTTGTAATAGTTTAAGTTAAAAATGCCGTCAGACCCGTTCAGGTAAGTGGGTATATAAATGACCTTGACCTTGTCTTCCGGTCGGTTTAAGAGGCCATTTGCTTTTATCCTTTGAAGGATCAGGTCATTTTCAGGTTCAACAAGGTCGTGGGTCAGGTACTCTTCTGTTCTTGGCTGACTAAAATCTTTTCTTGTCAGCCGGTCAAGCAACCCTTTCCGCGGGACGTTGTTTCCTGAGGAGACAGCAATAACGGCTATCACCTGTTCAGGTAACCTTGGTTGTTTGTTGAGTAAACCCAGTGAGTCAATGAAGATGTCTATTCCCTTGTTGCGAACCTCATAACGGCCGCTGTTGAGGATGAGAATGGTATCCTTTGCAAATTGTTCCCCGGTGAGCGCGTGTGCAACCTCCAGCACCTTTTCACGTGAAGCCGCCCGCCTGGCTGTAAATTCCTCTTTCACCGGCACCCAGGAGTCATCAAAACCGTTTGGAGTAAGCAGATCCGCTTCCTTCTCCAGAAAATGGCGGCACTCGGTGTTTGTGATCTGCGATTGGGTGGTAAAACAATCTGCTTCCTGAGCAGCCAGTTTCTCCAGTGAGAATTTGGCCATTACGCCAAACTGCCTCGCAATAGCCTCCGCATTGTAATTTTCTACATTCTTGTACAAGGGCAAATCGTGGGCAGCAATAGTTCGGCCAACCACGGTTGCATGGGCTGTAAAGACAGTCCCGATTTGCGGAACACGCTCCTTGAGGTACAAGATGCCGGTACCGGTCATCCATTCGTGGAACTGTGCAATGATTTTATCAAGATGGGAAAGGTTATAGCTGTAGAAGCTGTCGATAATCTTTCCGGCAGCATAGCCAAAGAATGCCGGTTCAATGTATGCCCAGTCACCGGTAAGCGAATCAAGCTTGTACTTTTCCCAGAAATGGGCAAAGATTTTGTCTTTTTCAGAAAAATAGGGGGTAAAATCAACCAGTATCACCACTGGTTTTCCGGGGATGTTCCAGCGTCCGATCTTGATGCGCATACCTTCCGATTCGGCTACTTCGCGCCAGGATCTGAATAGGAATTTATCTTCAAGAAATTCGGGATTCTGATGGGTCTCTTTCCAGACGTCAGGTCCTATTAAAATATAATTATCCTTATATTCTTCTGCTAAAATCTTTGCTTTTGATGCGATAGCGGTGTATATTCCTCCGACTTTGTTGCAGACTTCCCAACTTGTCTCAAATACATAGTCGGGAACCATCAGCAGCTTATCCTTCATTGCCATAATTATTTTTCTTTTCGTTTTGTTTTTGCCGGTGTAACTTTAACTTTCGCTGTCTTGGCCGATGGGGCCTTCTTTGCAGGTTTTTCGGGGACAGCCTTTGTTTTTATCTCTTTTTTCAGTGGTTTTACCGGCTCAACTTTAACTTTTGCCGGTTTCGGTGCAGCCTTTTTTGCCGGTTTCTCCGGCTTCGCTGCTTTTTTAATTTCTGTTACTGCCGGCAGTAAATCACTGCTGTCATATTCATCAACCCTGATCATGAAATCAGACAGCACATTCATATAGTTGATAAAAGCCTCATAAGGTGAGCCGTAGGGATTGAAATACTTATGAACCTCCCCTGCTGAGAACCATTTGGTACACATGTAGTAGAAATGGCTGCTTGTTTGCAGGTAAAGCCAGTCCTGCTGGATTTGAGGATCCTTGCAGTTTCTGACTTTTGTTTCATAGGTATATAGTTTTCCGAAGGCTTCGTCCTGAAGCTCATTTCCCAGCCACGCAGTGAGATCGCGTTCTTCATCGGCCCAGGAAATGGGATAAGGAACGGAAATCGCTGAAACCGGCTGCAATTCGTGGTACAGTTGCTCAGGTGTATTGAAGGTGAAATTTGATTTGGCAAAGACCATGGCAGGCAGGTGCCTGAAAAAATCAAAGATCCCGGTTTCTTTCCACTGATGTTCGCCAATGGTTTCATAATCAAGGAACAGGTTAACCACCTCTTCCTTTTTCTCAATGTTATTAAGCCATTTGACAAACTTTTCTGTTGTAAGCGGCCATTCCGACCACTCCTGGCTGGAGAACCTGAAGGTAATATCGTCGCTGAGGCGGAAATTGCGGAGCAGCACTTTCAGTTTCGGGTTGATATTGTTGCAATACATGTAGTTGGGGCTTTTCCAACCCAGCACATGTTTCGCACCTTCTGTGAGCATGGTGTGAAATCCCATGTCGGCAACCATCTCTCCTATCTGATCAGAGTATATCAACTCGGTATTTCTGAAGGTAGTTGGCCTTTTGCCAAACAACTCTTCCACGCGGGAGGCATGAAGTTCAACCTGGCGAACAAACTCATCTCGGTTCGTGAGGGATGACAGTGAATGGGCATAGGTTTCAGCCAAAAACTCAACCTGGCCTGTATCCGCAAGCTGCCTGAAACTTTTAATCACCTCCGGAACGTGCATCTGCAGCTGATCCAGGGCGGTTCCCGAAATGGAATAGCTTACCTTGAACGCGCTGCCATATTCCCTGATCAGGTCAAGCATCATGTTGTTGGCGGGCAGATATGATTTTTCCGCAATCCTTTTAATGATATGTCGGTTCTGGTAGTCATCATAATAGTGATGATCTTGTCCGATATTGAAAAACCGGTAAGTCCTTAAGCGAAATGGCTGGTGGACTTGAAAATACAAACAGATGGATCTCATATGATCAATTGGTTACAGCTTTATTATATACATCAAGAATATTAACAGCAGCATTTTCCCAGATAAGGTTGTCAACTTCTGCCTTTCCATAGCGGATGAACATTTTGCTCAGACCTTCGTAATGGAGGATGCCGTAAATGGCATCGGCAAGGGCATCAATGTCCCAGAAATCAACTTTCAATGCATGCTGAAGAACTTCGGCGACACCCGATTGTTTGGAAATCACCACCGGTACGTTGGAGCGCATGGCTTCAAGCGGTGAAATCCCGAAAGGTTCAGAAACAGAGGGCATCACATACACATCGCTCATCGCAAACATGGTATCCACCTCAGGACCCGCGAGGAACCCGGTAAAGTGAAATTTGGTGGCAATTTTAAGTTGTGCGACACGGCGGATCATCCTGTTAAGCAGGTCGCCTGATCCAGCCATCACAAAACGCACATTCGAATCACGCTTAAGGACCTTGTATGCCGCTTCCACAAAATAATCAGGGCCTTTCTGATAGGTAACACGGCCAAGGAATGTAACAACCTTTTCCTTGACATGTTTGGTTACACCATCCACTTCCGGGCGGTCAACAGGTTCTACTGCATTGTGCACGGTAATTACCTTTTCAGCCGGGATGCCATATTTTTCAATAACGATCTGGCGGGTCAGGTTGCTGACCGTGATCACCAGGTCGGCTTCTGTCATTCCCTGGCGTTCAATATCATAAACAGGCTGGTTTACATGTTCGCCCGACCGGTCAAATTCAGTGGCATGCACATGGACTACGAGCGGCTTGCCCGAAATTTTCTTGGCTGCGATGCCTGCAGGATAAGTAAGCCAGTCGTGCGCATGGATCACATCAAATGTATTGCTTGTAGCGATGGAAGAGGCTACAAGGGCATAACGTGACACCTCCTGCATGAGATTTGGCCCGTATTTACCGGAAAAGGAGTATTGCTTTGAAAAAACGGAGTTGGTTTCGGTTGTTCCGGTCAGTTTTTCCTGTGTCACCATGGCTTCAAACTCTTCCGGGCCCAGGTATGGAACCAGGTTGGATCCGATTTCCATGAACTGGATCTTCTCCAGATACTCGCGGGTATCGGTTTTGCTGAAATCAAGCACAACATCGCTGGCATTTACCAGCCTGAATCCGTCCTTGGTTTCGTCGCCGAAAGCTTTAGGAACGACGAAGATGACTTCAACCCCGTGCTTGACCAGTCCTTTGGTCAAACCGAAACAAGCTGTTCCAAGTCCGCCGGTGATATGCGGGGGGAATTCCCACCCAAACATTAAAACACGCATTTTGATTTACGATTATGAGATTTACGATTGACGATGTATGGGTTCGCAAGCGTTTAACTAAATTTCTTTATAAGATATCCTATTCTGAGCAGTTCGGCGACGGAGGATGCCTGGGAAATGGCACCTCTGCCAACATGGGGCGGATCGCCGTCATAAAGTTCAGAAATCGTTCCTATTCCATGTTCGGTCATCACTGCTTCAAAGCCTTCATACAATGATTTGATCAGCGACATGCCACTTTTCCCGTGAATTTTCAGGTAGCCTTCCACAAAATGCCCCAACAGCCAGGGGGAAACAGAACCCTGATGGTAAGCGGCTTCCCGTTCTGCCTGGTTACCGTAATATATACCCTTGTAAATCGGGCTCTTGGGCGTTAGGGTTCGCAAACCCCGCGTTGTAAGCAACTCCTGTTTAACCCTGCTCAGCACCTCTTTCCTGATCTCTTCAGAAACCGGGCTGTAAGGCAGGGATGTGGCAATAACCATATTTGGCCTGACCGCCCAGTCTACATATGCTCCGTCGATGTAATCGGCCAGGTACCGCCTTTCGGGGCTCCAGAATTTTTCAACAAACGAGATTTTTACCTGTTCGGCAATGACCTCCCATTTCTTACAGAAAGCAGCGTCGCCAGCCTCTTTAGCCAATTCCGTTGCAAAGCAGATGGCATTGTACCACAGGGCATTTATTTCAACCGTTTTACCCATTCGCGGGGTGACTGGTTTGCCATTGGCGACGGCATCCATCCAGGTGAGGGCAACCCCATGCTGTGTGGCATCGATCAGGCCATCGGTATCCATGTGTATGTTAAACTCCGTACCGCTGTGGTAGCCGTCAAGAATGGCTTTCATTCTTTTGCCGTAGTCCTTCCACACAGCTCCTTTATCACCTGTGGCATCTGCATACTGCTGCAGCGTCCAGAAAAACCAAAGTGAAGTATCTGCTGCATTCCAGGTAGCAGAGGCCCCGCTTCCGAAGTTAGGGAAGAGCGGGCCCTTCATTTCCGACACCATCGTGTCAATGATGGCCTTGCATGTTACGATGTCACCTTTTACGAGTGTAAGCCCGGGCAATGAAACAAATGTGCTTCGTCCCGATCTGCCAAACCAGGGAAACCCGGCAATGATCTCCGTCCCTTTTTCTTTTTTAATTATAAATTGCTGCGCAGCGTTTGTGAGGCAGTTGGCAAAGTTATTCCGTGGAATGCGTTTTTCAAGTTCAGCGTCAAAGGCCCTTTTCATGGATGCAGGATTCAGTTCTTTCGTTCCTGCAGCGAAGTAAACACTTTCGCCCTTTTTGATGTCAAATTCAAAAAAGCCCGGAACATACAGATCTTCCTGGTAGTCATATCCCCTGTCCATCTCTTCCTGGTACTCAATCTTGTAATACCAGTCGGGCACATGGGTGTATTCATTTTCCTTTGACACCTGCATGCAGAGATCGGTATATCCCTGGTACATCCTCACTTTGATGCCATCGGGGATTTTTTCATACTTTTTATCTGCAAAGATATTCTCCTTACTCAGCTCATGGATGTTCCTGAATGCCAGGAACGGTTTGAGCCTTAACTTCGTTGGGGAGTGGGCATCAACCAGGGTATACTTTATGATCATCCGGTCTTCCCGTGTGGTGAAAAGCATCTCTTTGGTAAGGATCACCCCGCCAACGCGGTAGGTCATCTTAGGATAGGGTTCCGTGACGAAATCCCTGATGTATTTGTGCCCCTTGGGGTTATATATGCCGCCCGGGTATTTATGAATGCCCAGGTTGAATTCAGAGTCCATCTGGATCACTGTTTCATCCAGTGTTGACAGCAAAACATGATTTTCATGATCAATGCCGGGCTGAGGTGTGACGAGCATTCCGTGGTACCTGCGGGTGTTGCAATTGGCGATGGTGGAGTTTGCATAAGACCCTGCCCTGTTTGACCGCAAAAGCTCGCGGTTCAGGGAGTATTCAAGGTTCACAAGCTGGCTTTTGTCAAAATTGATATAACTCATTTTGCTTGATTTTCCTGACAACTTTTCAAATGTAGGTGAAAAAAAATTGATTTGCAAAGGTACGATTTTCCCCGCTTTCATCGTTAGTCTGAATAAAAGTTAATATTTGTTTTAATTTTGTAGTCCTAAAGAACTGAGATCATGCGAATTTCAAAGCTGTTGTCCTGCTGCCTTCTCCTCGTGATGGTGACATTTGGTTTTCTATCCTGCCGGAAGAAGGACAAAGTCGACACCAGTCCGTCCATGCAGCTTGCCTTTTCCACCGATACAGTCTTTTTTGACACGGTATTTCCCTCGCTGGGATCCATTACCAAAAGGCTGGTGGTGTATAACAACAATGCGAACAAAGTAAGCATCTCCTCCATCCGGCTGGCTGGCGGAACTGCTTCCAGTTACCGGCTTAACGTCAACGGCACACCTGCATCAGACCTTTCCAATGTGGAGATTCCCGGTGATGACAGCATTTATATATTTGTCAGGGTTACCATTGATCCGCAAAACGTGAGTACACCATATATTGTAAGTGATTTGATTGAATTCATGACGAACGGCAACCCTCAGCAGGTGAAACTGGTTTCCTGGGGGCGTGAGGCAGTTTTTTATCACAATGAATCCATCTCCGGCAGCATCACCTGGGACAGCCTGCTGGCGCATGTCATATACGGTTCGTTGCGTATTGACACCAATTCCACACTGACCATCATGCCCGGCACAAAGGTTTACCTGCACAAAGACGCTTACCTGGCCGTTTCATACCAGTCATCCCTGAAGGTGCAGGGAACACTGGAGCATCCTGTGAGGGTACAGGGCGACCGGATGGACCCCTATTATAAAGATCTTCCCGGCCAGTGGGGCGGCATCTACCTTGAAAAAGGAAGCCGTGACCATGACATGAATTATGCATACATCAAAAACGGTATTTTCGGTGTTGCCGTTGATTCCCTGGGAAGGGACGGAGCGCCGATGCTCAATATGAGCAACTGCATCATCCAGAATATGTCGTCGGTGGGTATTTACGCCTATGGAAGTTCTATCAACGGGGTCAACTGTGTAATCGGCGACTGCGGCGGGAATTGCCTTTCCGTCAATTACGGCGGTGAGTATGACTTCAGGTACCTGACTGTGGGAAACTATTGGTTTGCATCCGTGCGCCATGCAGCAAGCGTATACCTGAACAATTATACCTACGACACCCTCACGGGCAACAAGATTTTCAGTCCGCTCAAAAAGGCCTGGTTTACCAATGCGATCATTTACGGAACCAATGATGATGAGATTGAACTGGATTCAGCCGGCGGAGCAATGTTCAACTACCAGTTTGACCATGCATTGCTGAAAACCAAACTGAAAACGAATAACCCGCTGAAGTATATCAACTGCCTCGTCAACAAAGATCCGAAGTTTGTGGATGCCTATAAACTCAATTACCAGATTGACAGCATCTCTCCTGCGATCAAGGCTGCAAAGGATATTGGGATTCCCAGGGATATACGGGGCAACAACCGCGGGCAGGAGCCGGCGCTGGGGGCGTATGAGTATGTAAAAGGGAAGTAGGGAAAAGGGAATGACGAATATGCCAATGACGAATATGCGAATGACGAATATGCGAATAATGTGCTACTCCGCCATTTTACCATTTTACCATTTTACCGTTTTACCATTTCATTATTTCTTTAATGCGCTTATCATCGCAGTGCCCAGATCCGCTGGTGAATCAACTACATGAACACCACATTCCCGGAGAATTGCTTTTTTAGCTTCAGCTGTGTCGGACTTTCCGCCAACGATAGCGCCTGCATGGCCCATTGTGCGGCCTTTGGGGGCAGTTGCACCGGCGATGAAGCTTACCACCGGCTTTGTCCCGTATTCCTTGATCCAGTAACCGGCATCCGTTTCCATGTTTCCGCCAATTTCACCGATCATGATGATCCCTTCGGTGGCAGGATCTTCCATAAAGAGTTGAACCGCGTCGAGGATGGTGGTTCCCGGGATGGGGTCGCCGCCCACGCCCACCATGGTGGTTTGTCCGAGACCTGCCTTGGTGATCTGGTCAACCGCTTCGTACGACAAGGTCCCTGAGCGGGAAACAATGCCAATAGAACCTTCTTTGTGAATAAAACCGGGCATGATGCCGATCTTGGTGCTGGGCGGCGTAATGATGCCCGGGCAGTTTGGACCGATCATGCGGATGTTGTGACATTTCAGGTATTCCTTCACAGGGATCATGTCTTTCACAGGAATTCCTTCGGTAATGCAAACGATCAGGCCGATCCCGGCTTCAGCTGCCTCAAGAATGGCATCGGCTGCCATGGGGGGTGGGACGAAGATCACGGAAACATTGGCCCCGGTTGCCTTAACCGCTTCAGAAACAGTGTTGAAAACAGGTTTGCCGAGGTGAGTCTGGCCACCTTTTCCGGGTGTCACCCCGCCGGCAACGTTTGTGCCGTATTCAATCATCTGGCCTGCGTGAAATGAGCCCTCATGGCCGGTGATGCCCTGAACGATTACGATGGAATTCTTGTCGACTAAAATGCTCATGGAGAAGGGAGTTACGAATTACAAGTTACAAATTACAAGTGACGAATTAAAATGACGAATATGCGAATGACGAATATGCGAATGGCAGATAGCAGGCGTTTCGCGGGTCAAAGATAATGTCTTTTATAAAATTTTAAAGACTTTTGGGATAAATTTGTTGTGCCCCCTATTCATCATTCGCATATTCGTCATTCGCATATTCTTCAACTCCGTATCTTTGGCAAAAATCGTATAACCCTCCTTCCCATGAGCACCTTCCAACTCCACGATACCATCTGTGCCCTGTCAACCGCCCCGGGAACGGGTGCCATTGCGGTGATCAGGTTGTCGGGGCCCGCTGCGTTTGAAACCATTGGCAAGGTGTTTAAACCGGTCGGTAAGAACTTTGAAATGGCTACCGTGGCGTCGCACACCATTCACCTCGGGGTGATTGGCGAAGGATCAGACATTGTGGATGAAGTGCTGATCAGCTGTTTCCGGGCGCCCCACTCCTACACTGGCGAGGATGTGATTGAAATTTCCTGCCATGGCTCGGTTTTCATCCAGCAAAAGATACTGGAACTGATGTTCTCCCTGGGGCTTCGACTTGCAAGGCCGGGAGAATTCACCTTCCGCGCATTCATGAACAGGAAGTTTGACCTTTCGCAGGCCGAAGCCGTTGCCGACCTTATTGCGTCGCAGTCGGGCACTTCACACGACCTGGCCATCAGCCAGATGCGCGGCGGATTTTCAAAAAAGATCGGGGCGCTGAGAAAGTCACTCATTGAGTTCACTTCGCTGATTGAGCTTGAACTTGATTTCAGCGAAGAACACATGATCTTTGCCGACCGTTCAGACCTGAATCAACTACTTGATCACCTGGAAGATGAACTGAGTCAATTGATCAATTCGTTCAGCCTTGGAAATGTGATTAAAAACGGCATCCCGGTGGCCATCATTGGCAAGCCCAACGTAGGAAAATCGACCCTGCTGAATGCCATCCTGAATGAGGAAAAAGCCATCGTTTCTGACATTCCGGGCACCACCCGCGATGCCATTGAAGACACCATCGTAATCGGTGGCTACAGTTTTCGGTTTATTGACACGGCCGGGTTGCGTGCCTCCGAGGACAGGATTGAAACAATCGGCATCAGCCGGACCTGGGAGAAGATCGGTGAGGCAAATATCATTCTCTATGTATTTGATGCCACTGAGCAGTCGTTTGAGGATGTAATGGAAGCCATAGAGGAACTGAAGCGCCCGGAGGATGGCAAACCGTTCAATCTAGTCCTGATCGGCAATAAGACCGACATGCTGGACCATCTTCCGAAGGGCTTCAAAGATTTTGTTGAATACGAAACCATCTTCGTTTCAGGAAAGCGCAAAGAGAACATCCACCTGATTGCCGAGCACCTTGTGGAAGTTGTTGCCAGGACAAAAACAACCGACACCACCATCGTTTCAAACACACGGCACTACGAGGCCCTACAGGGCGCTTACCACTCCATCATCTGTGTCCGCGACGGGCTGCGTGAAGGTGTTTCACCGGATTTGCTTACGGTTGATATCCACAAGGCGCTTTATCACCTTGGCGAGATTACCGGGGAGATTACGACGGATGAGATACTGGGGGCGATTTTCAGTAGATTCTGCATCGGAAAGTAACCGGTACAAAACGAACACATAACCAAAACTGTATAAGTAATGTAAAGCCCAGTAAATATGGGCTTTTTTAATTATTATTGTTAATATCTTTTACGTACCGTTAGTGATCCGTTCGGTATATGTTTGTACCTTTGTTGTACCTCAAATAAAATAGCAGAGAATATTTGTACCTCCAACCATTAAATGGAGAATTAACTTGACACTTTTAAACACAATTATACATTTACATGCAAAATGAGCACAAATATTAAGGTACAACGGATTTGTCAATTTTGTGGAAAAGAATTTACGGCCAGAACTACTGTCACTCAATATTGCGGTGATAATTGCTCAAAACGTGCATATAAAGCACGGCAACGAGCTACAAAGGTAGAGACAAGCAATAAAGAGACCCTGCAGATTAAAACAAAACCAATTGAAGAACTTAAGGTTCAAGAATTCCTCAGTGTCCGACATGTGGCCAAACTGATAGGATCTTCAAGACAAACCGTTTATAACCTTATTAACACTGGGAAATTGCAAGCTGTAAATATCTTAAAGAAAAAAACTATTGTCAGGCGCTGCGATTTGGATAAACTTTTCGAACAGCCCACTCCCATCATACAGCAGGCAGATAATAACCCCGAACCATTGCACTACGAAATTGACGATTGTTACACCCTTAAAGAAGTCCAGGACAAATACGGAGTATCCGAAACAACTTTACAAAATCTGATAAAACGAAATAATATTCCGAAAATAAAAAAAGGCTGGTTCGCTTATGTTCCGAAAAAAATGATTGATAATATACTGACATAATAATATATATGGTTACCAAGGTAAAGCTAAGATTTAAGAATATATCAGAAAACAGGCAAAGTCTGTACCTCGATTTTTATCCCCCGATCCTCCATCCTGAAACGGACAAACCCACCCGAAGGGAGTTCCTGAACCTATTCCTGTTCAATGAGAATGAGACTGAAGAACAAATGTACCTTGATAAAAATGGCAAGGAAAAGAAGCGATTGATCCCTCTTGTGGGAAAGAAGGGTGAACCAAAAAAAATCAGGTTGAACCCGATTGATAAGAAACATAATGAGGAAACCCTTCAGATTGCTGAACAGATCAGGCAGAAAAGGGATAATCAACTGAATAAGCCGGAAATATACACCGGTTACGAGAAGGCCCAGTTAAAGATCAGGGAAATGGAGAATACCTCCTTTTTAGAATATTTCTGTGAACTTAAGGATAAAAGGAAGGCCTCCAACCATGATAACTGGGTTTCGGCTTATCATTACCTAGAAAAATTCACCGGCGGAAAATTAAAATTTGTTGATCTCGATGAAAAATTCTGCAATGATTTTAAGGATTACCTCTGCAATACCTACAGTAACCGAAGCGAAATAGTAAAACTTTCTCAAAATTCAGCCTTTTCCTATTTCAACAAATTTAAAGCAACGCTTAAACAGGCGCACAAAGACGGATTTCTCCGCTATAATTTAAATGCCAGGATAGATCGTATTAAGGAAGCTGAAACCCATCGGAATTTCTTAACCATGGAAGAATTGAATAACCTGATACAGAAGGATTGTCTAAACCCTTTGTTAAAAAATGCAGCTTTATTCTCTGCACTCACCGGATTCCGTTTCGGAGATATTGCAAAACTTACATGGGGTGAAGTGGAATTTATCAAGGGTAACGGGTACTTTATCCAATTCACCCAGCAAAAGACAAATGGCGTAGAAATGATGCCAATTTCGGAACAAGCCTATAACCTGATGGGGGAGCGCAAAGAGCCAAATCAAAAAGTTTTTAATGGGCTTACCTATTCTGCTTATTCCAATAAACATTTAGCCCAATGGATCGGTTCTGCCGGGATCACAAAGAATATAACATTTCATTGCTTCAGGCATACCTACGCAACATTGCAGCTAAGCAATGGAACAGATTTTTACACTGTTTCAAAAATGCTTGGACACCGGGATCCAAGAACGACCCAGGTTTATACCAAGATTATAAACCAGGCCAAACGTGATGCCGCAGACAAAATAATATTAAAGTTTTAGCTTTCCGCACCCACTATATATCCCAAAATCCTTATGAAAACCAATGCATTGGATAAATGCCTGAATATTCTTTCATTTCAACAGGACAACGACCAACAGAAAATAGAAGTACTTGCCGGGATGGATAACAACCTGCATGAAGAATTCGTTGAGCCCTTCAGGAGGGAGCTTGGGTTAAATCTGTTGACAAAATCGACATCCCAGGAGAAGAAGGATCTGCTCATGTTTTACATCGATGAAGTTGACAGGGTAATCGTTATTCCTAAAAAATTTGAAGATATTGAACCCGTGCATCTCGAAATCGATGAACTATATTATCCTATTTGGTACAAAGGGCAGGATGTATCGGATGATCTTGGAATTTCAGAAGTCAGGGCCCACTATCTCTTTTCATTACTTTTCGTGGTAATCCAGGACTATTGCATTCTGTATAACATCCCATTTCTGGAAATTTGCAATGACCGTTTTTTCATCCTGGAAACGATCAACCTTAGCCCAACAAAGGAACGCGAAGAACTGACAGGCATAATTTTACCAACAATAAAGGAACGGGAACCTGCCATGCCGGTTATCAAACCTATCTTTGTTAACGAATCAATATCTGAAATTTATGAGATCCTCCGGGATTTTTTTTCTCCGGAAGATCAAATTGAGTTTTATGCGCTGCTGAACGGCGGCGAGAATGCTCCTAAACCTTTGTTATTCCTTGGCTCCGGAAACCGGCTGGCGGATGCCTTCAAACAATTATACGATTGCGATATCATCAGAGGTTGCCAGAAGAAGGAGCTTGAATACTGGATTAGCATTAATTTTTCATACCGTTACCGGAATAAACTGAAAACATACACACTGCCTTATCTGAGCGAAATCATGTCAACCAGAAAAGATAAGTGTCAAAAGCCAGTTCTGAACATCATACTCGAAAAAGCGACGGGAACCTATCTTATCTGCAAAATATAAAATCTTAACCGGGTTTTGACCATGTTGCTCCCAACCATATTGTAACCCTGCTAACTGACCCGGTAACATTGCTGCATGTTTCACAAATTAAACATGTACGCAATGGAAATGACATTTGAAAAATTACCCGAAGCTGTAAGCCAGTTATTTGACAAACTGGAAATCATTGAACAGCTGTTACTTTCAAAAAGTAACACTCCCCTACCCGAAGCCGATCAATTATTAACAATCAAGCAGGCTGCTGCAATCCTCCATTTGTCGGTCCCTACCGTTTATGGTTTGGTACAACGGAAAGAAGTTCCCGTTTGTAAACGAGGCAACCGCCTGTATTTTTCCCACCAGGAGCTCACCGGATGGATCAAGTCCGGCAAGAAAAAGACCAATTCCGAGATTGAGGCCGTCGCTGACGCCTATATTTCTGTAAAAAAGAATCGGAGATCCTTTTAACCAAACATCCAAAGCCGTTTTCAATTCACAGAATATTTTCATGTGTCAGGGATTTCACCAGTGTTGAATGCCCGGGCAAATAACCTCTCGGATGAAAAAACAAAAGAACACGGAAGAAACGACTTCCGAAAATAGAAAACCTCTTGCAATTGTAGAGGTTCAGGAAGCGCTCAAGGACTGGTATGACCTTCGGTTTAACGAAATCACCGGCGTTGTCGAAGGGCGTAAAAAGGGGGAACCGGATTATAAAGTGCTCAATGAGAACAATCTCTTCATCCAACTACTGACCAATGGTTACCGGATTTCGTTTGGAAACCTTTGCGCGTTGCTCAATTCGGAGTTTGTTGAGACTTACAATCCATTTAAACATTACCTGGCAGGGCTGCCTGCCTGGAATCCCGGTGACAGGGACTATATCGATGCACTGGCCAAACATGTGAAAGCTATTGATCAGGAGCAATTTGACCACCATTTAAAAAAGATGTTTGTGCGAATGATTTCCTGTGCCATCGATGACCGGTCATTTAATAAACATGCCTTTATCCTGGTGGGACACGTACAGCATACTGGTAAAAGCACCTACTGCCGGTACTTTTGTCCGCCGGCTCTCCACAATTATTATACTGAGTCACTTCCAGGAGACAAAGACGGGTTGATCAGCCTGTGTGAAAATATCATTATCAACCTGGATGAACTAAGTTCCCGCACTAAATTCGAGCTTAATCAGCTGAAAAGCCTTTTTTCCAAAGACAGTGTAAGGGTTCGTCATCCTTTTGCACGGAAAGCGCAAACCGATCCCCGCAGGGCTTCATTTGTCGGATCAACGAATGAAGATACATTCCTCACCGATACTACGGGGAGCGTACGATGGTTGTGTTTTGAGATTGAGAAAATCAACTTTGCCTATTATGATATTCCAATAGACCTGGTTTGGAGCCAGGCATACTCCCTTTACAAGAGTGGTTTCAAATTTCAGCTGACACGAGAAGAAATAAAGGAGAATGAAACCCGGAATCAGCAGTTCCAGCAAAATAGCGTAGAGTATGAATACATCCAAAAATACCTGACTCCCGGAACGGATTTCGACAACGATGCCTTCAGAACTGCCAGTGAAATCAGAGATTATCTGTTTTCCATGTCAGATCGCAGAGCCGAGTTGAGAAGTGTTGAAAAAGTTGGAAAAGCGCTTGTTCAGCTGGGTTTTCCGAAGGGCTCTAAAAGAGTTCAGGGAAACGCGTTTCCGGTTTATGGCTATTTTATTAAGGAACAAAATGTTTAATATTCACTTACTACACTTACTACATTATGTTGTTAATCAATATTATCAAGGGTTTTCATTGTAGTAAGTGTTTCATTGAATCCTACTACAACCTACTACACAGCTTCATGTTTTAATGGATGTAGTAAGATAGTAGGTGTAGTTGCCAACTACTTCAATAAGATAAAAATGTTCTATTTTTTTTAATCATCAGAATAACAGTCGAATATACTGAAAAACAAAATCCTAATGAATATCTCAGAGGCGAGGAAAACTCATTTAATGGACTACCTGAATCAAAACGGACATAAACCCATCAAAATCCAGTATGGAAATGCATGGTTCATTAGTCCCATGCGCCAGGAGAAGACTCCCAGCTTTAAAGTTCATCTATCCAGGAATGTTTGGTACGATTTCGGGAGCGGTGAAGGAGGCAATTTAATAGACCTGGTAATGAAGTTACATAATACAAGCTTCAGAGAAACCATTGATCTTATTGGTAGAAATTCCTTCTCCCCCGTAAATTATATTCAGTCTTGCCTGGCAGATGAATCAGGCAAAATAAAGATTGACAGCATACAATCTTTAAGCAATCCGGTGTTGATTCAATATCTGAAATCACGTGCAATTGCACTTCCATTTGCCCGGCTTTTTCTGAAAGAAGCCTTTTATACCGTCCACGACAGGAAGTACTTCGCCCTGGCATTTAAAAATGATAAAGACGGTTATGAATTGCGAAACGCCTTCTTTAAAACAGGTTCGAGTCCAAAATACTTCACCACCATCCCCGGCACCGATAATTCCATTTTAAATGTGTTTGAGGGATTCATGGATTTTTTATCCTGCTGCACCTATTATAACAAGATCCCCAGGTTCAGGACGATTGTTTTAAACTCATTATCTTTCTTGCCACGGATCGATTCTGAATTGGAACAAGCCAGGGAAGTAAACCTGTTCCTGGATAATGATCCCGCTGGTATAGGGGCAACTCAAAAGATTGTTAACAGCGATATGCAAGTCAAAGATTGGGCGCCGGTCCTTTACCCAACTCATAAAGACTTCAATGATTTTTTGATGAACGACCGGGTCCAATAAGCCGTTCCATTTTTCCAATTATCACATTCAATCTATTTATCAATTCAACAGAAGGCTTTACCAAAAGACGGGGGAGCATCCTGGATACATTATGCTCCCTTCTTCCCCTGTTAAGATTGGAAGGACATTGGTTTGTAGGGGAGCATATCCATTAACTATCTGAATTTCATACTTCTCAAAACATAGTCAATTCATATAACCCTAAAAAAACGAAAAAGTGCAATTGCATTTTCCGATAGGGCGGGGCGTGCACTCTGTGAGGATTTGATAATTTTAATGGGTTTTTTTACCCTTAAAATTATCATAATCAATTAGATGACAAAATATTTTTGATAAAAGCTATTTCGCCGGACTTCTTTTCTTTGTGCGGATGTCAAGAAACGAAGCAAAAGAAACCATCTTCCAGCCCTGTATTTTTCTGCGAAAAGCCTTGTTGCCATTGAGTCTTGTGAGGTACAATCCGACTTTTACGGACTTTGAATTGCAGTTATTTTTACGGCGGATTGCGGAAGCTTTTTTATCAAAATCACTATCAAATTTTCATTCCCGGGAAAAAAATGGGTCCAACCAGCCAAATGGAAACAGTAACCCGGGATTTTTGTCGCAGTTGTCTTTTAAAAATTGTTTGCCGTTCCTGATGGTTTAGAATTCCCTGTGAACTTTTTTAAAGCAATTAACCGGCCATGAGAGCAAACCGTATGCCTGCAAGCTGCTTTTTGAATCCTAAAATATTCAGAATCAATTCACATATCCCAATTGTTGCATTAGTGCAATTGCACTTCCCGATAGGGCGTGGCGGGCACTTCGTGGAGATTTTGCAAAATGGCAAAAATCGACTTCTTTTCTTGTGTCCGCTCAAAGAAAAGCAAAAGAAAGAGCAAAATCCCACCCACACAATATAATACTTGAAATCCTTATAAAGCTACCTACATCGACAGGTCTTCCAGCTGTTAAGGCGCTGTAAACTTGGAACTGTCAAGGGCGACAAGAAACGGTCGCTTTCAGTGTATTCAGATTGGCAGTCAATCTGACCAACACCCTGGACATTATCCAATCGATCCGGTTTAACGCTTCGCGGTCAGAAAATTTCAAGTATCCACAATCTAAATCCTTACTACCATGACCGCACTTGCAAAAGAAACCCGCAAACAATCATTCGAAGAAATGTTTGTTCAACACCTTGAGAACATTTACTACCCAGGCTTTTCAGAAGAGATGACCGAAGAACAGTCGGCCCTCTACGACTGGGAATTTAAAGAATTTCAGAAGCAATTCTCTGGAAAAAATTAATCACCGAGCAGATGGTTACAAAATGTAACTGTCTGCTCTTTTTTTATGGTCGTCCTCCCAGGGATTGGCAGAACAGGCACCTGGCAATCCGTTCGCATAACTGCAATTGCACTCTTCGGGTGACTTTTTGAAAAAGTTGCAAAACCCCTACCTGTAGTAAATCGAAATTCACAAAGATATGCTCGTGAAAATGTTGTTTCGCTAAACACGACCTCCTTTCGGAACTGTCGCCTTTCAGGTTCATTCAGATTCTTGTTTCACAACAATGCTGACCTGAATGTTTGCTTAAAATTTTCTACTCCGCATTTTCCCCCTGGCAAATTTCATTCACTCACTGCGGCCATAAGTGCTGCTTAAAACTAACCTATCTATGAACCGAGCATCCAAACAAAACTCCACTACGAAAGAAGAATCTTTCATGCGAGTTCAATCCGACCAATTAAATACAAATAATTCTCGGATTAATAAGTCAGACAGAAAACCGGAACTTGTCCAGGAAAGTGGCGAACCTTACGAAAACAGAATCCCCATGCGTTTCTGGGCAGAAGATGACATCCCGGGAAAGAAACTCCTGATGAAAGGCACCAGCAGTTTATCGGATGCCGAACTCTTAAGTATCATCATCGGCACCGGCATCTCCGGCGATAACTCCCTGGACATTGCCAAATACATGCTCTCATCCTGCGGGAACAACCTCACAGAATTCTGGAAGTGCAGCATTTCCGACCTGCAGAAGATCAAAGGCATCGGCGAAAAATCAGCGCTGAAGATCGCTGCCATGTTCTCCCTGGCCCGACGTAAAAACGAATCAGACGTGATTGTCCGGAACAAGATCTCCCGAAGCCAGGATGCCTTCGATATCTTCAACTCCCTTATGGGCGACCTGCCTTATGAAGAGTTCTGGCTCTTGTTGCTCAACAGGGCAAACCGCGTCATTAAAAAAGTCAAGATTTCTGAAGGTGGGATTTCTGGGACCGTGGTGGATCCTAAGAAGATCTTCCAGATTTGTCTTGAGCAACATGCCACAAGCATCCTTCTCGGCCACAACCACCCCTCAGGGACTGTAACACCCAGCGAAGCCGATATCAAGATCACAAAAAAGATCAAAGATAGTGGCACGCTGCTTGACATTGCGGTACTGGATCACATCATCATCGGGGATAACCGGTTTTATTCCTTTGCTGATGAAGGTGCCATGTAACATTAACCTCCCGGGTACTGGTTGATGCCGGTACCCGGTTTTTTCAACTTTGTGAACATTTTATATTTATCTCAGTGCATGGTTATTAAAGATGATGCCTGTGCAATTGCACCTGGTTCCGAAAATATGTTTTAATTTTACTCTTTATGCGGTTGGATTCCTTTTATAACCTCATCGGCTATGAATTGATCAACCATCCAATCCGACACTTACCTTACGATAAATAACGAAGTATAAATGCAACAAATGATTTCAAATATTTGCCAGTATTCCCGTTTACTGGCATTTATTTGATTTCCGAACTTCTGTAAAAATTGTTGGCCAAACCATCGAATGAGAATACAATATTGTTCTGATCTGCATCTGGAGTTTCGCGAAAACAAGCAATTCCTGAAGTTAAACCCTTTGCAACCAAGGGGTGATATCCTTATTCTGGCAGGTGATATTGTTCCTTTTGCGGTAATGCATAAGCATGCCGATTTCTTTGACTATGTTTCCGATCATTTTGAAACCACTTACTGGGTGCCTGGTAATCATGAGTATTATCAATCCAATATTGCTGACAGAAGCGGTAGGCTGAACGAAAAAATCAGGGAAAATGTATTTCTGGTAAATAATCTCGCTGTAATGCATGCTGATGTTAACCTTATTTTTTCAACCCTGTGGGCTAAAATCAGTCCGGCTAAGCAATGGCCCATTCAGCAGAGTATTTCTGATTTTCAAGTAATCAGTCATGATGGTCAGCGATTCACGCCTTTTCATTTTAATAACTTTCATGAGGAGTGCCTTCAATTTCTGAAAAAGGAATTAACCCGGGAAAGATCAATTGTCGTCACACATCATGTTCCTACTTTTTTAAATTACCCGGAAAAGTATAAAAGAGATATCCTGAATGAAGCTTTTGCAGTTGAACTCTTTGATCTTATCGAAGCCTCCCCTGCAGATTATTGGATCTATGGTCATCATCATGCTGCAATCACCGGGTTTCACATCGGAAGGACCAGTTTAATTACAAATCAATTGGGATACGTGAAGTTTAATGAGCATTTCGGATTCAACACTTGTGCCCTTGTTGAGATATAAGGAAAATGATCAATAATAGTATTGGAGTATTGTTATTAAACATGTTATCATTATATTTGCACGAATATACTAGCATATGATAATATGCAATTAGGATGATAATATAATAGTTACGAATATGAACACGGTTACACATTATCTTAAAGAGGTATTTGGTGAAGAGGTTGTCGTTGAACCTGCAGAGGATGATGTACTAAGAAAAGTCCCATTCATCCTAACTAACACCTATGCACTCTGGAAAGGGAAGATTCTGAACAAGCAGGTTTACTTTGCTGTAAAAAAGGGGGAGGAACTTCTGACACCCGACCAGTTCAGGAAACAAACTGATTTACTTCAAAATATTGTAAATGAACCCGTGATTCTGGTATTAAAAGGGATGGAAAGTTACAACCGGAATCGTCTGATTCAAAAAAAGGTAAACTTCATTCTGGGAAATAAGCAAATTTTCCTTCCTGACTTATTGGTCGATCTTAAAGACTACCTTAAACCAGAGAGAGAAAGACAAGAGTATCTTACACCGGCGGCCCAATATCTCTTATTATTTCATCTCCAAAAGGATAACCTTAACGGATATACTTACAAACAGTTACAGGCAATTTTACCCTATAATTATCTGACATTAAGCCGGGCAGTTGAGGACATTACAAGCAGAGGATTGAGTAATACAGAAGGTGGAAAAGAAAAGCACCTTATATTTCGGGAGGGCAGAAAAGAGTTATGGACAATGGCCCTGCCCTTTCTGACCAGTCCAGTTAAAAAAACTGTATATATCAACGAGGAACTTCCAGAACAGTTCAGAATACTGACGAATATTAATGCATTAGCGCATTACACAAATATTGGTGACGCTCCTGTTGATCATTTTGCGATCAGTGCAAAAGAGTTTCAACGACTTCATAAAAAGGGGACAATCCTGATGTTCAGCGAGTATGATGGACAGTATAAAGTTGAACAATGGAAATATAATCCGATTTTATTCGGAGACGAAGGCTATGTGGACAGGCTGTCATTGTATCTGATCTTTCGCAATACCAGCAATGAACGGATTGAAGCAGAACTCGAAACAATGCTGGAAAGGATGTCATGGTAAAAGGGCTCGACAAATTCAAGGAGTATTTCAAGAACTTCCCGGGCAGTTACGTCATCATTGGCGGCACTGCCTGTGATATAATTATTGGTGCTGCCGGATTAACGCCACGGGTCACCAAAGACATTGACATCATCCTGATTATCGAAGCACTAACCCCTGACTTTGTCCGGCATTTTTGGACCTTTATTAAGGAAGGGAATTATGAAAAACGTGAAAAAAGTACGGAAGAACGAAAATATTATCGGTTCCTAAAACCGGGTAATGCCGATTTTCCATATCAACTGGAACTTTTTTCACGGAAGCCTGACATTCTTGATCTTGAAGGAGAACCTCATCTCACCCCGATTCCTGTAGATGATGATCTTTCCAGTCTTTCAGCTATTTTGTTGAATGATGATTATTATCACCTCACTATTGACCACTGCATAATAGAGGATGCTATAAACAGAGCCAACACTGAAACATTAATTTGCCTTAAAGCCAAAGCTTTTCTGGATATGCAGGCACGAAAAGAAAAAGGAGAAAAGATTGATGAACGGCAAATCAGAAAACACAAAGCAGATGTTTTCCGTTTGGTTCTTTTCCTCACGCCAGAAATGGTATTCATTCTCCCTGAATCAATAAAAACTGATCTTCAGTTGTTTGTCAATACTGTTAAGAATAACTTGCCTGATCCTGCCATTTTTAAGGAAATGGGAGCCATTAACATTGATGCAATTGCATTATTTAACCAATTAATTAAAAACTTCGATCTGATTCAATACTGATCTGGCTCATTGTTCCATTTCACCTTTGTTATTATGTTTTGTATCATCGTAGTCAGGTCCATCCTGACTATTGGACTATGAAATATAATAAACCTGCAAATAGCGGATCAATTAGCGGTCGGCACATTTTTTCTTTTCAATCGCGCCAAAGAAGAAAGTTGCAAAAAAGAAGGCATTGGCCACCGCACTTTATTAAACTCGAAATTTCCGCAAAGTTACCTGCGAAAAATCCGCTTTCAGCTATAAAACTGTAAAGGGCGACCTCCTGATGGAACTGTCGCTCTTCGAGTGTATTCAGATTGGTAGTCAATCTGACCTACACCCTTGACATTATTTATTTTTCTAGGTATGCACCTGGGCATAAATTTCAATTTAACCAGGTGGGCCAGAAACCTAAATAAGACCCGAGGGCACGGGCAGATATCATGAATAACTCACAGATCTACACAGCCATCACCGAAAAGATCATTGCCAACCTCGAAACAGCCGGAAGCTGGATGAAGCTTTGGCAGGTTCCTTCGCCGGTCAGCATGAATGGCCATTACTACCGGGGCATCAATCGTCTTGTGCTTTCTTCCGATCCCTACAAGAGCCGGGTTTATGGCACCTTCCAGCAGATTCGCTCCAACGGTGGACAGGTTCGCAAAGGCGAAAAATCCACTATCGTTGTGTTCTGGAAGACCGGCATTGAACAGGATGAAGCCACCGGCGTTACTAAGAAAACATTCCTTCTGAGGTTTTACCATGTATTCAACTCTGAACAGGCCGACTTTGACGAGCAGGGTAAGCAAAAGATCGCCCAGCTTCAAAGCCTGGTTGACGAAAAGGTCAACGATGAACACCTGGAGGCTGAATCAATCATCGAAGGCTATGCTGGCCGTCCTGAAATAATCTTCTCAGACAAAGACGACCGCGCCTACTATGCCCCGGTTGCCGATCTGATTTCAGTTCCGGATAGGAAATATTTCACAAGCTCTTCTGCCTTCTACCGTGTGGTTTACCATGAGCTAGGCCACTCAACTGGCCACCCTAAAAGACTCAACCGCTATGACGGAATGTCGAACAGTTTTGGCGATATCCCATACAGCAAAGAGGAACTTGTAGCTGAACTCTGTTCTTCCTTCCTTTCCGGTATCGCTCACCTTGACCCGGATATCCGAAACTCAGCCGCTTACATCAGGGGATGGGCATCGGCGCTCCGTGACAACCAGAAATGGGTCATGTGGGCTGCTGCAAGGGCTGAGAAGGCTGCCGATCATATCCTTGGCATTGACTCTTCTTACACTCCTTCAGAAGAAAAAACCACAGCTGAAGCGACCAGCGAAGTTCCGGTACTGGAGCCTGTCCTGGAAGACTCACCTTTTTAACTGAACCATTCATTCAATAGAGCCATCCCGGGCAATCGGGGTGGTTTTTTCATTTACACTAAAACCAGAACCCATGAACAATTTTAACAGTTATTCCGGGGATCCCCGCCAGATCACAGCCCGCTTCGCAAGTAAATGTCACACCTGCGGCAAACCAATAAAAAAAGGCGAACAAATCATCTACTGGCCAAATGGCAAACATGCCGGGCATCTGAAATGTGATGAGGCTGACTACCGAAATTCTTTGGCTTCCTTTGAAGATGAAGAGAGGTACAACAGTCAGTACCGGTAATTCCGATTCTTAAGCCGCTGTGAGAAACCACAGCGGCTTTTTTCATGCTCGTCAATAGGTGTAGTCATTAATTTGCCTGGGGTTATGCGTTTTCGGGGTAACTATCATCTGGTTGTGGTACGTTCCGGGATTATTTTCTTTGATCATTCAGGCCGACTGATTTTCTTTTCCTGGATGCAATTACAGAAATCTGATGACTGTGGTCTTTGTTTAATTCCTATGCTAAGCTATTATCCCATTCCAGGGTGAAAGTGCTACTCATTCAAGAATTTTCCCGGCATATCCTGCAGGTATTCGGTATTCCAGTTCCTACTTGAGTGCCCCTCCATGGTCTTAATTACACTTGCATATAAATTTCACTTAAAAATCACAGCCATGAAATTGACATGATCAATAATTTGCACGCCAACCGAGAATGAATATTGTGGTTAAATTTACGGTATCGAACCGTAAATTTAACAAAGATGAAAGAAGCAGTATCATTTCCCCAAGTTGTAAGGGTGGGTTGCGGTATAGATGTTCATCGAGACAACATCGTAGCCACCATACGCAAAAGCGATGACGAGTATGAAACTCGTGAATTTGAAGCTTTCACAAGTTCTTTGACATGTTTGAGAGATTGGTGCAAAAAAGAACAAGTCACTCATGTAGCAATGGAAAGCACAGGAGTTTATTGGAAACCTGTTTTTAATGTTTTAGAGGAGGATTTTGACATTATACTTGTAAATGCAAGACATGTTAAAAATGTTCCCGGACATAAAACTGACAAGAAAGACAGCAGGTGGATAAGTAAACTTCTACTCAGCGGATTGCTCAAAGGTAGTTTTATCCCTCCAGTTGACATTAGAGATCTTCGCGATTTGGTTCGCTATAAGAAAAAAGTAGTGGCCCAGGCTGCAAGCGAGAAGAACCGGATTATTAAAATCCTGGAAGATGCCAACATAAAACTTTCGAGTGTGATAAAAAACATTGACGGATCAGTTGGTTCAAAAATCATAGATAGTTTGATTAGAGGACAAACAGATGTTGATGAGTTGGTGAAATTTTATCACGGGAATATGAGAGTCAGCAAGTCCGAGTTTAGGAAGGCACTTGAAGGAAGAATAAGCAAACACCATCGCATAATGCTACAGTTACATAAGGATAGCATTACGGATAAAGAGCGGTTTATTGAACGAATAGAGGCGGAAATTGATGAAGCTACAAAAGCATATCAAGTGGAAATTGATTTGCTTCAGACAATTCCAGGGGTAGGCAAAGACAGTGCGATCAATATTATTAGTGAAATTGGGACTGACATGAGTAGATTTCCAAATGAAAACCATTTGAGCAGTTGGGCTGGAATGAGTCCAGGCAATAATGAAACAGGTGGAAAAAAAAAGTGGCAAGAACAATTCAAGGGAATAAATATCTAAAGGCCACCCTTGTAGAAAGTGGTTGGGGTGCAACCAGAAAAAAGGATGGTTTTTTAAAACGCAAGTATGAGAATCTTGTAGGAAGACGTGGTAGGAAAAAAGCACTTATAGCCATTGGGCATAAAATTATTGTTGCAGCTTACCATGTTATTAGGGATAAACAAGCCTATAAGGAACCAGTTTTACACGACAACCCAAGAAGAACTAATAAGCAAATTCGAAATTATTTGAACCGGTTTAAAGAATTGGGAATAGATAATGTGCTGATAGAATCTTTAGAGAAAACATTAAAAGGTCGAATAGTTATTGAGCAACAAGAGGTATCTCGCTCATGAAATTGACCACGTTCTCTGCTAATACAGGGAGCACCAAGTTTAAGCACCAACCGTTGTTACCAATTCCCAAGTAATTGGGATGGAGTACGAATATGAAAATTTACTCTCTTAAACTTGTTTTATTAAAATGTTGATATTTAATTAGATGTAAAATAATATACATATGAAAAATTTTGTAAAAAACTACATCGGAAAAGGAAAGAAAATCGAAGGCCTTGAAATCATTAAGATCAACTTCAAAATCGAAGACCTCGTAAAGTTCTCACACAAATACAAGGATGAAGATTATATCTCCCTTGAAATCGCAAAACTGAAAAGCCCCGACCAATTCGGACATGACTACACCGCTTATGTAAACCGCCTGGAAGAATCCGAAGTTAACGAACCGGTAAAGCCCACTGAAACTCCCAAAAAGAAACGCAATACTTCAAAGAAGGTTTCCAAAGACACGCCATCAGTAGAAATCCCCTTCTGATCAAACACAGAAACCCTGAGAAAGGCTGCCTTCCGGCAGTCTTTTTTTTGTTCGCGAATCAGGCTTTTTTCTTTGAGACCAGGACAAAGAAGAAACCCTGCCAAAAAAGAAATCCCTTCCGGGCAGCTTTTATAAAAAGCAAGCAAAAGCCAACCCACTATTACTCAAAATTTGCAGCAAAGTTAAACTCGTGAAAATCTTTTTCGCTAAGAGTGACCGCCTTCTGGCACCGTCACCCTTGGGGTTCATTCAGATTTTATTGCATAAAATCATGACCTGAACTCTTGCTTAAAATTTTCACTCCGTTTATTCCGGGGGCATTAATTTTTTCTTAAACCCCGGCGAGCCAGATGCCTAAAAAAGTCTGCAGGGCAGCAGCGAAACACAATGACAAAGATTACATCACCTGTATTGAAGCCGACCAACGGCGGAGCATCCAAGGAAGAAAACGCAGTTCTTGCAGCTGCAAAAACGGTTCTCAACCCCGAAGAGACCAAAACCGAAGAGCAGAAGCCGCTTATGAAGGTCGAATCTGAAAAACCAGTTGTTCCTGCTCCTGAACCGGTCAAGGAAATGACCCTGATGGAGAAGATCCTCAAGGTCGAAAACCTCCAGCTGGTCATCGAAAAAAGGGCCAAGCTGGTTCAGACCCGCAGCGAACTGGAAAGATTCCAGACCGCATCCAATGATTTCAACTGCTCCATGCGGCTGAACGATTCAGACGGAAATGTCTTCACTACCAGTTTCACCCCTGGCATCAAGAAAGTCATTGATTTTCTCAGGTCATCATTCGATGCAAGCATCTCTGATGTTGAAGGCAAAATCAAGTTCTGACCTTCGGTCAAATCTGAGATTTCGGCGTTCAGGCTTAGGCCTGAACGCTTTTTTTTATGGTCGTAAATTGCTATGTCATGATCAGATAATCCGCTAAATTATGTAAGATAAAGTTGTTCATGCGAGCTATTTACTATTCATCCCTGGAAAATATCCAGGTTATGTGTTTGAAAAAGAATACATATAAATAGGTATTGTGTCAGTTAATGTGTGAATGTAATTTTGACATACTTGCAAAACAGCAAAATCAATAAAGAAGTTAATCACTTTATTAATCAATATTAACCTAAAAAAAATCATGAAAAAGTACGTTTTACTAATTGCCGCTTTATTCCTGGCATCCTTTGCCTATACTCAATCTTACAAAGAAGAGATCGACCTGATGCAGGCAGCCTTTGGCATGGATAAGAAGACTGTAGTAGCAGATTTTGTCAAACCTTCAGCCATCCAAAAAGATGCGTTTTGGAAACTGTATGACGAATATGAAACACAACGGAAGGAACTTGGCAAACAGCGGATAGAATTGTTGACGCAATATGCTCAACAGTATCAAACAATGACAAGTGAGCAGGCAGATGCATGGACGAAGAAGGTGATTGACCTTCAGAAAAAGACGGATGCCCTCATCGTTACATACTATGGCAAGGTAAAAGGGATATCCGACGGCCTTGTGGCAACACAGTTTTATCAGATCGAAAACTACATCCTGACAGCCATCCGGGCACAGATTCTTGAACAGGTCCCATTCCTGGAGAAGAAATAACCAAATAAAACAATTACTATGACTAAGAAAATACTTTTTTTTTCGGCACTGTTATATCTGCCTTTCATGATGTTTGCCCAAACGGTTGAGGTAACTCCATTTGGCGGTTATGTTTTTGGCGGTACCCTGAACGGTGATTATGGTGAAGTGCACATTGATGACAATGCACAGTACGGAGGCATGATCAGTATTGCCGTAAGCCGGGTGATGGACCTTGACCTGATCTACAACCGGTCGGATACCAAGGCACAGGTTAACTACTACAATTATGGCGGATACGTGCAACCATCGCTGGAAATTCCACTCAGCATCAACTATATCCAGATCGGTGCAACCAAGAACTTCCGGGTCAGTCCGGTGGTGTCGCCTTTCATTGGGCTCAACCTAGGTGCCTGTGACTTTGCACCCAAAGAGGATTATTCTGATGCATGGTTCTTCTCTGTGGGTTTCAATGCAGGCGCTAAAATCTATTTTGCCAAAAGGATTGGACTTCGCCTCCAGGCTCAGGGGTATATCCCGGTTCAGGGAACTGCCTTCTCGATGTTTGTCGGAACCGGCGGTACCAGTGCCGGCGTTTCCGTTTACTCTACCTTGGTCCAGTTTGGAGTTACCGGCGGTCTGATTTTCCGTCTCGGAAAAGTTGAATAGGTTTTAAAGGGTTCATCACCGCGAAGTCCCAA
>CAJBYO010000008.1 GCA_903959905.1 uncultured Bacteroidales bacterium
ATTGTAACCCCTTGCAAAATTACGTTAATTCCCTTTCAAAAAATCTGAAGCTACCTGAAATACTTTTATGAAAAAAATTAGCCATCGCTAATTTTGAATTATTATTTCTTATCGAAAATCACCTTTTCAGATAGCAAAACACCAATACATTTCCGGGTAAAAAATAATATTGGGGGACCCTGGGGATACGTCAAAATTTTTTATTTGTTAATCCCGGTATCTTTTTGTATTATTCTGTATTAATTAGTATTAATTAGTTCATATTCAAGTAGTTGTTAATAACTTTATCGGAAATATCATGTTTGGATGTCTACTTTTGCCGCATGTAATTTAAACTATCAATCATGGACAAAATGTTAAGAATCGAAAAACCGGTAACGGCCAAATATGTTTGTAAAATTATAGGAGTTAGTCGACCTGCACTTCACAGATATAGTAAATCAGGCATTGTACGCTCTTATAAATTAGGTGGCAAGCTTTTTTATTTTGAGACCGAGGTAATGGAAGACCTGCGAAAGTGCCGGTAAACCGGTCGGTGAAAAGAAGCAGTTCACATGAACCTGTTTGAATCAAACAATTGGCAACATTAATAACAACATTTTATGAAAACATTTTCAAACACATCGAGGATGGACCTCGATCTTTTACGGGATGCTTTGAGAAATTATTCAGATCTCATTCAGAAACTTCAGGATCAAGACGGTAATAAAATATGCTACATGCATACCGACAAGTATGGCAATCTGCTCCCTTTGGCTCCAACCCGTATTGAGAATCGTGTACGTGAGCTTATTGCAGCCATTGACCGTGAAATTGGTGTTCAGCAGTCTGATCCATCCATCCATTAGGTCCTGAATTAAGTTGATTTTAATACATGGCAAAATCTCAAATTGACCAGCATACTATGTATGATGGGGCTCCCGAAATGCTTATAAATCGCGTATTTGAAGTTGAAGCACTTTTAGCAACGTCCAAATTAAAAACCGGTGAAACGGAGTCTTGGAAGTTTTGGAAAAAGACCAGTGACATCATGAAATATTCATGGGATTACATGCGCAGTTTTGAATGGTTACTTCGCGAAAACACACAGTTAAGGCAGGAAAATCAATATTTAAGAGCAAGAAACGAACATTTGGAACATATAAATCTTTCTATCATCATTCTCAGAAGAGCAAAGATTCAAGGCAATTTCGATGAAACTGTTGAATTTGTTAATGAACTGATGAAATGGGATGCAGATGATTTAGCAAAAGCACTGGATAATGTCAGAATCAGATGATCTCCCCGATGGCCTTGACATCATAGACACCAATGCCGGACAAAAAGAAAAAATTTGTGCTGCAGCAGAAATAGCTTTGGAAGAAGCCGAGGGTAAATTCTTTGAACAATCCGAAGCAATATCCGGAATTTGTCAAGATTTTATTGACCTTAAAGATCCAGCTTCGGCTGAATTGTTTTTCAAGTACCTCTCAAAGAAGTACAAAATTTCTAAGAAAATATTTTCGGATACTTTCAAAACATTATCTGATGTACCTAAAAAAGCCAGGAATAGAGCAGTCCAGGATTTTGTCGAAGATGGCACTGATCCGGAGATCAAACAAGGATGGTTTGTAAGAAAAAACTGCTATTGGTTTTATACCAAAGACGGGGGACCGGTTAGTGGATCTAACTTCATCATGGAACCGCTTTTCCATATCGATTCAAAAATTGACAATAAACGCCTGGTGCGTATCACGAATGAGGATGGGTTAAGCAGAATAATTGATATCCCATCCAATAAATTCATAAGTGTAGATCAGTTTTCATCCTATGTTTTTGACGAAGGAAATTTCCTGTGGACAGGATGCAAAGCGCATTATATTAAGATTTTAAAATTTATTTCTAAAGATTTTCCTATGTGTAAACCACTTATCACTTTAGGCTGGCAGCGAGAAGGCTTCTATGCCTTCGCAAATGGCATTTATAATGGATTGTGGCAGCCGGTCAATGAATTCGGCATAACCACTCACCAGGAGAAACTGTACTTTTCCCCTGCGTTTTCAGTAGTGTACACCAATGCCCGGGAGGATGATGATCTCTATGAGAATGATCGATATTTTGTATATAAACAGGCGCCCTGTACATTCGGCCAGTGGTCGCAGCTTATGATGGATGTATATGGTCAAAATGCCATCATGGGCATGGCCTTCGCCGTTGCTTCAATTTTCCGGGATCTTATTTATGAGAAATACAAGATCTTCCCTCACTTGTTCCTGTTCGGTGAAAAGCAGTCCGGAAAAAGTCAGATGGCCTGGTCACTTTCAAATCTCTTCTTTCATAATTTCCCTGCTTTCAATTTGAATTCCGGAACTCATGTTGGTCTTTCCAGAAGAGGATCCCGAAGCAAAAACTGCATTGTCTGGCTCGATGAATATTCAAATGACATTGACATCAGGCGTTTTCAGTTGTTGAAAGCTGCTTATGATGGTGTAGGGCATGAAAAAGGAAAAATGACCCAGGATAGCCGGACGTCCATTACCAAAATTCTTAGTTCGTTTCTTATTTCCGGCCAGTTCCTTCCGACCCTTGATGACAATTCCCTGCTCACACGGTCCTGCCTTTTATCCTTTACAAAGAAATATTATACCCCGCAGCAAATGGCTCGTTATGAAGAATTGAAGGATCTGGAAATTCAAGGGATCAGCTCACTGGTTACAGATATTCTGGAATACCGCAAATTAATGGAAGATCAATTTGCGAGAACATTTTCGACTATTCAGGAAAACTTGAAAGCAGAAATGATTCAGGAAAATCTGCCCTTCGATGAAAGGTTAATCAGGAATTATTGCTGCCTGCTGGCTCCGATCAAGATCATCCTGGAGAGTAATACACCGTTGAAGCTTTCTTTTGATTACGAAACCATGTACAAGATTGTCAAGCATGATATCGCCTCACTGACAAAACAGATTGCAACCTCAGAATCAATATCAACTTTCTGGTCAACCGTTGAATATCTTCTTGATGAAGGCAAGATACAGGCAGGGGTAGATTTCAAAATTGCAATGACTCCATCGCTGGCCTACACAAATAAACAAGGTGAGGAAATTTCCGGACCATTTGCCAAACCACAAAATTTGCTTTTTATCAGGTTTTCAAGGGTTCATCCGCTTTATATGGAAAAATGGAGACAACAAACAGGCAAGAATGGCATTGATCTTATTTCCATCATGCACTATCTCAAAAACCATAAATCGTATGTAGGCTATACCAACCATACACGTTTTGATACCTCCAATACTTCTGCTTTTGTTTTCAAATATGGTCCCGGGCAGCTTGATATTAACCTGGAGCGCACCATTGTAAATCCTTATAGTACTGAAAAGAAATCAGCTACTGCGGAACCTCCTGCGACCCCTCCAAAACAGGAAACTCTCAAGCTTGATAATTTGCCTCATATTGATCCGGAAGACCATGAAGAGGAACGTCCATTTTAGCATCATTTTAAAAAAAAATAAATTTCCAGTTTTTATGTCAAAATCCGGATTTCCCTTCCCCCGCTCCCTACAGTTTTATATATTATTGATTTTTATATTATTAAGGGGTAAAAAAGGCGGGGGAAGTGTAGGATGTGTAGGGGCTTGTAGGGAAGCGGGGGACGTAGGAACGTGTTTTTGCTTTTGGAAAAGTGATTTTATTTTTTTTTTCATCAAAAACACCAAAAACAAGGAAAAATGAGTGACATGCCTTTTAGCACAAAATTGGAAAATATCAAGGTGAATAAAAGTGGTTTCAGATATTATAGTGAACTGCCCGAAAATTACCGTCTGGCGACCATTGATGATTTTATTGTGGATGGGAAACGCAGGATTGGTCTGATGTTCCTCATTCAATGGATTGATGATGCCTGCTTTTATCAGATATGTTATGTCTCGATGAACCTTACTCGTAAGATCCTTGGGCCGCATATTGAAGATAAACGTGTGTTCGTCTGCAATCAACCACTAATTTTTAAATAACTGAACAGGCACTGGCCGGGACCGGGGGCAGCTTTTATAACTCCGCTGGCGCTCTGGTCTCATTCCCAGTACCTTGTATTAAAATCGAAAAAAATGAAAAAAAACGAAGAATTGAATTTGCAATGGTTAATAGCATTTACCATGTCAGACATTGATATTTTCCTTTTAAAAGAAGAAGATCAGGAAACAGACAAGGAGCAGCTTTATACAAAGGAGGAAATTCGTCAGCAGCTTGAAAAAACTCTGTGTAAAATATTAAATGTAATGAGTGACTGTGGTTATGATATCAAAACGCCCCTCAAAGCAAATTGGTTCAATATGTCGCCGGCAGCCATGAAATTTCATCTTGAAACAAGGAAAATAAATTTGCAAGAAACCCCCGAATGATGGTGGACTGACACCGTTTTTAGTGGAAAACTAATTTGAAAGAAATGCTCAACGAGTTGACCTTTATTTCCATATGACCGAAACTTACATTTGCCCCATGAAAGAACAAGAACGACCAACCGTCATGGTTAAACTCAAACCGTACTTACAGGAATTTCTTAAAAGCGAGCTTCGACGTAATCTTGCTTCCAAACGAAATATTATCGGTGTAATTCTGTTGCCTTTGCTTGAGAAACGCCCGATAGATGTACCTCCTTTTATTCCCAAAGGCCCGGAATACATACAGTTCACGCTTCCTTTTACTAAAGATAAGAACATTCGGGGAGACTTGTGGATCTCCCCGATTAACCAGGAGATGTTTGAACGTTACCTGGAATGGCACTTTAAACAACTGTTTTATCATTATATGAATGATAAGGTCCGTTATACCCATTCCTTTAAAAGGAATATTCTGCAATTCTGCGCGGATCATGATTTCACAATGACCTTTATAAACTATGAAATGCTTAAAAAAGACTTTTACAGAGAACGGATAAGAAAAAAAACAGGAAAAAGTTTGCCACTTTCTGTCCCTGGATTGTCCCCTGGATATTCCGGGCTTTTTAATTCACTGAACTGACATGGGAAATATTCTTCGACATACCGGTATCAATATCGGGGGGATCAGATCTGTCGCCTGGATCTTTCGGGAAGATGTTTCGGTCTTTTCCTTGAATGATTTGAACCTTTACTGCTCGGTTATCCCGAAAATCGGAGGGTCCTGGAATTCCATATACGGCACCCCGGAAACGATTCAGCTAGAGTCCGAGCAGCAGGATTCTCCTGCAGGAACAAAATACCTTTATAAATTGAAGATGCTCGTTCCAAAAGACCGTGCCCCGGTTGAATCCGAATTATTTCGGATGACCGGTCGTTGTCTGATCATAAACTTGACAGACAAAAATGGC
>CAJBYO010000009.1 GCA_903959905.1 uncultured Bacteroidales bacterium
TCAAGCACCTTGAAAAATTGCTGGAACAATTAAAAAAGGCTGCGTAATGACTATTTGCAAACTAAACATAATCAGCAAGTTAAAAACAAGTTATATAGTAGGCACGGAGGGCACTAAGATACACTTAGAAAAATCATTTGATTCAGGATGTTATCTTAGTGTTTCTCAGTGCCCTCCGTGCCTTAGTGGTTTTTTTAAAATTATTGATACATAAACCTTTTGATACTCTTCTTCGGGGTCTTTTCAAACTCAGCAGGAACGATCTCAAAATCTGCGATCCGGATGTATTTTGGCATGTGGTGGTTAAGGTCGTGAATATAGCCTTTAAAAATGGATTCAAGTTCCTCCTTTTTATGGCCGGCTTTCTCCATCGCATCAAAGTCGGGAAATATCAGGGCAACCAGTTTTTCATCACGGTCAATCACCAGCGACTCCATCACCATGAAGCGGTTGTTGAGCACCGATTCAATCTCTTCCGGGTAGATATTTTTTCCTGAAGGGCCGAGGATCATGCTTTTGCTTCGCCCCTTGATATAGATGTTGCCGTTACGGTCCATAACGCCGAGGTCGCCCGAATGAAGCCATCCGTCTTTGTCAATAACCGCTTTTGTGGCCTCCTCATTCTTGTAATACCCCAGCATTACGTGGTTTCCGCGCATAAGGATCTCGCCTGAAACGTGATGCGGATCCGGGGAGTCAATGCGCACCTCCAGTTCGTCTACTGCACGTCCGGAGGCCCCCAGCCGGGTGGTTTTCCAGCTGGCATAAGAAATGAGCGGGCCGCACTCGGTCATGCCGTAGCCTACCGTGAAGGGAAAGTTCATCTTTTTAAAGAACCGCTCGGCCTGCGCGTTGAATGGAGCGCCACCGATCACCAGTTCCCTGAAATTACCCCCGAAAACTTCCACCATTTTGTTCCTGACCTTGTTGTAAACGAGACGGTTCAGGAGCGGAATCCGGGAGAGGATATTCGCTGCCGGTGTGCGAAGGGCCGGGATTATCTGGGATTTATAAATTTTTTCAATCACCAGCGGCACAGAAAGGATCAGTGCGGGACGCACCTCCTGGAATGCCTGCATGATAATCTTTGGTGAAGGGGTTTTGGTGAGAAATACGATGTCGCAACCAAGGGTAAACGGGAAAAGGAACTCAAACGCGCATCCATAGGTATGCGCCAGCGGTAAAAACGAAAGAATCTTGTCGCGCGGATTGAGCGGCATGTTCCGGTGGGCATAAAGGATGTTGCCCAGCAGGCTTTTGTGCTGCAGAACCACCCCCTTTGAAAACCCGGTAGTCCCTGAAGTGTAACTGATCACGGCAATATCCTCAGGAGCAGAAGGGGCAAATTTAATCTGTTCCGGAGCAATGGTTGCAACAGGGTTCAGGATTACCGAAGCTGCCTTTTCAAACGCATTATCCCTTGTAAACAATACGGAATCATCCTGAACTTTAAGAATATGCCTGAGCTTTGGCATCTCTTCCGGATCCAGCTCCCTGAAAATGGATTCTTCAACAAAAAGGATCAGGGAATCGGAATGGGTGACAATGTAGTGGATGTCGGCCGGCTTGAAATCGGGAAGAATGGGAACGATCACTGCCCCAAAGGTTACTGTGGCCAGGTACACCATGCCCCAGTGGGCCGAATTCTTGCCAAGCAAGGCGATGTGATCGCCTTTTTGTATGCCCGCTGCTTTGAAAAGGGCATGAATCTTTAATATCCGCTCACCGGTCTGTTTGTAGGTGTATGATTCGCCGCCATAATCTGAAAGTGCCGTGAGGTCCCAGTTATCGCGAATGGCTGATTCAAATACAGCAATGAGATTCGTGGTTGTTATACTCATTAATAGCGCGTTTGATCGGCTAAGTTCTTAAAAAAAACACACAAAGACCAGATTTTAGGAAAAATTAACAGCAGGGGTAACCGGATAAAAATGAAAGAGATCAAACTTTGGAATTTTAGATTGAGGGATTTTAGATTGCAGATTGAATTGTCTGATTTCCGATGTACGATTGATAGCGCTAATAATCGTAAATCGTAAATTTTTTCAATTCAATCTGCAATCTAAAATCTCTCAATCTAAAATCGCTTTGGTTGAATTTAAAACAGCCCGTAAAAAGCTACTCATGGCCTGCGGTAATGGTCAACGGTGAGCCGGTATGCTTCTTCGGCCGGGTATTTCGGTTCAAAACCAAAGTCCCTGTTTGCTTTTGACGCAGTAAAGGTGAAATCACTGCAGGTGTAAACCACCGCAAACCGGCTGAATTTTGGGACGTACTTTTTCACCGGGCTCACCAGCAGGGCAATGCCTTCGGAAGCCATGCCCATCGCATAGGCTATTTCACGCGGAATCCAGATGTTTTTCGGCCATATCCGGTATCCTGCACCCTCAACGATCCGGTCAAAAAACCTGAAAAAGTTGTCGGGCGGCCCGTCGGTAATAAAGTAGGCCTGGCCGGCGACCGCCTTTTTTTCCTCCACCAGGGCCTTTGCCGCCAGTATATGGGCCCAGGCCATGTTGCCGACATACACATGCTGCGACCTGGAGGTACCATCGCCAAGGCGAACATAAAAACCACCTTTTGCCATATTCACGAGCGAATCAATATGAAAGGGATCGCCGGGGCCATAGATATCGGAGGGCCTGAGCACACAGGACGTCAGGTAACCGGATGACGGATTCACGCCATCACGGTCAGAACTGCCAGCGTGACTTTGCCCGTTGCTTTCCATCACCAGCTTTTCCGAAAGATATTTGCTGCGGCAATACATATTGGGGTGCGACGCAGGGTACGGAATGTTTTCATCAATATCCACGAGAGATTTACCGCCGAAAACAGCATCCAGCGAACTCGTGTACACCAGGTGCTTCACGTGCTGAGCAAGGCAGGCGCGAACAACATTTTCGGTTCCGCCGTAATTAACTGCCAGAACCACCTCCTCAGGATGGGTGCCCCAATCAACCATGGCAGCGGAATGAATAACCAGGTCAATTCCGGAACAGGCGGCAAAAACAGCTTCAGCGTCCCTGATGTCGCCCGTCACCAAATCAATCCGGTCGTCGGAAGGCCCGCTGTATGCGGCAATATCAAAAATGCGGACCAGCGAAGGTTTCAGCGGGGAGGCCTGATCCAATAACTCCTTTACGATCGCCTTTCCCAGGAATCCGGATCCGCCGGTAACGAGAATACGGATATCTGACTGTTCTGCATCTGCGTGTGTAATCATAAGTATGGTATAGAAAGGCTTTGCCGGCAAAAATAAAAAACTAGCTGATGCAATGTTTGATATCTGCAAAACTTCTGCTATGTTTGTATCTTCATTCCAAAACCCGACATTATGAAAAAGTTTCTGTACTGGGCCATCGCCATCCTTGTTGTTGTTTTCTGCCTCTGGATCTACTGGAAATTCAGTTTCACTTACAGCGAAGGCAACCGCTCGGGATTGCTGCAGAAATTCTCCAAAAAAGGCACCATGTTCAAAACCTACGAAGGGGAACTCATCCTCAGCAGTGTAAAGAGCAGTGCGGATGTTTCGCTGGCTTCGGAAAAATTTTTCTTTTCCGTACCTGACGAGGCCCTGGCCACAAGACTCCTGACACTCGAAGGAACCACGGTTGTGCTCCACTACAAGGAAAAGAACGGTTCGCTGCCATGGAGGGGAGAAACTTTGTATCTTGTGGATGATGTGTCGGTGACTCCGAAGTAAGTGGCGGGGAGAATTGAATATTGAATATTGATGAACGAATTTTGAATATTGAAGTAGCGTAACTTTGCTGTTTCCATACCCTTCCAGATCCATCTGCTTTCCCGCTTTTCGGTTAAACCAGCCATTTATTCGCTGAAATCCCCTTTTCATTCGGCATATAATTAAAGATTTAGTTGACAAACTAAGTTTTTAGTTGTATCTTTGGTTGTGATATTTGGGACTTGGCATTTGGCACTTGGAAATCCCAAATCCCAAATCTCAAATCTCAAATCTGAAAATGGAAAATTTATGAACACTGATAATCCATCACCGCCCGCCCCCCTTACCCGCGCCGAAGAAGAGATCATGCAAATCCTCTGGCAAATTGAAAAAGGGATGGTTCACGACATCCTGGCACAGTTCCCCGATCCGAAACCGGCATACAACACCGTGTCAACCATCGTCAGGATCCTGGAGCAGAAAGGATTTGCAGGGCACAAGGCTTACGGCCGCACCCATGAGTATTTCCCTGTGATCAGTAAAAAAGATTATACCCGGTCAACATTCAAAAATCTCATGACCAACTACTTTGGAAACTCATACAAATCGCTGGCTTCCTTTTTTGCCAGGGACGAACAGCTGAGCCTGAAGGAGCTTGAAGAGATCCAGAAAACAATTGACGAGGAGATCAGAAAACAAAAGGAGGAGCAGTCATGAAAACCATGCTATTATACCTTTTTGAGTCAACATTAAGTGTAATCGTGCTATACGCCATTTATTGGTTTTTGATGCGGCGCGATACCTTTTTCAGGCTGAACCGCTTTTACATGCTTGGTATGGTTCTTTTCTCCATGCTGATCCCTCTCCTTCCGCTGAACCTTTTATCAACCGCCACGCCCGCATCGTTCGTTGTATTTCTTCAGCCGGTGCTGATCACTCCCGACAAAGTACAACTTACCGTAATGGAACATCTGCAATGGTTTGAAATTGCATCTGTTGTTTACTTTACGGGTGTCTTCATTTTTCTCATGAGGTTTGCTTTTCAGATCGTCCGCCTGGGATTAATCACACGGCGCTTTGGCGTCGCAAACCTTCATGGCGAGCGGGTGGTTTCCGTTGACCGGGGATATGCCCCGTTCTCTTTCTTCAACCTTGTTTTCATCAATCAGGATGCTGTCCCTGCCGGGAGCCTGGGTGCCATCCTGGAACATGAACGGGTCCATATGCGGCAGTTGCACAGCCTCGATATGGTCCTATTTGAACTGGCCTCCATTTTCCAGTGGTTCAACCCGGTGATCTGGATGGCCGGACGGGAGTTGAAGAGCATTCATGAATACCTGGCTGACGAAGGCGTTCTGCAGAACGGCATCAGCCGCCCTCAATACCAGCAAATGATCCTGGATGAAACCATGGGCATCCGGGTGAATAGCCTGACCAATAATTTCAATGTTTCATTACTTAAAAAACGAATCGCCATGATGACAAAATCAAAATCCGGAAAATGGGCACAAAGCAAAGTGCTGGTTGCCCTTCCTGTGTTGCTTGTACTGCTGTTTATTCTTACGGCCCGTTCATACAGCAACGCCGATCCTATACAACTGAATGACAACACATCCTATTCTCCCGCACAGGTTGTATCTGGCCCTGTCGCATCACCTCAGGACAAACCAAAAAAGGAAAGCCAGGTTAAATATGTATCACCGGTAAACGGAAAAGAGGTTTTCACCGTCGTCGAGAAACAACCCTCCTTCCCCGGCGGACAGGAAGGATACACAAAATTCCTCATTAACAATATCAAGTACCCGGAGGAGGCCATGAAGAAAAATGTGACAGGGACTGTTTATGTCTCATTCATTGTTGAAGCAGACGGTTCTGTGACAACTGTGAGGGTCCTACGTGGAATTGGCTCCGGCTGTGATGACGAAGCCCTCCGCGTGGTGAGCATGATGCCAAAATGGAATCCCGGGGAAGAAAAAGGCAAAAAAGTGGCAGTGCAGTATAATTTGCCGATCAAGTTTGCTTTGGATTGCAAGGAGAAGGAGAAAGCAAAACAGTAAAACGGTAAAGTGGTAAAACGGTAAAGAGAAGGCGAAACAGTAAAACGGTAAAGTGTAAAACGGTAAGGAGAAAGCAAAACAGTAAAACGGTAAAGTGGTAAAACGGTAAAGTGGTGAAGCTGTGAATTTTCACCATTCCACCTCTTTACCGTTTTACCGTTTTACCACTTTACCATTTATTATTCCTGTCAAGGAACTCAACCAGCATCCCGTTAAACTCCTCCGGATGCGTTTCCATCGGCATATGATACGCATCGGGGATCACTTTCAGTTCAACGGAGGGGACTTTTCTTTTGAGTTTTTTTCCATTTTTCAGCCTGATGGTCTTATCTTTCTTTCCCCATATGACGAGCACCGGGAACTGGCTCAAACCACTTGCATTCAGTTCCTGTATTTCACGTGAGTTTGCAAGGAGATTCACCACCGTTCCTGCTGTTCCGTCAATCTGAAGCGGCTCCCAGTAACCGTTAACGGTGAGGGTGTCGGGAAGAAATCCGTAGGTACCTTTGAGTTCCCTTCTGAATTTATTGAATGAGAGATAGTTGTTTTCCGTATACGATAGCAAAAGCTTTTTATACCAGGGGTGGTTTACAAGCCCTACAATCGTCACGTTGACATTGTTGTTGGTGATGAATATCATCCCGTCAACAATGGTCAGGCTGCGTGTGCGCGCCGGGTTCATAAGGGCAACCGCCTCGGCGGTTCCGCCACCCATGGAATGGCCGACAATGTTCCAGCCGGTTGTATCATTCCCGTCAATATTATCAAGAAGTTCCCAGATCATCCTGCCCCGGTTGCTCTGCGACTGGTTCAGCTTGTCATTCCTCCCGCTGTAGCCGAAACCGGGAAGGTCAATGGCAATCACTTTGTAGTTGGCTGCAACGAGCGCATCATAGTTGTTCCTCCAGCAGAAAGAGGAGCCGCAGAAACCGTGGATCAGCAACACTTTGCCCCTCGGGTGCTGCAAACCGGCATTCCAGACCCGGTAATGAACACTGACTGAATCAATTACTGCAAAATGGCTGTTTTCAAAGGGCTTTTCCGGAATGGTTACATGATGTGACCCTGCGGCTGCTTGTAAAGTAAATGACAGAAAAAAAAGCAATGCCAGGGTTCTCATCTTTTCCGGTTTTTGCAAAAATCGTACTTTTTCGCTGACTAAAATGAACACTTTCTTATTTGTAAAGGTTCTAAGAAAGTTTGATGAAATCGTTGACCCTTAAGGATTGTTAACTATCTTTGCACCATGGAAAAAAAGACTAACCCGTACCTGCCGATATGGTTTGCGATGGTGCTTGCGGGAGGAATCCTGCTTGGCCTTTTTATCGCCAGCCGCACTGGAAGTTTTAACTTTTTACCATCCGGCAACGACAAAATCAGGGAGGTAATCTCCTATGTTGAAAGTAATTACGTAGACACCCTCAGTAAAAAGGTCCTGGAAGAGAAAGCAATCACAGGGCTTCTTGAAAAACTGGATCCGCATTCGGTTTACATTTCAGCGGAGGAATTTCATGAAGCCAACGACCCGTTGCTTGGCAGCTTTGAAGGGATCGGCGTGCAGTTCCGAATTGAGAACGATACCGTTACGGTGATCAACCCCGTTTCGGGCGGACCTTCCGAAAAGCTCGGCGTTCGCGCGGGTGATCGCATCGTGCGGGTTGACGGCAAAAATATCGCCGGGATCAAGATCACCAACAACGACGTGATGCGCAAACTCAAAGGGCCCAAGGGTACGAAGGTCCAGGTGGCCATATTTCGCAGGGGAACCCCCGGATTGCTTGATTTCACCATCACACGTGATGTTATTCCCACCTACAGCATGGATGTTGCCTATATGGCCGCCCCCGGAATCGGGTATATCCGGCTGAATAATTTCTCCGCAACCACCCATGAAGAGGTTCACCAGGCAATTGAAAAGCTGCTGAGCAATGGCATGAAAAAACTGATCCTTGACCTTCGCGGCAATGGCGGCGGTTACCTCAAGGCAGCTATTGATGTTGCCGATGAATTCCTGTCATCAGGCAACCTGATCGTATATACGGAAGGCATGCACCATGACAAGGAAATCGCAAAAGCCACCTCCGACGGACTTTTTGAAATCGGCGACCTGGTGGTTCTCGTGGATGAAGGCACGGCTTCCGCAGCAGAAATCGTATCCGGAGCCATCCAGGATCACGACCGCGGAATGATTGCCGGGCGCCGTTCCTTCGGCAAAGGACTGGTGCAGGAACAGATGGACTTTAAAGACGGCAGCGCCGTCAGGCTCACCGTGGCCAGGTACTACACCCCAACCGGGCGCTGCATCCAGAAGTCATACAAGGACGGGCTGGAGAATTACAACAGTGATTATTACCACCGCTTCATGAAAGGGGAACTGGAACATCCCGATTCCATCAAATTCCCGGATTCACTGAAATACAAAACGCCGAAAGGCAGAACGGTTTACGGTGGCGGCGGCATCATGCCCGATGTGTTTATCCCGCTCGAAAAAGATTCCGCTCTCTATTTCTACAACCAGTGCATCAACAAAGGCATTGTTTACCAGTTTGCCTTTGACTACACCGACCGGCACCGCAGCGGCATGCTGCATTTTAAAACCGCTGACCAGTTTGAAAAAGGCTTCGCGGTTACGGATGCAATCTATATTGATTTTTTAAAGATCGCCAGCGAAAAGGGCATTAAACGCAACGGAAAAGACCTTACAAAATCCGACCGCTATGTTAAAACCATGATCAAAGCCTATATCGGCCGCAACCTGCTCGACAACGACGGATTTTTCCCGGTTATGAACACCATTGACCCGGCGTTTATAAAGGCGATGGAGATACTGGAAAAGAAAAAGTAGCTATTATAAACAATAACCCTTAAATACACATCATCATGACACACGAACTCCCAAAGCTTCCATATGCACTGAATGCTCTGGAACCTTTTATTTCACAACGCACCATTGAATTCCATTATGGCAAGCATCACCAGGCTTATGTAAACAACCTGAACAAACTGATTGTTGGCACCGAGTTTGAAAATGCTTCACTGGACGACATCGTCAGGAAATCTGCCGGCGGCATCTTTAACAACGGCGCCCAGGTATGGAACCACACCTTTTACTGGAACTGTATGAAGCCACAGGGCGGCGGCGAACCAACCGGCGCACTGGCAGCAGCCATCACAAAGAACTTCGGTTCCCTCGCCGAATTCAAGGAGAAATTCTCAGCATCCGCTGCAACCCTGTTCGGCGCCGGCTGGGCATGGCTGATTAAAAAAGACGACGGCAGCCTGGAGATCGTTCAGGAAAGCAACGCCGGCAACCCGCTGAAGCACGGCGCCACCCCGATCCTCACCTGCGACGTGTGGGAACACGCCTACTATCTTGACAAACAAAACGTCCGTCCCGATTATATAGCTGACTTCTGGAAGCTGATTGACTGGGATGCCGTTGCTGGAAGGCTGTAGTAAATGACGAATATGCGAATGACGAATATGCGAATGGAAGCAGTGCATTCGCATATTCCCATGTTCGCATATTCGTTATACTATTATTTTACCCCCTGATTAAATTCTTAAAATGCACGGATGGCGCGTGATGGCTTAGGTGAGTCCTCCTTGGCCTTTCCCGTCATGTTGCCTGTGCTGAAGTTGACAACAAAAGCGTTCCAACCACCGTCTTCTGTAGAAGTCCAGTATTCAGCGGTGCCGAATCCCCCGATAGCCGCCCGGTTCAAATACAATTTGTACAGTTCGTTTTTGCTGGGTAAATACCAGTCGGAATATCCACCGGAAACCAGATCATTGCAAAGTTTTGCGGCAATACCTGCAGTGGCGCAACCTGCCACTATATCCAGTGTATTTTGATATCCTGTGCCAATGGCCATGCCGTCAGCTCCTGTAAGTTCAGAACCCGAAAGTTGACATCCCCAGAAACTATTTCCTATATCTGCGGTTGCAGCTATCAGACCATGCGGCAAGGAAGCATTGTAGCCCGGGTCGCCGGGTGCCAGGAAATAGGCCAGGACGCCGCCCTGGTAACTGTCGCCAACGGAGGGCAAGGGAGGAGACGAGGTTGTAAAACTCACTTCTGCCCCGTATCCTGTGCCTAGGCTGTTGGTGGCATAGGCCCGAACATAATAGGTGGTGCTTGCGGTTAGCCCAACCATGCTGCTGGTGAAAGTCCCGGTGGCTGAGCCATCGGTGGTTTTACTGTCGCCAATGGTGGGCCCGGAGGTGGTACTCCAGCAAACTCCGCTGGCAGATACGGTTGCTCCTCCGTTGGAGGTAATATTCCCGCCGCTGCTGGCAGTTGTAGCCGTGATAGATGTAACGGTAGTAGTTGCAGCCATGGTGGGAATCGTCGTAACCGAAGTGGCCATCGAGGAAGTTGCAGTTGCCGCGGCACAGCCGTTCTCCGTGTAATTAACGGTAACGGTTTTACTACCGGCGGTTAACCATTTTAAGGTAACGGAGTTGGTATTTCCTCCGCCCGAGGTGATGGAATAATCCGTGCTTAGCACGCCTGAATGGGTCCAGGCATAATCCGACTTGCCGCTTTCGGTCGTGTAGGTTACATCGGTATTGATGGTAGCCGTTGCTCCGGGTTGATCTGTAAACGTCGGCGTTGGCCGTGAAATAACATTGGCAATTACATCCTGCCTGTCGGTGCTTTCGCATCCGTTAACCGTCTGACTGGCATAATAATGGGTCCCATCTGTTATTATGGTATTGGACGGCAATTCCGTTCCGCCTGTCGGGGCAGCGTACCATTTAATATCGGCCCCGTTGGGCAGCAGGTCGGCAACCGTTTGAGCTTCTGCACGGTTTGTGCAAACGAAAATGATGAGTAACAGAAGAAGCAATGCCCTTGTTGCCGCATTTCCTTTTCGAAGCCAAAGTAATTTGGTCATTTCCATTTTTGGTGATGTTTATAAAATTACCTGATATGCGTTTATGCGGTGATTATCGGGACGTCAAAACAGACCCTATGAGGCTGATATCATGAAAAATATAATTTAAGCAAATAGCGGGCCGTTTGTTTGTATCAGGATGATATCAGTTCCTCTCACCAGATAAACACATGTAAACAAACACATTAACAAGGAATGTTTTTGTATGACAGGAAATTGACAGGAGGAAAAATCGCTTAAATACGCGATTTTGCGGTCAGGGTTTGTTCGCGTTAACGGCCGGGAAGATACAAATATGGGAACGCAGAATACAAAATGACGAATAAGTATTACCTTTGAATAACATCAGATCATAATGAAACAGATATCCGTTTCTTGCCTGATTATTTTGCTTATCACCGGAACATTCACATCCGGCTGTAAGAAAGACAATTCCAAAAAGGATTACTATTCCGGGAATTACGCGTTTACCACTACCACCGCCAATTCATATCCGGATACAGTATTTCACTATGATGGTTCTATCAGTTATGATGAATCAACAAAAGTGTTGACAGTTAATTACCAGGAGCCAGTTTATTCACCCTATTTCCCATATACAATCATGCCGGTGGTGGATGACAACGGTGGTTTGACCTATCCCGGGTGGACAACTCCGCCGGGACAATCAGGCCTGTTCTTTAACGGGAACATTGATTTGGCAGGCAACATCAGTTTCATCATCGGGAACCGGATCATACATCAAGGGACAACGTATGAATCGTCAAGGAATGTTATTGGTAAAAAGAAGCTTTAGTGGTTGCCGCAGAAGTTATTCCATACACCCTGCCGGAATAATTGACTTTGACACATTTGTAATTGTAGAAAAATGAAAAGAGGAAAAACGACCTCAATACTCCTGACGGTGGTTACCATCTTTACATGGCTTAACAGTTCCGGCCAGACTTTTTGTGATACTCTTTTTACCCGAAAAGGCGACACCATTCCATGTATGATTACCTATATCAATGACCAAAACGTTTTTTACCATCAAAAAATAAAGAAAAGGATCGTTGAGGATCAATATATACCGAGGAGCCAGTTGATAACAATCGCAGTGCATAGTCCCGGGGTGACAGTTCCTCCTCTGGCGAATGATGCCCTTCAACCGGACTTGCAGAGTGCCTTTTCTGAAAATAACGGAATTATCTATGCTTCAAATTGCAATAATCCCCCGGCATACAAAGGAGGGATAGGTGCGCTGTATAGCTATCTCGAAAACAATGTTTCCGTAACTAACAGGGATGTAGGTATCTATGGAAATAATGTTGTTACTGTACTGTATCAACTTGTTATCCTTGACGATGGGAAGATATTTGGTGGTGGGATTGCCGAATCCTGCATTCAAAATTATGGGTTAGATTTACAAGCAGCCGTTCTTGAAAAAGAAATTCTCAAACAAATCTGTCTGGCCGCGAATTGGGAACCGGGGAGTATGGAAAACAAGAAGGCCAGTATGAATATTTACCTGCCAGTCAAATTCAGTATAGACAAGAACAGAATTGTGATCTATCCATCAAAATTCATGTATCTTTTCCTGAACAGAAAGTGACATCCGGGACGAAAGCAGGTTCTTCGATGGGTTTCGCCCTTTCAGGGCTGTTAGCCAGATTACTGTCCATACGATGGGCTGCACCCATCGTTACCATCTAACGCCCTTTCAGGGCTGGCAACCAGATTACTGGTTCTTTGGTGAGGAAAACATCCGCCGAATTAATGTTTGTTTCAATCCGATGGGCTGCACCCATCGTTACCATCTAACGCCCTTTCAGGGCTGGCAACCAGATTACTGGCTCTTTGGTGAGGAAAACATCCGCCGAATTAATGTTTGTTTCAATCCGATGGGCTGCACCCATCGTTACTAACTAACGCCCTTTCAGGGCTGGCAACCAGATTACTGGTTCTTTGGTGAGGAAAACATCCACCGAATTAATGTTTGTTTCAATCCGATGGGCTGCACCCATCGTTACTAACTAACGCCCTTTCAGGGCTGGCAACCAGATTACTGGTTCTTTGGTGAGGAAAACATCCACCGAATTAATGTTTATTTCAACATACAAA
>CAJBYO010000010.1 GCA_903959905.1 uncultured Bacteroidales bacterium
CAGATTGTACGATTTCGCGCCATCAGGTTATTTTACACTCTCCGTCAAAGGTGAAATCATCGAATTAAACATCAGCGGGGCCAGGATGCTGGGCAAAGACCGGCAGCATCTGAAAAACAACCTGTTTGGTTTTTTTGTTTCTGATGATTCAAAAACAATCTTTAGTCTCTTTCTTTCGCGGGTATTCTCAGGTAAATCCAAAGAAACCTGCGAGATAACTATCTCATTAAGAGACAAATTACCAATGTATGTTCTCCTTTCAGGCATATCAGCCGGTCACGGGGAAGAATGCCTGGTGACCGGGGTTGATATCACCCAGCGCAAACTGACGGAGGAGTCACTGCGGAAAAGCGAAGAATTGCTCAAAACGGTTGTTTCCAACAGCAGCGACCTCACTACGCTCACCGATGTCAATGGCACTCTGCTCTTCATCAGTCCGCAATGTGAAACCGTTCTCGGATTTCCTGTTGATAAATTTATCGGGCTGCAAATACCCGACATCATTCATCCCGATGATCTTGACATGGTCAGGTTAGCCTGGGGCGGGGTATATCATGATGAAAAGGAACTAAGAGAATTTGAATATCGGATTATTGACGAACAGGGCGCAACAAGATGGGTGTCTCATTCTGCGAAAAGATACTTTATCAACGAGACAGCGATTGGAGTGGCCAGTACTATCCGGCTGATTACTGACCGTAAAATAGCGGAGCAAGCCATCAAGGTAATCGATGGAAAATACAAAACCATGTTAAATGCTTCTCCCGATGCCATGTTATTAATCGACCTGACAGGGATTATCACCGAAATTTCTGATATGGGGCTTCATATGTTGGGGGCCGATACCAGGGATGACCTGGTGGGCAAAGATATTTTTCATGTCGTGCCGGCTGATGAGCATTACCTGTTAAGAGAAATGCTTGTCAGGACAACCAATGAAGGGCTTGCACAAAATATCGCGATAACCGTCAGCAAGCAAAACCAGTCAGTATTTGCCGGTGAAATCAGTGCCACCCTCATGCAAAATCCCGATGGTGTGCCCATCTCATTCATGATCATCATCCGCGATATTTCACTGCGCAAGAAAATGGAGGCAAAGCAGATCCACGCCGACCGTCTGACAACTCTTGGAGAAATGGCCGCGGGCATTGCCCACGAAATCAACCAGCCCTTGAACATCATTTCTTTGGTCATGGACAAAATTTTATTTGAGGTTGCCAAACGCGAAATTGTCGATGCAGGATTCCTGAAAATTAAATCCGACAAAATTTTCGAAAACATAGCCCGCATCAGGGATATTATTGATCATGTAAAGGCCTTTTCGAGTAGCCGTGTTGAATCCATGCTCACCGCTTTCAATGTTAATTCAAGCATCGTAAATGCCACTTCAATGATCGTTGAACAATTCAAACACAATGGCATCAACCTGAATCTCCAGTTCGAACAGCAAATTCCACCAATTGTTGGCAATACGTATAAATTTGAGCAGGTTATTCTTAATCTGTTGTCCAACGCCAAAGATGCCGTTATAGAAAAGAAAAGCAAACACAATGAAGATTTTGAAATGCTCGTTGGAATCAGATCATGGCTGGAAAATCAATGTATCTTCGTTGAGATTACTGATAATGGAATTGGCATCAGCAAGGATGATATTGATCATATCATGCTACCTTTCTATACAACAAAGGAGGAAGGAAAAGGAACCGGGCTCGGGTTATCGATATGTCACCAGATTATGAAGGAAATGAGGGGAATCATTGAAATATCCAGCGAAAGTTTGCATGGAACAAATATTAAACTGGTGTTACAATTACCAAAATCAATGTAACGATGCAGAAAAAAGGCAATAAAGACCTCATGCGTCAAAAGGCTGAATTGATGTTGAAAATGAAATCACCGGGAAAAACTTCGCCATTTTCTGAAACAGAGTCTCTCAAACTCATTCACGAACTTGAGGTTCATCAGATAGAGCTGGAATTGCAGAATGTAGAACTCCGCCATGCATGGGCAGTTGCGGAAGTTGCTAATGACAAGTATATCGGATTGTACAATCTGGCTCCATCAGGTTACTTTACACTTTCCTGCACAGGTGAAATCATCGAATTGAATATCAGCGGGGCCAGGATGTTAGGCAAAGACCTTCAATATCTGAAAAACAGCCTGTTTGGTTTTTTCGTTTCAGAAGAAACAAAACCAATCTTCAGTCACTTTCTTGAAAAAATATTTACAAACAAAGGCAAAGAAACTTGCGAGGTTGAACTCGTAGCGAATGGTGACCTTCCAATGTATGTTTTACTAACGGGTATCTTAACCGAGAATCATAAACACTGTAATGTCACCGCCGTTGATATCACCGAACGCAGGATAGCACAAGAGGCGCTGAAATCAAGCGAAAACCGATACCGGACAACGATTGAAAGTATCAGTGATGCTTTTTTCACACTCGATAACGAATTGAGATTTACCCACTTTAACCGCCAGGCAGAAGAACTTCTGTTGAAAAAAAGCAGTGAGGTCCTGGGGAAACAGATATTCAGTGAAGTATTTACAGAGGCAAAAGGAAGCGTGTTTGAAGAAAAATACACACATGCTCTAACCAATAGTGAAATATCCACTTTTGAAACATTTTTTGGAATAGAACCCTACATTAACTGGTACGACGTGAGAGTTTATCCGGGACCTGAGGAAATTTCGGTGTTCTTTACGGTTATAACTGAAAAGAAAAAGGCTGATCTGGCGCTGCGTTTAAGCCTGCAGAAATACCAAACCCTGTTCGATTTATTTCCGGCGGGGATAACGCTGTCTGACTCTCAGGGACAAATTATTGAAACAAACAGCATCGCCCAACGCATGCTTGGAATCGGTCCCGATCAGCAGAAAATGAGGCAGATAGATGGTACAGAATGGCAGATTATCAGGTCCGATGGCTCCCCGATGCCACCGTCGGAGTATGCCAGCGTTCGTGCGCTCAACGAAAAATGCCAGATAGAAAATGTGGAAATGGGTATACTCAAGGGAGAGGGTCAGTTAACCTGGATCAACGTTTCAGCTGCACCCATTCCGATTGAAGGATTTGGCGTGGCCATTGTATATAACGACATTACTGCCAGAAAGGAGGCTGATAAGAAAATCAGGCTCCTGAATGAGACCCTGGAACAACGCGTTGCTGAAAGGACCAGCCAACTTGTCGCCATGAACAAGGAACTTGAATTTCATTTGCATGAGTTAGAGCAGTTTTCTTATGTTTCAAACCATGATCTTCAGGAGCCTTTGCGCACGATTAATCAATTTATACAACTTTTTAGTGAAAAATATGCAGGCACAATCGATGAAGATGGTATAAAATACATTGAATTTATCAGCAAGTCGGCAGTCAGGATGAGCGAGTTGGTTAAGGATTTACTTGATTATTCATTATTGGGGAAAGAGAGTGTAAAGGCCATCATTGACTGCAATAAAATTGTCGACACAGTTCTGATTGATTTGGATGATTCAATCAAAGGAAGTAATGCACGAATTACAGTTCAGAAGCTACCCACTGTAAGTGGTTATGCAACAGAGTTGAGACTGCTGTTCCAAAACCTGATTGAAAATGCGATTAAATACCATAGACCGGATATGGTTCCGGAACTAAATATTTCTGCCGAAAGTCAGGACAAGAAGTGGCTCTTTTCCATAAAAGACAATGGTATTGGCATTGATAAAAAACACAATGAAAAAATTTTCATCATCTTCCAGCGATTGCATAACCGCAATGAATTTGAGGGAACAGGAATTGGGTTGGCACACTGTAAAAAAGTTGTGGAACTCCACGGTGGTATGATATGGGTCGAATCCACACCCGGGGAGGGCAGTACTTTTTTGTTTACGATACCCAAAAACTAAACACGGATTGAATGTGAGATCTGAGATCTGAAATGTGAAATGTGAAATTCCCTTCCGCCCCGGAAATACCTATTGATCCGTAAATTGGTGTAACGTGCTGTAAAAGAAAAACCGCCTGGAGTGGCGGTTTTCATTGATTTCCCTTGATTTTCAAGGATTCTGTTGTGGGATGTGAGGGATTCGAACCGTTTCACAGACTGTCATATTTTACTGATGTTTCCGAAGATGCTTTGAAAATTTAGGCAATTATTTAGGCGGAATGTCTCCAAAAACCAGAGCAGTGTGTTCATAAGTTTATCCCGGTAACACTTTGTTTCCGCCTGTAATTCCCTGTCAAATTTATTCAATTTTCCATTTCCCCGGGCAAAAAAATCATGCCCCAAAATCCCCTTTTTAGGTAATAAATTCAGTCCATGACTATTAACAATGAGCCCTCCTTTTGGGACCTCGCCAGCCTCTGAAATGTTCATATCTTTTTTTCTCACCGCTTCTTTTCGCCCTCTGTTTTTTTCTTCCTATGTAACCAATTTACGGTTAAATAGTTTCCGGTGTTGTTAATTTTTCACAGGTATAATATAGGTATAGTTTAGGTTACTATTTCGCTATATTTCAGTGCGTTGTTAATATTTATTGTCGGCTCGTTGGCGGCCGGTTTCCTACTTTTGCACCTCATTTAATCCGTAAATACTATGATCGAAAAGTCAATTTTAGAAAAGCCTGTGACGGCCAAATACATCTGTAAGATGATTGGCGTAAGTCGACCGGCGCTCCATCGTTGGAGCAAGTCGGGAACCATTCGCTCCCACAAAATAGGGGGCAAACTTTTTTTCTTTGAAAGCGAAGTCATGGAAGACCTTCGCAAATGTTAAAATCAATAACCCACTATGAAAACAAGAATGTATGAAAGTCGCAAAAGAATCAGTCGCAGAACTGAAAAAACTACTGCCACACGGAAGCGCCAGGGTGATCAAATCACGCCTGGAGAAAAAAGATCACACGTTTACCCTACAGTACATTTATCGCTGTCTCAATCCCAAAAGACCGGATTTCAACCCATTTATTATCTCTGAGGCAATAAAGCTGGTGAGACAGTACGCGAAAAAGGTTAAGGTTATCCAGAAAGGGCTCACGAAACTCAAGAACGAAAAATTATGAAAACATTCTCCTCGATGTCCGTTCCGGACAAAATCCTCACCAGAACATCCTACCTGAAAAACCTGGTCTATATCAACCAGTGTTTACAGTCGGATAATACCCTCACACCTGAAAAGACGGCCAAACTTCAAACAGAGGCTTCCCGCCTTCAGGTACTTCTCGACGTGCTCGATGCTGAATTGCTCAGTGAATAATGGAAGGAAACCGAAATGATTCTGCAAACCTCCATAGATGAAGTCCTAAGTCTCGATGTCACCGATGTTATCGGTAAATATGTAAAATTGACCCCAAAGGGCAATAACCACCAGGGTAACTGCCCGTTTCACAAAGAGAAAACCCCGAGTTTTTCTGTCTCCCCGTCCAAAGGTTTTTACAAATGCTTTGGCTGCGGGAAACATGGCAATGCCATCGGTTTCGTGATGGATTACAAGAAAATCGACTTTCTATCGGCGGTGAAGGCCATTGCCGCCGATCACAATATAACCCTCCTGGAAGAACCCCGTTCAAAGGAGGCCACAATAAAGTTCACTCGAAACGAACAGCTTTATGCTGCAAACAAAATAGCGCTGGACTGGTTCCTAGAAAACCTCACCATAAAGGAAAATGAAGCGGCACTTCATTATGTGCTTGGTCGCTGGAACCAGGAGACCATTACCGACTTTGGGATCGGCTTTGCCCCCGAAAGCTGGGATGGCCTGAAGAATTACGCAAAATCCAAAGGTGTCACAGAGGATATCCTGATCGAAACAGGGTTGTTGTCGGAGAGCAAAGGCAAACGCTTTGATTATTTCCGTGGCCGGATCATGTTCCCGATCCTTTCCGCCACCGGACGTGTGGTCGGGTTTACCGGCCGGAATTTTTCCGGTAACGAAACCGCGCCAAAATACTTCAATACCCCTCAAACGGGGATCTACAACAAGGGTAAAATCCTGTACGGCCTTCACATGGCAGCAAAAGCGATCAGGGAGAAAGGCTTCGCATACCTTGTCGAAGGCAACGCCGATGTGATCCGGCTGCACCAAATAGGAAAGATCAATACGGTTGGTTCCGGTGGAACCGCCCTGACCCGGGAACAGATTGCAGAACTGAAAAGCCGCTCCGCTTCTGTCACGCTTATCGGGGATTCAGATAGCGCCGGTCAAACAGCCGTCTTAAAAAGCGGCAAACTGATCATTGAAGCCGGCATGTTCTGCAACGTGATTGAGTTCCCTAAAGGAGAAGTGAAACAGGACCCTGATTCATTCTTTGAGGACGGTGAGCAATTTGACCAGTACGCTGGCGAAAATCAAAAGGATTTTATTATCTGGCAGGCAGAATCACTGAAGGAAAAGTGTAAAAGCCCCGATGAGAAATCAAAGGTTATTGATGAACTATCGTGGCTTATTACCCGGCTGCCGGTTTCTTCCCATACGCTTTATATTGAACAGCTGAGCGCGAAGATCAAACCCAAAAAGGCCTGGGAAGACAGCATTCGCCGTTTTCTGGCCGACGTGCCGAAACAGGAACAGAAGGAACCCGAGAGCGCCATCCCTTCTCATGTCATCCTGTCGGATTATGAGAAATATGGTTTTTACCAGGACCACAATTGCTATTACTTCCGGACCAAAAACGGCCCGTTGCGTGGATGCAATTTCATCATGGAGCCTTTGTTCCATGTTGCATCGGTTCTGAACAGCAAGAGGATTTACCGGATCACCAATGAACATGGCTACAGCCAGGTGATCGAGCTTCTTCAAAAAGACCTGATCTCCATCAGCGCCTTCAAACTCCGGGTTGAAAGCCTGGGGAACTTCCTGTTTGAAGGCACCGATGCTGATTTAAACAAACTCAAGCGTTTCCTATATGAGAAAACGGAGAGCTGTAATGAAATCTCCCAGCTTGGTTGGCAAAAAGATGGTTTCTGGGCCTGGAGCAACGGGATTTTCAATGGTGAGTTCAAAGAGACCGACCAGAACGGGATCGTGGTCCACAAAGGCAAGAACTACTATCTGCCATCATCCAGCGGAATATACAAGTCAGAGGAAACCCTCTTCGTTTCGGAACGCAGGTTCCGTCATTCACCGGGAAAGGTCTCCCTGTTCGATTATTCATCCGGGCTTCTCAAGGTCTATGGTGACAACGCCATGTTTGGACTCTGTTTCTATTTTGCTACCCTGTTCCGGGACCATATCGCCGGACAGTTTGGCTTCTTTCCGATCCTCAATCTGTTCGGCCCAAAGGGGGCTGGTAAAACTGAGATGGCCATCAGTTTGCTTCAGCTTTTCGGCAACCAGGCCAAGGGGCCGAATATCACCAACACCACCAAGGCGGCGCTGGCTGACCATGTTGCCATGTTCTCAAACGCGCTTTGCCATATTGATGAGTATAAAAACAACCTGGAATATGAAAAGATCGAATTCCTCAAAGGGCTTTGGGATGGTACCGGTCGCACCCGGATGAACATGGACAAAGACAAGAAAAAGGAAACCACTTCCGTCTATGTCGGGAATATGGTTTCCGGGCAGGAGATGACCACCGCCGACATTGCCCTTTTTTCCAGGATGATTTACCTGTGGTTCAACAAAGTCGAATTCAACGAAAAAGAAAAGGCAGCCTTCAATGATCTGAAAGCGATCGAAAAGCATGGGTTGACCCATCTCACGCATCAGATCCTGCAGCACCGTTCGAAATTTACGCAGCTGTACCGTGAAAATTATGATCTGGCATCCGACGAACTGTCCAAAATGCTCAATGGCCTGGTGATCGAAGACCGTATTTTTCGCAACTGGCTGGTCATAATTGCTGCTTATCGAACCTTAAAGGATGAGATCACAGTTCCATGGAAATATGACGACCTGCTCAGAATCGCTGCAGGCAAGATCATTTTGCAAAACAAGGAGACCAAGACCAGCAATGAAATTTCGATCTTCTGGAGTATCGTTGAATTTCTGACCAATGATGGGTTAATCAAAGAAGATGTAGATTTCAAGGTTGACTTTGTCAACAGGTTAAAAACTGACCTGGTTTCCACAGAAGCCGAATGGACGAAGCCCAAGCATATACTCTATCTGAACCATTCCAGGATATTTCAGCTTTATCGTGTCCATGGCCAGAAAACCAAG
>CAJBYO010000011.1 GCA_903959905.1 uncultured Bacteroidales bacterium
TACCGTTAAAAAACAATAAAACCAAATCAAGTTATTGACAATCATTTGTTTGTAACTACGTCGGAAATGAATATATACAACTATTATTATAAATCAATTTAACCCAAATTGCCCGTCCGACTTTTCGGAGTGGGCTCAAGTATTAAGTTTTAAGCACGAATCAGTTCACGGCACTTTTGGGGGAGGGTCCGGGAGGGGGTTGATCAGGTATTAAGCTTTATTTCCTTACTCAGTTCGCTCAGGGATATGTTCCCGATTGCCAGCTTATGAAGGTTTCCCATCACCCAGCGTTTTCCGGCCGAATCATCCTTTGATGTTCTGATATCCTGGTATTTTTTAACAAGGAAAGGTACCTTCATCAGTATTTCCTCCCTGGGAATCTCCCTGAAGTTCAGCGTGATCAGGATTGATTCAAAGTCCATTTTCGGGTGCTGGTAAAGGTGGAAGAGCATGCGTTTTGAGATGGTCAGGTCAATCCTTCGTTCCACCAGGAATTTCAGGAGGTCATATACCTTTTCAGTTGAAAAATCAGGCAGGGCAGGATATTGTCCCTCCAGGTGTTTTAATGTATGGGCAAGCAAACCGGAAGTGAACCTGGCCGGGATGTTCAGATCATTCACCGTCCTTTCAAGCAATGGTACCAGGTTATTCTTCAATATATAGGTATGTGTGTCTTCAGGAACATTCCACCCTGCCAGTTGAGTAATTCGCTCTGAAACCAATACCGGCAGCCTCCTGACTGCATCGTCAATATCGGAATCCTCAAGCGGAATTGGTGCTGAATCGGTATCAGGGTACATCCGGTCGGCTCCGGGTAAAACACGTTCAAAAATGGTGGTGCCATCGTCAAACGACTTCCTGGTTTCATTCGGAACACCGGTAAATGCAAGTTTACAGCGCTCCTCTATGGATTCAAGAGCTGTTTTAATATCATCTTCGGGCCCCCAGAAGATAAGCTGGGCATCGCCTTCCTTACTTCCAAGCAGCGACCTGACCTTTAACCATGCCTTCTCACCCACCACATCCTCAAACATTTCAGAATGCACCATGTTGGGCTTTTCAATACAGGCGATGACCTTCAGGCGGTCGGAGAAATCATCGGCAAACATTATTCCGGGCTGGGTGAAGTGAGACAAAACACCTTCAAATTGCGGCAGATTAACCAGGTAAACCTTCAGTATCGAATTCTTGGGAACCCCGAGATTTTCAAGCTTGAAATCCTTTGCCTTTGCCTCGCGTGCAGAAATTTTCCAGTCGGCCTGGTTTTTAATCGCCTTGCCCAGATGGTCTTTTATAGCAAGCAAGGCCCACTGCCTGAATGCTTCAATGTGTGTCAGCTCAGGCATCCAGCTGTTATGGGCAACACCTTTTATCTCAACACGTGTACCTCCCTTGCAGCTTACATTCACGTCGGCGCGTGTTGAACCAATGCCACCGCGAACCTTGCCCGTACTGCGGTTCAGGAAACGGATATAATCGGCGCCCTCTTTTACCTCGTCAGGGTTCTTGAATTCAGGATAAGTAACGGTTTCAATAAGGGGCATGCCAAGACGGTCGGTGCGGTAAATACGTGTGTGGCCTATATCAGAAACCTCCCGGCATGAATCCTCTTCCAGACTGAGCTGAATGAGTCGTATCTTCTTGTTTTTCAACTGAATTTCACCTTCAATCCCAATGATGGCGGTGCGTTGAAAACCGGTGGGAATTGAACCGTCGAGGTACTGTTTGCGGGTGATGTGAACTTCGCCGACTACTTTCATTTTTGAAACCAGCGAAATATCAATGGAATGCGAAAGTGCTTCCCTGTTCAGCTGGAAAGGAGGTGTATCATCCACCTCATAAGTGCAGGCGGTTTCGTTCTTGATGCGGTAAATAATATTTTTCCGCGTTCTGAATTCCATCAGCGCCGTGCCGTCGTATTCACCAAGTTCACTCAGTGTCGGGCGCATGTGGCGGATGAGTTCGGCATCAAAATCGTCGGCTTTCTGAAAAATGCCGGCCGGACAGTGGCAAAACAGTTTTTCCCTGGTTTTCAGTTGCTGGTGGACTTCCAGTCCCGACATGAAGCCGATGCGGTCGTAATCGGCCTGGGTGGCGTTTTTCCGTGGGACATATCCGATTTTTTGCTGTGTTTCGGCGTGATTCCGCCTGGGGTCAAAGATTTGTTTCATTGTGTGAGCAGGAATAGTTATTAGAGTGTTCAAATTTACCCATTTTGTGCATATCCCGGTTTAATTGTTGATTAATTTTGGTAACATTGACTTTAGTATCTTTGTGCCTCCATTACGAATCCATGTCTGATATTTCAAGGTATATTTTTTTCCTCTTCCTGCTGCTGGGTCTGAATGCCTTTTCACAGGAGGCGCAGAAAACAAAAATTCAATATTCAGGCGATGTCTGGGAATTCAACAAAGACATCTACAAAGATGGCCCGAGGATACTGAGGAACGTGGTCATGAACCACGACAGTGCGTTTCTCTATTGCGACAGCGCCTATGTAAATGAAGCAGAAAACAAGGTGATCGCTTACAGCAATGTGCGGATCAAACTCAGCGACACACTTAACCTTTACAGCGATTCGCTGCGGTACGACGGTAATACCAAAATAGCTAACGCTTACAGCCATGTAAGGCTGATTGACAACCAGACCATCCTGACCACAGACACACTGGTATACAGCCGCATCACCCAGATTGCGCAATATGATTACTGGGGTAAAATTGTGAATGACCAGAACAACCTGGTGAGCCACCATGGCTATTACTATACAGATAAGAAGGAGTTTTTCTTCAAGGACAGGGTGATCATGGTGAACCCTGAATATAACATGTACTCGGATACCCTGATGTACAACACAGTAACCGAAACATCTTTTTTTTACGGGCCTTCCCATATCATCAGCAAGGATAGGAAGGACTCAATATACTGTGAAAACGGCTGGTATAACACGAAACTTGACATTGCACGGTTTCGCGACAGGGCAAGAATCTACCACGAATCCACCTACCTGACCGGCGACAGCATGTATTACGAGCGAAATACCGGCTTCGGACAGGTTTTCCGCAAGGCACTGATGTTTGACACCGTTCAGAACATTGTACTGATGGGCAATTACGGAGAGATGAGGCGTAAAGACGGTTATGCCTTCATGACAGACAGCGCCGTGGGGGTGCTGATTGACAAGAAAGATTCCCTTTTCATGCATGGCGACACACTCAGGGCTACGTTTGACACTGCCCAGGAAATCAAAAAAGTCTTTTGTTTTTACAAGGTAAAGTTCTTTCGCCATGACATCCAGGGAATGTGCGATTCGCTTATCTATGTAAGCAAAGATTCAGCCATGACCATGTACCGCCTGCCAGTCATCTGGTCCGATTCAAACCAACTGTCGTCCGACTCCATCAGGCTCACCATGAAGAACGGCATGGCAGATTCCCTGATGCTCTACAGTTCGGCATTCATAGTATCCAAGGATGATACCAGCGGCTTTAACCAGATCAAGGGCAGGGTTGTACTCGCAAAATTCCGCGACAACGACCTGTACAAGATCTTTGTGAAGGGCAACGCCCAAACCATTTACTATGCCAGGGAAGAGGACAAGAGCCTGATCGGCATCAACACTGCTGTTTCCAGCGACATGCTTATCTTTCTTGAGAAGAACCAGTTGAAAACAATCACCTACATCAATAACCCGGAAGCACACCTTGTGCCGGAAAAATCAGTACCTCTGAATGAACGTAAACTGAAGGGATTCAAATGGGAAGAAAAGAACCGGCCGCTGAAAAAAAACGACATCTTCACCTGGTAACCTGTCCGCCTGTCCGCCTGTCAGCTCATCCATCCATCCTTCCGCCTGTCCGCTTGTCCACCCGTCCGCTTGTCCGCCTGTCCGCCCGTCCACCACTAAAACACCGACACCTTCACATACTTCCCCGGATTCTTCCTGATATCCTCCAGTAAAAGGTTCAGGTCGCGCGCAGCCTTTTCCACCTCCTTGTAAAGCTGCTCATTGCTTAGCAGCTGACCTACTGTTCCTTCACCCTTATTGATCTTCATCAGCGTGGAATCAAGGTCAACGATTGCTTTGTTAACATTCGCGATGGTCAAAGGTATCCGCGCCCTGGAAAGGGAGTCGCTGATATTTGAAAAATTGGTAAGGATATTGGTGATCTTATCGTTATTCTGCTTCAGGTTGCTGCTGATCTGTTCAACATTGTTGATGATTTTGGAAAGGTTGTTGCGCTGTGATCCCATCAGTGTGTCGAGGTTCTGAGTGGTATTTGCTATATTTCCAAGGGCCTGTTTAACATGTTCAATGGCCTCAACCAGGTTATCCCTTGTGTTTTTATTAAGAACCTGCTGAACGATGGTGGCGATGCTGTCAATGGAACTGATCAGGTTTTCGGCTTTTGTTTTCAGGGGCAGCAATTGCTTGTTAACCTCCTGGCCCAGGGTTGCTTCAGTTTGTGACAGCAGCGTGTCGCCGCTCACAGCCATTATCTTTGAATCCCCCGGGATAATCTCCACTTCCGGGGCCCCCAGCAGGCTGGAACTGAAAATGCGGGCGCTGGAATTCTTTGCGATCGGGTAATCACCCAATACATAGAGTTCCACAATGATCTTTTCCGGATTGTGCGGGTCAAAATAGAGCTTTTTCACCTGGCCGACGTTCAATCCCTTGATGGAGATAGGATTGGCGGCAACCAATCCGTTTACCTGGTCGTAAACAGCATAAAATGTGCGGCTGGTCTTGAGCAGTTCGAGCCCCTTCAAATACATCAGACCCCATATGAGGATGGCGGTTGCAACAACGAACACGACACCCACTTTGATCTCTTTCCTGATTTTCACAGCAACGATTTTATGCAAACTTACAAATAAACTTTTATTTCTTCATGAGCCTGTCGGCTTCCGGCTGCGGGATGCGCTCATCATTTCTGAAAATAACGATAAAGGCATCTTTTGGCCCCTTCTCCCTGATTTCGCCAAGCAGCTTCAAGGCGGCTGCCAAATCGGTCTCATCTCCCACGGTGTATTTAAACATGCCGCCATGGCGATACATTTTCACCCCTTTAAAACGCGAAAATTTAGGTGCATTCGTCGGTAATTGTTTTGTTTCTGCAGCAACCTGGACCCTGAACGACAGTTTCCCATCATGACCTGCAGGTACAGGCTCCTCAAACGTTTTAGTTTTTTCCGGGGCTTCCCTTTTCTCTTTTATCACCGGGGGATGGGTGGTGTCATGAGCAGGATGGTCAACAACAGGCACAGGTTTCTTCTCCGGCTCGGGAACAGTTGCATTGCGTTCTGTTGCAGTGGATTTTCCTATGGCGGCAAACTCTTTAAATGCTTTGCAGATGGCGGATGCAATGAATTCCTGTCCGTCATCCGACATCAGGTATTTCTCCTCGTCCTGGTTGCTCAGGTATCCTGTTTCAACAAGCACGCTGGGCATTGTAGTTTTGTAAAGGACCAGGAAACCTGCCTGTTTCACACTGCGGTTTTTCATCGTCACACGGTCTGCCATATGGGTCTGAATGGCGGCTGCGAAATCGGTACTTTTATCAAGGTTTGAATTCTGGTTCAGCGAAAAAATAATATACGATTCATCGGAGTTGGGGTCAAATCCGTTGTAAGTAGATTGGTAATCAGTTTCAAGCAATATGGCCGCGTTTTCCAGTTTGGCAATCTTTAGGTTTGCCGTCGATTTATGCAATCCCATCACATACGTTTCTGCGCCCTTGAGCTGATGATTGTTGTTGGCGTTGCAGTGGATCGAGATGAAAAGATCTGCTTTCGACTCATTTGCGAGCCCCGCCCGCCTGTGCAGTTCCACAAAAACATCTTTGTTCCGGGTGTAAATGACCTTTACTTCCGGCATGGAACTGTTTATCAGTTTTCCAAGTTTAAGTGCAATGGCCAGGTTTATGTTTTTCTCCCTGGCCTTTAATCCAAGGGCCCCGGGGTCATGCCCTCCGTGCCCGGCATCAATAACAACCGTATAAATTTTATCAGCGCCCTGTGCCGTCAGGATGAAAGGAGATAGTAAAAAGAGCAGGACAGGAAAACACCAGTTAAAACGCGGCATCCGTGAATTGAGATTGTTAAAGTATCTTAAAAAAGGCACGAATTTCAATAATTTTGATTAGTTTTGAAACCCGAAGAATAACGGTCTTCAACGCCTCTTTATTCTGAATTTTTAAAGTAAAACAAAGATAGAATATTAACCTCAGAATTCAGAAAAGAAGTTGTTAACGAAATTATTAACAAGGTCTTTCCTCAGTCCGCTTCTTTTGGTCATTCTCTTCCTGCAAATCACTGATGTGGTCGCCCAGGATACAGTCCGGCTGCCAAAAGGGGGTGTTGATGTTACGCCCGTAAAAAGGAGTGACACCAGCCGTATCGACACGATTCAGGCCCTTGCCGCATCCGCTGATTCAACCCTTGCCGACAGCGTGGTCAGGACGCAGAAAAAGCAGTCGCCGCTTGCCGCCAATGTGGATTATGCTTCCAAAGATTCCCTGCGCTTTGAGATAAAAGGCCAGAAGGTCTACCTGTACAAGGAAGCCAAGATCAAATACCAGTCAATTACCCTGAATTCCGATTACGTTGAGATCGATTTCACCAAAAACAAGGTTTACGCCACCGGTGTAAAAGACTCTACCGGGAGAGAGGTGGGTTTACCGGTTTTTTTTGACGGCACGCAAAACTTCAAGTCAAAGACCATTAACTACAACTATAGCACCAAGCGGGGTTATATTAACACAGTGTTCACCAAGCAGGACGAAGGCTACCTTCACGGCACCGTGGTTAAGAAAATGGAGAATGATGTTACATACATAAAATCAGGATCTTATACTACCTGCGACAACGAAGAGAATCCTCATTTTGCTTTCAAATTCAACAGGGGGAAAGTCATTCCCGGGAAAAGGGTAATTACCGGCCCTGCTTACATGGACATCGCCAATGTGCCAACGCCCCTGCTCATCCCCTTTGGATTTTTCCCAAACAGGACCGGACAGCGCTCCGGGATCATCATACCAACCTACGGAGAGTCGCCCGACAGGGGATTCTACTTTGAAAATTTCGGATACTACTGGGCTGCAAGCGAATACCTCGATCTTACGGTACTTGCCGACATCTATTCAAGGGGCAGCTGGGCCATCAAACCCACCATGCGTTATAACAGCAGGTATCATTTCAACGGTTCGTTTAATTTCAGTTATGCTGTGAATATTCTTGGAGCTGCAGATTCGCCCGATTACCAGAAAAGCACTGATTTCCAGGTCCGCTGGGTTCATACCCAGGATGCGAAGGCACGCCCGCACAGCAGTTTCTCGGCCAATGTGAATATTGTCAGCAACACGTTCAACAAATACAACCTTTCTTCAAGCCAACAGGCATATCTTTCCAACACATTTCAGTCAAGTGTAAACTATTCGACAAATTTCGCCGGCAAATATTACCTGAACCTCAACTTCAGCCACAGTCAGAACACGCTGAATAAAATGATCTATATCACCCTTCCAACGTTAACCTTTTCTGCCAACCAGTTCTATCCCTTCCGCCGCCAGAACCCGGTAGGAAAAATGCGGTGGTATGAGCAGATTAGTATGAAGTATAACATGGTCGCAGAAAACCGATACAATTCGGCAGACTCCAACTTTCTCAAAGGGAATTTTGCTGATTCAATGCAAAACGGGATGATGCACACCTACCCTATCAGTGCAACTTTCAGGATCCTGAAATATTTCAACTGGTCAAACTCGATCAACCTCACTGACCGCATGTATCTGAAAACCATCCGAAAATACTACCAGGCCGATACGCTCGTGGAAGGCGGGGATACCATTCTTCCGGGGTACAAAACTGTGAGCCATTCCGGATTTTCCAATGAGATTGATTTCACCATGTCGTCATCAATAAATACCCGCCTTTACGGGATGTACCAGTTTAAAGGGAACGGACCTATAAAAGCCATACGGCACATGGTCACACCCTCTGTTTCGTTTTATTATACCCCCGATTGGGGAGCAACCGGAATCGGGTATTACCGGTATATTGAAAATGACACCAACCGGTACAATCCGGCAAAATACTCCATTTATGAAAAATCAATTTACGGCTCCCCGCCAGGGCAGAAATCCGGAACGGTCTCTTTTGGCATCAGCAACAACCTGGAATTAAAGGTGAGGAATCGCAAGGATACCATTACCGGGGTAAAAAAAATCCCGCTGATTGACGATCTGAGTATCCGCTGTTCATACGATATTGCACGCGATTCAGTGAACTGGTCGCCGATCACTGTCAGCGGGCGTAGCACGGTGATTAAGGGGCTGTCAATCCAATACGGCAGCACTTGGAGCATCTACACCAGAGATGCGCTTGGCCGGTCAACCAATACCACCGAATGGAAAGCCAACCGCCGGCTGGTACGCCTCGACAATACCACCTGGGATGTCGGGTTTAACTATTCCCTCACTTCTGACAAAGTAAAGGGCAAAAAAACCAGCGAAAAGGGGACTGCCATGGAGCGACAGGACCTGGCTGACTATTACGACTACTACGTTGACTTTGACATTCCATGGAGCTTTTCATTTAATTACAACTTCCACTACAGCAAAGTATGGAACAACACTTCACAAAAGAGGGTTGACCAGCTGACCCAAACCTTTGGATTCAGCGGGCAGTTAAACATCACACCCAAATGGAAAATTTCACTGACATCAGGCTGGGACTTCGTACACAGCGAGCTTTCCTACACTTCCATTGATGTATACCGTGACCTCCACTGTTGGGAAATGCGTTTCGGCTGGGTGCCCAAGGGAGGACAGCAGAGCTGGAATTTCTCCATCAATGTGAAGGCATCATTGCTGCAGGACCTTAAGTTGAATAAGAAGAAAGATTTCAGGGATTATGCAAATTAAAACGGTAAAATGGTAAAACGGTAAAATGGCAGAATGGTGAAATAGTGAGATGGTGAAATGGTGAGATGGTGGACATTCTGCATTTTGAGATTATAACTAAGGATTAAAGCAATACAAATGAAAAAGATTATTTCCACTGATGGCGCGCCTAAGGCCATCGGGCCTTACAGCCAGGCGATTGAAAGCGATGGATTGTTGTTCATTTCCGGGCAGATCCCCATCGATCCGGCAACGGGTAAATTCGTTGAAGGCGGCATCACCGAACAAACTGAACAGGTTATGAAAAACATCGGGGCCATCCTTAAAGAGGCCGGGTATGAATTCAGTGATGTTGTGAAGTCCACCTGCCTGCTGAGTGACATGGATAATTTCGCTGCCATGAATGCTGTTTACGGAAAATACTATGCAGAAAACCCGCCTGCCCGTGCAGCCTATGCGGTGGTAAAATTGCCATTGGGCGCGTTGGTGGAGATTGAGACGATAGCGAGGAGGTAGTCTAGCGGGCGGACAAGCGGACTGGCGGACAAGTGGACAAGTGGACAGGCGGACAGGCGGACAGGCGGACAGACTCGGGGCCCCCATTATTCGCATATTCGTCATTCCCATATTCGTCATTTTCGTCCTCCTCATTCTCCCGTCAGCACATACGGCGCCCAGATGGTTGGCAGGGCGGTTTCCCTGCAACTGATCCATTGCAGCTTTACTTCCCGGAGCGCTTCACTGTAAGTTTTTCCTGAAAGCCACTGGCGGTAAAAATCCAGCATAAATTCCTTCGCCAGTTTGTCTGTTACATTCCACAATGCAGAAAGCACGTTTCGGGCGCCGGCAGCAAAGAAAACACCGGGCATTGATTCCTCCTGCTGACGCCCATCATTTCGGTTCCTCCCGGCTCCGCAGGTGCTGAGGACGATCAGGTCGGCCTTTAACCTCATCCCTGCAATTTCTTCAAGGGTAAGCACCTCATTCGGGTCCTGATTTTGTTCGCCAGACAAACCATTCCCGGGGAAGACAAATCCGGTAACCCCGCCTCCCGACGCATCCTGAAGGTAGTGAGTGGCCAGGTGGACAATCTTCCCGAAGCCTGCTTTTGATTTAAAGCAATCTTTCCCTCCCGGGCCGTCACACACTTTTTGTGGAGACAAACCCTTTTCACAGAATAATTCGCTGATCGCATCAATTTCATGTTTCGCCTCAGGGAGGGAAGGAATCACACCATTCCCGGCAAAGGCAGGGGAACATCCTAAAAATGAAATTACCGATTCATCACGGAGAAGATCAGGGTTCTTAATCGGGCAAGCCATCTTTTCACACCAGTCTATCGACGAATGATGATAAACGATCTCATAATCAATCACCAGGAAATGTCGCGCTGCAACCGGTCTTCCTGCAGTGCTGCTTTCATTCTTTACCAGGGTCTCAAACGGGAACCCCGACAGCCTGGCCCCGGGGATAATGATCAGTCGGCGGATGCCACCTAAGAAGTTCTGTACCGGCTTTACCAGGAAAAGGTATAGAATCTCGCCCTGCACTATTAAATCGCGATGATCGGCTGTTTTGAGCTTTTCTTCAAAGAATTTCAGGCTGTTCCAGAACAATGGGGCAAGAGTTTGGCTTGTGTTCACAGCAATTTCCCTGGTGATCGCATATACCTGTAAGGCTGAATCTGAGAGGCTGTACTCCAGGATCGCTTCTCCCGGCTTCAGGTGAGCCTGAACAGAACCAAGATTCTCAGGGAAGAGTGAAGTTTCAGCCTCCGTGGTTGCCGGAAACGCTGGTATGACAAACAATGCCATAGTGACCGTTATACATGCAGTTAAACATCTCATAATGAAACAAATTTATAAAATCGTTAGTTTCCCGGTAAACAACAAATCACCTTCAACGATGATCTTCCAGTAATAAAGTCCCGGCTTATATTCATCTGTTTTCAACACGAACCCGCTGGCGCACTGCACCTGCTCTTCTTTAACAATTGAACCACGGTTATTGACGATGACTACACAAACCGGCGGCAGTTCGTTGCACGACTCCCATGAAAACAGCACCCTGGCCCCCGAAGTAACGTTTACCAATGGTTCCGGGGAATTCAGCACCAGTAACCGTGACCTGGTGACTGTACCCACAAGCAGTTCCAACTCCATGAGCGGCTCATAGGCACAGGCCAGCAGTATCGGCGAGGATTGATAAACGGGCAGGCTGGTGTTTTCTATCATACGCCGAATCCCTGGCCTGTGTGCTGATACCTGTATAGGTTCATCGGTTATTTTCGGAGCAATTTCCCGGGCCGGAACAGTCACAGCCAGATTTGCCGGAGTCCTGAGAACCAGGACAAACCATCCGCCAACAGCTGCCAGGAATAGAAATGAAGCGGCAACCAGCAACGGATACAGTTTGCGGTGGTTACCCTCCCTGCTCTTGTATACAGATCTGACCTTTCCCATCAAATCAAGCACCCCTTCATCATGGAGAAAGCGGTTCAGTTTTGCGTCAATATTCACTTCTGAGCGAAGCAACGGGTTTTCCGACAGGTGTTTCCGGAAAAGTTCCATTTCCTTTTCATCAAGGTCACCGTCGTTAAAACGGTCAATCCAGTCGCAGGTGATTTTTGTTTCCATCGTATTCAAGAAATAGTTTATAATCGGGATCATTCATGATTTTTTTCCTCAGCAGGCTCTTGCAGAAATACTTCCTCGTTTTCACATAAATCTCGTCTTTGAACTTCAGCAGCCTGGCAATCTCCTTGTAAGGAATTTTCAGGCAATAAAGCTGCAAAACACGCCGGCAGTCGTGAGGCAGGAGCATCAGATGTTTATAAAACACACGCTGCTCTTCCAGTCTTTCATCCTGCAATTCCAGGTCACCGGCAGTATAGGCCGGCATAGATTCCTGCACTGAAAAATCGGCCTGGTAAAGCAGCCTGTATTTACGCTCCAGCCGCTGCAGCCACAGGTTTTTACTGATGGCCATGAAATAAGTTTTCAGGGAACACTCAAGTTTGAATTGCTCAGCGCTGCACTGCTTGTACAAAACAACCATGGTATCCTGAAACAAATCCTCTGCATCCTGCTGATTTCCTGAATTATGCAGAAGATAATGCCTGATCACGGGAAAAAATTCCCTGTACAGCAATTCAATACTGGCGCGCTTTCGTTGTTTAAGCCCTTCAATCAGTTCTTCGTCGGAGTAACTGTTCTTCATGTGGCAAATTCTTGGGGGTTAATCACAAAAACATCAAAAGGTGATGCGGTTGTTAATAACTTTTTCCTTATTGACACGGTGAAACGCCAAATGGTTGGGATGGAAAATGAAAAAAGATTAAAATAATTCAAAGAATAATGAGATTAACCTCATTATCATTGACTTATGAATTTTGGGTTTTCAGGATTTTTTGAAAAGGAATGGCGATGCTGCAGGGTAGGGCATATTTACCACTAAGTACCCTCCCAAATAAAACTGGGAACATCAGCATAGATAACTTGAGTACAAAATCCTGAAGGATTTTAAAACTATGAGTGCAATTATACTTTTGTTTTAGTTTGAAAAAAAAAGCAGTTCATATAAGACCAATCTGTGCCCTGGCTCTTGAGACCATCACTAAGTTTGGTATTGGAAGCTAATTAAAATTTCAATTGGTCGTCCTTGTTGACAAAAA
>CAJBYO010000012.1 GCA_903959905.1 uncultured Bacteroidales bacterium
AAAACGGATTGGGCAGGATTTGGGCAGGTTTTAATACGGAACGACCCGGAACTACTCAAAACACACTCCTTTTTCGGAAAGTCAGATTCAGGACTACTCCATTGAAAATAAATCAAACCTTCCTTTTGTAATAGAAGTATTGGTTAAAATGTTTGCATTGACGATAGAAGATTTATTATCTTTGCTATCCTTATAAAAATATACTGAAAATGAAAGACCTGTTAAAAACAGTGATTTTTGATCAGCAGCGGATGGTATGGAATAAAAACTTCATCCCCCGTAGTTTTCCCGAAAATATTATGACCAGCGAAACGATCGTGGTTGTCTCCGGAATCAGACGTTGCGGGAAATCGACGTTGCTCAGCCAGATCAGAAATGAGAACAGGGAGAAAGATTATTATATGAATTTTGACGATGAACGGCTTATCCGTTTTTCAGTGGACCATTTCCAACTGCTCCACGAAACATTCATTGAATTATTCGGGATTCAAAGAACATTCTATTTTGATGAAATACAAAATATTAGCGGCTGGGAACGATTTGTACGCCGGTTGCATGATGAGGGTTGCAAGGTGTTTCTTACCGGCTCCAACGCGTCGATGCTTAGCCGCGAACTGGGAACACATCTTACCGGGCGGTATATTCAGACAGAACTGTTCCCTTTCTCATTCACTGAATTCCTTAATTTTAAACAATTTGACTGGACCGAAAAGGATCTGTACAGCACCGAAGGCCGTGCCACGCTCATTGGCCATTTCAATGAGTACTTCCATACAGGAGGATTCCCATTGTATCTGAAAGAAGGCAATGATGATTATCTGAAATCCTTATACGAAAGCATTTTATATCGTGATGTATTGGTACGTAATAAGTTGGTAAATGAAAGAGAATTGCTTGAACTGGTCAATTACCTGGCAAGTAATGTGTCAAAACTGACCTCGTTTAACGGACTTACAAAAGTGGCAGGTGTTAAAAACGCCACCACCATCAGGAATTACCTGTCATTCTTACAGGATACCTACCTGATCTTTCAAATCAGCAAATTTGATTTTTCATTGAAAAAACAAATTCAAAATCTTAAAAAGACCTATTTTGTTGATAATGCGATGATACGCCTTCTGGGATTTATGTTTTCAGAGGAAAAGGGACGACTTCTAGAAAACCTGGTATTCCTCGAACTCAGGAGAAGAAGGGCTGAAATATTTTATCATGTCAACCGCCTTGAATGTGATTTTGTGATCAGGAAGGGTATTACGATTGTTCAGGCAATCCAGGTGTGTCATTCTTTTAATACAGACCAAACCAGGACGCGCGAGGTCAAAGGGCTTTTAGAAGCATTAAACATGTATGGCCTTGCTGAAGGCTTAATCCTGCTGCACGACACACAAGAGCATACCTTTGAGGAGGATGGAAAGGTTATCCGGGTCATGCCTGTATGGAAATGGCTGCTGAAATAAGTCTGGCAGACATCCAACTTATGAACTATCTGAACAAGCTGTTGAATAAGTATGATGCACTATGCCCTTTATTCTCAGCAAAATCATCCCGAATTTAGAAGCAGGGTTCCACGGGAAGTAATTTCGGGTTTAGCTAATCTAAAGAAAAAACGGATTGGGCAGGATTTGGGCAACAAAATAAGTAGTTCTGTGTAGTTCCGTGTTGGTTTTACTTTAATCACGAAATGGTTAATTACAACCGGACCAACATGATAACAGAATCACTGAGTCAACTGAATAGTTCTGAATGGTATGGGGTTTATTCCAGTCGATGCCACAGAAAAAATAGTGAAATGGTGAAATGGCGAAACGGTGAAAATTGTTTCGCCATTTTGCGTTTTCGGGGATTTACCAATCAGGTAAATGAGGATCAGGAGGAAATTTTTCCATGTATGCCTTCATCAAGTTGCATCATTTTGAGGAAATTATCGCGGAAAAACTTTGTTTAACGCCTCGATCCTTGACTGCACATGCAGTTTTTCATAAACATTGTGAATGTGTGTCCTGACGGTTTCAAAACTTATAAAAAGCTGCTCGGCGATCTCTTTGTAACGATATCCTTTTGCCAGGAGATCAAGCATTTCACGTTCCCTTTTGGTCAGGTGTTCAATATCGGTATTTTGTTTTGTAGCAGGCTGGAATCTCAGGATCACTTTTCTCGCAATGGTGGATGACATGGGAGAGCCTCCATGGTAAAGGTCAATGATGGCACTGGTTATTTTACCCGGGGGGCTGTTCTTCAGGAGATAGCCTGTGGCCCCTGCACAAAGGGAATCAAACACATTTTCATTATCCTCATAAACGGTGCACATCATGAATTGGGATGAGGATAGTACCGGTTTAAGCTTTCTAACACATTCAATACCAGAGATACCCGGAAGATGGATGTCCATCAGTACAATATCTGGTGCATATTCAGGCATTGAATTCACAGCTTCTTCCCCTGATGAAAAGGAGGCTATACAATCAAGCTCCTGGTGCGAGTGAACGATCGTTTCCAAACCTTCGCGCATTTCCGGATCATCTTCAACAATCGCAACTTTTATTTTCACAGGTTCATCCGTCATACGGCAAAAATATAATGAAATCTGTTCGGATACAATCCCCCATTAGTCGTATTTTTTGGTTTGACGGTGTTTCATTTTGTCTTATGAAGTGGGAAAATCCACAAGTTTATGTATTTTTGTCAAAGGAACTACAAAGATGAAAGCACTTGATCACGATATTATAATTTCGCGACTGGTAAAAAATGAAAAAGACATCAAACATTTTGGTGTTATCAAAATCGGGCTTTTTGGTTCATTTCTGACCGGTCAGCAAAATGAACAGAGCGATATTGACATCCTGGTTGAATTTCAAAAGGATAACAACAGTTATGATAATTTTATCAATTTATGTTTCCTTTTAGATGGACTCTTTCAAGGCATAAAGGTAGAAGTGGTTACAAAAAATTCATTAAGTCCTTATATCGGACCAAAAATTCTTCAGCAGGTTGAATATGTCCCGTTCTCCGCTTGATTACCTGCAACACATCCTTGATGAATGCAGGTTTATTTTAATGGCTGCGCCTGATACTGTTTCATTTGAAAGTTTCTTTTCGGATGAGGAGAAGAAAAGAGCCATTGTAAGGAGTTTGGAGATCATTGGAGAGGCAACAAAAAATATCCCCATTGACTTCAAATTAAAATGGGCAGGCGTTGAGTGGAAGCAGATGTCAGGAATGAGGGATCGGCTAATTCATGACTACTTTGGGGTTGATTATTTCATAGTTTGGGATGTTGTCAGAAACAAAATACCGGGCCTGAAAGAGTCAATTGAATCAATCGTTAACGATTACCCTGGTAAAGATTAATATTAAACAAAACACTTGTGCCGGTAGCGGGTGAACTTTGTATATAAAATGATCCGCCAAGATCCTCCGCACGCTTTTTCATGTTCAACAATCCATTTCCATGCGAAGTCGTATCATGGTCAAAGCCTTTCCCATTGTCGGTGACGGTCATTTCCATGGTTTTTTGAATGATCTTCATCCGAACCGCTATTTCTGAACATGCTCCATGTTTTACTGCATTGTGGATTGCTTCCTGCAATGCATAAAATGCGTTTCGCCGGAAATCCGGCGTAATGCTTAAATCGGGGATGATATCGGGGACCTCTATTTTAAAGCGGATCCCAGAGTTCTCAAGATACTCTCCGAAATACCTCCGTGAATATGCAATCAGGCTGTCAAGCGAATCATATTTCGGGTTCAGCGCCCAAACAATAACATTGAGCCGTGAGATCATCTCCCTGGCGGTGGCAGCAACTTTCGACATCCGCTCAGCATCTTCCCTTCCCTGCTCGTGTGATTTAACTTTGGCTTCACTTATCATGGCAATTTTGGTGAGTCCTGCGCCGATATCATCATGCATGTCCTGCGAGATCCTTGCACGTTCGCGTTCGAGCATAAGTTGCCGGTCAAGGTCATTCTGATAAAGACCGGCTGTATGGAATAAAGCAGTTACCCTCCTCGCAAGATGTGAAAGGATGCGGATATCCTGAAGTGAATAGGCCCTTTCAGACCGCTTTTGTCCGCAAATCAAGAACCCGTTTGGCTGACCCCGTTCAAGTAAGGGAACGATCAACTCCCCATATGTTTTTTCAAAGATGGATGGTTTTGAGTTCAGTTCTTCGGGTGAGAAGATCTCCGATTTCCTGAGTTTCTGCTCAAATTCGGCATTTCCTTCAAATTCTCCCGCGATAATCAGATCATCAGATCCCAACACAAAAACCGGGTCATAACAAAGCCCCTTTGTTTTCAGATTAAACACAAAAGACTTGAAATGGAAGATCTCATCCAGGCTTTGCACGACCTTTAATTTCAACTCATCAAACCGGTAAACTCCTGCCAGCTTTTCTTCAAAATCTGATACGACCGTGGCGGAGTCATAGGATTCACGGTGGAAAAAACGGTCGATCAGTTGTTGAAGCCGGTCCCTGAGCACCAGGAACAGGATCACAGATATAGCCAGGATAAGAAAACGGGTAAGGTCAGTTTCACGGATAATCAACCGGTCAACAACCCAGATCAGCAGCAGATAAGTAAATGTTATCAACAGTGTTGCACCCAGGTAAAGCAATGCCTTCCTGATGAAAATTTCGACATCCCAGATCCTGTATCGGAAGATGGCAATCAGGAGGCAGATGATCATGATCAGGCTTCCGGCTCCTTCAGATAAATTAACGATATATGGATAATATTCTCCCAGCTTATCGATAAAATCCTCAAATATGGCATACGAAACAGGTGTTATAAAACCAAAAAAAGAACCGATGACCACAACGAGGATTTGTTTTCGGGCAAGCGTATTTTTGATGGTAACAAATTGGTAAATGACGATTCCCAGGACCATTGTGAAGGTGAAAGCCAACCATTTCAAACCAAAGCCATTGGCAAAATCAAACAATGAAAGGTGCTCGTCAGTAGGATCATGAATGACAAGGATAAAGATTGCTGAGAAACAAACAGCGATGAAACTTCCGATTCCATAGAAAATGAGAGGAGTGTGTTTGAATACTGTCAGAATTTTCACAGGCTTTGGAAACAGCAGGTGAAAATGAAACAGGGCAACACCACACAGGCAGCCAGCGCAGATAAATGCAACGGTGGCTAAAACAGAGAAGAAATTCTGGAATGACAGATATGTAGCATTTTGAGTTAATGAATAAAGTTGAATAAAAATGAAAAAGATTCTGATAGCAGGATCATCTGGCTTTTTAAATAATATATAAATGCTGGCTGCACTTAGTAAAAGGATTAATGCATACATGGCCTGGAAAAATCCCGGCACCTCTGATACAATAGAATCCATGACAAGGTCCATTGTAACTTCCTTCTTGTTTTTGATAACCAGGCAAGCCAGGGTATCTCCTGCACGTGTTGCATAAAACGAGCTCTTTTTTTCGGCGATCACTGATTTTAGGGAGGATGAAATAATGGTATCCCCGGCTTGGAGTCCGGCTATTTCACCGGGACCGCCCGGCCTGATAAAATCGATGATATACTGTCCGCTATTTAGCGTAGTGTGAAAACCGGTGACAGGCAAATGATAACGGTAATTCAAATAAATGGTATTGACAACAAATACCAGGAGAACGAGCAGGTAAGCCCAATAAGGTATATGACGGAGGGACTGTTTCAATACATGCATTGCGGAGGCATGAAATGGATGGTAAAGATATGGGAAAAAGCCGGCAAATATTTCACCAACCTAATTACTTCCACACACCTTCCGTCCTTTGCCATGAGAAAATCGATTCCAGCAGGCAAGGCGCTGATGTCAATGACCGTTTTGATATCCATTATGTTTTTTTCAGGAGTTCAAGGCCGAACAGGTTAAAGAGGGAGAGAAATCCTTTGGCATAAGTTTCGATCATGAATATGCCGGATGTTGGATTTGGAATGAGATTTATATGTTTGGCTGATCCGATCATGGTATTAAAAGCCAACAAAAGTACCTTCACTGGGAGGCAAAAACAATACACATTTTGTCGTATATTTCTGCAAACCCAGCCATTGTCAGAACATCTGAACCGTGTCTGTCAATCGCCTTTATTATCAGAGTGTTCGTCGCGAATTTTGAAGTGAGGTTCCAAAGGAAGTAATTTCGGTTTTATTTTGTATTTTTGAAAGGAAAATTGGATTATGATGGTATCTCAGCTGGAAATGGATCGTGTAGTCTCACGGATTGTTGATTTCTATCAACCTGAGATGGTCATCCTTTTTGGTTCATATGCCGGCGGGAACGAACATGAAGGAAGTGACCTTGATCTTTTGCTTGTCAAACAGACGAGCGAAAACCCGTTAAACCGTGCGGCCGGTTTGCGCAAGGCACTGAGGGATTTTCTTATCCCGATGGATATTCTTGTTTACACCCCATCTGAAATTGCAAAGGACAAAGAACGAAAATTTACATTTATTCATGATGTATTTAAGTCGGGGAAGATACTTTATGCCATCAAATGACCTTGTTCAGTCCTGGCTTCTGAAAGCCACCCACGATTTGGAAACCGCTAAAATAGTGGTTTCTCATATGCCCGATTATGATGACGTCATTGCATTCCATTGCCAGCAAGCCATTGAAAAGGCATTAAAAGGATATCTGATATTTCTCGATATTGAATTCAAACCGGTTCATGACCTTGGATACTTGCTGAATTTAACTGCTACAAAAGATGGCGCATTTGACATCTATTTTGAAGAGGTTGACCGGATTTCCAGGTATGCAGTACAGATAAGATATCCCGACACCATAATAAAGTTGACAAAATTCCAGATTCAGGAGGCAATCGCAATGGCTGATCTGATCTGTACCCTGGTCAATGGAAAGATTTCCTGAAAAACATTCATTAGTTTTAATCACAGGTAAACCCTGCCTTTATCATATTAAAGCCCGCAATCGTAACCTAAGGTTTTTATTATTAGATTGGTCGTCCCGACTTTTGAAGCAGGGTTCCATTGGAGGAATTTCGGTTTAAGCAAATCTAAAGAAAAAACGGATTGACTACTTTGTTTATCATAAAGTTATTGAATTTGAGAAAATTAACACCCGGATCAAATGAAAATAACGGAAGAAAATATTGACTATAACGTTGATTTTATTGAGGTTGAATCTGCCAGATATATCGGCGATTATGCTATCAGGGTGTACTTTCGTGATGGATTTAACAGGCTTGTTGATTTTAAACCGTTTTTGGAAGCATCATTTCATCCATCCATCCGGAAA
>CAJBYO010000013.1 GCA_903959905.1 uncultured Bacteroidales bacterium
AAGATCAAGCACCTTGAAAAATTGCTGGAACAATTAAAAAAGGCTGCGTAATGACTATTTGCAAACTAAACATAATCAGCAAGTTAAAAACAAGTTATATAGTAGGCACGGAGGACACCGAGAGACACTGAGAATTTCCTTAGTGTTTCTTAGTGTCCTTAGTGCCTAAGTGGTTTATTTATAAATGGATAATGGCCTTGTATTACTGAAGTCCGGGTGGAAAATTAAACCTCCCGGACGCTTTTTGTATAGCAACTGACCAAGAAAAATATCCGGGCTTTCATCGAGTTTTCTGTTTTGAATCTAATCCAGTCATGTGCTTAGATTAGTTCTAAATATGTGTCTTTCCTAAAACCAGCTTTTACAATTGTTATATTTGAATTGGATTTTCTATTGATAAAATATATCCGTATGAATACAACAAATACCAAACATTCAGGTCTGTTTCTGTTCCCGCTTTTTGTGGCAGTTTTTCTTTTAACATCTGTTTTTAGTGAGTCAGTGAAGGCAGTTCCTTGCGGAGTTACCATCGCAACTTTGACTCCGTGTGTTTGCATCGGCAACACAAATCCTGTTCATTTAATAGCAAACCCGACAGGTGGAAGTAATCCGGCAACCTATGTTTACCTGTGGAGTACGGGGGCTTCAACGAAAGAAATTGATGTATTCCCGGCGATTACAACAACGTATTCAGTAACGGTTACAGGAGGAGGTTGCTCTGCTACCCCAGTGGTCCAGGCCAGCATTACAATTAATGCATACAACACCCCGAGTGCATCTTTTACGATAAGTCCGCCACCCCTTCCTAAAAAGTGTGCAAGCACAGAATTCACATTTATTCCACCAGCAGTTCCACCTGGCGAACCCACGCCGGTATACAGCTGGACATTTGTGGACCAATCTGTTCCCCCTATGCCCATAGCCCCTTCGGCCCAGGCGAGCCCAAAACGTACATTTTACAAAATCGGGTACGGAGAGTTTCAGGTTAAAGTTCATCTAACGGTTACCCGATGTGGGTGCCAGGATGATTTTGAGCAGCTGATCACGGTCAAGCAGTTACCGGATGTTAAGTTATTTGCTACTCCAGCAAACTGGACTCAATGCAGTATGAGTTCAAATTTTACGTTGGTGGTACACCCTTCTGTTGATGATCCCCTGAAGAACCAGGATTATAAAATTGACTGGGAGTCGCCGAACCCTTTGCCCACTACAGGAACAAAACTCTTTCCTTTCCCTGTTGCCGGAGAATCCAATACATACTCCGGGTATAATAAATGGACTGTGAGATATACTGTAACAAGCGCAACCAACGGTTGTATAAATGACACTGTCTATTCTGCTTTCAACGGGGGAAACCCTTACCCTGCCTTAAATTGTCCGGGTACCGTGGCTTCAACATGCGATTTGCCCTACCCGCTTGATATCCCCTGGAATCCGGCACATATGAACAATACACCAGGAACCATCTATGTTTTTGATTACTTCGACAATGATCCGGGCACTGTGACTACAGAAACCCGCAATTATCCGCTGGCCGGAACCGGGTTGCAGATCACCTACGGTGTTTCGTCCTGTGGTTATACCCCCACAGCACCATCTCCTTTCGCAGGCACTCAGAATTCTTTTGCCATCAGGTGTACAGTTACCAATCAATGCGTTACGACAGGGGCATTTCCTCCCCAGATACATGACTGTTTCACAGGAAAGTACGGGAATAAACCTGATCCTGATTTTACCATCAAAGATGCTGCAGGAAACCAAATTACCTCAGGATGTACAAATGCCCCAATAACCCTCACATCAACCACCACCTCCTTGAATTCAGGGGGAAGTGTCGGCGATTGCAGCAGTGCAATGACATTAAACTGGGTCATCACGCCTGCTACCTATACCATCGTGTCCGGACTTCCCACTGACCCGGTCTTCGTTGTAAAATTTGATCCGGCTAATACATATACAATTACACTTGAAGCATCCAACACCTGCCCTTCATCCCCGGCTTCAATCATAAAGTCGCTTTGTATTACAGACGAAAGTCCGGTGGCACTTTTTGACATTAATGTAAATCCTGCAAATCCAAACAGCTGCAGTGAAGTCACACTCGAAACCGTAAACAGTTCATCTGCCGCTGATCCCTGCGGATTGGTTCACTATACATGGTCAACAACGTACAACGGTGGCACCTGCTCCGGTTCACCGGGTACTCCGGTATATGTTACCGGCAATTCCACATCATTTGAACCGGTTATCAAACTGGTAGACCCGGGGACGTACATCCTGAAACTGGTTGTGAATAATTCATGCGGATCAGCAGAATATACGAAGACGATCGTGGTTAAAGGGCCGCCAAAAGTTACCATCTCAACCTCTTCTACACCTGCCGCTCCGCCTTATTGTGCAGGAAATACATATACATTCAACATGAACGTTGAGAGTTGTTTCGGTACGCTGATCCCCGGCAGTGAGAACTGGTACCTTGATCCTCCTTCACCGGTTCCCCCATATGGCATACCTCCGGTTACAGGGTTGTCGTTCACGCCGTTGTTAAGTGCCGGGCCCCATACGATCATTGCAGAGGTTGAAAATGAATGTGGTATCGGATCTAAAACCATTAATATTACGCTTTCAGTCAGTCCAACCATGACGCTAAGCATCGCGCCGGCAACTTCAATATCTGTCTGCTCACAGGATAACATCTGTTTGATTTACCCAGGGCTGTTTGTAAGTTCCACGGCCACAACGTTCAAGTGGACATCGGCCCTGATCACAGGGAGTATCAGTGGCTTCACCAATAACAGTGGTACTGCCGGAACCTGCATTACTGATATTTTAACGAACAGTTTGCTGACAACCGGCATTGTCAGGTACACCATTACACCTGCAACACTTGGTTGTGACGGTCCTCCGGTGGTTCTTGATGTTTTTGTAAAGCCTAAACCATCACTAACGGTAACAAATCCTGCAGGTCCACCATTTGTAGAATCAATTTGCAACGGTGATAATACATTTATCAAGTTGTCAACAGATATTCCTTCTACTATATCCTGGGTTGCACCGGCACTTACAAATGTAAATCCGGTTTCAGCTGGCGGAGGAGCTTCACCGGTTACAGTAACGAATACACTCACCCTGGCAAATGCCAGTAATCCAGGAAGTGCAGTATATACTTTTACCGTGATGTCAGCAGGCGGGTGCCCGGGGCCGGGAGCAACGGTCACGGAAAATGTGAATACCATTCCGGTACTAACTACACTTCCACTAAATAAAACCATTTGTTCTACAGATTATACAGGCATTTCGCTTACACCAGTTACGAATAATTATAGCTGGACAGCAACCTTACTCAGCGGAAGCGTGACGGGTTTTTCAGGAAACTCAGGGACTTTTATCAACCAGCAACTGACCAATGTTTCCTCCACAACTGCTGGAGTTGTCAGGTATGTCATCACCCCACAGGCATTACCTTGCTCGGGGAGTAGCTACAATTTTGACGTAACAGTAAATCCCCGTCCAGTTCCAACGATCACTCCCTGTAATGCTACAGTTTTCTTCGGAGATGTAATTACGTATCATACAGAGACAGGGAAATCAAATTATTCGTGGGTTGTAAACGGAGGCTCCATCACCGGAGGCGGAGGAACGGCCGATGATTTTGTTACCGTTAAGTGGACATCGGGCACAACCGGAAGCGTTTGTGTCAACTATCAGCTGGTCACTGGCAGTTTGGGTTGTGCTGCACTTGCCCCCGTTTGTTGCAATGTGGTTGTTAACCCTTGCCCGCTCACGCAGACCGTGACCCTTCAGAGTGCTGTCAATGGAAGTTTGCAGAACTACTTCTGTGAAGGTGACCCGGGGATCGACGTTTGTGTTGGTAATTCTGAACCTGGTATTTATTATGAAATAATTTATTCCGGTACCGGAACATCCGTTAGAAATTATACCGGGGGAATCGGTGGTGGGCCTTTCTGTTTTGCACCTCCGTTAAATATCACCGGAACATATTACGTGCAGGCAACAAATATCGCATCAGGATGTGTCGTTGTATTTTCTCCACCGTTCAGCATCTTAAAGGTAACTCCTCCCGGTATTCCGGCGGTAACACCAACCGGCCCTGAGTGTGAAAATCCTGACGGGACTCCTCCTGGAGTTGTGTTGGGTTTATCCGGCTGGCAAACGGGTATCGATTATGAATGGAGGTTGGGGTTGGGTCCGTGGACCTTAAGTGGCGGGCCACCGATCCTGACTACAGCGCTTTCTCCCGGTCAATATTTTGCCAGGGCTGTTGATCCGATAACAGGGTGTATCAGTAATGCAGCCAACAGTGTATGGGTCATGCCAAAACCTATCAAATACGCATTGTTTCCATTTGGCGTCCTTTGTGGTTGCAGGGATATTACCTTGACCAATTCACAGGCAGGCTTTAAATATAAATTGATAAACCAGAGCACAGGAGTCACTACACTCTGGATTTCAACCGGAGGCAGTCATGTTTTTCAAAATATTTGTGACACTGGGACGTATGTTATTGAGGCACAAGATACGATTACGCCGCCATTTTGTACACAACAGATGGATTGGTCTTTAACACTGATTGAAAACCCGCACTCCTATTCTTTGCTTCCTTCAGGGCCAAACTGCCAGGGAGTTGAACTGAAACTTGCAAACTCTGATCCGGGGGTTGTATACGAACTCAGGTATATGGTTACCGGGGACGCAGTAAAATATATGCATTCACTGCTGGGCGGTGAGCTGAATTTTGGTATTCTTGGCAGTTCATATTCTGAAGGTACCTACAAAATTTTTGCGAAACAGGGAACATCTGTCAATACAGACAGTTGTGTTACTGAAATGTTCGGGCAAATTGATTTATGCAGGAACCCTACACCGAAAATCATTTCACCCTCAGGTGCGACATGCAGCCTGACGACCTCTACAATCACACTTTTCAACCCCGACCCCACTGTGACTTATCATCTCATCAAGGACGGGAACACGGGCTCTCCATTAATCTCTTTAACCGTGGGAACCCCAACACTCGTTTTCAATTCGGTCAACTGTGTTCCCCCATTACCGGTATTTCCAGCCGGGACATATACTATCCGTGCCGTTCACACGTGCCCGTCAATCAGTTGCGAACTTGAATTCGGCATAGTGAATATTGAACCTGGACCATCTGTAGATGCCGGTATTCCTGATCCGCTTACTGAATGTGCAGGAGCAGCAACAGTAATCCCATTACTCGGAACTGCGGCAGACTATGATCCATTATCTGTAACCTGGAAGGTTTTAATTGGTCCCGGAACTGTCTCACCAACCAACACCCTGGGTACCCAGTACACCCCGGGATCAGCACCTGGAACAAGAATTCTGCGACTCGAGGTATCGGGTGTTAATTCCTGCGTGGGGATAAAACAACATGACGACAGGACGATTATTATTAATACGCTTGGCCAGGTGAACGATCCCACCGACCAGGTTGTTTGCAATGGAGCAAGTACGGCCCCGGTTTCGTTTACCACCATAAACACTGGCGGAACGAATATTTACACCTGGACCAACAGTACAACAAATATCGGCCTTGCCGCAACGGGAACTGGAAATATTCCAAGTTTTCAGGCGATAAACACCGGCAGTGCGCCGGTCACAGCAACGATCATTGTGACTCCGCATTTCACCACTGGTGGTGTAACCTGCGACGGACCACCGGAGACCTTTACCATTACAGTGAACCCTTCAGCTGAAGTGGATCAGCCCGTCAGCCAGGTTGTTTGCCAGGGTACGGCAGTTGCGGCAACAAACTTTACCACGACAACCACCGGCGGCACCGCCACATATACCTGGACCAACAGCACCACGAGCATTGGGCTTGCCCCAAGCGGCACCGGCGATATTGCTGCGTTTACTGCCATAAATGCGGGCACTTCACCCGTAACGGCCACCATCGTTGTGACGCCACATTTTGAAAACGGAACCGTCACCTGCGATGGGCCCTCAAAGTCGTTCACCGTCACGGTCAATCCGGCAGCGGCCGTTGATCAGCCTGCAAGCCAGGTGATCTGCAATGGCAGCACCACCGCGGCAGTAAGCTTTACCACCACCAATACCGGGGGCACTGTTACCTACAGCTGGACCAACAGTACAACCACCATCGGCCTGGCAGCCAGCGGAACAGGCAACATCGGCACGTTCACTGCAATCAACACAGGAACATCGCCTGTAACGGCCACCATCATCGTAACACCCCATTTTGAAAATGGATCGGTAACCTGCGACGGTTCATCAAAATCATTCACCGTCACAGTCAATCCAACGGGCGAAGTTGACCAGCCCCAAAGCCAGGTGCTCTGCAACGGCAGCAAGACCACGCCGGTGAATTTTACCACGACAACCACCGGGGGAACAGCAACCTATACGTGGACCAACAGCAACACCAGCATTGGCCTTGCGGCAAATGGCACGGGCAACATTGCAGCGTTCACGGCACTGAACACCGGCACGGTTCCGGTAATCGCCACCATCACTGTTACACCTCATTTTGAGAACGGGCTGGTGGTATGCGACGGACCGGCAAAAATCTTTACCGTCACCGTCAATCCGGCGGCAGAAGCTGGCCAGCCAGTGAGCCAGGTAGTTTGTCATGGCGGCACAACATCAGCAGTTACTTTTACCACTACCAACACAGGTGGAACTGTAACTTTCACATGGACCAACAGCAATACCAACATTGGCCTTGCTTCCAGCGGAACAGGCAACATCGCATCATTCACGGCAGATAATACGGGCACCTCACCTGTAACAGCCACCATCACAGTGACTCCTCATTTTGCAAACGGTGCGGTAAGTTGTGACGGACCGGTAAAAACCTTCACCATTACGGTCAATCCAACCGCACAGGTTAACCAACCTGGCAGCCAGGTGATCTGCAATGGCAGTGCCACAGCGGCGGTCAATTTCACTTCGGCCACCAGCGGCGGAACGTCAACTTATACCTGGAGCAACAGCACCCCGGCAATCGGGTTACCTGCCAGCGGAACAGGCGACATTGCAGCCTTTACGGCGTTGAATGCCGGATCTGCTCCAGTAACAGCCACCATTATTGTTACACCTCATTTTGAACACGGGTCAGTGATGTGCGACGGACCTGCAAAGACCTTCACCGTAACGGTCAACCCAACCGGAGAAGTTGATCAGCCTGTCAGCCAGGTTGTTTGCCAGGGTACGGCAGTTGCGGCAACAAACTTTACCACGACAACCACCGGCGGCACCGCCACATATACCTGGACCAACAGCACCACGAGCATTGGGCTTGCCCCAAGCGGCACTGGCGATATTGCTGCGTTTACTGCCATCAATGCGGGCACTTCACCCGTAACGGCCACCATCGTTGTGACGCCACATTTTGAAAACGGAACCGTCACCTGCGATGGGCCCTCAAAGTCGTTCACCGTCACGGTCAATCCGGCAGCAGCCGTTGACCAGCCTGCAAGCCAGGTGATCTGCAATGGCAGCACCACCGTGGCAGTAAGCTTTACCACCACCAATACCGGGGGCACTGTTACCTACAGCTGGACCAACAGTACAACCACCATCGGCCTGGCAGCCAGCGGAACAGGCAATATCGGCACGTTCACTGCAATCAACACAGGAACATCGCCTGTAACGGCCACCATCATCGTAACACCCCATTTTGAAAACGGATCGGTAACCTGCAACGGTTCATCAAAATCATTCACCGTCACAGTCAACCCAACAGGCGAAGTTGACCAGCCACAAAGCCAGGTGCTCTGCAACGGCAGCATGACCACGCCGGTGAATTTTACCACGACAACCACCGGGGGAACAGCAACCTATACGTGGACCAACAGCAACACCAGCATTGGCCTTGCGGCAAATGGCACGGGCAACATTCCAGCGTTCACGGCGCTGAACACCGGCACGGTTCCGGTAACCGCCACCATCACTGTTACACCTCATTTTGAGAACGGGCTGGTGGTATGCGACGGACCGGCAAAAATCTTTACCGTCACCGTCAATCCGGCGGCAGAAGTAGACCAGCCTGTGAGCCAGGTCTTATGTAACGGCGACATGACAACTGTAATTAATTTTACTACTCCGAACACCGGGGGAACAATTACTTTCACATGGACCAATGATACACCCGGCATCGGGCTTGCAGCCAGCGGAGTTGGAAACATTGTACCATTTGCAGTGGTCAACACCGGTACATCACCTGTAACAGCAACGATAACAGTGACTCCCCATTTTGAAAGCGGGTTGGTCATTTGTGACGGACAGCCAAAATCGTTTACTTTTACCGTCAATCCAACGGCACAGGTTGACCAGCCTGCCAGCCAGGTTGTATGCAATGCCGGAATTACTTCCTCGATTTTCTTTACAACCATCAACACCGGGGGAACGGTTACATATTCATGGACCAACAGCGTAACAACCATTGGACTTGCTGCAAATGGAACCGGAGATATCGCTTCATTCACAGCAGTGAACAGCGGTACCATCCCTGTTGCCGCTACCATCGTGGTAACTCCTCACTTTGAAAGTGGTTCGGTAGTTTGTGACGGTCCTTCAAAATCCTTCACCATTACTGTTAATCCTACAGCTGAAGTTGACCAGCCTTTCAGCCAGGTTATCTGTAATGGAAGTATAACTGCAGCGACTATTTTTACCACAGCCAATGCCGGCGGCACAACAACCTATACCTGGACCAACGACACCCCGGGAATTGGATTGGTATCGAGTGGTTCCGGAGATATTCAGGCCTTCACCGCAATTAACACGGGCTCTGTTCCTGTAACAGCCACAATCATTGTAACACCCCATTTTGAGAATGCGCTGCTTACCTGCGATGGTCAGCCAAAATCTTTCACCATCACCGTTAATCCAACGGCGGAGGTGGATCAGCCATCCAGTCAGATTGTATGCCAGGGGGCTCCGACCTCATTGGTTGTTTTTACAACCCTCACAACCGGCGGCACAACAACTTACACATGGGTCAATGATACTCCCGGGATCGGATTTCCAGCAACAGGGATGGGCGACATTGCTCCATTCTTTGCAAATAATGCAGGATCAGGCCCGGTTGTGGCAACAATTACAGTTACTCCGCATTTTCAGCACGGGCCGATCATTTGTGACGGACCAGCAAAATCATTCACCATCACCGTTAATCCTTCGGCAGCGGTAATCCAGCCGGTGAACCAGTCTGTATGCAGTGGAAGTTTAACATCTGCGGTGAATTTCACATCATCAAACACAGGGGGAATCACAACTTACACCTGGACAAACAGTACAACCGGCATCGGCCTCGCCGGCAACGGAGTCGGGAATATTGCGGCCTTCATTGTTGTAAACACCGGGATTCTGCCGGTTACTGCCACCATCGTAGTAACACCCCATTTTGAAAATGGATCAGTTATTTGCGATGGTCCTTCAAAGTCATTTACCATTACAGCCAATCCCACGCCTTTGGTTCCGGACCAGGTTTCTACCATCTGCAGCGGATCACAATTTCTAATTTCTCCCGTAAATGACCCTCCTTTGACAGTTCTTCCGGCGGGAACAACCTATTCCTGGAGTGCTCCTGCTGTTTCATCACCATTGTTAATCGGCGGTGCAGCGGGTACAGGGATGTCTGGTATCAACGGCACGCTCACGAATTATTCAACATCAACACAGACGGCCATCTATACAGTTACACCGACCTCCGGCACCTCAGGAAACTGTGTGGGAAATTCATTTACTGTGACGGTTGAAGTCGTTGTCGCTCCCACGCCAACCATAACTTCGTCGGCCCAGGCAGTTACTCCTTGCGTTAATTCATCCGGAAATATATATACTACACAGCCCGGAATGACCAATTATCTGTGGAGCGGGATATTCCCGCCTAATACCTATGTAACTGGTCCTGACCCGAATTCAATCACAGTTACGTGGATAACGCCAGGAATTAAATCATTGACAGTGAGTTATTCATCACCGTTATGCAGCCAGGTTATGCCTCCTGTTCCTTACCAGGTATTCGTTGAACCGCAGCCAGTTCCATCCATAAGTACAGTACCCCAGGGGATTAATGAGTGTTGTATCGGAGATCCTGCCATCACATTTGTCACCGAGGATGATATGGATACTTATGTATGGACCGTTAATGGTGGCACCAAGGTTGCTGAAAACGGGCATACATTGTCAGTGGTCTGGAATACAGTAACATCTCCCTCCAATATAACCAATGTTACGGTGAGCTATATGAACCAGTTCGGATGTACTGCGGCTGCTCCCACGGTGTATCCGTTCACCGTACATGCTTTGCCCCCAACTCCCACGATAAATGGCGACACTGCTGTATGTGCAGGAGATGTCAGAACCTACAGTACAGAGGTGGGAATGGCTGATTATCAGTGGAGTGTGTTTCCGGTTAACAATGTTACCGGGTTGGGGACTCCGGTGATCACCGTAACCTGGACCGAAGTTGGTGCAAACCTTGTTACTGTTTATTATAAGAACAGTAACGGCTGCTATCCGGCTTCCCCTCGTGATACGATTATCAATGTTTACCCCTTACCTGTGCCGGAAGTTGAATTTGGCGAACAATTGGTTTGTGATTCAACAATTTATTCATACTCAACCACTCCGGGTAAACTGTTTTATGAGTGGTCGTTTGATCCCGGTGATGCCAGTCACATAGAGTCGGGTGCGACAACCAGCAGTCCAACCGTTCACTGGATCAGGGGAGGCGTTGCCGTTCACCACCTGTTTGTTAATTATTCTGATGCCCATGGATGCAGGGGGATAGAACCTACTCCGGCCTATGAAGTTACGGTAAAAGAGCTGCCCGTTCCATCCATTACAAGCACGTTCAGTGATGTTTGTCAATACTCCGATAACAATGTTTACACCACCGAATCTGGCCCCTTGCTTGGAAATTATCAATGGTCGGTACTCCCTGACGGTTCAATTACATCCGGTGCGGGAACACCAGAAATTACCGTGACATGGAATTCAACAGGTGCAAAAACAGTTTCAGTGACCTATACACAGGATAATTGCCCTGCTACTTTACTTGGCTTGTTTTCAGTAGCGGTAAATCCACTCCCAAATCCTTCGATCTCCGGGCCTGATTCTGTATGCCAGGATAAAACCGAAACATATGTCACACAGAACAATATGTCGGAATATCACTGGGAGGTATTAGGGGGGACCCTTCAATCTGCTGACGGCTTATCATTCATCAATGTTAAGTGGACTGATCCGGGGCCGCGCACCATCAGTGTTAATTACAAGGATGCCCATGGATGTAAAGCCCTGTTCCCGACAGATTCAACGGTTCATGTAATCGGAAAGCCAACCCTTGCTATCAGCGGGCCGCAAAATAATATTTGCGTTGGCGAAACCGGCGTTTATTCAACATTGCCAGGCCAGGCATCCTATTTCTGGACAATACCATCCGGAAGCGGTACCATACTAAGTAATGGCAATTACACGGTTACTGTGACCTGGACAACCCCGGGTTCCCAGTACCTGATATTAAAAGTGACCAATGATTTTGGCTGTGATTCAGTCAGTAATCAGTATCCTGTTACCGTAAACCCGAGGCCAGCCATCTCAGTAAACCTTGGCGCCCCGTTGACCAGTTGCTCAGATTCACTGAATAATGTTTATTCAACAGCAACAGGCATGAGTGAGTACAGGTGGCGGATTTCAGGCGGTACCTTTACATCTCCTCCTGCCATTACCAGCAACCAGGTCACAGTAAACTGGGGGGCAACAGGACCTTACTGGATCAGTGTTAATTATGTAAATCAGTATGGCTGCTGGGCTATAGCCGATACACTGTTTGAGGTGAGTGTCAGTCCGAGGCCCAAAGCATCCTTTGATTATTCAATTTTCAGTGCCTGTGACAGTTCCATCATCCTTACAAACAATTCAACCCCGCTCAACGGATCAAATACCTACATGTGGAACTATGGCGACGGACCTGCGGTAATGAATCAACTGCCAACATTCACGCACGATTACAGATCAACAAATCTTCATCAGCCAAGTTACCTTGTTTCATTAAAGGTATTGAATACCAATGGATGTCCTGATACCGCCTCACGTATGGTCCGTATGCAGCCTTGCATCCAGGCCGGATATATGTACAATGCACTTCTTGCCTGTTCCAGGTATAAGGTTGTTTTCACAGATACTTCTGCCACCCCCGCCCAAATGGTCATGCACTGGAAATGGGAATGGGACGACGGAACGCCGGACACGGAGTATAATAACTTTAAACCGGCGGTTACCCATATCTTCCAGGTTGCCGGAACCTATCATGTGCGGTTGACGGTAGGCCCGGTTGTGCCGGGTATTCCTGCCAGCACCGTTGAACAGGTTATTGTTATCAGTCCAACACCATTGCCATCGTTTACCAGCACGAGTGTTTGCAAGGATCAGGCAGCTTACTTCACTGATAAAACCAATTATTTCGGGCTTGACACAACCTCTGTCCGTATCTGGTATTTTAATGGGAATTCTGTGGCACCTGGAGATACATCCCAGGTTCATAATCCTTCTCACATCTATACCAAGATTCAGTACGATTCTGTAAAACTGTTCGTCAGCAATGCGTTTGGTTGCATGGATTCAATAACAAGGAAAATTAAGGTCCACGGGCTTCCGGTTGCCTCCTTTACGAATGCAGCCGCATGTTCAGGCAATACGACCTTATTCACAGACAAATCAGTATTTGCTGAAGCGGTATTATCTGCATGGAGATGGGGATTTGATGATCCCGCTTCTTCCAGTGATTCTGCCTTTGTAAATAACCCCGGCCACAGGTTTGATGCTGCAGGAGATTACCAGGTCTGGATGAGGGTTACCGACTTACTGGGTTGTTACAGCACGAAAGATTCAACCATCCATGTAAATGAAACGCCGGTCAGCTCATTTACCATTACTGATAATTTCAATGGCACCAAAGGACAGGTTCAGATGAACAATACCACGATCGGCAGCAACGTAAGTTATGCATGGTCTTTTGAAAACGGACTTCCGACTACATCTTACGAAGCAGACCCGGTCACCCTGTTTAAAGACGATGGCAAACATACCATACGCCTGATATCCACCAATACCTTTGACTGTGCTGATACCACTTACTACGATTATGAATTCTTCTTTGCCGGGCTATACGTGCCTAATGCATTCTCCCCTACAAATACGAGTGCCAGTTACGCCGGTATCAGGTATTTTCTACCCGTCGGAATGAATCTTGATGAATACCAGGTCCAGGTTTTTGATTCCTGGGGGCATCTTTTGTGGGAGTCAACCAGGCTTAAAAATGAAAATGGCATACTGGGAATGCCTGCCGAGGGATGGGATGGCACATATGAAGGCCAACTCATGCCCCAGGGAAATTACATCTGGAAAATCAGTGCAAAATTCCTTGACGGCTCACAATGGGAAGGCTCAGATATTGGTGTTGGAAAATCCAGAGGAACGTGGGGTACCGTAGTCTTAATTCGTTAATTTTTAATACCAGCCAACATGAAATTAAAAAACTATCAGGTAGTTATATTGACGCTGGCCATCTTCGGATTAAGTCAGGGTGTTTTCTCACAGGATATGAACTACACGCAGTATTTCAGCACACCGATGTATTATAATCCTGCATTAACCGGGATAAGTACAGGGGTGAGGGCCAGGTTCTTATTCCGCGATCAGTGGCCGTCATTGCCGATGCCGTTCAAATCGTACTATTTTTCTGCTGATCTTGGCGACAGGAGCCTTCCGGGTTCCGGAGGGCTCGGGATCATGATAAACCAGGATACGCCCGGAGTTGGGTTGATCAATAATTTTGGGGCGGCACTTACAATCGGAGCGCGGATCCGCCTTAACAGTTTCATGGTCACACAGATTGGTATCAAAGCCGGTATCATGCAGCGCAGGGTAAACTGGGATGACCTTGTTTTTGCCAGTCAATTGGATCCCAGGTATGGCAATATTTATGTTTCTTCATTTATTCCACCTGATGCAAACAAGCGGGTTGTTCCTGATTTTGGCGTTGGCGGACTGGTGCAGTTTCTAAATCCGGATGGCAATGTAGGAGGAACAATAGGGCTTGCGGTTGATCATGTTTTTCAGCCGGATGTAAGCTTTCTGTCAACAGGTGCATCCCCGTATCCCCGAAAATGGGTTGGTCATGCTGACCTTCTGATCATCGCAGGGCAAGCCGGATCTTCTTCCGCCCGTTCACCTGGAAGCGATGAGCCCCTGAAAATCAACCTGGGCGGTATCTACCAGAACCAGGCTGATCTGAACTCCTTGCAGGTTGGATTTAACCTGCTTAAATTCAATATATACCTTGGTGCATGGTTTAAGTCCACAATGACAGGCACTGTTAACAACGCTTTGGCCCTTGTTGCCGGTTACCGTTACCAGTTCTATGAGGATATGAATTTAAAGTTTATGTACAGTTATGATCTTCAGATGTCAGGTGCCTTGCAGGGAACCGGCGGTGCACATGAGATCAGCCTGATCCTTGAGTTTGACAAGGTCTCCATATTCGGAGGTGGTGGCAGCAGTGCGGCACCTGGCAGGGGTTATCGGCCGGGGGCGATTGAGTGTCCTACTTTTTATTAGCATACTGCATGCCAAAGCGTCCGAAGATTTTGTCACCAATACATCGCAAAAGTGGGTTACATAAATGGATGAAAACTGCAACTGACAACAGAACAATGAACCCTGTCTCCTAATCCCGGATCTTGTTGGTGTATTCAATTCATTGTAGAAAAAGAAATATAGGCAGTGAACTTGCTAAATGGTCATGATGCATGAATCCTTTGGAGTAATGTTGGCTGTTGACCAGCCTGCCAAAATCAAACCTTTCATCCAACTAAAAATGGTCGTATGAAAAAAATATTTCTTCAGTTAGCAATTGCATCCATTTTATCCCTGATAAATGCGACAAATTATGCCCAAACCCCAACCTGGAACTGGGCCCAAAGCGCAGGGGGAAGTAACAATGACATCATAAATTGCATTGCCCACGATGCAGCCGGAAACATCTATGCAACAGGTTTTTTCCAGAGCGACACGCTGCACATCGGCAATTTCAACTTACCCACCGCAGGATATTTTGATATTTTTATTGCCAAATACGATGCCGCCGGCAATGTGCTATGGGCAAAAAGCGCTGGCGGGGCTGAGTCGGATGTAGCGGTTAGCATTGCTGTCGATGCAAGTGGCAACTCATACATTACCGGTAGTTTTCAGAGTGATACCCTTAAAATCGGGAACCTGGCGTTAGCCAATCCCAATCAGGTGTTGAACCAGGCAATCTTTTTCGCAAAGTATGACCCCAGCGGAAACCTGCTATGGGCAAGCGCGACAGGAGGAGGGATGAGTGACCGGGGGAACAGTGTTGCGGTGGACGATGTTGGGAACATCTATCTGGCCGGATCCTTTCAAAGTTCCTCCATTACTTTCGGAAATACCGTTTTATCAAATTCAGGAGGGGGGAGCAGCGATGATATTTTTATTGTGAAGTATCGGCCGTCAGGGAGTGCCATCTGGGCGCACAGCGCAACCGGAAGCTCCTACGGCTGGGATCATGTGAATTGCCTTGCAACAGATCCCGGATGCAGTGTGTATATAACAGGATACTTCTCCGGGGAATTCCTGACCTTTGGGAACCATACACTGTCCTCTGATGCAAGTGGGGACATATATGTTGCGAAGTACGACTCCTCCGGGAATGCCCTGTGGGCAAATATTGCCGGTGGAACGCTCAATGAATGGGGCAACGCGCTGGCCACGGATTCACAGGATAACGTTTATCTCACAGGTGCGTTTTCAAGTCCGACCATCAACTTTGGGAATATTACCCTCACAAACAGTTATCAGGGCGGATCCAGCAGACTGGAGTTTTTTATTGCGGGATATGATGGTTCGGGAAATGTGAAATGGGCTGAAAGCGCCGGACAAACAGATCATGAAGAAGGCCTGGGAATTACGACAGACTCAAACGGCAATGTATACGTATCGGGTCGTTTTGACGGGCCGTCAATAACATTTGGCAGCCATACATTGACAGGTACGCTGGATTTCTTTCTGGTAAAGTATGATTCCCTGGGAAATGCAAAGTGGGCAGAAGGTGCCGGCAGCAAAAGCTTTGAAGCAGCTCAAACGGTAACAGCCGATGATTACGGTCATGTCTATGTCGCAGGACAATTTTATTCGCCTTCCATCGTAATCGGAACTACAACACTTACCAACTCAGGAGTGCCCAACAGTGCAGAAATCTTTATTGCCAAAATGGTCGTTGATCTGAGTATTGGTATTCAGCCAGCCGGTCTTTCCATTGAAAATCAGCCGGTCATTTTCCCTAATCCGGCACAGGACAGAATTTTAGTTTCAATCCCCGGGATTCTGAACCCTGTTAATCTCTCCATATACAATGCCCTGGGGGAAAAACTGTTCACCAAGCAATCCAGTGTTTTTGTTAATACTGAAATTGATATTTCAAAATTTGCAGAAGGGATCTATTTTCTGAGGATAGAATGTAAAGAACGAGCCCGGGTCAGAAAGTTTGTGAAATTGTAAAACTGGCAGTTAAGTAAATACTTCGATCATTGCATAACAGCGAAGGACGGTTGTTACTATCCTTTTAAATCAAAACACCCAAATCTGCGCCTTAATCTGCGCCTTAATCCGCGCAAATCTGCGAGAAACAATTTGCCCGCTTGATTTCAGCATACCCTTTCCTTGTAATCAAAAAAAAGTTATCAACACCCCCACAACCTTTCCTACCCTTCCCCGATTAAGCGGAAACTCTGCTTATGAAAACAACACTTTTGGAACCGGGGAAGTACTATCATGTATACAACCGGGCAAAAAACGGCGATCCGCTGTTTGAAGATGAAGAGGCATGCCGCTTCTTCCTGAAACTCTACCAGGCGCATATCTGTCCCATCGCGGAAACCTATGCCTATTGCCTGCTGAGCGACCACCTGCATTTCCTGATCCGTATCCGCGACGAGGCCGACGGTAGCCTTTACAAACCTTTTGCCATGCTCTTCAACGCGTATTCAAAAGGGTATAACAAACACAATGAAAAGGAGGGCAAGGTGTTCAAATTCAAACTCAAACACAAAGAGATCCGTTCAGATGAAGCACTGCAGGAAATGATCCGGTATGTAAACCAGAATCCATGGAAACACGGAGCCACCGAGCACCCGGCAAACTACCGCTTCTCCTCCTTCCGGGCCACCATGACCACAAGCCACACACTGGTGGCAAAGGAGCAGGTACAGGAGTATTTCGGAACCCATGAGAACCTGGCGACAAACCTGCTGGCCAATGTGGACGAAGTGGCGATAAAAACCCTAATTCTGGAAGAATAGAGCCAATTTACGATTGGACGATTCTAGATTGCAGATTGAATTTAAATAATTGACGATCTACGATTGGTAACGCTATCAATCGGAAATCGGAAATCATGCAATTTATTCGTAAATCGTAAGTCTAAAATAGACAGTAAACTATTATTAACAAGATAAATATCAAATTAATATGAATAGTGAAGACCTCAAGCTCCGTGTCCGCAATTTCGGTATTAGGGTACTGAAGATGTCTGAACATTTGCCGAAAAAAGATTCAGCCAACATTATCTCCCAGCAAATTATCAGGTCGGCATCCTCGGCCGGGGCTAATTATCGGGCGGCCTGCCGGTCAAAATCCCCAAGGGATTTTATCAATAAAATGAAAATAGTGGAGGAAGAACTGGATGAAACAGAGTTCTGGTTATTGATGATAGATGAAATGGCCTATGTTCCCCCGGAGAAGCTAAAAGAACTAAAGCAGGAAGCCCATGAATTGCTTTCAATCGTTGTGAAAAGCGTTATAACTGCGAAGAACAATCAAAAGTTGAAGAAGGCAGAGAGCTAAGTGGGGAGAATGGAGATATTTACGAATATGGGATTTGTCCATATCCGTAAATCATTTTTCTCCTATCTTTAAAGAAAAAATCAATGCGCTTTCCCGCTTATCGGACTATCTTGCTGTTTATCATGCTTGTATTTGCTATAGGACCCCTTTTATCCCAGGTCATTGGCATTTCAGGCATTGTACTTGATTCTGTGTCGGGAAAAGCGCTGCCGTTCGCCCAGCTATCCCTGCAAAGTTGCGCCATTGGAACTGTGACCAATGAGGAGGGGAGTTTTACCCTGGAGGTGCCGTCCCTTTTTTCAAAGGATACCTTACTCGTCGCTTATATGGGTTTTGAAACGCGAAAGTGCCCGGTGATGGCGCTGTCAGGGAATGAGAATATCATCAGGCTCAGGCCGGGACTGCTGCAACTGTCGGAAGTGGAGATTGTTGCGTATACACCTGAAGAGGTCATCCGGCGGATGGTTGCCGCGATTCCAGCTAATTACGGTCCTGACTCGCTGATACTTACGGCTTTTGTCCGATCACAGAAGTTTGTCGGGGGCAGGCTCGCAGAATTTACAGAGGCCATCATTGAAGATTTGAAAACCGGGTACAAACCTTACGGCCGCAGCGATGAAAAGGAAAAAAGCCGGCAGTCAAATGTTCCGTTGCTTCTGAAAGGAAGGGTGATTTCAGATACCGGGATGGTAAATTCCTTCGGCGACCTCGGAAGAAGTGCGGGTTGCCTGGGCTGTAACTTCGTGCATGATTTCGCAGAATTCTATTATCATACGGTGCTGGATGAGAAGCAATTCAGGTATTATACCTTCAAAATGGATGAGCAGTCGGCTCCCGGGGGAGGAAAGATATACCATATCCGCTTTGATCAGAAAAAAGGCGTCAAAGAAACCCTGTGGAAAGGTGACATTTATATCAATGGTGCTGACTTTGCCCTTCTGAAAATATCCCAGAAGCCGAGCTTCGAAGCGTTTGACCAGTTTGAGAAAGATAAGTATAAACGCCAGTTCACCATCAGGAATACACCGGGCTGGTACCAGGAAATGCCCATGATGGAGTGGACAACCACCTATTCAAAACGAGGCGACTCCTACTTCCTCAGCACCATAAGGATTGAGAACTGGCTGACATTCAAACATCCGTCATTGAACCAGGTGGTAAAATTTTCGCACAGGAATGAGGTGGTGGTAACCGACGCCTCCCGTGACCCGCAAAAAACCCGCAATTTCAAAGGCGACAAATCCACCGGCGTCAACCAGCGCTGGGACCAGGTTGTTGGAAAAGGCGACGAACAGTTCTGGAAAGGCTATAATTATCTGCCGATAGAGGAAAAGTTGCAGGAAAACCTTAAGAAGTTGGGAGGAAGGTGAGCGGGTGAGCGGGTGGACAAGCGGACAAGCGGACAGAGGGTTACCTGTCATTCATTTTTTTATTCCCGGCCTGCATTCCTTTCATTGCCTGCATTGCCTTCATTGCCTTCATTGCTTTCATTGTCTGCATTGCCTGCATTCCCTGCATTCCCTGCATTGTTTACATTCCCTAATTGTCCATATTAAACTGTATCACCATCTCCATACTGTTCAACTCCAGCGCCACCAGGTTACCAAATCCGTCTTTCCCCGAAAGGTACGGACCGTTGTCGAGGTCGATAAATTTGTAAATCCGGTTGTTGATGGATTGGGTGATCAGGTCCATGTTGACAGGCACATGGCCGTGAATGATCTTCCGGCCTCCGATCATTTCCGGCTTTATTTCGTATTCCCGAAGCCAGAGCATAGACCGGAGGTCATCATACGGATTGTCAATCTTGAAATTGAGGCCGGCATGAACAAGCACAAACCGGTCGAGTTCAACATAGTGGGAGAGGTTCCGCATCCATTCAATATACTCCGGCGGTACTTCCCGGATATGTGAAACGCCAAAACTCCTGAGGGTAGGTTTGCCGCCGATTTCAAGCCAGGTCTTGTGCTTTTTATTGCCAAAGGTATGCCACCAGGTGTTTTTCGCCTTCATCTCGGCATCATACAGTTCAACCATGAAATCCTCGTGGTTACCTTTCAATGCAATGACGTTGTACCCGCTTTTCTGCAGGGACATGATGAAATCAATGACCCCTTTGGAGTCGGGGCCACGGTCAACATAGTCGCCCAAAAAATAGAGTTCGTCGGAACGCATGGGCTTGATCAGGTCGGTGACCATGGAGGTGACGGTTTTCAGGCAACCGTGTATGTCGGGGATGACCCAGCGTTTTGGCATATTTTCTCGCAGATTATTTTAAAAATTTCTCGCAGATTTTCGCAGATTAAAGCGCAGATTTTTGCAGATGATCAGGATCGATTTTAATCTGCTATAATCTGCGCTTTAATCTGCGAAAATCTGCGAGAAATATTTTATTTTTTCTTCCCCTGGTTTGCTACCTCATCCATCAGTTTTTTAATCACCTCCGGATCACCCAGGAAGTAATCCTTCTGCAGGTTCATCTGGTCATCAAATTCAAAAACATATGGAATCCCTGTCGGGAGGTTGATGCCAACGATATCGTTATCTGAGATATTTTTCAGATATTTCAGAATGCCGCGCAAACTGTTGCCATGCGCAGCAACAACAATTTGCTTGTGCTTCAGCAATGCAGGCTCCATTTCCTCTTTCCAGTAGGGTACGATGCGTTCAACAGTGTCTTTCAGCGCTTCTGTACCGGGAATATCTTTCGGGTCAAGGTCGCGGTAACGGTGATCAAAACGCGGGTGACGGGGGTCGTCCATCTCTAGTGCCGGCGGGCGCACGTCATAGCTCCTGCGCCAGATTAGCACCTGCTCATCGCCGTATTTTTCGGCCGTCTCCGACTTGTTCAGCCCTTGAAGTACGCCGTAATGCTTTTCATTCAGCCGCCATGATTTCTCCACAGGGATCCATTGAAGGTCCATCTGCTCCAGAACCAGCCAGAGGGTGCGGAGTGCCCTCGTCAGGTAGCTTGTATAGGCGATTTTAAACTCAAAGCCCTCTTTTTTCAACACTTTTCCGGCCTCAATGGCCTCGTTGATCCCGCGTTCGGATAATTCAACATCTGTCCATCCTGTAAAGCGGTTTTCTTTGTTCCAGGTGCTTTCACCATGGCGTATCAATACGAGTTTGTTCATGTTCGGTAGTTTTTCGTGAGGGGGCAAAAATACAAAAATGTTGCTATTTTTCCTACCTTTGCAAGGCTTCAAAGCCTTTCTCCATGAACATGTACAAAAAGATCAACAACATCCTGGGCTGGATCGTGTTTGCCATTGCATCCACCGTGTATATCATCACTTCCGAACCCACGATGAGTTTCTGGGATTGCGGTGAGTACATCTCCACCGCTTTCAAACTGGAAGTCGGCCATCCCCCGGGGGCTCCGCTGTTCCAGCTGATCGGCAGGTTTTTCTCACTGTTCGCTTTCGGAGACCTCACGTATGTAGCCAGGATGGTCAACACCATGTCGGCCCTGGCGAGCGGGTTTACCATCCTGTTCCTGTTCTGGACGATCACCATGATTGCCAGAAAGATCGTGCTGAAGAAGGGTGAAATGACCACCTCCGGAATGTATACCATCATGGGTGCCGCACTGGTTGGGTCGCTGGCCTACACCTTTACCGATTCCTTCTGGTTTTCAGCGGTTGAAGGTGAAGTTTATGCCATGTCATCGTTTTTTACGGCCATTGTCGTCTGGGCGATCTTTAAATGGGAGGAACATTCAGACGAAAAGCATGCCTACCGCTGGCTTATCCTTATAGCCTACCTGATGGGCCTATCCATCGGAGTTCACCTGCTTAACCTGCTTGCCATACCTGCGATCACGTTTGTATACTATTTTAAAAAATACCCGAACCCCGGATGGAAGGGGATGCTGGTCACCGCTATCCTGTCCGTCCTGATCCTGGCCGTGGTGATGTACCTGATCATTCCCTGGATCATCAAACTGGCGGGCTTGTTCGAACTGTTCTTTATAAACTCAATCGGCCTTCCGTTCAACTCAGGAACCATCATCTATTTTATCCTGCTGATCGGAGGCATCATCTGGGGACTCTGGTTTACAAAGAAGACCGGGAATCCTGTATGGAATGCGATCATCCTCGGAATCACCTTCATCGTGATCGGGTATTCGTCGTTCCTGTTGCTGGTTATCCGCAGTAATGCCGATACGCCCATTGATGAGAATAACCCTGAGAATGCCATGTACCTGCTTGCTTACCTGAACCGTGAACAATACGGCGACTGGCCTTTGCTGTCGGGACAGTATTACAACGCGCCGGTAATTGACCGCACCGACGGAAACCCTGTGTACGCAAAAGACACAAAAACAGGTAAATACATCGTGACCGATAAGCGCGAAAAGGTTGTCCCGGTTTACGACCCGAGATTCACCACCATTTTCCCAAGGATGTGGGACCAGTCGGAACCCCGTTTTGAAGACGAATACAAGCGTTGGGGAAAGGTCAAAGGGGTCCCGGTTGAAATGCAATACGGGGATAACGCCGAAACAAGGAATGTTCCGACCTTTTCTGAGAACCTCGCCTTCTTCTGGAACTACCAGCTGGTGCACATGTATTACCGCTATTTCATGTGGAATTTTGTCGGAAGGCAGAATGACAACCAGGGAATGGGCGACAAACTCGACGGAAACTGGAAAAGCGGCATTAAATTTATCGACAGCATGCGGCTGGGCCCTCAGGATATTCCCGAAAGCCGCACAAGCAAGGGTGACAACAGCTTTTACTTCATCCCGCTGCTGCTGGGCCTGATCGGTATCTGGTTTACTGTGAAGAATGATAAGCAAAGCGCCTGGGTGATCTTCCTTCTGTTTGTCATGACCGGTATCGCCATTGTCCTTTACCTGAATTCACACTCTCCGCAACCAAGGGAGCGTGATTACTCCTTTGCAGGCTCTTTCTATGCTTTTGCGATCTGGGTCGGGCTTGCAATCCCCCAGATTGTTGAATGGCTTCACAAAAAAACCGGGATGTTTGCCGCACAGATCATCTCCGTTGTATTCGGCCTTGGCGTGGTTTCACTGATGGCCCAGCAGGGCTGGGATGATCATGACCGCTCCAACAGGTATACAGCCCTCGCCATTGCTGAAAATTACCTTAATTCATGTGCGCCGAATGCGATCTTCTTCACCAATGGGGATAACGACACCTTCCCGTTGTGGTATGCCCAGGAAGTAGAGGGCATCCGCACGGATGTGCGGGTGGTCAACCTCAGCCTGCTCAATACCGAATGGTACATTGACCAGATGAAACGCAAGGCATATGATTCAGAACCCGTGCCGTTTTCCCTTACTAAGGATAAATACAGGCAGGGAAATCATGATGTGACCTATCTGATTGAAGACGAGGGATTGAAGGATAGTTATGTGGACGTAAAAGCCCTTTTCGGCATTCTCGGACAGGATGATTCCAAACTGAAGATGAACACGTCACAGGTCGGCATGATTGATTATTTCCCGACAAAGAAATTTATGGTCACCTATGACTCAGCCGCCCTGATGAAAACAGGCAGCATCTCCCCGAAGATGGCGTCCCGGCTTGATACGGTGACATGGGAAATCAAAGCCCAGGCCATTGAAAAAGCCAACCTGATGATTCTTGACCTGCTGGCCACCAACGACTGGAAACGACCGGTCTATTTTGTGATGACAACAGGTGCGGATACCTATATCGGCCTCGACAAATATTTCCACCTGGAAGGCCTCGCATACCGCCTGCTACCCGTTCAGGCAAAGGCCAGCGAAGGGCAGGTGGGTGAAGTGAACACCGATGTGATGTACGATAACCTCATGAACAGGTTTAAATGGGGTAATATGAACAATCGTGGCGTTTACATTGATGAAACCAATGCCAGGATGGTCATGAACATGCGCGGTCTATTCGGACGGCTGGCAGATGCACTCATCAAAGAAGGCAAGCCTGATTCTGCGAAAAAGGTGCTTGACCGCTGCTTTGAGATGATGCCGGAAACGGTGGTCAGGTACGACTTCTTTACCGTACCGCTCGTCAGTGCATATTATCGTGCCGGTGAAACTGCGAAGGCCAATGCAATTGCTCAAAAACTCACTAAAAATGTCACGGAGGAACTTGCTTATTTCTTCTCCTTCCCTGACCAGGACCTGAGGCCAATGGACATGAACATCCAGGAGGCAGTGTTCACCCTGCAGAGGCTCAGTGTGGCAGTGAAGGAAGCAAAACAGGAAAAGCTTGCTGCACAAACAGAAGCGGCACTGAAGAAATACTACGACCTTTACGTTGAAAAGGTTTATCAACCCTAAATATCATGCGTACTGTAAGGCCTCCGTTCTTTTTCCGCTGGTTGAGCCCGGAGTACCTTGTTTGCGACGTTCCCGGTTCTGAAAGGGACATTTACCTAACGTTTGATGATGGCCCCATCCCGGAGGCCACCCCGGAAGTGCTTGACATCCTGATGCGTTACAACGCAAAAGCCACCTTTTTTATGGTGGGGGACAATGCCCGGAAATACCCTGAACTGCTTGCAAGGGTAAAAGGGGAGGGGCATGCAATTGGCAATCACACTTTTCACCATCTCAATGGCTGGCACATCGCCCCCGGGGCATATCTTGAGGATGTGATGCACTGCAGTGAATATGTGCAATCCAACCTGTTCAGGCCTCCGTATGGCAGGTTTACACCTTCTCAATACTTTTTGCTGAAAAAAAACTACCGCTTCATCCTGTGGTCGGTCCTCACCTGGGATTTTGACCGGCGTACCAGCCCTGACCAGTGCCTGAAAAACGCAATAGAGAATACCACCGGCGGTTCTGTAGTAGTTTTTCACGACAGTATCAAATCACTTGAAAATGTGAGGTATGCACTGCCCGCGTACCTGGAGCACTTTATAAATCAGGGATATACTTTTAAGACCCTTGACTGGAACCAGCGCCAAATGATTTAATTTTTTAACCACTAAGGCACGGAGGGCACTAAGAAGCACTAAGAATTAATTATTCATTCTATTACTAGTATACAAACAATAATTCCTTAGTGTTTCTCAGTGTCCTCCGTGCCTTAGTGGTTTTTTTTTCACAATGCTCCCTCATCCGCAAAACTGTAATATCCATCCTCCCCGATGATCAGATGGTCAAGCACGATGATCTCCAGCAAGGCGCCTGCTTCATGAAGCTTTTTCGTGATCCTGCAATCAGCATCGCTGGGTGTTGCAATTCCCGACGGATGGTTGTGCCCCAGAATGATCGAGGTTGCATGGTAGTCGAGGCTTATCTTGAAAATCTTCTTTGGGTCAACCACCGTTCCTGAAATTCCCCCTTCACTGATGTTGCATTTCCTGATCACCTTGTTGGCCCTGTTCAGAAGCAGGATCCAGAACTCCTCGTAGGGACGGTCGCCGATCGTGCTCCGGAATATTTCATAGGCATCGCGGCTCGATGTGATTTTATCCTTTACGAGCACCTCCGATTCATTGCGCCTGCGTCCCAGTTCCAACGCCGCAACGATTGATACGGCACGTGCCTGGCCAATGCCCTTCACCCGGATGAGGTCATTGATGCTGAGTTTGGAAAGTTCGGCCAGGTTGTCCTGTGCCAGTTTCAGCACGTTTTTGGCCAGGTCAAGGGCAGATTCGCTTTTTGTTCCCGATCCGATAAGTACGGCCAGGAGTTCCGCATCGCTCATGCTGTGCCTTCCCTTCAGGGTCAGCTTTTCACGGGGCCGGTCATCTTCCGCCCAGTTCCGGATGGGTGTAGTGTTGCTGTATGTTTCCATGGTTTTTCCTGCTTAATCAGGTTACCTGCCAAAAGGTAATACGATGGTGCATCTTATTTTTGCAATAAGATGAAAATCAGCAATATAAAAATGGGTAAACCAGCCGGTTATTTGAAAAAGCGTATCAGGGCAATTTCACAGGCAATGAAAATGAGAGAAAGGATGATGAACAGTTTCCAGAGCGGCGTGCCTTGTTTGATCTGATGGATTTCACGCTGAAGGGAGGACTTACGTTCTTTAAGAATCCGGATATCCTTCACTGGCAAACGGCTGATCTGCTGTTCCAGTTCAGAAGGCTTATAGCACGCCAGGTCCGACTCCTTGCGGTTGAAATTAAAGGCCAGTCCGGCTGCCGGTTTGTTGCCGCGGCTTACGCTGTAAAAGCCGGCGTCTTTGATCTGGTCATGGGTGATCAGGGAAACATTTGTTCCGAACTTCCTGATCTCCGGGATAATTTCATAACCGGACTCAAGCTTTTTCAACTTGTAAATATTTGTTTCTGAGATGGAATCGGCAGGTATTTCAATCACCGCATTTTCACCGGTGATGTAGTACAGGGGATGGAGCGGGTTGCTAAGCAGGGCAATTTTATACAACGTAGGAACAAAAATGAGGTGCTTGGGAAACAAGGTCCATTTGTCATCAGCCGGTGAGGCAAAGATGTATACCCTGCCTTTATCAACAGAGGCTGATAACAGAAAAGGCTGGTTGTTTTGCAGTTTTAGCAGGACCTCTTCTGTGCTCCTTGTCTCCAGACGAAGTACATAATGCTTCTGCACCATCGGGAGGTCAATGTTTTCGGGGAGAACGACCTTGCCGCTGCCGTTTTTTTCAAATACGTCGCTATAAATAGCGCTTTCAAGGCTGATGCCTGCAATCCGCTGCCTTACGGTATCTGTTCCCGCATACCCGGGGAGATTCAGCAGTGAAAGGAATGAATTATAGGTGTCAACCTGGCCTTTCGCCGGAGGGAAAATGATAAGATGACCGCCACCGCGCACATATCGGTTTAGCTCCTGGGCCAGCCCTGACGATATTTCCTCCGGGCTGTTTACGATCAGCAGCGAATTTGAAAAGAGGTTGCCATAATCGAGCTGCCTCACCTGGCTGTTTGTAAAACGGATGGTGGAATCATTGTCAAAAAGGGCGTTCAGATAATTGTTGCCCTCTTTTTTATTGATGCAAAGCACCGGGATGGACGGCAGGACGGGATACGAAAAATAAAACTTATCGTCATAAACGATCGGATAATCAACGATTTCAACCTGGCCATATTGAATTCCTGAGGGATTTTCCGTGAAAGAGAGCATAACCTCCGTGGAAGAATTTGCGGCAACTGAGAAACTTGCCAGCGCCTTTTGTACCGAGTTGACGGTGAGTTTTACCGGGATTTTTTCAAGCGACTCGTCGGAAGCATTGTTGATGCGGATGCGGAGGCTCACAGGCTGGCCGGGCTGATGAACCGGTGAAACAAAAAACACTGAATCAATGTACAGGTTGTTTCTTTTTTCTGCAGACAGTGGCACAAGAAACCAGCTATATGTTGAGTCTGGCCTTGCCTGGACAAGGGAGGCCGTATTTTTCTGGAAATCAGAGACCAGGTAGGCATCCCTGCTCATCTTTTGGTTTTCACCGAGAAGGTCGTTCTGCCGGGCAATAACCTCTGCCATTGACCTGGTCGAAGCAGAAACCTGTACCTCTTCTACCAGCTTTTGAAACTCCTCCTTGCTGACCAGTCGCTGGTGACGGCCTTCAAAATCGTTGGTAACAAGCTGGAAAAGGTCAGACTGGGAATATGCGGAGGCAATTTCAAGCGCCTTTGTTTTTGCCACATCCATCAGTTTGCCTTCTGTTGCAACAGCTTCCATTGAAAAGGAATTGTCGAGGTATATGCTGACAGCCCGCTGGGATGTGATCTTTTTCTGCTGTTTTGATGCCGGAAGATAGGGTTGGGCAAAAGCGATGACGAGGGCGGCAATGGCCAGCAAACGTGCCAGGAGGATAAGGAGCTGCCTTAGCTGGGACTGCTTTTTGGTTTCCTGTTGGATCTCCTGCAGGAAATGAACATTGGTAAAGTAGACCTTTTTGTATTTTCTGAAATTAAAAAGGTGTATCAGTATCGGAATTGCCAGTGCTGACAGGGCAATCAGAAATAACGGGTTGACAAATTGCATAGGCAAAGATAAAAAAAATCCCGGCAGAAATGCCGGGATTTTTTATAACCGTATGCAGAGACGCACTGCTGTGCGTCTCTACCGGTTATCAAATTAAATAACCCCCTGGTCGAGCATTGCGTTGGCAACCTTCAGGAAACCGGCAACATTGGCACCTTTCACATAATTCACATAGCCTTCTTTGTCTTTGCCGTATTTTACACAGGCATCGTGGATGCTGCACATGATGTGGTGGAGACGTTCGTCAACCTCTTTCATTGGCCAGGCGATTTTCATCGCATTCTGGGCCATTTCAAGTCCTGAGGTAGCAACACCGCCTGCATTTACAGCTTTTCCGGGTGCAAAGAGGATCTTGTTTTCAAGGAACTGCTCAATGGCTTCGGGTGTGCTTGGCATATTTGCGCCTTCAGCTACACACATTACGCCATTTTTAATGAGGTTGATGGCATCATCTTTTCCGAGTTCATTCTGGGTGGCACATGGCAGGGCGATGTCGCACTTAACCTCCCATGGGCGTTTGCCCTGGTGGAACTGGGCATTCGGGAATTCATAGGAATACGGTTTTACGATATCCTGGTTGGATGCCCTCAGTTCAAGGAGGAATTCAATTTTTTCGCCTGAAATGCCATCCGGGTCGTAAATATAACCGTCAGGACCGGAGATGGTAACGACTTTGGCACCGAGTTCAGTAGCTTTGATGGCTGCACCCCATGCAACATTGCCGAATCCGGAAATGGCAACAACTTTACCTTTGAATGTTTCACCTTTGGTGGCAAGCATTTCCTTGGCAAAATAAACAGCGCCGAAGCCGGTGGCTTCCGGACGGATCAGGCTGCCGCCCCAGTTAATGCCTTTACCGGTAAGTACACCGGTATTTTCGCGTGCAAGTTTACGGTACATTCCATACATAAAACCGATTTCACGGCCGCCAACACCAATGTCGCCTGCAGGTACATCTGTTTCCGGTCCGATGAGTTTCCAGAGTTCGAGCATGAACGACTGGCAGAAACGCATGATTTCAGCATTTGATTTGCCTTTTGGGTCAAAATCAGAGCCGCCCTTTGCACCACCCATGGGAAGGGTTGTAAGGCTGTTTTTGAAGATTTGTTCAAATCCGAGGAATTTAAGGATACTCAGGTTCACGCTCGGGTGGAAACGCAATCCTCCTTTGTACGGGCCAATGGCATTGTTAAACTGAACCCTGTAGCCGAGGTTAACCTGTACTTTGCCACTGTCGTCAACCCAGCATACTTTGAACGTTAAAATACGATCGGGCTCAACGATACGGTCAATGATGTTCGCCGACTCGAAATGCGGGTTATCGTTGTATACCTCTTCAATTGATTCAAGTACTTCCCGTACTGCCTGGAGGTACTCATTTTCGCCCGGATGTTTTTTCTCCAGGTCGTTCATGATTTTCTCTAAATTCATTTTGATTCTGTTTTAATGATTAATGACCAGTAATTGTAATGTTATTAAATTGTAATATTCGTTTCTGTCTCAGCAAGGAATTATTGAATGCGGCATTGAAACAAGATCCCTTGACGGAATTCTGATCGTTTAGCGTGTCAATCAGTTGTTATATAGCTTGTTATTGGATTCATTAACCTTGATAGGCATATAAAGGCTGTGAAAAAAATAACAGGTGCAAAATTACAGAGTTCCTGCCGACTGACCAAACAAAAACACAGAATTATTTTGTGATTTTTTTTACCAGTTTCCCATGTTCAAACCAGTTGATCACTTCCGGCACCCCATCAGGTTTATAGAATATTTCCTCCCCGTCCTTTTCGTTTTTGGTGTAGTGCGTCAATTGTTTAATCACCCCATTCATGTAAAAGGCTTTCTGGACACCTGTTCCCATGGTGAAGAACCCTTCACCCACTATCATCCCGGCAGCATCATAGTATAGCCATGTTCCTTCATGATCGCCAAGAATGTAGTTCCCTTCAAATTTAACAGCCTTGTTGGGGTAATATTCCGTATATTTCCCGTTAAGTTTCCCGTTTTTATAGGTGCATTCCGAAATAAGCTGCCTGTCCTTGTCCCACGACTTTGCTTGGCCGTTCAGCATGCCTGCACTGTAATTTTGTTCTGCCTGCAACCTGCCAGAGGGGTAGTAACTTTTCAATACACCGTCAACCTTGTTGTTTTTATAGGTACATGAGGTCTGCAGTGTTCCATCCTCATACCAGTATTGGGCAACTCCCTCGTAGTGATCGCCTTTCATCCGGATTTCTGATTTTTTATTTCCATTCGGCCAGAACTCAGTTTTGTTCCGGGTGCAGGAAACCAGGATCAACGCAGGAAAAAGGAAAAATACGATCAACCGTTTCATCATCAGGGTTTGTTGAAAATATCGATGGTTCCTTCAATGCCGTTGATCATCATCTGCACAGCAATAACAGCCAGGATGAGGCCCATGATGCGTGAAACGACCTTCAGCATTCCGGGGTTTACTTTATTGGCGATCACCCGGGAGGAGATAAAAAGCAGGTACGTTATGACGCACATGATGCCGAAAATCAGAACTACTACAATTACATTCATGACCGACTTCTCGGCACCCACAAAATTCATGGCCGTGGTGATGGTTCCGGGTCCGGCCAGCAGCGGGATCCCCAATGGCGTAATGGCCATATCATGGGCAACCTGCAGCATCTGCTCCTTTTCTTCAGGCAACTGGGCATGTATCGGATTTTCTTTGGCATTCAGCATTTGAAAGCCGATAATAAAGACAATGATCCCTCCGGCAATCTGGAAAGCCGGCACCGTGATGCCAAATATCCTGAAAATGATGTGGCCGAAAATGCAGAAAATTGCGATGATCGTAAAGGCTGTAACAGTGGCCCTCAATGCAACTTTGTTCTGGGTTTTTTTATCAAATTCCTGTACCATGCCCAGGAAGACGGGGATGTTGCCTATCGGGTTGAGCATGGCGAAGAAGCCCATGAAAACAGTGAGGCTATGAAGGTAAAGGTCATGTATTCTCATTACTTGATGTTTATTTGTTTGTAGGAAAACGAGGTGGCCTGGAGCAAAAACTCTTGAGCAATGGATGTGGATAAGGGATGTGAGTGTTCCATCCGCTCCGGATGCCACTGGACCCCCAGTAAAAATGACTTGTCGTCAGGGTACTTCCATTCAATGCCTTCGATCAGGTTATCTCCTGAATGTGCATTGGCAGCGAGCTGGGAGCCAAGCCGGTCAACTGCCTGGTGGTGGTTGGTGGTGACCCTGGCAGAATCGCATCTGCTGATTCTGTACAACAACGATTTTTTCTCAACATCCAAGGAATGAAAACAATTCAGATAATCATCACACTGATGAATTGTTTGCCGGCCAATGTCGGCTGGTATGTCAATTACCAGTGTGCCGCCAAAATATACATTAAGGATCTGGTTGCCCCGGCAAACACCAACCACCGGCATTCTCATAGTCAGCGCCTCTTCAATGAGTGCCATGTCGAGGCTGTCGCGGTGACGGTTCATTTCGGTACATCGCAGGGTGTCGGACAGTCTGCCATACCGTCCCGGCCACACATCCTCTCCGCCTGTAAGCACCAGGCCGCTGCACTGGTTGAGTTGCTGAAGGGCTGCAGGTATGGACATGGCATACAAATCAACGGTTTGTATCCCCGGGTCGGTTCTTTTCAGCCAGTTGACATAGTTTGGAGATGCCTTTGACAACCCGATTTTCAGGGGTGCAGGCTGCCCCGAAGCATGGGGTGTGATGATGAAAACAGCCAGAAAAATGGCAATGAAACAGGCTGTCTTTCTATAGTTTAAATTCCAGGTACCCATTCAGCCGGATTTAATGTACAATAATTTCACGAAGTTACACGAAGTAATCAGAAAACCGACAAAGATACTTAATTGACTTCCATTTATCCTTGTGCCACTTTGTGTTATCTGCCAGAGATATTCAGTGAAAAGTTAAAAATTGTGAAAGTTCAGCGTCAGTGCCAGATATTCGGGGCTGTATTTCCCGCCGTCATCAATAATGGTCAACGATGTTGTAAGCGGAGGTCCGCATTCAACCCGTGAGAATTCTGTAAGGATCCGTTTTGCTCCTGCTGCCGGTCGTGGATAAACAGTCAGGCTGTGTGAAGGATGGAACCCGGGAAAGGCACATTGTACTTGAAAATGAGCTGATTGCTCCGGGGGCAGGATGACGGCGAACCTGCCGTCAGGCGATAACAACCTGTCAATGCATGCGGCCAGCTCAGCAAGAGAGAGGTTGTCGTCGTGCCGTGTTCTGTTGATCCGGGGGGAGGGGGACTTTAATGCATTGGTGAAATAAGGCGGGTTGGTCAGGATAAAGTCAAATCTGCGATCCTCAGGGAGCGAAATCTGCTGGACAGCTCCATGCATGGCTTCCAGTCTGCTGCTCCAGGGGCTGTTTGCAAAGTTCTGCGTCGCTTCAGCTACTGAAGGCTCATCAATGTCAATGGCTTTGATGTGTGCACCGGATTTCTGGGCCATCATCAGTGCCAGCACACCGCAACCTGTTCCGATATCAAGGATATTCGCCGCTTTTCCGGGGTCAGCCCATGACCCGAGCAACATGGCATCGGTCCCGATCCGGAGAGTGCTGAGCGCATCTTCTACAGTAAACTGGCGGAAATGAAATGCCATGGGAAATTAGAGGTAAATTTCTATCAGTCCCGGGGGGGCGTTGATCAGCACCAGTTTTTTCTTCCTGTCAACCTTTTGAATGATGTCATCCACAACAGGGATCAGGATCTCCTTTTCACCGCAGCGAACCTGGAAAAGTGACTGGTGCGGCAGTTCAAGGATGTCTTCAATCACGCCGATGTCGCCGTGATGCTGGTCAACAGCATGGAATCCGATAATTTCGTGGAAATAGAACTGGTTGCCCCTGAGCGCGGGCAGGTTGGCAACCGGCAGGTACATTTCAAGCCCCTGAAGGCTTTCGGCATCTTCCAGTGTGTCAAAATCCTGGAACTTCACAACAGCTTTCCTGTTGTGCTTCAATTCAATGGACAGGATAAAAAAAGGAATCCGTTCACCATGCAAGTCGAGGTAAACGGATTCCAGTCTGTTGTATGTCTCGGGATCATCCACGTCAAGGTGAACCATCACCTGACCTCTATTTCCATGGGTTTTTAAAATTTTCCCAAGGTAATAAAAGTCGTCCTTGTTCATAAGGAAGTAAGTTGTTTTAGATTCCCTGTAAGGTACTTATGCTACCGGTGTTGTTTCAGGAGTTTCTTCAGCTGGTTCAACAGCGGCTTCGGCTTCTGCGGCAGGGGCCTCAGTAACTTCTGCAACAGGTGCTTCAACTGTCTCAACTGTCTCAACTGCCTCAGCAACAACTGTCTCTTCAGCAACCTCAGCAACCTCAGCAACTTCAGCAACCTCAGCAACTTCAGCAACTTCAGCAACTTCAGCAACCTCGGCAACTTCAGCAACTTCAGCAACTTCAGCGGCTTCTGCCAGTTCTGCGGTTTTTGCTGCGAGAGCGGCTGCAGCAGCTTCTCTTGCTTCGGTAGCCTGGGCTACTTCGTCCAGACGCGCTTTATTCAGTTTTTTTGCAATGGCTGCCGCTTTGGCTTCATTTACCTTGATTTCGTTCTCAAGTGCCTTTTTGCGGGTGTCTTTCACGTTCAGTTCCTGCTCCTTGATCTTGCTGGAGATCTTCACATGCTTTTCATCAAGCCAGGCCTGGAATTTGGCGTCAGCCTGTTCCAGGGTCATTGCCCCTTTGGCTACGCCTTTCAGAAGGTGGTTTTTATACATGACACCTTTGTAAGCCAGGATGGCCTTCACGGTATCAGTGGGTTGAGCGCCGTTCTTCAGCCAGTTGAGGGCTTTGTCGAAATCAAGCTCAATTTCTGCGGGTTTTGCAACAGGGTTATAGATGCCAATTCGTTCTATGAACTTTCCGTCACGTGGTGCACGACCATCCGCAATAACAATGTGGTAAAAAGCTTGTCCCTTTTTACCTCTTCTCTGTAATCTGATTTTGGTTGGCATTTGTTAAATGATTGATTTAATGAAATATTGAATTGTTTAATAAAGGGGTGCAAAATTCGGCATTTTTTTTGAAATAAACCAATAAAGTTTTAAGTTTTAAGATTTAAGTATTAAGTTCGGTCCCCTAAGGCCATATTTATTGACTTTTCCGGGAAAGAATCCCTGCTGCTTTTTGGTTCACCCGTTCACCCGTTCACCTGTTCACCTGTCCGCTTGTCCACTTGTCCGCCTGTCCGCCTGTCCGCCCGTCCGCTTGTCCACTTGTCCGCCCGTCCGCCCGTCCGCCCGTCACTTCCCAAACTTAACAAACTTCTCACTCTTCGTCATGCAAAACGCGCAAGAAGCCTCCGGCATAGCCGTGTTATATGTATTTCCGCATTTCGGGCAAACCCAGTAAACTTTTGGAAAGCTGTCCGTTTTTTTTGCATCCAGTGCATTCAACGCATTCTGGTACATCACCTGGTGCTTTTTTTCGGTATCCATAGCCCATCTGAATGATTTGGAGGCTGATGCAACATCTTCAGACGTTGAAGTGGCAATAAACCCGGGATACATGGTTGTCATTTCATATGTTTCCCCTTTGATGGCATCGTCGAGGTTTTCCCTGGTCGTTTTAACTTTGAATTCGGGTGTTACCGGGTCAACTTTCTGGCCTAACGTTTCAAGGACAGTGCGGTGATTGGCGGCGTGAATCTTTTCAGACCTGGAGGTGGCTTCAAACATGGTTGCGATCTGGAGGAGACCTTCTGATTTTGCCTGCAGTGCGTATGCAGTGTATTTTGCACTTGCTGTGGATTCTCCTTTGAAGGCTGCCCTGAGGTTTTCAACGGTCTTGTCATTTCCGGCGGCGATCATCTGTTGCCCTGCTCCCAGCATGAGTGCGAGACAAATTAAAATCATTTTTTTCATAGAACCTGTTTTAGTAAAAGTGAAGTATCTGTATAGTTTCAAAATAGCTTTGCAGAAAAAAAGAACCCTCGAATTTCTCCAACAACACCCATCCGTCACCCTTCACGCGTCACCTGTCACCTGTCACCTGTCACGCGTCACCTGTCACCTGTCACGCGTCACGCTTCACAACCCAATCATATACTCAATCACCAGTGTCCCTCCAAGGTAGCCCGTAATGGAAACAAATACGAAGGCAACGAAATACAGGGTCAGTGAAAGATAACGCATACCGGCAGTTTCTTTTTGCAGGTAAGTGATCGCAATCCGGAAAACGGTTGAAATAATGATGGAAATCAGGGTCATCGTGGCATACAATTGATGTTTCTCGCGCATGATGCCTGCTTCTCCCTCCATCGGGCTGGTGAAAAAATACCCGGAGCCAAATGCGAAAATTGCCCCTGCCATGCCGATGATCTGCAGCCAGTAACCCGTTTTTGACAGGCACGGATCTTTTTTGATAATCATGGAGAAGAGGTCAAACAGGAAACCCACCGTGATGATAGCGATCGGAAAGTGCACCAGCATCGGGTGAAAGTGAGTTGAATTGAGCATGGTTGTTTATTTTTTAACAAAGATACGCCAAAAAGTAATTTATCAACAAAGGCATTTCGGAGCGGATTTTCAAATAATTTTACAAGCCCGTTCCACACGCATTATTTTTCCCTGTTCCATGGTAGATTTTATTCATTTACACTTACATACACAATATTCTATCCTTGATGGAGCCTGCCGTATTAAAGAAATGGTTGGCAAAGCGGTATCGTTGGGGATGAGGGGAGGTGCCGTGACCGATCATGGAAATTTGTTCGGGATCATGGAGTTTGCGGAGGTGGCTGCAAAGCAAACGGGATTTAAACCGATATTCGGGTGCGAAACCTATGTTGCCAGGCGGAGCAGGTTTGAAAAAACAGAGATGGTTGACCGGAAAGGCGACCATCTTATCTTACTGGCAAAAAATGCCACAGGTTATAAAAATCTGCTCAAACTGATCTCCCTTTCATGGATTGAAGGCCATTATTACAAGCCACGCATTGACAGGGAACTGCTGAAACAGCATCATGATGGTTTGATCGCCTCCTCAGCATGCCTTGCCGGAGAAATACCCAGGGCCATACAGGCAGGGAATATTGCAAAGGCTGAACAGGCTATCCTTGAATATAAGGAGCTTTTCGGCGATGATTTTTACCTGGAACTGATGCGCCACCCGGCTACAGATCCCACACGGGATGAAGATGTATACCAGCGCCAGATGGTGGTGGGCGATGAACTGATAAAACTTTCCAGGAAACACAATGTGAAGTTGCTGGCTACCAATGACGTTCACTTTCTGAATGAGGCTGATGCCGATGCCCACGACCGGCTTCTGTGCGTGAATACCGGTAAATTCATGGATGATGTTGACCGGATGCGCTATACCGGGCAGGAATGGTTCAAGTCGAAGGAGGAGATGAACAAACTCTTCGCCGATATCCCGGAAGCGCTCGAGAATACCATTGAAGTTCTTGATAAGGTTGAAGTGTACAGCCTTAGAAAGGACCCCATCATGCCCGATTTCCCGCTACCCGAAGGCTTTACCGATCCCGATGAATTCCTGAGGCACATCACCTATGAAGGGGCACAGAAACGTTACCCGGAGATAACACCTGAAATAGAAGAGCGAATAGATTTTGAACTGGCCACAATTAAAAAGATGGGCTATCCGGGTTACTTCCTGATCGTCCAGGATTTTCTGAATGCCGCCCGCGCCATGGGTGTATCGGTCGGACCGGGCCGTGGCTCTGCAGCCGGATCTGTTGTTGCCTTCTGCACCCGGATCACCGATGTTGATCCATTAAGGTTTGACCTGCTTTTTGAGCGGTTCCTGAACCCCGACCGAATCTCTATGCCGGATATCGACATTGACTTTGATGAAGACGGACGCGACCGTGTGTTAAAATGGGTCGTGAATAAATACGGGCAGGACAAAGTGGCCCAGGTCATCACCTTTGGCACCATGGCGGCAAAAGGGGCCATCAGGGATGTTGGGAGGGTTCAGCGCCTGCCGCTCGACGAAGTAAGCCGCCTCACTAAAATGATTCCCAACCGGCCGGGTGTTACCTTGAAATCGGCATACGAAGAGGTGCCTGAACTAAAAGCTGCCCGCACCTCATCAAACAAACTGATCGCCGAAACCCTCCGTTTTGCTGAAAGCCTTGAGGGGTCTGTGCGGCAAACCGGTATCCATGCATGCGGTATCATCATAGGCCGCGACAATCTCATAGAACATATCCCGATCACCACCTCCAAGGAATCGGATCTGAAAGTTACCCAGTATGACGGGGAGTTCATCGAAAAGGTAGGCATGCTCAAGATGGATTTCCTCGGATTGAAAACACTTTCCATTATCAAGGATGCGGTACAGAATATCCGTGACTCACATGATGTGGAAGTTGACCCGGAGTCGCTCTCCTTTGATGATGCAAAGACATACGAGCTCTTCAGCGCGGCTAAAACCACGGGGATATTCCAGTTTGAGTCGGATGGCATGAAGAAATACCTCCGTGACCTTAAGCCCAACAAGATAGAGGACCTGATCGCCATGAATGCCTTGTACCGGCCGGGTCCGATGGATTATATCCCAAGTTTTATCGCACGCAAGCATGGCAGGGAAAAGATCGTTTATGATATCCCTGTGATGGACAAATTCCTGAAAGATACCTACGGCATCACGGTGTACCAGGAGCAGGTCATGTTGCTTTCGCAGGAACTGGCGGGCTTTACCAAGGGTATGGCCGACTCGCTCAGAAAGGCCATGGGCAAAAAGATTGAGGCCATGATGGACGAACTGCGGCCAAAATTCTTCGACGGGTGCCAGCAGAATGGCCATGACCTGGCCGTTGTCACCAAAATCTGGAAGGACTGGGAGGCGTTTGCCAACTACGCCTTCAATAAGTCGCATTCAACCTGCTATGCCTATGTGGCTTACCGCATGGCATGGCTGAAGGCACATTACCCTGCTGAATTCATGGCGGCTGTGCTCAGCAGGAACCTCAATGATCTTAAAGAAATCACACTGTTCCTCGACGAATGCAAGCGCATGCACATCCCGGTGCTCGGGCCTGATGTGAATGAAAGCTCATCGGCATTCGTCGCCAACAAAAGAGGGGAGATCCGCTTCGGCATGGCAGGCATTAAAAATGTTGGTGAAGCCGCCGTGAAAAGTATTGTTGCCGAACGTATTGCCAATGGCCCATACACAGATATTTTCGACCTGACACGCAGGGTAAATTCGCACATGGTGAATAAGCGGTGCCTTGAATCACTCGCCAGGGCCGGTGCTTTTGATTGCTTTGAAAATACCCACAGGGCCCAGTATTTTTTTCAGCAGGACAGCGATGAAATCATATTCCTTGAAAAGATCATCCGGCATGCAACAGATTACCATGCCAGGAAGGATTCCATCCAGCAGTCGCTGTTTGGCGAGGCTGAGGAGGTTCACTTTAAAGAGCTTGCATTGCCTGAATGCCGGCCCTGGACAAAACTGGAGCAGCTGAAATTCGAGAAGGATGTCACCGGCTTTTATATGAGCGGTCACCCGCTTGACGATTACAAGTTTGAGATGGACCAGTTCTGCAGCAAAACAATTGAAGACCTGAAGCAGGATTTAAGGCCGCTGAAAGGAAAGGACATCAGTTTTGCAGGGATTGTGATCGAGGCCAATCATAAAGTCGGAAAAACAGGGAAGCCTTATGGCTCCTTTATGGTGGAAGATTATTACAACTTTATTTCAATCACCATGTTTTCGGAAGATTACCTGAAGTGGAGGCATATGCTCGACGAGGGGCAGTACGTATTCCTCAAGGCACGGATAGAATCCCGGTTCGACAATCCCGACCAGATGACCATCCGGATAAGCCAGGTTATACTTCTGTCCGACGTCATGGAGAAATTTTCAAAAGTGCTGTCTCTCACCATGACCCTCAATGCACTGGCGGTTGATGTCATTCACAAGCTGCACAAAACCGCAAAAAAATGCAAAGGGAACTGCCGCCTGCGCATCAGGATCCATGACCCGGAAGAGAATATCACCATCGATCTTCCGTCAAAAACATACCGTGTGAATCCCAAGGAGATGATCTACGAGCTGGCCGAGATCCCGGAAATACATGTGCGGGTATTTGGGGATAGCTGAGGTGCAAATGACAAATGACAAGTGACAAGTGACGAATGACGAATGACAAATGAGGCGTCCGCCCGTCCGCCTGTCCGCCTGTCCGCCTGTCCGCTTGTCCGTCCGTTCACATTTTCTATTTCCCACCCACTCGCCTAAATCTTAATCCTTTTTTGTAATTTAGCACCCTGAAATAATCACCCTATATAAAGTATATTCCTATGTTCGAAACACTCACGGATTCAAATTTTGAGGAAATTATTGTCAAGAGCGATAAGCTTGCACTTGTTGACTTATCAGCCGAATGGTGTGGCCCCTGCCGCATGGTATCACCAATCATTCATGAACTTGCTGCCGAATATGAAGGCCGGATCGTTGCCGGGGAGCTCAATGTGGATGAAAATCCTGCCATTACTGCCAAATACAAGGTTAGGAACATTCCTACTGTTCTCTTCATCAAAGGTGGCGAAGTCGTTGACAAACAGGTTGGTTCTGTTCCCAAGGCCTCCTATAAAGCCATGATTGAAAAGTATATTTAAAGTAGCGAAATAGCGAAGTAGCGAAATACAGTATGGCTTTTACCCTGGATCAAACCCGTCTGGAGCAGTTTTCCTCCCTTGAATTCCTTGCCCGCCAGGTGGTTGAGGGATTCATAACCGGTTTGCATAAAAGCCCGTTCCATGGGTTCAGTGTTGAGTTTGCAGAACACCGGCTGTATAACGCCGGGGAGTCTATCCGCTCTATTGACTGGAAACTTTATGGCCGTACCGACCGGCTGTATACCAAGCGGTATGAAGAGGAGACCAACCTGCGCTGCCAGGTTTTCATTGACAACTCATCTTCAATGTATTACCCTGTGCTGTCAAAACCTGACATCAACAATCCCAATAAGATTACATTTTCAGTTTACGTTGCAGCAGCCCTGATCTACCTTTTCCGCAAGCAAAGGGATGCTGCAGGGATCAGTGTGTTCTCTGACAGTGTTGAATTGCACACGCAAACAAAATCAAACCCTGTACACCACCGTTACCTCTACGCTGAGCTTGAAAAGCTGCTGGTGCCAAGGCCTCCCGATGAACATAAAGGGACCAGCGTGGCCCGCACGATTCATGAACTGGCTGAACGCATCCATAAGCGGTCGCTGGTGATTATTTTCAGCGACATGTTTGATAAAACTTCACAACCTGAAGAGTTGTTTTCAGCGCTGCAGCACCTGAAGCACAACAAACATGAGGTGATCCTCTTTCATGTTGTTGACAAGAGCAAGGAGTTTGACTTTGATTTTGATGACCGTCCCTATAAATTCATTGATATTGAAACGGGCGAACAACTGAAAGTTCATCCCTCAAAACTCAGGGAAAAGTATATTGAATCGCTGACCACTTTCAGGAATGAACTGAAGCTTCGTTGCGGCCAGTATCACATTGATCTGCTTGAAGCAGATATCAATGCCGGGTTTGAACAGGTGTTGCTCCCTTACCTTGTGAAACGGAGCAAGTTGTTTTAACCTGCCCTGATTTTTACTAAATTTGCCGCTCAGATATAGTAGCGAAGTAGCGAAATGGCGAAGTAGCGAAATATAACGACGCTGCACTTTGCAATTTCGTTATTTTACTTTTTGTTAATCATGTTAAAGGATAAAAATATGGAAATTGCCTCTAAATACGATCCTTCGGGAGTTGAGGATAAATGGTATGATTTCTGGATGAAACAGGGTTTCTTCCACTCGGAGCCCGATGAACGGGAACCTTACTGCATTGTGATCCCTCCGCCAAATGTAACTGGGGTGCTCCACATGGGCCATATGCTGAACAATTCGATCCAGGATATCCTGGTTCGCAGGGCACGCATGCTGGGTAAAAATGCCTGCTGGGTGCCGGGAACCGATCACGCATCCATTGCCACTGAAGCGAAAGTCGTTGCCAAACTGAGGGAACAGGGTATTGACAAGGCAAGCCTATCACGCGAACAGTTCCTTGAACATGCCTGGGAATGGAAAACCAAGCATGGTGGCATTATCCTTGACCAGCTTAAAAAACTCGGTGCTTCCTGCGACTGGGAGCGGACCCGGTTTACCATGGACGAGGCCCTGTACGATTCTGTAATTGATGTTTTTATTGACCTGTATAACAAAGGCTTGATTTACCGCGGAATACGGATGGTGAACTGGGATCCGAAAGCGCTTACTGCCGTTTCAGATGAAGAGGTGAACTATAAGGAGGTCAATTCAAAACTTTATTTTGTGCGGTATAAAGTTGAAGGGTCTGCGGATGAGTGGATCACGATTGCCACCACCCGCCCTGAAACAATTCTTGGCGATACCGCAATTTGTGTTCATCCCGATGACGAGCGCTATTTCCACCTCCGCGGCAAACGCATTCTTGTGCCGCTGATCAACCGCTCGGTTCCGATGATCTTTGATGAATATGTTGACCGGGAGTTTGGCACCGGGGCGCTCAAGGTGACCCCTGCGCATGATATTAACGACTATAACCTTGGATTAAAGCACAAGCTGGAAGTGATTGATACCTTCAACCCGAACGGTACCATGAGCCAGGCTGCACAGCTGTTTATCGGTGAAGACCGGTTTGCCGTGCGCCGGAAAATGGCTGAAGAATTAAAGAACACCGGACATATCGTTAAAATTGAAGAGTATAAGAACAAAGTAGGCTATTCTGAGCGTACGGATGAGGTAATTGAGCCACGCATCTCGGTGCAGTGGTTCATGAAGATGAAAGAGCTCGCAAAACCTGCGCTTGACATGGTTGAGGATGATACGATCCTGTTCCATCCCGCCAAGTATAAGAATATGTACCGCCACTGGATGTCAAATGTGACCGACTGGTGTATCTCACGCCAGCTGTGGTGGGGACAGCGTATCCCGGCATATTATCTTCCCAATGGTGAGTATATCGTGGCCAGATCACCGGAGGAAGCACTGGACATTGCAAACGGTAAAGATCAAAAGGTTAAGTTTACGCTGGCTGACCTCCGGCAGGATGAGGATGTTCTGGATACCTGGTTTTCGAGCTGGTTATGGCCAATTTCTGTCTTTGACGGCATCAGGAAGCCTGACAATCCCGATATCAAATACTATTATCCTACGAATGACCTGATCACAGCCCCGGAAATTATCTTTTTCTGGGTGGCCAGGATGATCATGGCAGGTTGGGAGTACCGAAAGGCTATCCCGTTCAAAAATGTTTATTTCACAGGGATCGTCCGCGATAAACAGGGCCGAAAGATGTCCAAATCACTTGGCAACTCTCCCGAACCCCTTGACCTGATCAGTAAAAACGGGGCAGATGCCGTTCGTGTAGGGATGCTTTTATGCTCCCCGGCAGGGAACGACCTGCTGTATGATGATGCATTGATTGAACAGGGGCGAAATTTCTGCAATAAACTGTGGAATGCAATGCGCCTTGTGAAAGGCTGGCCCGTGGATGAATCAATTGCCCAAACCGACGTGAATAAAATTTCAGTTGAATGGTTTGACTCCTCGTTTAATGCGGCTTTACAAAATATCAATGCACTCTATGATGACTATCGTTTATCAGAGGCATTGATGGCAACCTATAAGCTGGTGTGGGACGATTTCTGCTCATGGTTCCTGGAGATGATCAAACCTGCATACCAGCAGCCGATTGACAGGCCAACCTATGAGGCTGTTACGGGTTACTTTGAGAAACTCCTGAAAGTTCTCCATCCGTTCATGCCCTTTATCACCGAGGAGATCTGGCAAATCCTTGAAGAGAGGAATCCGGGTGAGTCCATCATGCTTAGCAGTCAGCCAGTGGTTGGCAAATTCAACCAGGAACTGCTCGACAAGTTCACATTTGCCGAAGAGGTGATCATGGCCATCAGGAATGTGAGGAAAGAAAAGAACATTCCGCAAAAAGATGCCATCAGGCTCTTTATCCGCAAGAATAACAACGAAACATCTGACACCACGTTTGACAACCTGGTTGGGAAGCTGTGCAATGTGAGCGAACTGGCTTATGTGGAAGAGAAAACCGATGGGTGCCTTTCATTCGTGGTTGGATCTACCGAATTTTTCATCCCGCTAAGCGGTACCATTGATGTTGCTGAAGAGCTTAAAAAGCTGGAAGCTGAACATGCCTATACAACCGGTTTCCTTGCGAAGGTTATGCAGAAGCTTGGCAATGAAAGTTTTGTGAAAAATGCACCTCCTGCTGTAATTGACGCCGAGCGTAAAAAGCAGGAAGATGCAGACGCCCGTATCCGGGTGCTGGAGGAGCAGATTAAGAGTCTTCGGTAAAAAACAACCACTAAGGCACGGAGGGCACTCAGGAACACTAAGTAAGAAGAATATCCGTTTAATAGATCATTCTTAGTGTTTCTAAGTGCCCCCCATGCCTTAGTGGTTGTTTTTTTTAATTCATAAATAGCGATCAATGAAAAACATAGATAAAACGAAACCCGTTATGGTAACCGGTGCAACAGGATATGTTGCAGGCTGGATCATCAAGAAACTCCTTGAGAACGGATTGACCGTTCATGCCACGGTAAGGAATCCCGATAACAAAGATTCCCTGAAATACCTGGATGCCATTGCAGCAACAGCACCCGGCAGCATCGTTTATTTTAAGGCAGATCTTCTTTCTGATGGCGCCTATGATGCAGCCATGAAGGACTGTGAACTCGTATTTCATACCGCGTCACCTTTTACCAGTAAAATCAAAGATGCCCAGAAGGATCTTGTTGACCCGGCCCTGACCGGCACCAGGAATGTACTTGGCTCTGTCGGTCGCACCGGCTCAGTTAAACGGGTGGTGCTGACCAGCAGTTGCGCCGCCATCATCGGTGATGCAAAAGATTGCCTGGGCTACCCCAATGGAATAGCAACGGAAGCTCAATGGAATGTGACATCAACCGTTAACCACCAGGCATACTCCTTTTCCAAGACAGTTGCTGAGCAGGCGGCTTGGGATATAAATAAAGCGCAAAGCCGGTGGGACCTGGTTGTGATCAACCCGTCGTTTGTGATCGGCCCCGGCATCCGTCCCGACTCAACCTCGGAAAGCTTCAACCTGGTGAAGCAAATGGGGGATGGCAGCATGAAATCAGGTGTGCCTGATTTCTCTATCGGTGTTGTTGATGTAAGGGATGTGGCTGAAGCCCATGTCATGGCAGGGTTCAAACCTGAAGCGCAGGGTCGGCATATCATTTCGGCGGAAAATTCAGATTTTATTACGCTTGCATCCATTCTGAAGAAAAAATATGGGGCTGCGTTTCCCTTTCCGGCGAAAGTTCTTCCAAAACTCCTGGTCTGGCTGATTGCACCGGCAGCCGGTTTCAAACGTAAAATGATCTGGTTGAATGTTGGCTTTCCATGGCGGGTCGACAATGCCAAGAGCATCCGTGAACTTGGCATGAAATACCGGCCGGTGGAGGTTTCCATTGTGGATTTTTTTCAGCAGATGATAGACAGCAACGTGTTCAGCGGGTTGAAAAAGTAAGGTTGTTGAAAACTTTTACCGTTTTCTGTATTACCTTTGTATATCAACCCCGATTAAGCATCAAAACTTAATCCTGAAGTACCATGAAAACACTACAGAAAATTATTTTGTTTTTCCTCCTGGCATTGCCTTCAATAGGGGCGACGCAATCAAAAGAGATACCATTTACACTGGATGATCGCGACAGGATCATCAGAACCGAGCAAAAAGTTGAAGCAGTTAAAACGGAAATTAATTCCCGGTTTGAAGCGGTTGACAAGCAGTTTGCCGGATTCCGTTCGGAAATGAATGCACGTTTCGACCAGCTTTTTAACTTTTTATGGGGCATTATCGGTGTTTTTACAACGATGATGGTCAGCGTATTTGGTTTTGCATTCTGGGATCGTAAGCTGGCATTGGCTCCTGTAAAGAGGGAGAACCTTAAAACACTCAACGCCCTCCGCGACTTCGCGGAACATCAGCCAAAACTCAGGGAGATTCTGAAAAATGCCGGACTGATGTGATTCAATCAGCCGTGATTTTAAAAGGAACTTTATACCTGTTGCAAATTACCTGGGCTGTATCCCGGGCCGATTTAATGGCAACCGGCAAGCCGCCACCCGGGATGGTCCAGTGACCGATGAAATAGAACCCTTTTAGTCCTGGCAATTCGCTTTTTACAGGGGATTGTGCAATGATGTTCTTCCCCGGAAGCCATCCCTGCACGCTGCCGTTCCGGTTACCGGTGTACCGATGGAAGGTTGCGGGCGTAGCAACGTCGACTACTTCTATCTGTTCTTTCAGTCCTTTAAATCGCTGGCAGGCACAATCAATGATTATTTGCGCAAATCTTTCTTTATTCTTGTGATAAGCAGCGTAGTCTGTTCTGCGGAGGTTTATCCAGAAAGCGGCATTTTTGGTATAGAAGCTGAAAGAGATCGCGGTTTTTCCGTCGGGAGCCAGGGTCGGATCATAATTGTTGATGTGTGCCTCCATGCGTTCATACCTGGTTTCATCCGGAGATACAAGCGGCTGGTCAAGCGGGAACCGCTGGAAATGCGGCTGGTCTGAAAACGTTGCATTGACGCCAAGTGATACCATAAAAACGGAATAGTAAACTTTAAGTATCTGTTGTTCTTTAAGCTGCAGGATCGTTTTGTTAACGTAATTCCCATCCAGCGCACTGAAGAGTGTTGAATGCCAGTCGGCTGCCGAGATGGTGATGTCGGCCGGGATGTTTTCACCACTTTTCAATTTTATCCCGGTCGCACGGTCATTGACAACAACAATTTTATCAACGTCGCAGCGGTACCTTGCGGTTCCTCCCAGTGCGAGGTACTTCTGCTCCAGTTGGCCAACGAATCCGGCTGACCCTCCAATGGGGTAGCCGGTACCCTTCAGGTCGCTGAAGGCCAGGGGCATGGTGATGATCAGCAAAGGCAGGTCATCACCGTCAAACAACAGTTTGAAGGCCTCTTTCAGGAAGGGGTTTTTCAGCTTACCTGCGAACGTGAAATTGGTTTCATGTTTTATCCTGTTGAGGAACATCAGCAGGGGCAGATATCTGATGTAACCCATCTTTTTATACCATGGAAGCAGGCCGGGAACTGTTTTGATCATGGGGGGGATCTCATAGGACTGGATCTTACGCATTACCCGGATGAGTTTCCTGATCTGTATTTCATCCTCCGGGGCGATGGTGATCATATAATTTTCAAGCCTTGCCAGGTTGGTATAAAGGTGAAAAACATTGCCCCCGTGTATATCCCGCGACGATTTTACCTCAATCTCCATCCGGATCTCATGATGGACAAACCGGACGGAATCCATATTGATCAGTTCCGACCAGAGTTGAAAAAACGGATTACTTTTTCCTGAACCAAGCAGCCATTGCAGTCCGCTTTCAAAGGTAAAACCGTTCCGTTGCCAGCTTGTACACAGTCCGCCACAGGTGTCGTGTTTTTCAAAAATCGTCGTTTCAAACCCGTTCATTTGCAGGTAACAGCCTACAGATAACCCCGCCACCCCGGCACCGATGATGTTCACTTTCATCGGGTAAAGATACGTAATCGTTCAATCATCAAATGTTTGGTGTGTTGATATTTACCGTACCTTTGCAAACCATTTCAAATACCCAACACAAAATTATAACATGCAGGATATCAGAAATATCGCGATAATTGCCCACGTTGACCACGGTAAAACAACCCTGGTCGACCGGATTTTACACCAGGTGCGGCTGTTCCGCGACAACCAGGAGATGGGGGAACTCATCCTTGACTCAAACGACCTGGAGCGTGAGCGTGGGATCACCATTCTGTCAAAGAATGTATCAGTTAGATACAAAGGAATTAAAATTAACATTATTGATACCCCCGGCCACAGTGATTTCGGCGGTGAGGTTGAACGGGTGCTCAACATGGCCGATGGCGTGCTGATCCTGGTCGATGCATTTGAAGGGCCCATGCCCCAAACCCGGTTTGTTTTGCAGAAGGCACTTGAACTCGGAAAGAAGCCCATCGTTGTCATTAATAAGGTTGACAAACCGAACTGCTCCCCCGACGAGGTGCATGAAGCAATGTTTGACCTGATGTTCAGCCTGGATGCCAGCGAAGATCAGCTCAATTTCCCAACTGTTTATGGTTCTTCAAAAAACGGCTGGATGTCGGACGACTGGCGCAATGAAACCACCGATGTAAGTTATTTGCTCGACCAGATCATTGAACACATTCCGGCCCCGCAGCAATTACCCGGTTCGCTGCAGATGCAGATCAGCTCCCTTGACTATTCATCCTATGTCGGAAGAATTGCCGTAGGTCGTATCAGCAGGGGTTCAGTGAAGGCAGGTATGCCGATCTGCCTTGTTAAAAATGACCGCACTGTTGTGAAATCAGTCATTAAGGAGCTTTACCTTTTTGAAGGCCTCAGCAAAGAGAAAGTTAAATTTGAAGTTTCTGCCGGAGAGATCTGTGCCATCCTGGGGCCTGAAAACTTTGACATCGGCGACACCATCTGCGATTTTGAAAATCCGGAAGGAATGGCCCCGATCAGCGTGGATGAACCTACGATGAGCATGTTGTTTACGATCAACAACTCCCCGTTTGCCGGGAAAGAAGGTACTTTTGTTACCTCCAGGCACATCCGCGAAAGGCTCTTTAAAGAAACGGAGAAGAACCTCGCCCTGCGCGTGGAGGAGATGGATTCGCCCGACCGTTTCCAGGTTTTTGGCCGCGGGATACTCCACCTGGCCATCCTTGTTGAAACCATGCGCCGGGAAGGCTATGAATTCCAGCTTGGACAGCCCCAGATCCTTACCAAAGATGTTGACGGACAGCGTTGCGAGCCCGTTGAATTGCTGAAAGTCCAGGTTCCCGAGCCATTTGCCGGGAAAGTAATTGAGCTCGTAAGCAGGCGAAAAGGTGACATGGTTCACATGGAACATAAACGTGACAGGGTAATCCTTGAGTTTGATATCCCTGCCCGCGGACTGATCGGTTTACGCAACCCCGTTCTCACGGCCACAGAAGGTGAGGCTGTAATGGCACACAGGTTTAAGGCATACCAGCCCTGGAAGGGCGACCTCCCCGGCAGAAACAACGGATCGCTCATTTCCATGTATACAGGATTAGCAATAACATACGCGATTGACAAACTTCAGGACCGCGGCAAGTTTTTCATTGAGCCTTTTGAAGATGTGTACAACGGCCAGGTAATTGGTGAGAGCACCCGGAGCGACGATATCGTGATCAACGTGAACAAGACGAAGAAACTGTCCAATGTTCGCGCCTCCGGTTCCGACGACAAAGCGGTCATCTATCCTGCCACCAAGTTTTCGCTTGAAGAGGCGATGGAATACATCAAGGGCGACGAATATGTTGAAGTTACCCCTAAGTCCATCAGGTTGCGTAAGATTCTGCTCGACGAAATTGATCGTAAGCGCAGCAGCAAACAGGGATAAATTTCCTGTATATTTTACCGGAAAATAAAAACCCGGGAAGTCTGGCTTATCAAAGCCGGCTTCCCGGGTTTTTTTACTGGTGGTTGGTACCACGCCGGTAACATTCATCTTAACCGGCGCTGACGTTGCGGTGCTATTGTTTTACTAATTTAATTACGGTTTTCCCCTGCAATGTGTTGACTTCCAGGAAGTGCATGCCACGGCTCAATTGTTCAATGTTTATCCTGATGCCATTTGGTTCAATCACTTCATTGATCGGGTAAACTGCTTCTGTTTGTCCGGAAATGGAACAGATACGAATTTCCCCTGCGAATTGTTTGAGCGACCTGGTTTTAATTGTCACAAAACGGCTTACAGGGTTCGGTTCAAGATAGAAACCGGAATTTTCCTGTTGCCCGATACCTGTCATGAGGTAGTAAACAGTATTGGATGGTTCTGAAACACACCCGTTTACGGTAACGATGGTGTAATAGTGAGCTGTAACTACAGGATCGTAGCTCTGACCCGTTGCACCGGGGATGGCAATCCCCTCTTTGTACCATTGATTCCCGCAGCAACCCGTAGAAGCAAGCTGCGTACCGTTGACGGAGATGACGGGGGTGGGCGGAACGGGGAACAATGCCACAGCAGCTGAACCTGATGTAGTCCCGGTGCAATGATCATCCGTGACTGTAAGAACAGTGTAATTGCCAGCTTCCGAAGCAGTTATCTGGTAGGGGGTTCCGGTTACCGAAGGAACATACCAGGTATTTATGCCGTTTGAATAATAAAATGTCCAGGGAGGAGTGCCTGTCAGGTCAACTGTAAGTATCGTGGAAGTTCCCGTCCCACATAAGGTATCACCACCATGGATGGTCGCCGAAGGCAGTTGAAAAACAGTGAGTTGTGTGTTTCCCGATGTGGTGTTGAACCCGTCTGAAATGGAAAGGTGGTAGGTCTTTGTGGAATCGGGTGTTACGACCGGGTTGGCCAGGGAGGAGGTCCACGGGGGTGTCCCTGCAGGGGTACAGGTCCATGTATAGGTATATGATCCTGATCCTCCGCCTGCATTGGCAAACAGTTGCGATGGTGTTCCCCTGCAGATAAACGAAGGGACGGATATCGGGTTTGAATTCAAAGGGCCACCGGAAATGGCCACAATAACATCATCGCTATTCTGACAAAGGGAAACCTGGTCGGTTACTTTCAGTGAAAACACACTGGTAACGGTCAGGTTGACAGTCTGCGGATTCTGCAGGTTCGGGTTAACGAGCAGCGCTTCAGGCGACCAGTGATAATTGTATGAACCGCTCCCGCCCGAAGCTGCATGAAGGGTGGTACTGGTGCCAAAAGGGATTGTGATATCGTTACCGGCACTGGCAACAGGCAAAGGATTCACGGTTACTGCAAGTTGCGATGATGGGCCATTCCCGCACACATTGACACCGTTAACGGAAACATTTCCTGACGACGCAACTGTTGAATAATCTACCGTGATGGCATTGGTGTTGTTCCCCGTAATAATTGTTGCACCGGGAGGCACGCTCCAGATGTAGCTGGTTGCATTGGTCAGCGGGGAAACACTGTAGGTTATGCCTGTTGTTCCTGCACACAGGGATGATGCTCCGGTTATGGTTCCGGGATTGCCCATCCCGGTGCAAACCATCCCGTTGATATAGTATGTGCTTTGAGGGATATCTTCAAGCACATTGTAGTTGGCATCAGCATACTCGCATGAAGGGCCGTTGTCATAGAATTCCAGGGCAGTGATCCCACTGATCAGGTTAAATGTCACTGTCATAATCGCTGTTCCGTTTGCCAGGGAGATTCCATTGCCAAACCAGCCCATGGTAATGCGGTGCTTGCCGTTTCCAAGGTCCTGATCCCCGATGGCAAATCCTGCAAGGAGAGGGTTGGGCGATCCCGATGAAAAGTGCAATCCTGCATACTGGTAATCAAAACTCAGTGAACAGGCTCCGATGTTGGTAAATCCTGTAACGGTGATGGGAACGGAAACCTGTCCCGGCTGCGCATTTCCAACAGTTGCTATGGTTGTTACCGGGGCATTCTGAGCAACGGATAACAATGAAAAGAACTGAAGGATTAAACATGCAGGGAGAAATACCATGATTGCCGCTTTCCTTATTTTTCCTGTCATTATCTGTTGTATTAAAGGATCGTTGAATTTTATGTAACTGTCAATAAACTGTACCGGGCCGCCAGCAGTAAAATGGGATGCCCTCAACAGTCACACCTACAAACTATAAATATATACGATTCAGTAGACGAATGTTTGGCACAAAGATATAAGAGGGCTTCTTATATTCCTAATTTCTCAGCCGGAATTGAATGGGGTGACAATATGGGTCTTAAGTTAATTTGTACTACCTGTTTTATTGTTTGAAGATGAAAAATCGTAAATTAAATTTACGAATAATTCCAAACAAAGATGTTGCTGATTGAAACCGATGGTTTAGAAATTAACATTTTTTAACAAATACTTGCCCCTCTGGGAGTACGAAATAATAATTATGCTGATAATGAGTGTTTTGCAGTTGTTGTTGGCATGAGAACAAAGGGGCAATTCTCCCATTTGCTAGAATTGGAACCAGATTCAACAGAACTTCAGCATGGCTGTTTCACTAACATGTTAATTCTTTGTTAAAATCACCGCTGAATTCACCATACGAACCTTTAAATATTCTTAATTTTAGCAACTGAATTTCTTGTCGCCATTATTTTAATCTGCACGCTCTAGTTTTAATAGAAGGATTATGAAAATTCTTAGAATCAGCTTCCGTATACTCGTTGGAATTGTATTTGTTTTTTCGGGATTTGTAAAAGGAATTGATCCGCTTGGGACGGTTTACCGGATGGAGGATTATTTTATTGCCTTTAATATCCCTTCATTCATTCCCTTCAGTCTCTACCTGACAATTTTTCTTTGTGTATTGGAATTCTCCATCGGTGTAAGCCTGTTGTTTAACCTGTGGATTAAAAAAACTGTCTGGGTTCTGGTGCCGATGATGATGTTTTTTACGATCCTTACCTTCTTTGATGCCGTTTACAATATTGTTCCCGACTGCGGTTGTTTTGGTGATGCCCTGAAAATTACCAATGTACAGACTTTCCTGAAAAATATTGTCCTCATGGGGATGGTCCTTCCCATTTTCATGTGGCGGAAGAAGTATCGCAGCCTTCTCTCTTCAAACACAGGTTTTGCGGTACTGTTGCTCATTGCGCTGGGATTTGGTTCCATGTCGGTATATTGTTACCGGCATTTACCGCTCATGGATTTTATGGGATGGAAGGTGGGAAACCAGGTGAATAAGACAGAAACACTCCCGGTTACATTTTACGTTACCTATAAAAACAAGAAAACAGGGGAGGAGAAGGAATATATTTCACCGAATTATCCATGGAACGATTCAATATGGCTTGCCGACTGGATCTTTACCAGCCAGCGTGTGGTTGACCCCAATAAAAACCAGGGACTGATCCTTAAGGTTGAAGACCAGTTCGGAGGTGATTATACCTCCAGCGTGCTCGATAATCCTGATTACCAGTTTATTCTTGTTTCATACGACCTGTCAAAAGCCGACAGGGGAGGCTTTAACAAAATCCTTCCCCTGTTTAAAAAGGCCATGATGGACGGTTATTCATTCATTTGCCTCACAAACACGCTTCCGGCGGAAATTAAAAAATTCAGGATGGAAACCGGAACAGCTTTTGACTATTACAATTCCGATGATGTTGTTTTGAAAACGATGGTGCGTTCCAACCCGGGCCTTGTATTAATAAAGAACGGAATTGTGATTGAAAAGTGGGGCTTCCGCGATTTTCCTTCCTATGACGAACTGAAGGGAAAGTACTTAAAAAAATAACCTTCCACAGCCTGCCATTTCAGTTTTTCTGTTCCTGAACCCATGAATGGTAAGTTGTAATTTGTAATTTTGCCGTAATGGGACATTTTATCTTTAAGCGTTTCTGGTACGGCCTTCTTGTTCTTTTCGGAGTGATCGTTGTAGTGTTTTTCCTGTTTAATGTACTTCCCGGCGATCCGGCGCGCATGATGCTCGGGCAGCGTGCCGACAGTGCCTCGGTTGCGGCCATCAACAAAGACCTAGGAAGGGACAGGTCATTGTCGGTTCAGTTCCTCAATTACCTGAATGACCTGTCGCCGGTTTCACTGCACAATACCTCTGAGCCCGCAAGTTTTTGGTTTCTTGATCCATTGAAATATGGCCATACACTTAAATTGGTTTCTATCAGTGGATCATCGCTGGTGCTGAAGGCACCTTACCTGAGGCGATCCTACCAGTCGAAACGGAGTGTCGCCGACATCCTTTCAGAGGGTTTTATAAATACCATTATTCTCGCCCTTGTTGCCATGGCGTTCGCCATCGTGATCGGTATCGCAGGCGGCCTGGTCTGCGCCATTTACCGGAACAGCTTTGTTGATCGCATTGCCCTCGTTTTTTCAGTTCTGGGCATGTCATTGCCCTCCTTCTTCGTGGCCATTCTGAATGCCTGGATATTTGCGTTTCTTCTTGTAAGGTATACCGGCCTTAATATGACCGGAAGCCTCTATGGGGTGGATGATTTCGGCCGTGGGTCATTCCTGGAAATAAAAAATCTGATCCTCCCTGCGATCACACTGGGCATACGTCCCCTTGCCATTATAGTAGAATTAACCCGGAATTCATTGCTCGAGGTGATGACACAAGACTACATCCGCACCGCACGGGCCAAAGGCCTCAGCAAAACAAGGGTGATCATGAAACACGCCCTGAAGAATGCACTGAACCCGGTGGTGACCGCGGTTTCGGGCTGGCTTGCTTCACTGCTCGCAGGCGCCGTGTTTGTTGAATATGTGTTTGACTGGAAAGGTATTGGTGTGGTTATCGTAAACGCCCTCGATAAATATGATTTCCCGGTGGTTATGGGCGCAGTGTTGTTCATCTCCATCATTCTTATTGCCATTAATTTTTTTGTGGATATAATTTATGGGTTGCTGGATCCGAGGATAAGGTTGCAGTGACAGGCGGACAGGCGGACAAGTGGACAGGCGGACAAGTGGACAAGCGGACGGGCGGACAAGTGGACAGGCGGACGGGCGGACTAATGGACAGGCGGACAAGTGGACAGGTGGACGAGCGGACTAATGGACAGGCGGACAAGTGGACAGGTGGACGAGCGGACAAGCGGACAGGCGGATAGGTGGACAAGTGGAGAGGCGGACGTGTTAATGTGCTTCAAGGCACAATGAAAACAGATATTATACGTTAGATTATTAGTTAATGAAAACATTTTATTCCTCTATTCTTTTGTCCCCGAGTTCGGCCAAGCCACCTGTCCGCCTGTCCACTAGTCCGCTCATCAGCCTGTCCGCCCGTCCGCCCGTCCACCAATAACCTAACCCCCTAACCCTTAACAAAAACACCCAACAATGAGAAAAAAAATAGTCGCCGGAAACTGGAAAATGAATAAAACCTTCTCCGAAGCAGAAATCCTGATCACTGACATTGCTGATGCACTTGATGAAGTTGATCTGAAAGGAGCCGAAATCGTGCTTTGCCCTCCTGCAATCTATCTTGAAATGGCCATGGATGTTGCCTTTGAATCCAATTTCAAAGTCGGCGCACAGAATATATATCCCGAGGATTCAGGGGCATTTACCGGGGAAATCAGTCCATTGATGCTGAAACAACTGGAGGTATCTTATTGCATCATCGGCCATTCCGAACGCCGCAAATATTTCCAGGAGTCGAATGAATTCCTGCAACGTAAAGCAGATGCACTTCTCAGGCACAAAATCACGCCAATTTTCTGTTGCGGCGAAGTCCTGCCCGAACGGGAGTCAAACAAACATTTTGAAGTGGTGAAGCAGCAGGTGGAGGAATCGTTATTTCACCTTCCTGTTGAAGCATTCAAAAATGTCGTTATAGCATACGAACCGGTATGGGCGATTGGAACAGGGGTTACTGCCACCAAGGAACAGGCGCAGGAAATGCATGCTTTCATCAGGGGACTGATTTCAAAGAAATATGATGAAAAAACCGCCGCCGGAACCACCATTTTATACGGCGGGAGCTGCAACGGGAAGAATGCCCGGGAGCTTTTTTCACAGCCGGATGTTGATGGCGGGTTAATCGGAGGAGCATCCCTTAAAACAGATGAGTTCATTCAGATTGCAACATCCTTCTGACCATGGATTATATCGAAATCAGCATCACCAACTTTACCGGTTTTGAACCGGAGATAGCTATCGCCGAACTTGCCGAACTTGGCTTTGAGAGTTTTACGGAGACGGAATCCGGCATCCAGTGCTATGTCAGTGTAGACAATTACCGGGAAGAGCCTGTTATCGGGTACCTGGATCAAATTTGCGTTGAGCACGGGTTGAAATACACTGTTGGCCGAATTGCTGCCCAGAACTGGAACGCCCTGTGGGAAAGTGCCTATGAATCGGTGGTTATCGCCGGGAAATGCAGGGTGCGTGCACCTTTTCATGCACCTGCAACCGACCTTCCGTATGAAATAATCATTGAACCGCGCATGTCATTTGGAACGGCCCACCACGAAACAACATCGCTGATGCTTGAACTCCTGATGACGGAGACGGTAAATGGGAAACGGGTGCTTGATATGGGCTGCGGAACAGGCGTGATTGCCATTCTCGCGCATAAGATGCACGCGGCAGGGGTGATTGCTATCGACAACGACGAATGGGCCTATTCCAACGCACTCGACAACATGGTAAAGAACGATGCCAGCGAAGTCACCGTCTTAATGGGTGGAGCAGAAACCATTCCGGGCGGGGGATTTGACATTATCATTGCCAACATCAACAGGAATGTTTTGCTGGAGGATATTCCAGCCTATGCAGGCCACCTCCATTCAGGAGGTACGCTGCTCCTGAGTGGTTTCTATGAAGAGGATCTTGAGCAAATCACAGATGCCTGCCGTAAATCAGGACTGGAGTACGCTGCACATAAATCAGATAACCGTTGGGTGGGCGCCAGATTTGTAAAATGAGAGATGCAGCCAATGACCGGATAAAGTACTTGCTTGCGTTTGTTTTCGCCTGTCTGGCGCTGTTTTCCCATGCGCAGAAGTCAGTGTGGTTCTCGGGCGATTCAACAAAATTCGTAGGTGAACTGAACGGGATCTTCTTTAACTTGTCCGACAATGAAAAGAAAACCATCGCCCCGTTCATGGAAGAGTTTGTTCAGAAGTGGAACCAGGAGAAATTCGGCCCCGATCAAAAGAAGATCATCTATGGCATTTTCAACGAGATGGTGAAAAAAAAGATCCGGCCCTATCCTGATTTTTTCAACTATGTCAATGCCCTCAATGTTTTTGCCAACAGTCACCAGCCCGACTCCTATTTTGCACCCTGGTCGGATATCCTCAAAAAACTCATCATTGACAAAAACAGCAGGAAGTTTGCCACTTTCCTTGATGTGACCACAAACCTCTTTGCCGGGGATTATGTGTTCAAATCACCCACAACTGCATGGAAGATGCTGCATCCCGTTTACCGTTTTTCTTTTGACACGGTGCCGTTGATTGAATTTGAGAAGTCGGACCTGGTATGCTATGCCAACGACGACAGCCTGAAGATCTTTGGCACCAAAGGCCGGTTTTACCCGCTCACCGCAGCATGGAAAGGGCAGAACGGCCTCGTTAACTGGAAGCGTGCAGGCGAAGATCCCGACAGGATTTTTGCCACACTGAACCGCTACGACATCCAGATGCGGTTTTCAAACTTCTCTGCGGATTCAGTTAATTTTACCCACAAAAAATACTTCCCGGCTCCGATTCCGGGACATTTTTCCGATAAGGTCCTTTCAGATGTGACGGAGGAAAAGGCATCATATCCCAGGTTCTATTCCTATGATAAAAAGATTGGCATCAAAAGTCTGTTCAACAACATTGATTACCTGGGTGGTTTTGCCATAGAAGGGAGCCGCATCATCGGTTCGGGTGGGGAATCCTCCGATGCATGTCTTTTCTTCAAGAAAGATGGCAAGGACTTTGTCGTAGCGAGGTCAAAAACCTTTGTGATCCGTTCCGACAGGATGAATTCCGGAATGGCCTCCATTACAATCTATTATGACAATGATTCTATCTTTCATCCCGGGTTGCAGTTCAAGTACATTGATGAGAAAAAGGAGCTTTCACTGAACAAAGATGAGCGGATTACCAATGTCAGCCCGTGGTTTGATTCATATCACCAGATTGAAATATACTGCGAAGCACTTTACTGGATCGTGGGTGGCCCTATCATACAGTTCCAGATGATGAAAGGACCGAACAAGGAAAGCAAGGCGGTTTTTGAATCAAGCAGTTACTACTCCGAACACCGGTACGACCGACTGAAAGGGATTGATGAGGTAAACCCGCTGAACCTGCTTAAAACGATGATTGACAGGCGTAAGTCTAGGGATTTTACCCTGGATGAGGTTACTGCCTTTATGAAAAAACCGATTGAACAGGTTGAAGCACAGTTGATCACCCTTTCAAACCGGGGTTTCCTGGTTTACAATGCCGACTCGAAAACTGCCCATGCCAACAACAAACTGGTTGATTATGTGAATGCCCAGGCAGGAAAGGCAGATTATGATGTGATCTATTTCAATTCCGTTGTGAACAACGATGCAAATGGGGTGCTCAGCCTCGATTCTTTTGACCTGAAACTTCAGGGTATCCGGATGGTGGTGCTGAGCGATTCACAACAGGTGCAGGTCTACCCAAAGAATGCAGAACTGATCATGAAAAAGAACCGGAACTTCGTCTTCAGCGGTAAGATTGAAGCCGGCTTGTTTGATTTTCATGCACAGGATTGTTCATTCGAATATGACAAGTTCAGGCTTAACCTGCCGCAGGTGGATTCCATGCTGTTTTATGTGAAAAGCAAAACCTTTGATCCCAAAAAGGGAATATATCCGCTTGTGAAGGTGAATACCGCTATCACGAACCTGAGCGGAACGCTTTTTATTGATGACCCGGCTAATAAATCCGGGTTGAAAATGCTGCCCCAGTATCCGACCTTTACAAACAGGAACAATGCATTTGTCAACTGGAACAAGGGCTCCATACAAAAGGGGATGTATCCGAAAGAGAGCTTTTTCTACCAGGTCAATCCGTTTACCATCAAGAGTCTGGATCAACAGGCTACCGACAGTTTGAAATTCACAGGATCGCTTACCACCGCCGGCATTTTTCCCGAAATCACCGAGCCACTGAAAGTCAGGCCTGACAACTCACTTGGCCTTGTGAAAAGCACCGATACCACCGGGATGCCCGTTTATGGAGGTAAAGGACAGTTTGTTGCCAGTATTGACCTGAGTAACCGCGGACTTCGTGGTGACGGTACCCTGCGTTATCTGAATTCAACAACATCCTCCAAAGATTTTATTTTCCTGCCCGACTCCATGCGGACACTGGCAAAGCAGTTTGACATGACCGAGGTTGAGGGAGCTGCCGAATTTCCTGCAGTTCATGGCGATTCGGTGCAACAGTTCTGGCTTCCTTACAAGGACTCACTTGTGATCAACAGTACCACCAAGGACCTGGCCATGTACAACAACCAGTCTACGTTCAGCGGCAGACTTGCTTTTACGCCACACCTGCTGAGTGGCAACGGTACCGTCAGGATCAAGGATGCTGAAATGGATTCAAAGGGTTTTCAGTTCCGAAGAAGGGCGTACGATGCCCTTATTGCCAATTTCAGGATCAAATCCTATGACCTGGCCGACCTGACCATTTCCACAAAAAACTACCAGACTCATTTTGACTTCGACAAACGGAAGGGTGAGTTTAAATCAAATGTCGGAATTTCAAAAGTGGAGTTTCCGATCAATAAATATGTGTGTTCCATGGACCGGTTTGACTGGCTGATCGACAGTGAAGAGATCCTGCTGTCGAACGAACAGAGCAGGAAGCAGTTGCCCGATTCATTAAGCCTGGCACAATATATTGACCTGGGCAACACAGGCTCGGAATTCATTTCGGTTCACCCTTTGCAGGATTCACTTCAGTTTTTTGCAGCAAAGGCCCGGTATAATCTGCGTACCAACGTGATCAACGCCCAGGATGTGAAGATCATCAAAGTGGCAGATGCAGCGGTTTATCCCGATTCAGGGAAAGTGATGATTCTCAAGGATGCAGTCATGCAGGGATTAAAGCATGCCATTATCATTGCGAATACCAAATCGCGGTTTCACCAGTTTTACAATGCAGAAGTTTCCATTGCTTCAAGGACGAACTATACAGCCCTCGGCGATTATGATTACCGGGAAAGGACGGGCGAAAGGGAACAGATCCATTTTAACAGGATCTATGTTGACTCTTCCCTGCAAACAGTGGCCGAGGGAAGTGTAAGCGACTCGGCCGGATTTGTACTTAGTCCTGAATTTGCTTTCCGGGGTGGCATTGTGATGCATGCTGCAGAGCAAAAACTTCTTTTCAAGGGTGGTTTCCATCCCATTACAGACTGCTTCCAGGTGAGGCCGGAATGGGTGAAGTTCACCAGTCTGATTGATCCTGAACATGTGCAAATCCCGGTTGTATTGCCGTTAAAGAATATCAATGGCGACCCGATAAACCTTGGACTGATGTTTTTTAATACGGAGAACAGGATCAGTCCGTCATTTTTCAGGCGTAAGATCAGTGTCAACGACAGTACGATGATCACCGCGGAAGGTCTCATGGAATACAACCTCACAGCCTCTGAATTCCGCGTGGCGCGGCCCGAAAAGCTCAAAGATGTTTCACTGAACGGAAATTATATCTCCCTCAATACCGTTACCTGCATGATGCGTGGTGAGGGTAAACTGGGCCTGAGCCTCAAGTCGGAAGCGCTGAAAATGGAAAATTTCGGTGTTCTTGACTACTTCATTTTACCCGATTCTATCCGTCTGCACTGTGCCATGGCCCTTAATTTTCCATTCTCGGTGCGCGGATTGCAGCGGTTCAGCACCCAGCTGGAATCAGTGAATATGCCCGGTGTGAAACTGATGAGTACACCGTATGCACTTGCAGTGGAGAATCTGGTGGAAAAGCAGGACTTTGAGAAGCTTAAAAACGAACTGGCGCTGCTCGGGAAATACAAAAAGTTCCCTGAAGCCCTGGAGCGTTCACTGTTCCTTGCTGATATTACGATGAAATGGGATTCAACAGCACGTGCCTATGTCTCCCATGGCAGCATCGGAATCGCCAATGTGGGGAAAAACCAGGTTAACCGGTATGCCAGGGGAATTATTGAATTCAGCAAAAAACGCACAGGCGATGATTTTACAATCTACCTTGAACTGTCGCCAAACGACTGGTTTTTCTTTAACTACCGCAACAAGGTTATGCAGGCCCTCTCGTCTGATCTGTCGTTCAACGATATGCTCCGTGAAGACGTGCAGTCGCGCTCCGAACAGAAACGGGTTGGCAATCTTGCAAAGGGTTATTCCTATACACTGGCAACGGAACGTAAGAAACGTGACTTCCTTCGGAAATATCAGTCAAACGATTCAGAATAGTTAACCGGATTTTTTATTACTTTGCACGCTGAAACAAGGTAATCTCAAATTCACTAACGATGACGGTTTTCTACATACTGCTTGAAGTTCTGGTTGCCTACCTGCTTGGTTCACTCGCTTCGGCTTTATGGGTTGGCAAGCTGATTTACGGCATTGATGTTCGGGAACATGGAAGCGGCAATGCCGGTGCCACCAATGTCATCAGGGTGTTGGGTTATAAAGCCGGAATCCCCGTGTTGCTGTTTGATGTATTCAAAGGCTGGATTGCAGTTCAGTTTGCTGTATGGCTTCCTGTGCCGGGGCTCTCCGCTGAAATGATGATCTATGTCAGAATAGGGATGGCCCTTGCTGCTGTGCTTGGACATGTATTTCCTGTGTTTGCGGGATTTAAGGGAGGAAAGGGTGTTGGAACGATTGCCGGTGCAGGCATTTCATTGTTCCCCCTGGCCATCCTGCTTGTATTGGTGGTCTTTATCCTGGTACTTGCTGTAACCCATTATGTTTCATTGTCATCCATCCTTGCATCAATTGCCTTTCCCCTGGTGGTTTTTTTCATCCTCGGGGTACGTCATCCGGGGCTGGTCGGGCTCTCCATCGTCGTTGCAATATTCATCCCTGCAACCCACCGGAAAAACATCGTCAGGCTACTGCACGGGGAAGAAAAGAAATTTGATTTCCGGAGGAAAAAGAACAGGGAGGATAACTTAAACTGAGTATAAATAAAACCAAACGATAATTTTTTATCGTATATTTGGAACAATTTTAATAAATCAAACTACCATGAAATTTATCATTTCCAGTACGTCACTACTAAAAAACCTGCAGGCCATCCTGGGTGTGATCAACACAAATAACACGCTGCCCATCCTGGATGATTTTCTTTTTGAACTCAAAGATGAATCGCTGACGATTACCTCCTCTGATCTTGAAACCACGATGCGTGTTACCATCAGGCCCGATAAGGCAGAAGAGAGCGGAGCGATTGCCATTCCGGCGAAAATCCTCGTTGAAACGTTAAAGACTTTCCCTGATATCCCGGTTGCTTTTTCCATCAACCCCGACACGTTGATGATTGAGATTTCGGCAGGTGAAGGAAAATATAAACTCTCAGGGCACAAGAGCGATGAGTATCCACGCACTCCATCACTTGAAGATACAACTGCAATTACGCTGGATTCAAAACTAATGTCGCAGGCCATCAATAAAACGTTGTTTGCCACAGGAAATGACGAATTGAGGCTCGTACTTTCCGGGGTATTTTGTGAACTCTCACCGGATGATGTCACCTTTGTTGCAACAGATGCCCATAAACTGGTCAAGTACAAACGAATGGATCTCAAATCACCCGATTCAGCATCCTTCATTCTTCCTAAAAAACCGATGAACCTGCTGAAAAATATCCTGTCAAACCAGGATGTTACGGTAACCATTGAATACAATAAGACCAATGCATTCTTTTCCTTCTCCAACATCCATCTTATCTGCCGGTTGATTGACGGCAAATATCCCAACTACGATGCAGTCATCCCCAAGGAAAATCCGAATAAACTCACGATTGACCGTCATGCCCTGCTGAATTCAATCAGGCGTGTGGCCATTTTTGCAAACCAGTCAACACACCAGATCAGGTTTAAAGTTTCAGGACAGGAGTTGATTCTCAGTGCCGAGGATATTGATTTTTCAAACGAGGCCAAGGAGCGGCTCTCCTGTTCTTACAATGGCGAAGACATGGAAATAGGATTCAATTCAAAATTCCTGCTTGAAATGTTAAGCAACATTGAAACTGAAGAAATCAGCCTGGAAATGTCGGCACCCAACAGGGCCGGGATTCTTACACCGCTTAACAACGAAAACAAGGATGAAGACATCCTGATGCTGGTGATGCCGGTGATGCTCAATAAATAGTTGATGCGATATAAAATGAAAAGAGCGAAGTCACCCTTCGCTCTTTTTTTTGTCATTCATGGGAGAACTTGTTAGTCTCGTCGAACGTTGATGGCCTTTTTACCGCGATTGTCTTCTGTCAGGTCAAATGACACCTGATCATTTTCACGAATTTTGTCCACCAATCCGCTTACGTGAACAAAAACGTCTTGCTGGCTTTCATCATCCAGAATGAAGCCAAATCCTTTTCTTTCATTGAAAAACTTTACTTTACCTTTTGACATGGGACGAAGGAATTAATATGAATAATTCATGCTAAAATACAATTATATTTCATATTTATAAAAAATCAACAAAAAACGCACTCCCGAATCCTTGGTCACAGGTTAATTGTGATCATGGATTCGGGAGTGCGTTTTCGAAATAACGCGGGTAAGGGCTTATTTGGCAGCGTTCATTTTGTCAAGAACATCCATTACCTCACGTACCGCTTTCGCCGATGCATAAAGCAACTGTTTCTCTTCATCATTCAGTTTAAGCTCGATGACCTGTTCAATACCTTTCCTGCCGAGTTTAACAGGAACGCCAAGGTAAATGTCCTTCAGGCCATATTCACCCTGGAGCAGGGCGCAGCATGGGAAGATCCGTTTCTGATCTTTAACGATGGCTTCAACCATTTGAGCTGCTGCAACACCAGGTGCATACCATGCCGAGGTGCCAAGCAGGTTAACGATCTCTGTGCCGCCTTTTTTCGTGCGTTCTACAATGGCATCAAGTTTATCCTTTTCAATCAGTTCAGTGACGGGGATTCCGCTCACGGTGGTGTACCTTGGCAGCGGAACCATGGTGTCGCCATGGCCGCCCATCAGGATTGACTGGATATCCTTCGGTGAACAGTTCAGTGCTTCTGCAAGGAAGGCACCATACCTGGCTGTATCCAGGATGCCGGCCATTCCGAACACCCGGGTTGAAGGTATTTTTGCCGTTAAGTATGCACAATAGGTCATTACGTCCAACGGATTGGAAACAATGATGATAATGGCATCCGGCGAATACTTCAGGATATTTTCGGTGCTGGTTTTAACGATGTCGGCATTGATGGAAATCAAATCATCGCGGCTCATGCCGGGTTTCCTTGGAATACCTGCAGTGATCACAACGATATCTGAATTGGCTGTTTTGCTGTAATCGTTGGTTGAACCGTGGACGCGTGTGTTAAACTGGTCAACACATGACATCTGCCACATGTCAAGCGCTTTGCCTTCTGCAAGGTTTTCCCTTACATCAAGCAGAACAACTTCCTTTACGATGTCCTTATGTGCAATTGAATCGGCACATGTTGCGCCTACAAGACCGGCGCCAACTACTGTAACTTTCATAACTAATTTATTTTAAGATTATTTACTAATGCCGGCTTTTTCCTGGAACCATTCAAGCGTATAAGAGGATGGCCTTTCAATCTGCAAACCGAGTGCCCTGTCCCACAGCAGTGAAGCAAGCACGCCCAGTGCCCTGGAAACGCCAAAGAGAACAGTGTAGAATGGTGCTTCATTGATGCCGTAATGCCTTAACAGCGATCCGGAATAGGCGTCAACATTCGGCCATGGATTCTTTACTTTACCAAGTGACCCTAAGATCGGCGGAACGATTTCGTAAAGGTCATTTACAACCTGGATGAAACTGTCGCCTTTGCAGTATTTTGATGCAAATTCACGCTGCGCTTCAAACCTGGGGTCTGTTTTTCTCAAAACTGCGTGGCCGTATCCCGGGATAACCCTCCCGGCTGCAATTGTCTTTTCACAAAAATCGTGGATCTGCTGTTTGGTTGGCGTTTCTGTCCCGATTTCTTTCAGGATGTCAAGGATCCATGCAACAACTTCCTGGTTTGCATAACCGTGCAACGGGCCGGCAAGGCCAAGCATACCGGCAGCGTAGGAATAGTAAGGATTGCTCAATGCAGAAGCCACAAGATGGGTGGCATGCGCAGAAACGTTACCGCCTTCATGATCGGCATGAATCGTCAGGTAGAGGCGGAAAAGTTTATAAATTTCCGGGTCATCATAGCCCATCATGTGGGCAAGGTTGGCCGACCAGTCAAGGCTTGGATCGGGAGGAATCACCTGGCCTTTGAAATAGTGTTTGCGGTAGATGTATGCTGCAAGAACCGGCAATTGCCCGATAAAATTCATGACATCTTCGTAGGTCGGATCCCAGTAGTCTTTTTTTCCGATTCCGGCATTGTAAGCCTGCAGGAATTTCGATTCGGTGGCAAGTGCAAGGATGCCGGCACTAAAGTCTGCCATGGGCGCTGAATCCATTGGCATTGCATCAAGTACCCTGAAAACATGCTCAGGTACGACCGCACGTTTTGTCCATTCGTTGCCAATCTCAGCCACATCTTCCGCAGTGGGGAGTTCCCCCAGTAACATCAGGTAAAACAGGCCCTCTGGCAATGGTTCATCATCTGCCGTGAGTTTGGGGAGTTTTTCCTGCAATTCAGGAATGGAATAGCCCCTGAACCTGATTCCTTCCTGCGAATCAAGTTTTGAGGTAAGCGTGAGCAAAGCAGGTATCCCTTTCATACCGTCAATGACGGACTCAATGGTTACCTGTCCGATAACAGTATTCCCGTGTTCCTTAAATAATGTTTTAACTTCTGCTGCGACAGGAACAGCCTTTTCAGCAAATTTTGATTTTAGTGAACTCATGGCAGTTTTGTTTTGTTGGTTAATACGTACTGATGTCTTTCTTGCAGAAAAATGATATATTTTTTACGATTGTAAAATTAATGTTATATTTATAACATACAACTTTTCAGATGTATTTTTCTCAAAAATATTCCTTGCCGTTCCTTGCTGTTTTTTATGCTGGAAGTCCAACAGGTCGGGGAAAAAACCTGACTGGTAAAACAACACCACCCGTCCTGGAATTCATGGGAATTCCGGGGCGGGTGGTGCTAGAAAGGGAAGCTGTCCTGCAGTTTAGAGGCTCAGCCTTTTAGGTCCTGCATTTATGATGTCATCCGGGCAGCCTTCAAGGAATACCTTGAAATTCTCAATATATCTTGAGCCCAGTGCATCATACTTCATCCAGTATTCTTGTTTGTTACTCCATGCATTCGACGGATCAAGTACATCGGCCGGTACATTCGGGCAGGTGAGCGGAATTTCAAAGTTAAAAACTTTATCTTTCCTGAATTCAACATTGTCAAGTTCGCCATCAAGAACAGCATTGAGCATGTTTCGTGTATGGCGGATACTGATACGCTTGCCGACACCGAATTTTCCACCAACCCAGCCAGTGTTCACGAGCCATACCCTGGCGCCGTGCTTTTCAATTTTCCGCTTCAGGAGGTCGGCATAGAAATACGGATGATGAACCATGAACGGAGCACCAAAACAGGCGCTGAAAGCGATCTCAGGTTCAATGCCCAGGCCGAGTTCAGTTCCGGCAATTTTAGAAGTGTAACCGCTGATAAAATGGTAGATGGCCTGGTTCATGTCGAGCCTGGCAATGGGAGGCATAACCCCCTGAGCATCGCAGGTAAGGAAAATAACATTCTTAGGATGCGCCTTTACCATTTTTTCGGGAATGGCATTCGGAATGAATTCCAGCGGATAGGAGGCCCGGGTGTTCTCGGTTACCTGGTCATCGTCAAGGTCGATCTTACGGGAGGTTGGATCGAAAACCACATTTTCAAGGATGGTTCCGAACCGTTTGGTACAATCATAAATTTCGGGCTCGCTGTCGGCCGAAAGGCGTATAACCTTCGCATAACAGCCGCCTTCGTAATTGTAAATGCCTTCATCACTCCAGGCATGTTCGTCGTCGCCGATCAGCCTCCTGTTCGGGTCGGCTGAAAGGGTGGTTTTACCGGTACCGCTCAACCCGAAGAACAGGGCGACATCGTTTGCTTTTCCAACGTTTGCTGAGCAGTGCATTGACATGATGTCCTGCAGCGGCATGAGGAAGTTCATGATGGTGAAGATAGATTTCTTAATCTCCCCGGCGTACTGCGTATTGGCTACCACGGCCAGCCTTTTTGAGAAGTCAATGATGATTCCGGTTTCGCTGTTGGTTCCGTCAATCCTGGGATCCAGTTTAAATGAAGGGGATGCGATCACCGTGAAATTCGGAATATGGGTCTTGTGTTTCTCAAGTGTATTGAGTGTCATGAACATATTGCGTGCGAAGAGGCTCTGCCAGGCAGTATCGGTGATAATGCGGATAGGCATCTGGTAATCGGGGTCGGCGCCGGCATAAACATCCTGCACAAACAACTCTTCACCCTGCAGAAATGCCTGCAGGCGGCTGAAGATACCGTCAAATTTCTCAGCACTGAGCGGCCTGTTACTCTTTCCCCAGTCAATCTTATCTTCTGTGGTAGGTTCAAGTACAAAGTACTTTTCATTGGCAGCCCTGGCTGTCCACTTTCCTGTAAAAACCTGGAGGGCACCTCCGCTTACAATCTTTGCTTCATTGCGAAAAACGGCTTCTTCGTAAAGGGCAGGTACCGGAAGATTCCAGTAAACCCGCTCAAGATGCACCAGCCCGTGATTGGCCAGCCCGTATTCACTCTTTAAATTTGCAGCCTGCTTTTGAGCAGGTGTTTCAAATTTCAAATATTTTGACATGATTTATATGGTTTAAATATCCAATTACTAATTTTACAGCCAATCCCTTACAAGTCTCCTGTCGCCCATGAACAACTCGTTGGGCGAATTCGGATCCAGTGCCCACTTGATGCGCTCAATACCCTGGGTGATATCCTTGATCGATCCGCAGGTTGAGAGCCTCAGGTAGCCGTCAAGGCCAAATTCCTTACCTGGAACAGTGATAACCCTGACCTTGTCTAACAGGAAATAGGCGAGTTTGCTTGAATCCTTGCTATAGTGGCTAAAGTCGACAAAGCAGTAAAAAGTGCCGTCGGGCCTGGTTGCCCGCACTCCTTCAAAAGAATTCAGGGCATCCATCATCACATTGGTGTTGTTCTGCAGGGTGAGGCACAGGTTGGTCACACCCGATTGAATGCCATTGATTGCAGCAACAGCAGCAGCCTGCAGCACGACAGAAGGACCTGATGTCTGGTGGCTCTGAATGTTGGTCATGCATGTGATCAGTTTGGAATTTGCAACAGCCCAGCCAATGCGGAACCCGGTCATGGCATACTGTTTTGAAACCCCGTTGATGACAATGATCTTTGACTCTTCAACACTGCCTTTCAGGTAGTTGTAACAGCTGATTGGTTTTTTTCCGTTGAATACAAGGCGGTGGTAAATGTCGTCCATGATGAGGTAGAGGCCGCGTTTTTCGCAGAATCCAACGATATCGCTGATAAACTGTTCGGAATACATAACGCCGGTCGGGTTGTTCGGACTGTTTATGATCACGGCCTTTGTGTTAGATCCGCATGCCCTTTCAATGTCCTGAATGGTCGGATAGAAACTTCCGTCTTCCGGAAGCACGGGCACCGGGATGGCACCGCATAACCTGACCATCTCAGGGTAACTTACCCAGTACGGTGCCGGAAACACGACTTCATCCTGCGGGTTCAAAATAGCCTGTAAGGCGACCATGATGGCCTGTTTGGCGCCACCAGAGGCGATGACATTATGCGGGGCTACAATTCTTCCGTACATGTCGCCGGTATAGCGGATTATTGCCTGTTTGAGGGCAGGTATCCCGTCGGCCGGTGTGTATCTTATTTCACCGGTGTTGAGCAAACTTGCAGCAGCAATAATGGCGTCCAGGGGGGCCTTGCTTTTTGGCTCACCAATTCCTAAATGAATTACAGGTTCACCTTTTGCTCTGAGAATGGCAGCTGTTTCGTTCAATTTAAGCGTAACAGACTCCGCAATTGATCTTCCAATAATACTTAAACTCATAATTCTCCTTTATCTTTATAAATACTAAAATTAATTACCAGGTCACTTTTTTGCTTTTTTTGCATCTTGCGCATCAATCGCTGCAATGGTGGTCATATGTACAATTTCCCGTACGCTGCATTCCATGGGCACCACATGAATTGGTTTGTTTATTCCCATGATGATGGGGCCAATGACTTCGGATCCACCTATTTCCTGCATGATTTTATAGGCAATATTGCCTGAACTTAAGTTGGGAAATATCAAAACGTTCACATCATGGTTGGCAATTTTCGAGAAGGGGAATTTTGTATTGCGCAGTTCGCGGTTCAATGCAAAATTTGCCTGGATCTCTCCGTCAACCAATAACTTGGGATGATTCTTGTGTAAAATGCTTACTGCCTGCCTCACCCGTTCAGGGCCAGTGGTATGTTCGCCGGGTTTGATTGAGCCAAAATTCGAGTAGGAGAGCATGGCAATAACCGGCTCAATATTGAACCTGCGAACCATTTCAGCGGTCAGCAGGGCTGCTTCGGCAAGGGTATTGGCATCAGGGTCGAGGTTCACTGTAGTATCAGCAAAGAAGAACGGGCCCTTTTTGGTCAGCATGATATACATGCTGGAGATCCTGTTTAAATTCGGTCTCGGGCCAATGAGCCGCAATGCCGGGCCCATCACTTCGCCATACTCATGGGTAACACCGGAAACCATGGCATCGGCTTCGCCTGTTTCAACCATCATGATGCCGAAATAGTTCCTGTTATAAGCCAGTTCGGAAGCTTCATCTTTGGTAATGCCTTTCCGCTGCCTTTTTTTCCAGATCATTTCTGCAAAACGTTCTCTTGTTTTCTCTTCCGCTTTGCTTCTTGGATCAATGATCTTGATATCACCCAGGTCGAGGCTGTTTTCGGCGATAATCTGTTTTATTTCATCAACATCACCCAGCAGGATTGGTATGGCAATACCTTCATGGTAAACTTCATTTGCTGCTTTCAGGACCTTTAAATTCGTTCCTTCCGTATAGATGATCTTTTTGCGATCCAGTTTGGCCCTCTGGGTCAGCCCCCTCAGCAGCATGTTTTCATGGCCGAGGCGGAGCATCAGTTCTGTTTTGTATGCTTCCCAGTCGGCAATGGGCTTGCGTGCAACTCCTGATTCCATGGCAGCTTTGGCCACGGCAGGGGCAACTGTTGTAATCAACCTCCAGTCAAGCGGTTTAGGGATGAAGTATTCACGGCCAAAGATCAGGTTCTTAACATTATAGGCCTCACTTACATTTTCCGGCACATCTTCCTTGGCCAGTTTTGCCAGGGCGTAAACAGCGGCAATTTTCATCTCCTCATTGATACAGGTTGCCCTCACATCAAGGGCTCCCCTGAAAATGAACGGGAAACCAAGTACATTGTTCACCTGGTTCGGGAAGTCGGACCTTCCGGTGGCCATAAGTACGTCGGGCCTGGCAGCCATGGCGTCATCGTAGGTGATTTCCGGATCGGGGTTGGCCATGGCGAAAACAACGGGGTTTTGTGCCATGGAGCGCACCATATCCTGGGAGACAACATTCTTGGATGATAATCCCAAGAAGGCATCAGCCCCTACAAGTGCTTCTGCGAGCGTATGAATGTCCCTGTCGGTTGCGAAGAGTTCCTTATACTTGTTCAGGTCGGTCCTGTCTTTGCGAAGCACACCCTTGGTGTCAAGCATAACTACGTTTTCCTTCCTGATGCCGATGGAAACAAGTAATTTGGTGCAGGCAATGGCAGAAGCTCCTGCGCCGTTCACCACAACCTTAACATCTTCTTTGTTCTTGCCGGCTATTTCAAGTGCGTTGATCATTCCCGCGGCAGAGATGATGGCCGTTCCGTGCTGGTCGTCATGCATCAGGGGGATCTGAAGCTCCTTTTTCAACCGCTCTTCTATCTCAAAGCATTCAGGGGCCTTGATGTCTTCCAGGTTGATCCCTCCGAAAGTAACAGCAATGTTTTTGACTGTTTCAATGAATTTCTCAGAATCATGGGTGTCAACTTCGATATCAAAAACATCAATGTCAGCAAAAATCTTAAACAGCAGCCCTTTTCCTTCCATAACAGGTTTTCCGGCATCGGCACCGATGTCGCCCAATCCCAGAACGGCTGTACCATTGGAGATTACGGCAACTAAATTTCCTTTTGAAGTATATTTGTAGATGTCGTCCTTTTGCTTTTCAATTTCAAGGCACGGGAAAGCAACACCCGGTGAATAAGCGAGTGAAAGATCCCTTTGAGAACTGTGGGGCTTTGTGGGAACAACTTCTATTTTTCCCGGTCGGCCTTCTTCATGATACCTGAGTGCATCTTCTTTCGTAATTTTTGCCATAACAAATAGTGTTTAGAGTTTTTAATCAAAGATTAAGGGAGTATATGTTACATGACGGAAAGTTCTCCCTGGTGTTCCTTGTTCGTTCAGTCGTGTTTTAGTTCTATGTAGTTATAAAAGGCAAACGGATGATCCCTGTTAACAAAGTTTTTATGCATTATTTTCTCTGGAAATGCGGGACCTGTTAATTCTTGCACAAAGCTAATAATTAAATACAAATGCAAGGTGCCGGAACCATAAAAAATATTTGCACCAATGGTGAAAATTCTCAATATATCACCTCGTTATGTTTGCCAGGGCTTCACCGGTAAAAATGAAAAAACATGGTTGCGGGTGAGTTAATTCTGGCGGCTTAAACGAATCAACCTTGCACCGTGCGGCATGACCTTCATCTCAAAATGTCCCCTTACTTTTCCAAGGTCGGTCTGTTTCCACAGATCACGCATTTCATATTTTCCTGTCAGTTTCATGTCGGACATATCCACATGGACATACATGGTTTTCCCTGTTTTGTTGAACAGCCCCAGGGCTTTGTTCCCATCTTCCAGCTCGCGGGCCCAAACTTCATAATCATCCGATTTACGCAACGGGATGGCTTGTTTTCCGAGCGGATCCTGATCAATGGCAATTACCTCGTCATTGGTGATCAGGTTCAGGGTGAACGGGTCAAGCTGTTCAAGGTCGCAACCGATCAGCAGGGGAGAGGCGAGGAGGCACCACAGGGAGATATGTGTGTACTGCTCATTGGGTGTCAGTCTGGTGTAATGCAGCGCAGGTCCCCAACCCACCCAGCCGATAACAAGCATGTCGGGGTCATTCCAGCGGCCGGGGGCTGAAAATTCGGAACATCTCCCCTGGCTGAATCCGATGGCCGAAAGGCTTTCCCACGTGTCTTCAATATCGCCGGTAGTTCGCCACGAGTTCCCATCCACTTCTGCGCCCCATGTCCATACATCACCCATTCCATACTGGCAAAGGCTGTAATGAATGTCGCGGTTTGTTTTGCGAAGTGCATGCCTCATCTCTTTATACGGTTTCTTCAGTTGCTCCGGATTGGGGTCGGGGGCAATATTCCCGTATGAACACCAGTCATATTTGAGATAGTCAATTCCCCAGCTTGCATAGTTCATGGCATCTTTTGCCTCAAAACCATAACTGCCCTCATACCCGCCGCATGTTTTCGGGCCGGGCGATGAGTATATCCCGATTTTCAGTCCAAGGGAATGAACATAACCACAGAGGCCCGGCATATTCGGGAACTTGTAATTGGTCAGTATATTTCCGTTTTTGTCGTGTGTGTCCTCCCATCCGTCGTCGATGTTGACATAGCTCCACCCGTGATTTATCAGCCCGGTGGATACAAAGGCATCAGCCGACTGCCTGACTTTTTTGTCGCTGACACTCAATCCCCAGCAGTTCCAGCTGTTCCAACCCATAGGCGGGGTGAGGGATATCACATCGCCCACTACGATTTTCAAATCACGTTCGGCATAGCCCAGCTGATTTTCAACTGTAAGTTTCACAATGTATTCAGCCTTCTTTTTCAGTGACCCGGTAATGATGCCGTTCTCTGGGTTGATTGTCAGCCCTTCCGGAAGATCCGTCGCAGAATATTTCAGTGGTGGCTGGCCTGTGGCAGCAACTTTAAACTGAAATGGGGACCAGGGCCTTACGCCAAAAACGCTCGCCCCGTTAATCCTTGGCTCCAAAGATGTTTCTGGAGTTAAACAGTAGGGAACCTCAGATTCTGCATCTACTTTGTTGTTAGTGACGGCCTCTGTAAAGGTTACATGTAAAATTGCCGGAGCAGATTTTGCTTTTTTAAAGGCGACCAACTTGTTGATTTTTACGTGTGGGGCGAGGTCAATAAACGAGCGTTCTGAAAACAAACGGACTCCGTTGTCGCATTGGATGACCTCAGTAAGTACCTCGCCTTTTATCTGATCAGTTCCTGTGGTATTGATTATGGAATAGCCTTTGGAAAGCATGGTGTCGCCACTGAAAATGTAAGCAGCGGAATCCATGTCAAACTTAAGGTGGTCCTGCAGGCCAGTCATCCTGATCGCGAAGGTTTTTCCGAACATGCCTCCGGCACCTCCCTGGTCAAAACAACGAACGGCGACCGTATTTTCCTGGTCCCAGTGAATGCGGGGGTCAGCGGGTGCAAGGCAATACCGCCGGTCAAGATTCCACCTTCCGGTTTCTTTGGTAAATGCATCGTCCCGGGTACTCCCGGAAGGGATGTTGCGGCCGTTTTCACCGATAAGTTCTCCGTTCAGGAATACCTGGTCGCAATCGTCAATTTTCCCGAGAAAGATCTGTAAACTGTCGCTGGCGGTGTTTTGATTTTTCATGGATGACCTGATAAGCACACGGCATCTGTACCAGGCAAATCCGTTGTATCCTTTGTTCCCCTGGTCTTCCCATATTGTTTTAGGGTCAATGGTGCCCCATGATGTGTCGTTAAAAGCCGGTGATGCAAAGCCCGGATCATCGCCCGTTTTGAATTTCCAGCCTGTTTCAAGGTTTACCGTGTTTGTATCTTTTGTTTGATTGCATGAAATAATCGTTATCAGTGCTGTTATTCCTGCCAGGATAATTAACTTTTTCATGTGTAGGTTTTTTAGTGCGCGGAAGAGATTACATATTTTATGCAAGGTAAAGATAATTTCCTAATGCAAAAAAAAAGCCCGGCGAGTACCGGGCTTTTTACCTTGAAAATATATATTATTTCCGGATGACTATTTTCCTGAACAATTGACCGGTGCCGTTGGAAACCTTTAAAATGTAGGTGCCCTGGGCCAGTCTGCTCAGGTCGATTTTTTCAGTAGCAACCCCCTGGAGCTTAATTTCGGGTTTAGTGAAAACGGTTTCCCCGGAAGAGGTCGTGACGGTCAGATCCAGTGTTTCCTGTTTGCGACTGTTCAGTTCAATGGTAAACAAGCCATTGTTCGGGTTCGGATATACCTGGACGCTCACGCCGGCAAGTTCTTCGATCCCGCCGCAAACCTTGAACGCAACCATCACAGAATCTTTGCCGATACATCCGTTATTGTCAGTAACAAATACCCTGATTTTTGCAGCATGAATGCCTATCCCTGCTGAGTCAATGGAAATGGTCGGTGTCGTTTTGTTTGAAGGCAGCCAGAGGTAACCTGATGCATTCGCGGTGGTTGCATTTAATACCACTACAGCCGTTGCACAGGTTGTGGTGTCTTTGCCAAGATCCACAACAGGAAGCTGGTGAATGGTGAGCATCAGGCTGTCGGATGCAAGCGGGCAGGCCATGGAGCCGGTTGCATAAAACTTCAGTTTCACCGAACCTGCCGATAAATCCTGGGCCCCGGGAGCGTAAACGGGATGAAGGGCTGCTTGGTCATCAAATGTTCCGTCACCGCTTGTTCCCCAATGCAATGTAGTGTATCCGATGGCGGAGGATCCGGCAACAGGATAGGATTGGCCCCGGCATATAGAACCGTTTCCGCCAGCATTGGCAACAGGGGCTGTGTAGATCATCAGCATCATGCTGTTGGTGTCAACACTGTTAATGCCATAGGCCGTGAGCAGGAGCGTAACCATTCCGTTTGTTACATCCTGTGCACTTGGCGTGTAAACCGGATCAAGGATGGTGGGGTTGCTGAACTGACCCGTGCCGTCGCTTGTCCATCTCAGGGAATCATAGCTGTCGGCCATGCCGTGCAATTGAAGAATATCACCTGCGCAGATATCGGCATCATTGCCTGCAGTGGCCGTGGTTTTATATTGCGGAGGGAAAACAATGAAATCTGTCCAGGCAGCATCAAGTCCGGATGAAACAGCATTGTTTTTCTCATACACCCATTTGAAAGTATGGGGGCCGGCCATCACAGGGTATGCAATACGCCTGAAGGTGGTATCCGTAAAATTTGACCACATGCCAACCATGGCATCGTCAATGTAAAATTTGAGGAGGTCTTTCACAGGCTGGCAGGAAATACGCTTGAAAAACGAAATACTGTCGTCGGCTGCAACATTGTATTGAATAAAGAGCCCCGATGATTCGTTGTCAGAGATCACACCTGTGCGTGCAGAAAACAGTTTTTCATACTTGATGGAAGAATCAATCGTCCATGGCTTTGCAGCATTCGTGAACTGCCACGGGAACTTGTTGAAGTTTCCTGTTTCCCAATCCTCAACAATGAGGCCGATTTTCGCGTTGAAAATCTTATCTGTCACACGGTATTTGGAGGTGGCAACATTGTGCAGTTTCGCTACCGACCCGATAGGGGCACTGCTGTTGACAGTTACCGGGAACGATGCGACCACGGTCTGGCCGGCCTGCAGTGTTCCGATATTAAAGGCCGGAGTTCCAACTGTAACATAAGAATTGAGTGTTGATAGGGTACTTACAACATTCTCGGCATTCCAGATGCTGTTATTTTTTGTTGTTATAAGAATGTTGGCAGCCTCTCCCGGATCAAGCCTGCCATTGTTGTTTCCGCCCGGAGCAACATCATCAACAGACATGGAGACGATGCTCACATCAGGTGCATGGGCGATTAACTGGAAAGTGCTCAAGGTAATGCTGTCATTCTGATCAATGGCTTTGACCGTGAACATCACAGGCATATTGTTCTGGATGGAATCATTGACTTTGAACTTGAATCCGTTTGCAATATACTTTTCCTGGCCGACATCAAAATGACCGTAATCTTTGATGGAATCAATCATGGTAATATAGGGGTTGTCGCATGACAGGTTTACTGACACTGCATCAGCAGCAGCATTGCCGGAGTTTTGCATCTTCAGTCCGATCAATTCGGTCTCGCCGTAATCCATCAGCCCGTTGCCATTCCCGAAAGTGGTGTCATTGAGGATGTTGCCAGTATAATTAACGGATGGCTGGGGGATCAGGATGTCAATCGGGGAAACATAGGTGAGGCAATGGCCCGACCGGGTGTCGGTCCAGCATGGAAATGTTTTACCGTCGTAGGCCGCAATGGCAAGATAATCGCCCATATATTTTGATGCCATATTCGGGATGGGTGATGGTGTGAATGCCACGTCACTTACCTTCATGTCAGTGAATGTTTCGCCGCCGTCTGTTGAATAGGCCATCCATGCCTCCGCTTCCGTGGAGGCACAGTTGCGGTTGTCATAGAATACAACGCTCACATAGCCATTGGCCTGGTCGCAGGTGATCCATGGGAGATAGTGGTGTTTCCCGGCAGTTGAATCCGAATTGATGATCTTCGGGGCAGACCAGGTGGTTCCCTTGTCGGTTGACTTGATCATATATACGGAGGTGCCGGTACCGGTATTGATTCCGGGGTATCCTTTATTGGTCCACACCACATAAATGGTTCCCCTGTATGGACTGTTGCTGAGGTCAACTGCCATGGACGGGAATGCATTTGTTCTCATATTCTGGGAAACACTGCCGGTGTTCCGGATACCTTTAATATTGTTGATTGCGCGGACGGCAGTTCCCCAGGTGGTTCCCCCATCCATGGATTTATTGAAGCCAACCGCTTTCTCGTCACTGGGCCAGCTGTCGTAAACGGACCATGCAGCATAAACTTCACCGTCGGGCCCGCATTTGAAGTTGATACCCTGGTTGTGACTTCCTGCAGCTGTTGCTGCGCTGATATTCACGGAGGTTGACCAGGTTGCACCGCTTGTTACTGAAGTTGAAACAAAAATGTTGTTGCTGATCATCCATCCATTATACAGGTGGCCTTTGTAAGGGCTTGTCGGGCTGATGTCAACCCAGAGGTGGTTCTTGTCAAGCATATTGAAAGCGGTACCCGTTGCAACTTTGCTGACAGTCCAGGTGGCACCCTGGTTGTCGGAATATGAAACGCTCTGACCGCTGGCATTGTCAATATAGCCCACAAACCAGCGACCGTTGAGGTCAATAACCGCTGCCGGGTCGCCGGAGTTGGAGCCGCCGGCCCCTTCAACCGTGCCTGACCAGGTACCCCCGGCATCAAATGTTCTCAATGCATCAGCCCCTTTCACCGTGCCATTGCTTGGCTGTGGTGTTGAGTTATTTGAATTAAGCAGCATGGTTTTATCGTTGGGATTTATAACGATTGAATTTTCACTCTGTGTTGAATTGGATGGCTCAATCGTGACCGGGACATCCGGAGAATCAATTACTTTAACCCCGCGCAGCAGCAGTTTACTGCCTGTGAAACGAGCCGGCGGAACCGGTGCATAGGGTTCAACAGGAACAAGTCCTGCAGCAGCACATCTCTGCCAGTAACCCATATTGTCAATGCGGGTATCAACCTGGTAATTCGGAGGAAAAACAGGTTTGCTATCCTGTCCAAAAAGGGTGAATGAAGTGATTACCAGCATGAATGCAATCACGATAAATGGAGTATTTTTTTTCATGGGATAATATTGGTTATGGGATAATATTGTTAATGTAGGGGTTTGAAAAGGATGAAACTTGTATAAAGGTCTTTTACCTTACAAATATACTGAATTATCTGACCGTGAGTGACGTACCCCGGATCAATAATTAAATTACTGCTTTGTCGTAAAAACGTATTGCAGGATGTTGGCTCCCATTTGCAGGGCTTTCTGGCGGGTGGGTTCTGAATCTCCATGAACAGAAGGGTCTTCCCAACCGTCGCCCAGATCGCATTCAAAGGTGTAAAACACAACCAGCCTGCCTTCATAAATGAGCCCGAACCCCTGGGGTGGCTTGCCATCGTGTTCATGGATTTTAGGCAGCCCGTTCTGAAAATTGTACTTCTGATGGTAAATGGGATGATCAAACGGAAGCTCAAGCAGTTCAAGCTCAGGAAAGACACGTTTCAGCTGTGGCCTGATGTATTTGTCCATTCCGTAATTGTCGTCAATGTGCAGAAAGCCTCCTGCCATCAGGTAATTTCTGAGGTTCTGTATTTCCTGGTCGGAAATGACCACGTTGCCGTGTCCGGTCATATGGATGAACGGATAGTTCATGATCTCCTGGCTGCCAATATCCACTGTGGCAATATCTTCATTGATGTTTGTTGCCATGTTCCGGTTGGCAAACTTCACCAGGTTCGGGAGCGAGGTAGGATTCGCATACCAGTCGCCGCCTCCCGAATATTTCAATAGCGCAATCTGAAACGCCGGAGGAACAAAAGAGGTGGTGCCAACGAAAACGGCAACAAAAGCAAGCTTCAGCAATAATTTGTGTTTATAATAGTTCATTCTAAAATATTTTTGTCATCAATATCGGCAGTGGTTTCACCATTTTACCATTTTACCATTTTGCCATTTACTACTTGCCACCCATCCTGTTAACCAAATTCACCGTCTGGCATGCAACGATACCTGCTGTTTCAGTCCTGAGGCGTTCTGGGCCGAGGCTCACCGGTGCGAAGCCTGATTTAATGGCTTCATCCACTTCACTTTTTGAAAAATCACCTTCCGGGCCGATCAGTATGATTGTATCTGAACCCCTCGAATAAAGGTCATGGAGTTCCGACTCCTGCCCGGTGTCGCAGTATCCGATAAATTTTTGTCCCGGATGTGATTTGGAGATCACCTCTCTGAATTTTACCGGGTCATTCAATACCGGCAGCCAGGCTTTCAGAGACTGTTTCATGGCGGAAATGATCACCTTTTCCAGGCGTGGCAACTTGACGATCTCCCTTTCTGAATGTTCGCAAAACATCGGGGTGATCTCCGTAACCCCTATTTCCGTTGCTTTTTCAAGGAACCATTCAAAGCGGTCAATGTTCTTGGTCGGTGCCATGGCAAGGTGCAGCCGCCATTTTTTTGCCGGCACCGGCAGCGAGGTGACAATCTCAACAACACAATTTTTGTGATGGACTGTTACAAGTTCGCCGCGATAAAAATTTCCGGCACCGTCAGTCAGGTCAATGGGATCTCCTTTGCCAAGCCTCAGAACTTTCATGCAATGCCACGATTCCTCCTCGTTCAGTGTGCAGGAATTGCCCTCAATCAGCGAAACATAAAACAATTGCATAAGCCGGATTTGCTTAGCAAAGATAAGCAAATCATCCATGTCGGAGTTTATTTTCGGGAGGCAGAAGTGTGGATGATCTTTGTAACGCTGATAATCCCATCCTTTTCAATCGCTAAGAAATAAATTCCCCGGGATAACAAGGAGACATCCACCCGGGTGTTATACTTTGCATCGGAAATGCCTGATTGTATGATCACTGTTCCCGCAGGATCTGTCAATCGCCACCTGCCACCTTGAAAACCGCTGATGGAGATAAAGAAATACCCGTCGGCAGGATTTGGAAATACCTGGATGTTAGGGGTATCCGCGATTTGAACCGCGGTGCAATTCTCGAAGGTGATTTTGACCGTGTCGGTTTGTGAACAGCCCGAAGTGTTTGTGACAATAACTGAGTAATTTTTTGATCCGTAGCCCGTACCAGTTGAATCAGCCACAATGGTTTGCGTGGTGGCGCCTGTTGACCAGAAGTAGATGTTTCCCGGATTGCCGGCGTCAAGAACAATGCTGCTCCATGCGCATATACTGGTGTCGTTCCCCAGGTTTACCACAGGGATCTGCTTTACATTTATATAGCCTGGCTTAACCTTTTGAACCGATGAGGTCCCGTTTGAGACGGTCAGGGAAACATCATAAATACCCGGTGAAGGATATAAAATGTTGGTTGGATTTTGCTGCGAAGAACTGGAAGGCACCCCACCCGGGAAAGACCATGACCAGGAGGTTGGGTTCCCGGCTGAAAGGTCTGTGAAATTTACACTTGCCGATGTACACGGGATCGTATTACTGGCGGAAAAGTCTGCAGCTAGCGGAACGGCGAGCATTTCAACTGCATCGAGATTGAACCCGGCCCCGTTCCCGTATGCCGGCCCCGCGCCGTTATCCTTGACCTGAACATATCTTGCTTTGGCCATGGAGGCCGATCCGAGGTCAAAACTTGTTGTACCGTTACCAACACCGATGGTGGTATAGGGCCCGTCAATATTATTGCCTGCCGATACGGTATATGCTTTGTTCACAGTGCCTGCCTGAATGATTTTAAAATCTGCCCCGGTGCCATTGAAAATGGTATCGCCCATGTCAATCACGATCCATCCGCTTTTGCCAAGAGAATATGGAATTGAATCTGGTGCGCCAAGTGCCCCGGGTGTATAGCCCGCATCACCGAAATTATTACCAGGGATCCTGCAACTGGTTACCTTATAGGCAAAGTGATTTGCTGCCGGAACGAGCTGAATGTTCTTTGTCACAGAACCCTGGCCCGGAACAACTACATTGAGTACCGTTTTGGTTTTATATCCGTTTGCGACCACCTTTACCGTGTAGGTTGAAGGGACAACGAATTTGTGGTAATCACCCACCACCGGGTCAGTATAAACAGGGAAATAATTGTTGATCCAGATGGATGCCCTGAGAGGTTCACCTGTCAAAGAATCCGTAACAGTACCTGAAATCCCCCACCCGCATTCATTGATGATCTCCAGCATGGCAGGTTTGTTGGCATTGTAAAAGTAGGGAATCTGCGATGCTGCAGGTTGTTTGTCGAGTGAGATCTCAATGGACCATCCGATATTACCAAGGCAGCCGTATTGAAAATCTTTTGTACTGCCGTTTATCGCATACATGATATTGTAACCTTGTCCGTAAAGCAGGGACGGATATCCGGAATGACTTGAGTACACACCAGCCAACTGATCAATATGGGCCAGGTCCCTGGGCGCATCGGAGCGGTAACTCCATGGGTATGCCACGATCTCTGTACCGCTGTGAAAATTGGTGTAAACAACAAACTGGTTGTCAAGGATACAGTTGCGCAATGCCTTGGTTTCCACCTGTGAAAAGGCGCCATAGCTGTTCCCTTCCCCGTCCCACATATACCCGTTGTCGCGGTTGCAGTCAACTCCGTTGTTGTTGTATCGCGACATGCTGACACGTCCGTCAGGGTTGACCATTAAATATAACCAGATCTCCCGGTCATTTACAAGATTGGTAATGGTCGTATTGGACCCATAGCCCAGGCAAAGGTCACGGGCAAACATAATGACATTCTGTGATCCGCCTATTTCATCCCCGTGGATACCGCCGTCAAACATGATTTCAGGTTCTGGCTCGTCAACGCCGGCGTTGTCGCTGATTTTCAGCGCTGCAAGCTGTCGGCCGCCCATGGAAGTGCCCCAGATCACCTTTTTACAGATGGAGGGGAAATTCATTTCCAGGCTATCGGCAATGGCAATAATCTGTTCGTATGTATAATATCCGGCCGGAACTAAAGGATTGTCCCAGTAATGGCTGAAATGCCGGTTCAGGTCTTCAATGGTGACTTTGTACTGAAGGTGGGCGCCCTGTAATATTTTCAGATCAGATGGTACAAGGTACATGCGCACGGAACTGCCATCGCTGGCCGCCGTTTCAAAATCAAGTCCCAGGTTGCGGATAACGGTTGCATCTGAGGCTTGGTTGATCCTGACCATGACCTCCATTTCACCTTTGCGCCATCCTTGCGCATAAAGGCTCAGAGAAAAAATAACAAGTATGAAAGCCCCGTATATTCTGTTCATGATACCTTGGTCAAATTACAAATTACAAGTAACAAGTTACGAGTTTCAAATCTCAAATCTCAAATCTCAAATCCTGTCCACTTGTCCGCCTGTCCGCCTGTCCGCCTGTCCGCCTGTCCGCTTGTCCGCTTGTCCGCCTGTCCGCTTGTCCACCCGCTCACCCGCTCACACTCACTCAATCACCACCTTCTCCACCCACGACTCCTCGTTACTTGTCAGCCTGATAAAATACAGCCCCTTGCTAAGTCCTGAAAAATCAAACTCCTTTGAAATGTCTGACTGGCCCGATGTAAGGTTATCCCTGTAAAGGATTTGTCCCTGTGGATTCATAACAGTCATGTCGACATTACTTTTGCAGTTGGAAACAGCAATCGTAAAACGACCTTGCGAGGGATTCGGAAACAGCCTGACCAACGTTTTGCCATGAACCAGCTCCTTTTCCCCGACGGGCCCGCTTATTTGAATGTCGCTCAGAAACAGGTTGTTGCCATATCTGTTGTAAGATTCAAACATGATTTTGATGTTCGGTTGATTGGACCAGGGAGATATGTCAATGGAATAGCAGGAGGTTCCGTAACTTCCACCGCACCAGTCGTTGGCAGATTCAGGGTAGAAAGCACTGTCGGTGCTGGGGTGGGTAACAAAAACAGCTGGTGTGCCATTAGGGCCCATGCCCCACACACGCTGCCAGGAGACACCGCAATTGTCAGAGATTCTGACAATAAGTGAATCTTTTCTGACGCGTTGCTCATAAGCATGTTTGAAACTCAGTGCAACATTGGTATACCCTGTCAGGTTAAGCGAAGGACTGATAAGCTGGTCGCGTCTGTTCAGGATCGGGTAATTGAAAAAATCCATATAAACAGCCTTGGCTCCGGGGGACATTCCTCCCACGGTTATTGTATCCCACGTAATACCGAGATCGGAGTTGATGATTTGCCAGTGCCTGGCGTCAAACCCTGATTCAAACGATTCACTGAATGGGAGTACATATCCATCCTTCACAATGTAGTCAAGCCTTGTAAGTGTTTCTGATCCAACAGCATTCGAGCTGATAAGCTGAACATCATAGGAACCCGGGGTATCAAATCTGACAACGGGATTCTGAGTGGTGTTGGCAGTGCCTTCTAAAAAGGTTACCGTGGAAGGGTTGAAATTCCATATCCAGCTTGAGGGGCAATTGGTTGAAAGATCCGTGAACCGCACGATATCGCTGTTGCAGAGCACAAACTGGCTGGCTGTGAAATTGACAACCGGAAGCAGGCTGCTGCTCACGGTAATGTAATTCGTTTTGGTGACAGAATCAGCTCCGAATTCGTTCCACACTTTGAGTTTGACCTCATAGGTGCCCGGTGCATTGTATACAATGTTTGCCGGATTCTTCAGGTTTGAGGTGGCTGGTGTGCCTCCCTGGAACAACCACTGGAAATATGTGGGGATGCCGGTGGAAATATCCTTGAAATCAACGCCGCAGCCAATAGGAATAACTGTCTGGTCAGCATTGAATTCAGCATCGGGAAGTGTACGATACATGTCTGAACCCCACAGGCCCCGGCCATAAGTGCTGGCACGGATGGCGTCCTGAGATACGGAATCGTTATCGTAATAAATTTCAAGTTCGGTCACGCGGCCGTTCGCCGGCAGGCCAAGGCTGAACGGAATCCAGCCGGCAGTAGTCTGGTCCTTGTAATAAACCCCTGCATCGGTGCCTGCATAGAGCCCTTCAGGAGCATTTTTGTAATAGGCGATTGTGTTCTTGGTAACGCCAGGCATGTTCCCGGTGATGTTGGTCCAGGAGAGTCCTTTGTCTGTTGATTTATAAATATTTGCGCCCATTGTTATGTAAACAGTATGCTCGTCGAAAGGATGAGTTTGAATATCTGATGGAACTCCTGAGGCAGGGAGATACCCCGAAATGTCAAACCATGTGGGGATATCATCCAGGCAGTTGTCGCTCCGAAACAATTTGTTGTCGGAACGTGCTGCATAAAATATGTTGGGATTTGCGGAGGAGTGCTCCACCACCGACATGTCAGAACTGTTTGATCCGGCCAGGTTGTCGGTAATTTTCTTCCATGTCACCGGGAAAGTTGTAACATTGGCTGATCTCCATATGTTCTTGTAGCCCACAAACATGCCTTTGTGGTCAGATTTACTCAGGCAAAATGGAGTAACCCATGCGCCGCTTTCTGTGATACCGTTTACTCCGGCGCCTGCAATATGTGTTTCTCCGGCATTGTTGGTTTTTCGGTAGATGTCGCCATAATAAATCGTGTGGTAGGTGTAGCTTGCATTTTCATAATCAATGGCACATTCCATGCCATCACCGCCACCCACTGCAATCCAGCCTGTTGGTGTATAGGCGTAAGTTCCATTATCCTGGAATCCGTTGATTACTTTGTTTTTAACAGTCTGCGATTGTCCCAGTTTGTAGATCTGGCCGATGGTCATGCCAACGGTGCGGTCCTGCCATGAGGCACCTCCATTGGCGGTTACCCAGCAACCTCCGTCATTTCCGGCATAGAGTTTCCCGCTTACAGGTGAGAACCCGAGGAAATGGCAGTCAGCATGTACCGATGGAACATTGCATCCTCCGTACCAGTGGGAATTGATGACCCAGGTTACCCCGCCGTTAGTTGATTTAAATACGTTTACCCCACCGGCATAGATGATTTGCGAGTTTGACGGGTCTGCGGCCAGTGCAAGATCGTACCACCCCTGTCCACCGGAGCCACTGCCATCGCAAGACCAGTCCATGATGTTTGGCGAGGTAGACTGTGCGGAAAAGGTTAACCCTGAATCGGTTGACCTGTATAATCCTTTGAATCCGCTGCTGCCGTCAGACTGAAGAAAATAGACAAAAGCGGGGTTTGCCGGGGTAACCGCGATAACTCCGCGCTGACCGCCGGTAAGTCCTGAAGTGATTTTAACAAAAGAGGTTCCGCCGTTTGTTGAACGGTAGAAATCTGCGCCGCCTGCCGCGTATACATAATTGGGATCGTCCGGCCTGAACTGGATATCCTTGAAATTACCTGCCTGTGTGATGGTCCAGTTTGACCCGCCATCGCCTGAACGGAAAATCCCGCCACTTGTTGCTGCCAGAAATACCAATGGGTTTGTCGGATGCTGAAGCATCCTTCCAACGGTTTTGCTGCCCATACCGGTATTTGAAAAACTCCAGGTAAGCCCGCCATTCAAACTTTTCAGCACACCCAGGCCGGGGGCGTCACCTGCATCACGGTCGCCCGTACCTATCAGGATTTTATCGGGATTTGAATAGTCCACTACTATGGCGGAGACTCCAAGTGTGGGAAGTGTATCGGTATGGGTAACCCATGTGTTTCCGCCGTCGGCAGACTGCCACAATCCTCCTGCCGGGGCACCGGCAAATATTTTATTGGGATCGGTAGGATGGAAGCCAATGGTATTTATACGTCCAAGTCCCTCATAACCTGCAGGTCCCGGTGCAGGAATCTGGGCCGGGCCCAAATTAACCCATGCCCCGCCGGTTGAAGTAACATTGTCTTTGTAGGCATTGTATTCATTAAAGGTTGCATCAGGTGCTGGTTTTGTTCCGTCCGGCAGCACCCGGCTCTGCATCATGTACTCCCAACGTTTGAAAACTTTCCAGCCGTGACTCCTTGTTATTGCACGGTCTTTCCAGTAGATATTAAATGCGCGCTGTGTCTGAAAAAAGTTAGCATCGGGATCCTGCATCATCTGGATCCAGTATGGGTAATTTGCTGTGTCATTCTGAATTGGGGCAAGGGTGTTCTGTGCCTTGCCTGCCATAACAAATAGTAGAATTCCTGTAAATAGGAGTAAGGATTTTCTCATGATGGAGTGTGTGTAAGATTAGGTTGTAAAAGTACAAAAAAATAGTGCATGACAGGGTAAGACATGATATCTTTCTGCAGTTTACACTCCCGGAAAAAAAACAAATAACCCGGATTTACAGGAAAGTGTCAATGTGCTTCGCAAAGACCTCCGGCAACTGGTACATGAAGCCGTGTCCGCAGTCCGGTTCTGTAATAAGGGTTGCTCCGGGGATTAAACCGGCCAGCAGGGAAGCATTGGCAACAGGAACGACTTTGTCATTTTCGCCACTGATGACTAAAACGGGGATGTCAATTTTTTGTAAAAGTTTTGCGGAACCTCCACCAGGAGTTAACCAATTCTGGACAGCAACATACTGTAAACCGATGGTTTCCGGGTTCATGGGCTCCTTCGCTTCCGGCAGGTACTTCCATGGCTGAGGATGACTTGAAAGCCAGTCGTCAGGGAACAGTGTTCCCAGGAATTCCATGGGAGAAGAGGCGGGATTGGAAAGTATATCAATAATTTCCTGGTTCGGGTTTATCGTCTCGGCCCCCCCGCAGTGGGAAGCATATAAGACCAGTTTGTCAACCATTTCAGGATAACGGATTGCAAACGATTGGGCAACAAATCCACCCATTGACCAGCCAAGAACATGTGCTTTTTTTATCTGCAATGCACTGAGCAATTCAAACACATCCTTTCCCAGGGCATCGATAGTCGTGAAATGCATTGAATTGGTACTCAGTCCCATCCCGCGGTAATCAAATACAATGACCTGGAATTTTTGCCTGAGGGAATCAATCAGCCCGGTGCCCCATAGATCCATGTTCCCGGCATAACCCATGCACATGATCAGGGGATGGCCCTGTCCGAAGATTTTATATGCAATCCTCGCATGGGCGATCACTGCATATTTGATTTCATCAACCGTTTCGGCTTGTGCCGGCATTTTTTCAGGTGTTTTCATGTTCTTTAAGTTAAGGGGGAGTAATTGTGTTTTTAGAGTTTCTGACATTATTCTTCCGGCAAGGCAAAATAGAATGTTGCACCCTTCCCAACGTCTCCTTCGGCCCATACACGGCCGTTGAGCCTGAGAATGATCCTTTTAACGATGGCAAGCCCAACTCCGACGCCTTCAAAATCCCTGACACTGTGCAGGCGCTGGAAAACTCCGAAAAGCTTATTCGAGTATGCCATTTCAAAACCGGCCCCATTGTCCCTGACATAATAGCACCGAGCCGTTTCGGATGAAAGGAATCCGATTTCAATAACAGGGTCGGCTTTATGAGAGGAATATTTGATGGCGTTTCCGATGAGATTCATCCATACCTGGCGCAATAGTGCAGGATCTCCATGTGCATTGGGAATCTTATCCAATTGGAATTTTATCTTTCCTGTATCCTCACCGGAACAAAGCTCTGTGAAAACCGATTGGGCCATTTCACGCATATCAACTGGCTCATTGGTAAGTTCCTGTCGCCCCAGCCTTGAAAATGCCAGAAGATCATCGATCAGGCGGCCCATTTTATTCGCATTCTCTGAAATGACCGACAGCATCCTTTTACCTTCTTTGTCAAGTAAAGGGGCATAGTCTTCTTCCAGCATGCGTGCAAATCCGTTCAATGCCCTCAAAGGTGCCCTGAGGTCATGTGAAACAGAATAGCTGAAAGCATCCAGTTCCTTGTTTGCGGTTTCAAGTTGCTGGGTTCGCTGAAGCACCCTGGACTCAAGTTCTTCGTTTAGTTTTCTGATTTTCTCTTCAGCCTTCTTGCGGTCAGTGATCTCCATGCAGGTACCTTCAATGATTCCTGGCGACCCTTCATCAGCCCGGATGGCCCGGGCGTTGATTTCCACCCAGATAGATGACCCGTTGCGGTCAACTACCCGCATCTCAAAATTCCTGACCAGCCCTTCCGGTGTCAGCAGCAATGCCATTAATTTTTCCCTGTCATTCGGATCGGCAAACAAATGATTTCTTTCGGGCGTCAGATTTTGCATCAATTCAGCAGGGGAGTTGTATCCGAACATCTGGGCGAATGCAGGGTTGATCGTTAATAACCTGCCCTGGGGGGTCGCCTGGAATATCCCCTCCACGGCATTGTTAAAAATGTTCCGGTATTTTTCCTCGCTTTTTCTCAGCTGCTCTTCCGCCTTTACACGCCGAAGTGCCATCGCCGCAATGTGTGCGAATGACTCAATAAGCTCAGTTGTGGGATTGGGGACATTTTTACGCAATGCTACCATGGAGGCGCCATACAACTCCTGGTTAAAAAAGAAGGCAATGCCCAGGAACCTGTCAACATTCTGAATCCTCTGCAGTAAAGCCCCGGCATGCCTGGGGATCACCCCGAAAGTAGCTTCGTGCAGGGTATAATAATACCATATCGGAAATTCTTCCATCTGCTGATAGAGTTTTCCGGTAATCGGAAAACCAACCTCTGTCACCCGCCGGCGTCCAAGCACCATAAAAAGGTCGTTAACCACGTTATGGTCAACTTCGGCATGTTTTACATGAAGGCATTTGTCTGAAGGATAATAAATGCTGACTGTGGCGGTCATGCCACCGGTGAGAATTTTCAGCTGCCGGGCGATATCAGTGTATAACTCCTGACCGGATTGAATATCATTAAACCTGACTGCCAGCTTATTAAGGGTGGGTAAGCCCGGGTGCAATTTATTGATACTGTCCTCCATACCCTTGGGTCCAGGATGTCCGTCAGGATACTGTGGCTGTGTTTTATGCACCTCCTGTCTGGTTTTCATCCATGGTAACTTAATGAGTCGGTCTGTTTTTTTTGATAAATGCCAAATGCACCGTGATTAAATCCCGGGTTTGGAAGGCAGAGAGAAATAAAAAGAAGCCCCTTCACCCACCTTTCCTTCTCCCCACACACGCCCGTTGAAACGGTGAATAATCCGCTGAACAATGGCAAGGCCCACCCCACTGCCTTCGAAATCTGTGACGTTGTGCAGCCGCTGGAAAACACAGAACAGTTTATCTGCAAAGGCCATGTCGAAGCCGGCACCGTTATCCCTGATATAGTAGGTGCTTTCCCCATTTATGGTTGAGCCGCCAATTTCAAGGATTCGTTGCTTTTTCCTGGATGAAAATTTGACTGCATTGCTTAGAAGGTTGGTCCATACCTGCCTCATCATAGTATTGTCACCATAAGAATCCGGCAACTGGTCTAAACGAAAAACGGTTTTTAGCTTTTCTTCATCAGGGCAAATTTCGTCGTATACTGCTTTTACCATCCCGGTCATGTCAATGACTGAAATGTTAACGTCTTGCCTTCCAAGGCGTGAGAACTCAAGCAATGAATCGATGAGGTCGCCCATTCTCTTTGCATTGCCTGCAACAACACTTAACAGGCGGCTTCCTTCCGGTCCGAGCTGGTAGGAATACTCCCCTAAAAGAATTTTCGCAAAACCATTCAGGGCCCGAACAGGTGCACGCAGATCGTGTGAAACTGAATAGCAGAAGGCTTCAAGTTCCTTGTTCGATGCCTCCAGCTGGGCCGTCCGTTCTTCAACACGTTGTTCAAGGGTCTCATTCAGGTTATTGATCTCGGTCTCTGCAAACTTGCGGTCGGTGATATCAATGAACTGGGCTAAAAGGCATGGTTCGCTTTCTGTTTCAATAACCACTGCAGAGAACAATCCTACCTTCGCCTCCCCTGATTTTGTATTGACCGTTACTTCAAAATTATGTACACTGCCTCCCTCCTTCAATAACCTGATTATTTCATCCCGTTGTGAAAAATCACTAAATATCCCGATATCTCTGGATGTTTTACCAATTACTTCCTGGCGCGACCAACCAAAAATGGTTGAAAAATTCTGATTTACCTCCACATATTTTCCACCGTCCATGGTGCTGATGCCAACAGCACCGGGATGGACTGTAAATGACAAACGGAATTTCTCTTCTGATTTCCTGAGTTTCTCACTGATGGTAGTGCGTTCGGTTATGTCGCGTACAATGGCCTGCAGGTATAATTTTTCAGAAAGTTCAATCTTGTTCAGACTAACTTCTGCATCAAATTCAGATCCGTCAAGCCTGCAGTGCCGCCATTCAAATATCTGTGAATTACCCTTTAAAGCAAGGGTGATTTTTTCAATTGCTTTTTCTTCTGACCTTCTGCCGTCTGGTTGCACCGGTGGTGAAAATCGAATGGGATCCTCACCGATGATTTCATCCCTTTGACAACCGTACATGTTTAATGTTGCTGTATTGCAATCAATGAACTTCCTGCCTTGCATGATGAAAATAGCATCATGGGCCGATTCAAAAAGGGTCTTGTACTTTAGTACGGTATCATGTTGCTGTTTCAGCTCGCGGCGAACTTGCTCCAGCTCATTTTGTAAAACCGACAAATTATCCGGGCTTGTGGTATTATTTCCCATGGGTACAGGTTATGATCCGTTCTGAAATGGACAAACGTGTAAATACCCGGTACCTGTTTCTTTTCAGGATTTTACACGCAAAATGCATCATCGGATAATATCCTGCAATATACAAAAAGTTTTAATCTTACTATTACATTTTCATATTCTGTGAAACAATAAACAGCTTTTCCGTTGAAACGAATTGTTGGTAAATTTGTGTGTTACTAAACAATTTTCTTATTCAGTCTCATAAGTTGCTCCCTGTGATTGTTTTTTTGCTCAGGTTCTTGAATCTCCAACTTAAATATCAGGTTCACTCCCTGCTTTTATTGATGGATAAATAACTGAGATAGGAACATTAACATCCTTCACCCGCTATGGCTATAACTTGCAATAACATCAAATTCTCATGCTTGTCAAAATTAATATTTTGAATGGTCTCACGGGCTGGTTTGATATCCACCACTTTATAGTCAATAATTCCTTTGGATTCTGCAATATTATTACTTTTTAGGTTTCCAGAAACGTAGAGGATATAATACCTGCCTGGTTTTAAACTCAGGGAATAATCTCCCGAACTGTTTGTTTTAGCCCTCACCATTGCGGGTAATTTCTGGAATCCGCGGATGTTTTCCCACACATAATCGGACAAACTGGCAAAATTTTCTCTCGCTTTTTTAATTTTATCAGCATCAATTGTGTTATAAATTGTATACGAACAAAAGGTCTTGTTCCTTTGAAACAGTCCGATTTTGTCTGCGATGTCTGCATACTTGGTTGATTTGACATCTGTTTCGTTAATGATATAAATTTCACACCCCGCATCAGGGAGGAGTGAGGATTCGGTTGAAACTTTGTATGTTACTGCGCCCAGAAGGCTGCCATTGTCACCTGCGCGGGTTCCCTTTTCAGTTGTGAAGGATAGTGTAACACATAAGACGACTATGCTGAGAAGAATGTTTTTCATGGTTTAATAGTTTTAGGTTATCGGGCAAAAGTACTGCATCGTGGTTGAGGGTGTTGTTATTGAGTAGTTATTGGTTTGTTAATGACTTGTTAACGTTGTGGTTGTGCGATGGGAAATGCCTATTTTTGCGGCATAGAATGAAATTCAACCGAACATACCTGTTTATTTCCGTCTCCTCGGTCGCATTGTTGGTCGTGCTGATCATCCAGGTGAGCTGGATCCTCCGTACGGCAAAAATAAAGGAGGAAATGTTTAACGAAAGGGCCAATATAGTTCTTTCCAGAACAACCGATGCGCTCCTCTCTGATAAAGAGACCTGCAGGAAAATCGGGGCCTGTGCGGAAGCTGTCGGTACTGGCGGCGATGCTGTTAAATTAGGAAAGGATGAAGTACATAAAATTGACTCACTTTTCAGGCATTACATGAAGTTGTATAACTTTCGTATCGACTACTCTTTCGTGGTTGCCAAACCTGGATACTTCTCAACAATCAATGAAAATGGTTCTGGCAAAACCACCTATAATAAACAACTGGAAGATGAGACCGGGAATAAGGAAATAGAGCTGAAACTGATTTTTCCTGAGAAAAAACAGTTCATTATAGCCGAAATGGGGCCGATGTTCATTACTTCTGTATTGTTGATACTTGTCGTGTTTATACTTTTCTGGCAGATCACGCTTTCACTGATGAAGGAGAAAAAACTGGCAGAGCATACCACAGACTTTCTGAATAATATGACCCATGAATTTAAGACTCCGCTCACTAATATTGCTTTGGCAGGTAAAATGATGCTCAGGGATTCAACCGGAGGCGAAAGTGAAAGAACAAAGCACTTTTCGGGGATCATCCTTGAAGAAAACGAGAAATTAAGGCTTCAGGTTGAACATGTGCTAAGCATGACTGCGCTTGAAAGGGGTGAAATCCCTTTGCGAAAAACAGTACTTGATTTTCACAACTTGATCGTGGAAGCCATAAAGTGTATGAACATCCAGGTTGAAAACAGGAACGGGAAGCTGGACTTAAAACTGGATGCCGCCAGCTATAAAGTAATGGGCGACAGAACGCATCTGATCAACGCACTGTGCAACCTGGTCGACAATGCAGTCAAGTATTCAAAGACCAGTCCTGTGCTGTCTGTTAAGACATATAATACCGGGGATAAATTAACGGTTGTTGTTACAGATAACGGCATCGGCATTGAAAAGGAATATCAAAAGAAAGTGTTTGATAAATTTTTCAGAATTCCGACAGGGGATGTACACGATGTGAAGGGGTTTGGCCTGGGCCTGGCCTATGTGAAAAAGATTGTTGAAATGCACGAAGGAACCATCGGGATTGACAGCGAAAAAGGCAAAGGAACCACATTCACCTTAATTTTCCCCCATGTCTGAAGAAGCAAACAGGATCTTACTGGCAGAGGATGATCTGAACCTGGGCATCCTGCTTATGGATTTTCTTGAAAATGAGGGGTTCAGCGTGAAGTTGTGCAGGGATGGTGAAATGGCTTTGAAGGTTTTTCACAGCAATCATTTTGACCTGTGTTTACTGGATGTCATGATGCCCAGGATGGACGGGTTCACGCTGGCAAAAGAGATCAGGGCTAAGGACAAGGTAATCCCGCTTATTTTTATCACTGCAAAATCTTTAAAGGAGGATAAATTAAAAGGGTACGGCCTGGGTGCCGATGATTACATCACCAAACCGTTTGATGAAGAGGAACTGCTCTGGAAAATAAAGGCTGTAATTCGCCGGGCCCCCGGGAAGAATATTGAAATCGACGCCGGTATCATGACTGCAGGGAAATATACGTTTGATTTCAGCACCCAGTCGCTTGTCATTGATGGCAAAATGAAACGGATTACCGAAAAGGAATGTGAGGTGCTCAGGTATCTTTCTGCCCGGCGGAACAGGATCATAAAACGTGAAGAGATGTTAATCGACCTCTGGGGACAGAATGACTATTTTTTAGGCAGGAGCCTCGATGTCTTCATTACCAAAATACGCAAATACCTGAAGGATGATCCCGATTTAAGCATCGAGAATGTTTTTGGCGTCGGGTTCATTTTTAATGTTCCTTAAATCCAGGGAAACTGCAATGGTATCGCATGCTTTACTTGCTTCTTCCGGGGAATTACATTTCCTGACTTCCATGATTTCACGATTCCCCGCGTCACAGATGTAAACCCGGAAATCTGTCAGGGTTGTTTCAGTGGTTCTGTTTCCCTGGCTGTAGGCGCGGTATGCCCGGTTTGATTTTTTTAAGCCGACCTTCATGGTGGGATCAACCAGCATCCATTTTCCGGTCTTTATTATTCCGAAAATATTGTTGGAAAACCTGATTCTCTTCTGATCATAGTCCAGAATGGCACTCGACGTTGAAAACCCGACAAAAGCCCCGACCACTACTAAAATGAGACCGGTAAAATGGAAATAAACCATAGCCAGCCCGGCAATGAACACGATCACTCCTGCGGTAGAACCAGCAGGGCCAAATGATTTGTCAAGGACATATTCTGCTTTCATGGATGGTGTTTTTAATATTGCAAACTTCAGGATGAGAATTCATGAAGACTTCATCATTTTGAAGTTGGTGAATTCGACGCCATGAATGACGTTTGTTTGTTTTTTGACTGTTTCAAATCCTTTTTTTTGAAAAAATGGTCTCGCCGTGATGCTGACGACTGAAGTCAAAAGGTTCACTCCTCGTTTTATTGCTTCTTTTTCAATGTCTGAATAAAGTCGGTCTGCAATGCCCTGCCTTTGGAAATCTTTGTGGACATATAGCAGATCAATGCAGTCATGATCCTCCAAAGACGCGAAACCAACAATCCGGTTTTCATAATCTGCAATGAGGAAATACTGCGAAGTTAATTTTTCCATCCATCGCCGGGTGTTCTCAATGGAAGAAACCCAGGCAAGAATCTGCTCCTCTGAATAGTCGTCTTTGCAGACAGTCGAAACAGTTTCTGCGAACATTCTTTGAACCTCAGCCAAATCGCCTGGTCTTGAGGACCGTATGGTGATAAGTGGTTTAATCATTGTCTTTGTTAATGAATCTGTGGTTGTCATTTGGAATAGACCACGTTCAGAAATCCCCTTGAGTTCCTTATTGTTGAATTTTGAAATTTGTCAATGTTTCTTTGACCTGGGGGCAAAAATTTGTGACGTTTTTCGCAGCATAATTAAATTCATAATAGTTTGGATAGTAATAGGTTGAGTCGTATCTTACTTTCATCTCATAACAGTATACATATGTTTCATTATCAATTTCCTGCACATACGGATTCAGGTATTGTGCCTCGATATTTGAAAATATTTGATTGATCGTATAATATAAAGGGGGCCCAAAGGATGTACAAACCGTGGTAACAGGCTCTGTTTTAATAACTGTATCCTGTTTAACAGTGTATTTCAGTGAAAAACAAATGCAACCCTGGTGGAGATAGGTGTATTCATAATTTTCGACATTCAGATTGTTCCAGTTTTGTCTCATTTCCAGGAACTTTGAATAATCAAAGGCAACGGTAATCTTTGTCTTTTTACTTTCCTTTTTGCAGCCAAAGTTTAAGAGAAGAAGCACGGCGACTCCTGCAAGGCAGGCAGTTTGCTTACTCGTCAGCGACAATATCATTTCAGAATGTATTTACTTAAAATCTGATAAACTTCATTTATGTTGTTGTCCTTCTTAAACTCTTTTTTAATCGGATCGTGCATACCACTCAGCCATATCTTTAATTCAGCATCGAGGTCTAAAAGGCCCGCACTTTCTTTTGAAAACCGGATAATACTTTTATAAGGAATTGACTGGTATTCAATTTTTGACGCCGTAAGTCCCTGTTTGTCAACCAATATTAAACGCTTGTTTGTAAATACATACATATCCCTGATCACTTTGTATGCTTTTTCAAGGACTTCACCTTCAATAAGGATAGGCGAAAACTCCTCCTGTAATTTTTCAATTGAAATTTCAGATGCATGCCCCATTAGCCCTGATAAGAGTCCCATATTTTGCTGTTTTAGTATTGTGGAAATTAATTATTTCATTCACATTTGATTGAATCCATTTTATCTTACTTTTCCTCAAAATACTCGAATGCATCCACTACATCAAGGTATACTCCGTCAAATCCGGCGTCAATGATTTTCTTTAGGTACGTATCATTGTTGCCATAGATGATATTTTGCCAGGTTTTATCCCAATATCTCACTTTATAGTTGCCTGGCCATGCTGGATTTTCCTTTTCCAACCATGCCGGATTATTTGTGTTCCAGGTTGGCTGCCAGTAATACCTGTAGTTTTCTGCTTCCCCAATGCTTAAGTAGCATACAGCCAGGCGTTTTCCGCCATTATGCTTTGTTTTTAGCTGCTCAATCTCATTCTTTGTATACGCCACTTCATTGTGAAACAGATCCATAACGATCAAATCGTAATCAGTTGCAGAGACTGCAGTAATGAACTCCGACTTTGTTGCGAAATTTACACTGTTGATTAAATACAGGAAGTTTTTTGCCTGCGAAACATTCACAATGTTTTCACTGTTGACATGAAAAGGTGTTGCAGGATAATCCGGAACCGTACTTAAGTTTCTGTCGCTTGCGGCAAACGAGATAAACGCGTTTTGATCATTAACCTGGTAGGAATAATCCATCTTGCTGTGCGTTGAACAGTAATCAGTGGTCATGACCTGAACCCCATGTTGTTCGCAAAGCAGGCACAATGACAGCATGTGTTGGTTCTCTGCTTCCGGTGTTGGTTGGTCATCCTGAGAAAAACCATAAAACAGGTCTTCCCTCCCGGTTGCATCAACAGACTTTACGTATGAATCCTGCATTTTCCCGTCAGCCTCGCCGTTGTCGGTGATTAATTCCTGCCCGTTTTGAGGGATGATCATGAAATTGCTGTCAAAACTCTTTGAATAAGATCCAATGTTGAAGATGAAATTCCTCATCTCCTGGCGGTAATCTATATTCTGATCTGCTGCAGATTTGCCTTTTTTGCAATCAGCAACTGTGAAGGAGAGCATTATTAATACCAGCACCACTTGCAAGTACTTAAACTTCTTCATGACTTTTACTATAATTTATTGTAAGGCAGTGGCAATAAGACAATTGTTCGGTTATTAATACAGATCCGTTTCTGCTGCTTTTCCTTATACTCCAATTGTACCGGTCTCCACTTTCCCTGCCCGCCTGTAATTGGCGATAATCACTCCCACAGGCGTAACCAGACTCTCGGTTAAGGTAAAGGCCGCCGGAATGGTTCCGGTGCCAAACAGTTTTTTCCCTTTTCCAAGTGTCACCGGGTGAATTTTGAGCCACAGTTCATCCACCAGGTCATTCTTAAGCAGCAGTTGAATAAGCTCACCACTCCCGTGAACCTGGATGTCAGAACCTGCTGAATTTTTAAGTTTTTTGATATCGGCCAGGCCTTTCAGGAAAACTGAGTTTTTCCAGTCTGACTTTTTCACTGTTGCGGAAACGACATATTTGGTGACATCATTGATGCCTGGCCAGACGTCGGCATGCTCAGGCCAATAGGAGGCGAAAATATCAAGTGTTTTTCTGCCCAGCAGAAGGTCGGCAGGTTTCATCTGTTTTTCCATCACCTCACCGCCCACTTCATCAAAATATGGCGTAACCCAACCGCCATATTTGAAACCGCCTGATGTGTCTTCCTCCGGGCCACCCGGTGCCTGCATTACTCCATCCAATGAAATAAATGATAAAACGATTATTTTTCTCATGAGTATGTTGTTGAGGATTAAAGTTTTTACTGTTTCCCTTTTCCTTTACGATTTAAAATTAGGTTATTTCATATTGTTTCCCAAATATTTCTATAGCAAATGTTTCAAAATTTTCAGCTGGAAGGAAAATCTTATTTTGTCCGTTGTTCGGATCAGGAAGATCGAAAAGGGGAGGGCCTGGGAGGGGTTAAAACTTAACCAGTTTCAATGTCTCCACATAGCCGTCTGCAACCACCTTCACAAAATAAAGGCCCGGTTTAAGGTCTGAGGAATTGAATTCATGCGGTTTATCATTGGCAATATGTTCGGTCATCACCCTTTCGCCACGGGTTGTAAAAACTTCAACGGTTAAGCTACCGTTGAGTTTTTTACCTTTATGTAACAGGCTGAAGTTGCCGTTGGTCGGGTTCGGATATATGCTGAATGATGCAGGTCCAGGACCGGCATAGGGTGTGTTTTCATCTGTGCCCGATGCAGTGGCTGGCATGAAAGGAGCAACGCAATAGGTTCCCGATGAAATATAGCCGTGCAGATAGCTTCCGCTCTGGACCTGCGTTGCAGGAAGGAGGGAAATCTTCTGCCCGGCGATGAAAGTTGAACTTGATCCGCTCATGAGTGTGAATGGATTTCCGGTGCCTCCTGTGGTTATGGTATTGGAGGCATTGTAGCAGGGGGTCAGGCCACTTCCAATTTCTCCGCCAACAGTGATGTTTTCAGGAACTCCCGGTGGAGTTATGTTGGCACATCCATTGGGGAAATAGGAGTCAATAATATGTTGCAGGGCAGCAACAGCTGAATCACCATGTGAATTGTTATAAAGCGGCAGCCAGACGTTATACCACCCATTTTCATAATCCGGATCACCACCGGGGGGAACGGGGCCGTTAAAGTAAACCAGGGCATGCTGGTTAAACTGGGCGTTGTCCATTGGAATGATGGATTGATAATGCACCAGCCGATTACAAATGAGCGGTGAAGGTGGTAAATTATTGATGATTATTGCCTGGGCAAGTGCAGTTGAATCTTGTGGATGCACGCCCCAGAAATGAATCAATGGACGCAAATCCACACCTGCCGCCTTTGATAACTTCAGGATGCGGTCATCTGTTTGTCCCAGGGGCCCGGGAGGTACTCCATTGATGTAATCAAGGTTTACCTGGTGGTAATAATTCATCAGTGCTCCCCAGCCAAACAGCGCCGCTATTTCAACATATTTGCCATATCCCCGGTGCTGGTACCTGACCTCATCTTTGGTGGTATTGGAAATATCCATGGGATTCCCGGCACGGAAATTATGGGTAACCATCCAGTTTATTGCCGATTGGTCGCGACTGCGCCAGTATTCATTGTTGAATGACATGCCAAATGCGCTGTCAATCCCAAAACCATAAATTTCATTGTAGATTGCTGCTGAAAGCAGGTTCACAATGGCCTCCGCTTCTCCCGGAAATTTCTCCATTAACTGGGCGTGTCCAAGTTCGTGGAATTCCGTTTCCCACATATTTGCAGCTCCCGGCACTAAAAACCACATCTGGCTGTTGCCATTTTGAATGTCGTAAGGACTGTAGGGATTGTTGATTTGCGGGTTGCCAATACCGTAATAGCCCGGGTGCAAAATATGAACGTCAAGCATGACATACAGAACCTGGTTGTTGCGAATAAGAGGATATCCCAACAAATTTGAAACCACATCCATGCGCGCGTCCCAATCGGCCATGAGCGTTACCGGGTCGCTGTAATTGTATATAAAACTCGTTGGCACCTGCATCATGAATTTTTCAGATTCAAAATCTGCCCAGGGAGCCGGATGATGCCGCTGAACATCCTGCCACTGGCTTAAGGTGGTAGTGTTATAACTAGTTGCCGAAAAGAACGGAGCCGGAACCACATTGGTTAATTCTATTTGTTGCAATCCTGCAGAAGTGAGGTAGGGAGTAATGATATAAATTCCACCTCCGAAAGGATTTGCAATGAGGGTAACAGAATCCGTGATTTCGTAGGTGTTGGAAATTCTGAAAAACCGCTGAACCGGGTTTATTATGCTGTTCATTACCGGGTGCGCACCAACAAGGATTTTGTATCCGGCATTCACCATTACATCAGGTACCTTTACTTTTCCAATTGATCCCGGGGCCAGGTAATAACCTGTTGGTCTTCTAACGGGAGATGTAGCCCAGGCAGTGGGTTTCCCCCAGGTTGCCGGCATGGAAGCATTAACGGTTGCATTGTATACCTGGGAGGAGTCAACAGGCACAGGACATGTTCCTGGAAAATAATCTGACGTCAGGTACTTCCTGCCCCGTAAAAAGTTCCTGTATTTTACAATTTTACTTTTGGAGTAGAGCACTTCAAATAATTCCTGCTGTACCTGGTATATCGCCCGGTGAAATTCAAAGCCGTCCAGGGCTCCCGGGGCATTTGGGAAACCACCTGTTGTGGAGGTATTAAAAAAAATCGGGCCCGGATTGGCCTCATAGCAATTGATAAGGTCAAAAGCTGCCGAAATTACCGAAAGCGTATCTGCGAGGTAAAAATGGTACAGGTGAATGGTGTCGGCTAAAGAATTGATCTGCGCAGGCGTCAGCTGGGTTGTGTTATTACAGTGATCCATCAATTGCTGAAAAGCGTTGAGAAGGGTTGTGCTTATATAACCTGGAGGATAATTGAAAAATGTTGTTTCGCTATAAGTAAACTGACCACCCGATGCAATTAAATTACCATCGATATACACACTGTAAGAACCATTTCCATAGGCGCAACATATTCCGTCGCCGTATGAATCATGAATCGTAAAATGCAGGCATTTACCGGTTAGGGAGCATATTGTGTCACTGTTGGTCGTGCCGCTTGCAATAACTGTATTTGCCGCATCCTTTATATCCCAGCTTGTTTCAGCCGGGTAACTGTCCGGAATAATATTGACGATGATTTGTGAATAACCTGCTGAACACTGTGCATGTGACCTGTGTGCTGCACCGGCAATGATTAATGAACAAAAAACAAGAAGGGTGGAGAAAACTGTTTTCATTTGGTTATGTTTTTTGTATTCCGTCAACCGTTTTATCCAGGACGGCTTGTAACGATTTTTCTTTTGCAGTCATATTACCTCCGGTTGTTTTACTTACGCTAAACTGCTGTTTTGGCCTGGCTTTATTGTTTTATCACTTTAAATGTTTGTTTCAGATTATCTCCGATCCTGAGCAAATAAATGCCTGCCGGTAAATTACCCAATTCAATTATCGTATTTTCTGAATTTATTTTTCCTGTTAATACTGATTTCCCTGTGTTGTCATAAACGGTGTAAACAGAACCCGATAATTTTGCAGCTGCTTTTACATGAATATGCCCGCCCGATGGATTTGGATAAACAGCCATGTACCGCTCCTCAGCTTCTTCATGGTTAAACCCGGTTGAATATGGTTGGCCAACATAAACCATTAAATAGTTGGCAGGTGATACTTTTAATACACTGGGGTCTCCGCCTTGAATATTGGTATTGACATACCCGTTCCATACGCCTCCGTTGGAAGTTGAATTAAACCAAACGCCTGTGCCTCCTGATCCGTAAAACCGAAGCTCATTGATATCGTTAATCATGTAGTTGCCCGTCCAGTTATGGTTATTGTCGGATGGAATATCCGGCACCTTCATAAAATTAAGTCCGTTTGGAGAAACATAATGATATGCTCCTTGCTGAGGGCTGCCTTTGGGAGAGATATAATGATAAGAATTATTGAAGTATATTACCGCGGGATCTATAACCCTGTTATAAGGTTCATCAACTCTTGCATTCGGCTCAAAAGTATAGTGAATTCCGTCCATACTTTTTGCCGAATAGGTATTTATTGTTGAATCCAGGCCTCCCATTGGCAGTCCGTCACTGGAAGAAAAATAAATCCGGATACTGTCCATATTAATAACAACAAGCGTTGGATCGAATGGCCTTTGATAATTTGGCGGCATGCCATTTACAACAATTGGCGTTGGCTGCGTCCAGGATATTCCGTTATCGTATGAAAATTTTACGGCTACCCTGTCCCATGATGGAGAAGGATTGGGCGTTCTGAACCATTGGAAAGCACAAATCAGCGTATCGCCTTTCCATTTTATGACGGAGGGCACACCTGATGAGTCCTGGAAAATTGTTGGCGTGTTAAAGTTGGTGCCGTTATTAGACCATGCCATTTGAAGAGGCTGCTGCCATGGATAACCCTGGCAGAACAATTTTGATGACAACAACAATAAAAATAAAAGCAGTGATATGTTTTTCATTTTAGGTGTAACTTACAATACCAGGTACATGAATCAATCAAATCCACAAAATAATTTCAACCTTTTTGTCTTCATTCAGGCCTTCCTTTTTTCTGATTTCAGCCTTAAGTGGTAGCAAATAGGTTTTCATTTTTGTGTCAAACCAGATGGAAGTTTTCCATTCACTGCCTCCGATTTTTGCCGTGGCCTTTAACCGTCCCCAACCTTGTTCTTCTGATCTGACAACTTCTCTTATTTCTTTTGCTAAATCAAAAGGCAGGGAAACAAAATACCACCCATTAGGGCCTTCATATCTCCATGGTATTGCGGTGAATTGGTATTTTATTCCTTTGATTGCCATTTTAGGTGTATGATTCGTAACTCAAGATGCTGGGATATTTTCTGTTAAAATTTCACTTCCGGCAAAATCATAATAAGTACAAGTCATTCCTGCCAAATCAACATACCATCTTTCTATCCCGGTTTCTGAACAATGTTTACAAAAAGTGTAATAGTCTGTTTCTCCTTGTTGGTGATTTTTTAAACATTCAGCAAATTTCTCCCGATCAACATTTTTTTCAATTGGGAGAGTCTCATATTTTGATTTTGACTGCGTTTTGAAATTTTCTTTCCCATAATAAACTGTATGATTGTCAGAGACCCATGTTTCAAATGCGACTACCCCCATTTGTTTAATGTCATTGATATATTTCGGAAAATCAGTTCCGGATTTAATTCTGCTGTGAGCCAATTCTATGCCTTCTACAGTAAACATATGACCATTTTTTAATGACACACTTTTCACAATATAATGACCATTTGTATGTCTCAATTCTTATGGTAATTTGTCAATTCGTTTTCCTCCTTCGCCTAATTCTATTTCGAAACCATTTTCAATCAGGTATGCCACTCCACATAAAACCATGAAGGGCGAATAGATGTTTGCAAGGTCTTTTTTGAAAAAGCGCACAAGACTCATGATCTCAATGTGTGTCTCTTTAAAATGCCCTGTAGCGTTGGTTAACGGTTTATTCTACTCCCCTTTGTTAGGACAGAAAAGTTAAAGAAGATTGTTGTTGTTGGTTGATGATGAGACGGGAAATAACTCGAAGAGTTATTCTCGGATCAGCATCTTTCTTTTTTTGCTTCTTTTTTTCTTTGTTCATAAC
>CAJBYO010000014.1 GCA_903959905.1 uncultured Bacteroidales bacterium
CACACAGATTTGATCTGAAAGGAGACTCTTTAAGAAAGAAAAGAAATGAAAAAAATGACTAATATTGTTTAACAAATCCGCCCACAATCAGGTGGCGCCGAATGCGCCGAAATGGTGGCGCCGAATCACCGAAATAATCACTAAAGGCTCTCTGAAAATAACATTCATTGTTCCCGTTTCAAGCATACTAATGTTATGCTTATTTGCGCACAATATTACTATGTTAAATGAAAAAAAACAAATAAATTTATTCTTTTTTGGCAGATCTGTCCCATCTTACTGTAAATCAATAATGTTAATTTAGTCACAATATAGATTAACTGAACCATCCTTTTGCAAAAAACGTGCAAGGATGTAATGAACATGCTCTCAACCTACATGGCTATTGATCAGGAGCCTGAAATTTTCCTGTTTACATCACCCAGAATTTTTTCTTCCATGCTTTTGGCATGGGTGATTATTTCATCAGCACGGGCAAGGAGCCCATCAAAATAAGGCTTATCCTTAAAGCCGGCTCCATTCACTTTAACATTCAGGTAAGCGCCAATGATCGCAGAACGCACACACAACGCGCCAACACCAGCGTCGGTGACTGAATTCGGATTTCCGGTTTCAACCATGGCCTCAATAATCCTGAACGCCTCAAATGCCTTCTGCATGGTGCGGAAAGGCACTTCAATGGCATACCTGGTGGCCTCCTGTATGGCATCGCTGCGCAGTTGTTTTTCCTGATCGGTGCCTTTTGGAAGGCCGAAAGCATCCATAATCCGGTTGAAGGCACGGGTGTCCTCGTCTACCAGAAACAACAGCTCATCCTTGAGTCCTTGTCCCTCGGCCGCCCATGTTGAAAATTCTTCCCAGCGCTCGTCCCAGCCTGCCTTGTGTGAAGAGAGGTTGGCCACCATTGTACCCAGTGATACACCAAGGGCGGCTATGTAGGCAGACACAGAACCACCTCCCGGAGCAGGAGATTCGGATGCGGTTTCATTGGCGAATCCTTCCGCTGTCATCCCCACCAGCTTTTTATCTGCTTTGTTTTCCAGGAGATATTCAATCACCTTTTCACGCGGATTAAACGGTTTAAGGTCATCAAGCCCAAGTGATTTCACGGCAATCCTGATAATTTCATCCTCAGAGATACCGATGCTTCTCTGCTGCCTGACAAGGAAATGCCTGCCGGCATCAAGCAATGCCTTTTTGGGGATCAGACCAACAAGTTCTGAACCGGTGACCCGCATGCCCCGTTCCATTGCTTTGACACATGACATTTCAAATGCTTCATGAACCGACGTTATGCTTATGTTGGTAAGGTTGATTGAAACCTGGGCAATTCCATATTCTTCGATAAACCAACCGATAGCCTTGCAGGCTTTCAGGGCACCAGGTTCCCATATTTCTTTACCCTGCTGATCCTTTTTGATTTTCCCTGTGATGGGGTTACCTTCCCTTACAGGCCTGCCCTTTTCACGGATATCAAATGCGACCGCATTGGCCCTGCGCGTTGATGTCGTATTAAGGTTAATGTTATATGCGACCAGGAAGTCGCGTGCACCGACAGCGACAGCACCCGTCCTTGCATTAAATCTAGCCGGCCCGAAATCAGGCTTCCAGGCAGGATCCTCGAGTTTTTTGGGCAATCCTTCATACTCGCCTGACCGGCAATTTGCCAGGTTGCGCCGTTCCGGAAGCAGTGCGGCACTTTCATAACAGTAAACAGGGATATCAAGCTCGTTGCCTACACGCTCAGCAAGTTTACGGGCATAAACAGCTGTTTCCTCCATGGTAATATTTGAAATTGGCACCAACGGGCAAACATCTGTGCCTCCAAACCTGGGATGCTCTCCATGGTGCCTGCTCATGTCAATTGTTTCCGAAGCCTTTTTGATTGCAAGAAAAGCAGCTTCAATCACTGCATCCGGAGTTCCCACAAAGGTAACCACCGTGCGGTTGGTTGCAGCTCCCGGATCAACATCCAGCAGTCTGACACCTTCAATTTTCTCAATTTCATCGGTAATCGTCCTGATCACGCTCATATCGCGACCTTCAGAAAAATTAGGCACACATTCAATCAGTTGTTTCATAGCAGGGATGTAGGTGCAGAAGGCACGAAAGCAGGTTTTGGATACCGGAATTCAGCCTCCTGGTTTGTTTTTGCAAAAGTATTAATTTCTTTCATTTTTTCGGTTGTAATTAGACCTGTTTGCTGCATTGCAACTCCGTTTTTCATTACTTTTGTTCCATCATTCCTAAAACTTCATTCCCATGAAAAAACTATCGTTTTTACTGCTCATTCCACTAACAATCATTCTTGTACAGTGCAAACCGAAGGAAACCGGCGACAAACAGCCTTCATCACAGTTCATTGCCCGGCGTGCCGTCGATTCTGTCTGCATTGGCCTGGTCAAACAATACGGTGAAGAAAATAAAGTCCGCATAGAAAAAGGAGTGAAACAATGCGGTACACTGTGGACATCCAAAGATGGTACGGAAAAGGAGTTTGAAGATTTTTGCAGAAAGTATTTCATCGGAGACAATACCAGGCTGGAGACATTATTCCAGCGACTTTCGGCCAACTGGGAATCCATTTACGGTCATTTCAACATGATCAGCCTTGACCTGAAGAGAGGCATGCACCTTGATATCGGAGAGATGCTTGATGTTGATGAGTTATTCGGTGCTTATGAACCCGGATCACATATGAATGATGACTTTTTCAACAACAAGCTTGCTTTTGTAACCGCCCTTAATTTCCCCTTTTACACATTGAAAGAGAAAGAAGAACTGGGTACAAAATGGAACCGCGGGGACTGGGCCCGGGTGCGCATGGGCGACCTTTTCACCGCCAGGGTACCCGCGGAGGTCAACGTGAAAATTGCTGAAGCCCTGACACAGGCAGACAATTACATCTCAGGATACAATATTTTCGTTGGCAACCTTGTTGATGACCAGGGAAAGACACATTTCAACAAAGACATGAAACTGCTGTCTCACTGGAACCTGCGTGATGAACTCAAAAGCAATTACAACAAAGGGGAAGAAGGACTTCTCAAACAAAGGATGATATACCAGGTGATGTTACGCATCATTAACCAGGACATTCCTGACAGCGTGATCAACAACCCCGCATACCAATGGAACCCGTTTAACAACAAATTATTCAAAGACGGCAAGGAAGTTGCAAACACACCCGAGGCTGATGTAAGGTATGGCAACCTGCTGAACCTTTACAGCAAAATGAAACTGATGGACCCATACACCCCCATGTATCCTGATTTTATTAAACGTTCTTTTGACGGAGGAATGGAAATCCCGCAGGAACAGGTGGAGAAACTCTTCACCGACTTTTGCTCTTCCCCCGAAGTGAAGCAGGTTGGCGAACTGATCAGCAAGAGACTGGGAAGGACACTTCTACCCTTTGACATATGGTACGACGGTTTCAAGCCGCGCAGCAACATGAACATGGAATTGCTCGATAAAACCTGCCGTGCGAAATATCCCGACACCAAAGCATTTGAGGCCGACATTCCCAACATCCTCATAAAACTCGGTTTTAAGCCTGACATGGCCAGGGAGATCGCCTCACATATAACGGTTGATCCTGCGCGTGGAAGCGGACATGCCTGGGGAGCCCAGATGAAAGGTGACAAGGCGCATCTGAGAACAAGGATCGGGAAAGATGGCATGGATTATAAAGGATATAATATCGCAGTGCATGAACTTGGACACAACGTTGAACAAACCATTTCCCTTTACATGGTTGACAACTACATGATGCAGGGCGTGCCAAACACCGCATTCACAGAAGCATTTGCATTCAATTTCCAGAAACATGACCTGGAACTGCTTGGGATCAAAGACAATGATCCCGACAAAGAAGCACTTGCAGCCCTCGACAATTTCTGGATGAGCTATGAAATCATGGGTGTTTCATTGCTGGACATGAAGGTGTGGAAATGGCTGTATGAGAATCCCGGGGCAACAAAAGAGCAACTGAAGGAGACTGTGGTGAAAACCGCTATTGATGTTTGGAACCAGTATTATATGCCTGTTTTCGGCATGAAAGACACCCCCATCCTTGCCATTTATTCACACATGATTGATAATCCGTTGTATCTTTCAAACTATCCTGTAGGCCATCTCATTGATTTCCAGCTTGACCAATTCCTGAAAGGAAAAAATTTCGCTGATGAAGCGGTTAGAATTTATTCAACAGGCCGCCTCATTCCGCAGCTATGGATGAAAAATGCTGTGGGTAGTGAGATATCAATTAAACCATTGCTGGAGGCGACGGATGCAGCCTTAAAAAAGGCGACTGTCATTGCCGCAACCAAGTCAAAATGATTTAACCATTTTTTCTTCATTTAAGGCAACCTTTGGCAAGTATTGTTGTCTTTTCGTAAACTTTTTAGCTATTTTTGCAAAAAAAACACTCCTTTATGAAAAAGATTTTACTTACCCTGTTATTAATTACACCGATTCTGCTCGGCGCCCAGAATTTCACAAACATCTGCTCGGCCGGGCCTACATTTTATAAAAAACTCAACACCAATTCACTAAAAGCTTATAAAACCAGCAGTTACACCTTACCTGGCGGAGGCGACACCATCTTTTACTGTTACCCGACTATCCGTGATACTGCAGCTGAATGCAAAGACACAACCAAAGGATCTATCCTCGGGCGGAAAATTTACAGGCAGACTTCCGGCTTTATGTTCTATTTTTTCAACAAAAACAAGGACACGATATACATCAATGCCAAAGGCCAGTTGAACGATACATGGCGGTTTGTAAAACTGACAATGGGAACATATCTTGAGGCAAAAGTTGTCTCAATGACTCCAGACAGTGTCATGGGCGTTCTTGATGATGTAATGAGAATTGAACTCCAGGCCAAAAGGAACGACGGCACCCTGATCTCCAACCCCTGGAACGGGAAATTCCTAAAACTCAGCAAGCACTATGGACTTTCAAGAACATTTGATATGACCAATGTGCCGTTTGACACAACAAACTATACCCTGGTAGGAAAACTGAAACCCGTCATCGGCGTTCAGGAATTCGGCTGGAAAGAGGTTTACAACTTCAATATCGGCGATGCGCTTCATTTCTCCGGCTACACCAATGATTTCAACGGTGGCCCCAGCACAACCTGGAAAGAGATCCAAACAGTATTTGCAAAAACAAGTTACGGTGCAAATAATGACTCGGTGATATACAAATTCGATCGCTGCAGAAGCACACTGACAAACCCCGGAGGAAACCATGTTTATATTCATGATACCATTGTTACCAAATACAAGTTCAATGTGATGGCACTTGACTCAACCATCATGCGCTTTCCGGATCAATTTGTTCGTCAGAACATCTATGCCTCCCAGTTTGAACGTTACATGAAGGCATTTAACAACAGACAGACAAAAAAAGTGATTGAAGATAAATTCCGTTTCCTCAACTCATGTTTTATCATTCCCAGCGGAAGTGTTACACTTTATCGCAGCTATTCCGAAGGACTTGGAGTTACTGAATATTTCCGTGATGACCAGAGTACACAGGAGTTTTCCAAACTGGTCTACTTCAAAAAAGGCAGCGAAACCTGGGGTAATGCAGTTGGAACACAATGCTCACCAATGCTGGATGTAAATGAGGAAAACCAGGCTGTTGCCATGCAGGTTCGTATTGTTCCAAACCCGATGAGAAACCAGTCCCAGATTATTATAGAAGGACTAAAAATCACCGGTGATATGAAATTCATGTTATACAACATGGTTGGCAGGAAGGTGTATGAATTAAAAATCACTTCAGCCGCTACAGTCATTGACAGGAACAACCTGCCAGCCGGCCTTTATGTATTTACCATCAGCGGGAAAGACCTGATGACACAGGGCAAATTGATGGTTGAATAAAAGTGTTTTTGTAGGGCAACGTAATTAATGCCTGAAAAAAAGCTGCGACTTCACCTGGTCGCAGCTTTTTTTTTCAGGAAATGCGAGCGGGAATTAATTCTCCGTTCAGGATTACCTGGTCTACCTTGTTGCTTCCATAAGAATAAGGCATGAACGAATAGGATGGAATTGGCCTGGTAATGTAGAAGTTTGCAAACTTACCCCTTGCAATACTGCCATATTCATGACTCAGCCCCATTGCATAGGCACTGTTGATGGTGACCGCATTGATAGCTTCTTCAGGAAGCATCCGGTATTTCACACAGGCCATAGAGAGAATAAACTGCATGTTGCCTGAGGGGGATGAACCCGGATTAAAATCACTGGCCATCGCCACAGGAAGTCCGGCAGAGATCATTTTCCTGACAGGGGCGTAATCCATTTCCAGGAAAAATGCCGCACCCGGTAAAATGGTGGGCATTGTTTCGCTGCCAAGAAGGGATTCAATTTCTGCATCACCCGTAAACTCAAGGTGATCAACAGACAATGCATTATTTCTAACGCCAGCCTGAATACCCCCTGAAAAATCAAGCTCATTGGCGTGAATTTTTGGGCGCATCCCATGTTTCAAACCGGCTTTTAAAATCTTTTCGGTTTCTTCCACAGTAAAGAAGCCAAGGTCACAAAACACATCAATATATTCAGCAAGGCCGTCAGAGGCAACACGCGGAATCATATCGCTGATCACCAGGTCAACAAAATCGCTTTGCCTGCCTTTGTATTCTGCCGGTACGGCATGGGCACCCAGGAAAGTGGGAACAATTTTCACCGGAGACAGGGATTGAAGTATGCGGATCACCCTGAGCATTTTAAGCTCATCATCTGCATTCAACCCGTAGCCACTTTTAATCTCTACTGCGCCGGTACCGTACATCATGATTTCATTCAGCCGCTCAAGCGACTGGATGACCAGTTCCTCCTCCGTCGCTTCATGCAGCCGTTTTGCTGAATTCAGAATCCCCCCTCCCCTGCGGGCAATTTCTTCATAACTCAACCCCCGGATCTTGTCTATATACTCAATCTCCCTGCTACCGGCGTATACCAGGTGGGTATGGGAGTCACAAAAAGAGGGAAAGACCATTTTACCGGTGGCATCAATCCTGACAGTATCAGAACCGTCGCCTGAAAATATGTTTTCAGGTACTGGCATCTGGCCGAAATCACTGATACGATTACCTTCCGTCAATAACCATGCATTTTTAATGGTTTTCAGTTCCGACATTTCCCTGCCGGCTTTAAATACAGCAGGTTTTTCCTCAACCTGTACAAGTTCTTTTATATCCGTGATGAGAAGTGGCATGGGGGTTAATTTAGACTTACGAAAGTAACCAAATTATGAGAACGTTCACTGACTGCGATCAGGAGCCGGGTTTATCGTTGAACAGGATATCTACTTCACCACGACTGTTTACACACTCAATCAGCCTGCTTTTCAGCTTCCAGCAAGTCATCTGGCGAAGATCAACCAAACGCGACAGCTCATAGGTTGAAACAGCAGGATTGTGACAAACGAGATAAACGATCCGAAATGCCTCCGTTATAGGAATATGACAACGGTGAAATATGGTATGTGCCGTCGCGGATTCATCTGATTTACAACGTGTACAACGACGGGCATACTGCGTCTTTCCCTTGCAGTAATTAGTATTACCGCATTTTTTACAAGTGAATCCCGACTCCCATTTTTTCCCTGCCAGAAACTTCAGGCATTCATCCTCTGTTGAGAAAACACCTGCAAGCTGATCAATATCAAGCTGTTTAAACGAAATTACCATAATAATAAAAACAATTGGTATGCAAATTTAAACAATTTAGTGATATTTATGCGATTGATATTAAAATTTATTTTTTACCTTTGCAGGGTCAATCAAATAAAATATACCATGAAAAAGATATTTGTCATCTTACTGTTTATTGTGCCGTTAACTTTTAATGCCTGCAGTGGCAACCATAATGCAGAAAATACGGGAAATGAAATAAACGATGGCCAGGTAAACAAACTTACCGCTGAAAATTTCCAGAAACTCGTATGGGACTATAAATCAAACCCGAATGAATGGAAATTCAAGGGTGACGAGCCTTGCATCATAGATTTTTATGCCGATTGGTGCCGACCATGTAAGATGGTTGCCCCAATTATGGACGAACTTTCGAAAGAATACAAGGGCAAGGTGAGAATTTATAAAGTCAACACTGATGAACAGCGTGAACTCGCAGGATTATTCAACATTACCTCTATCCCGGCTGTCATGTTTATACCGAAAGACGGAAAACCACAGATGTCGGTAGGTGCCATGCAGAAACAGGCGTATGTGGATATGATTAAAAATGTGTTGTTGGTGAAGTAGGGTTAGTTGGTAAGCAGTAAAAAATATTATTAATAATCTAACTGAAATATAATGGTGGAACATTTGACGAAGGCAACCTTCCTGGAGAAGGTCTTCAATTACGAGCAAAATCAGGAGTGGAAGTTTGAAGGGACTATTCCCTGTATCATTGATTTCTACGCCGACTGGTGCGGACCCTGCAAAATGGTTGCGCCGATCCTGGATGAATTATCGGTTGAGTACAACGGCCAGATTAACATCTATAAAATTGACACGGAAGCAGAGCAGGAACTGGCAGGCGCTTTTGGAATTCGCAGCATCCCTTCCATGCTTTTTGTTCCTGTCGATGCCCCTCCTCAGATGTCGGTAGGTGCATTACCAAAAGACTCCATCAAACAGGCTATTAAAGACGTATTGCTTACAGCAACAAACTAATGCCCGTATTACTTTCAACGGCCTATTGTCCTCCAGGCAGTTACATGGCAGCGGCTGCCGCTGCAACGGAGATTTTTATAGAGGCATTTGAGACGTACCCGAAGCAGACATGCAGAAACCACTGCTCCATACTGGGCCCAAACGGGATGCAAGTTCTGAGTATCCCGGTTATCAAGCCAAATGGGAACCATACACTAACGAAAGACATTGCGATATCGGCGCATCATCCCTGGCAAAAAACTCATTGGCGGTCAATTGAAACGGCGTATAACAATTCGCCGTTTTTTCTTTATTACCAGGATCTGTTTTTGCCGTTTTATACGCGGAAATACAAATATCTACTGGACCTGAACCTGGACATCTTACAGGCAGTTTTAATGATTCTGAAGGCCGCCCGGCCGGTAATATTAACAGACAATTATCTTAAAACACCAGTTAATGAAACAGACCTGCGGTCGGTGTTTGGTAAAAAAAAACAGACCAATCCGATTAACCTGCCTGCATATACCCAGGTTTTTGAAACACGGTTCGGATTCGTGCCCGATTTAAGCATCCTTGATATCCTGTTTAACCTCGGTCCGGAGACATCATTTTACCTTGAAGCGATTCATGCAAGCCAAATTTGATTATCTTTGCATTAATTCAATCTAAATAAAATTGACTACTCTTTCAGACCTCAAACAGGGCGAATCCGGCCTTATCACCAAAGTAAAAGGTCGCGGCGCTTTTCGGAAACGAATCACTGAAATGGGCTTCGTGAAAGGCAGGGAGGTAACAGTAGTCAAAGCAGCCCCATTGCAGGACCCCATCCAGTATAAAATCATGGGATATCACGTCTCTCTTCGTCAGAGTGAAGCGAGGCTTATTAACATGACATCTGCAGGGGAACCGGATAATCACCACGGTTCAATGCCCGAAGAACCGGGATACATTGGTACCGTTGAAGAAGAGACCCGGCGAAATGATTTTGGCGACCGGGGAAAAACAATTGACATCGCCCTGGTTGGAAATCCAAATTCCGGGAAGACAACCCTGTTCAACATCGCTTCTGGCTCGCATGAGCGTGTAGGAAATTTCAGTGGAGTGACTGTTGATTCAAAAGAAGCGGGGTTCCGGCATGCCGGGTATTTGTTTAACATTACTGACCTCCCGGGAACCTATTCGCTTACCGCTTATTCTCCGGAAGAACTTTTTGTCAGGACCCATATTACCGAGAAAATTCCCGATATCGTTGTCAATGTGGTGGATGCCTCCAACCTGGAACGCAATCTCTACCTGACGACACAGCTTATTGATATGGATATAAGGGTGGTAATCGCCCTCAACATGTACGATGAGTTCCAACAAACCGGCAATCAGCTTGATTACCATGCACTCAGCAAACTCTTGGGGATACCCGTTATTCCAACGGTCAGTTCAAAAGGCACCGGCATTTCCGAGCTGTTTGACCAGATCATTGAGGTATTTGAGGACCGGAGCCCGGTTGTACGGCATGTTCACATCAACTACGGTCCCGAGCTGGAACGGTCAATCAGGAGGATACAGGAAGTTATCTGGCTCGACAAATCGCTTACCGACCGGATATCCTCGCGCTTTTACAGCATCAAGTTACTGGAAAAGGATACTGCTGTTTTAACGTCACTTCAATCATCCCTGCAATACAGTGCGATCATAGAAGAATCAGAGAAGGAGATCTTACGCCTCGAAACACTCTTCAAAGAGGATTCAGCCACGCTGGCTACAGATGCCAAATACGGGTTTGTGGCAGGTGCCCTGAAGGAAACAATGCATGTTGCAGAGGTAAGGGAACCGTCAAAATCACCCAGCGAGCGTATTGACACATTGCTCACCCATAAATATTTAGGATTTCCAATGTTCCTGGTATTTCTGTGGGTGATGTTCCAGTCAACATTTTCACTTGGCGAAATCCCCAAGCATTGGATTGACCTGCTTGTTGCTGAAATCGGGTCGAAATTAACCACAGCACTTCCTTCGGGACCTGCGAGGGATTTGCTGGTTGACGGAATCATCAACGGTGTTGGCAGTATTATTGTTTTCCTTCCGAACATCCTGATACTGTTCTTCTTCATTTCCCTAATGGAGGACTCAGGGTATATGGCCCGGGCCGCATTTATCATGGATAAACTCATGCATAAAATCGGCTTGCACGGACAGTCATTCATTCCGCTTATCATGGGTTTTGGATGCAATGTACCAGCCATTATGGTCACACGGACACTGAAAGACCGAAACGACAGACTGCTCACCATGCTTATTAACCCCTTCATGTCCTGCAGTGCACGTTTACCGGTTTACATTCTCATCGCCGGAGCTATTTTCCCGGATCATGCAGGTTCAGTCATTTTCGGATTATATATTACGGGGATTGTCCTGGCAATTTTAATTTCCCTCGTATTTAAAAGGTTCTTGTTTAAAAGCCAGGAAGCCCCTTTTGTCATGGAACTTCCACCCTACCGTATGCCTACGCATTCAGTTATCCTGAGTCACATGTGGGAAAAAGGCAAACAATACCTGAGCAAAATGGGCGGCATCATCCTGATTGCAGTCATTCTCATCTGGACGCTTGAGTACTTTCCCGGCGGGAACAAGTTAAGCCCGGATGAAAGACTGCAGAACTCGTATATCGCCCAAATTGGAAGAGCAATCGAGCCAGCTATCGCCCCGCTTGGCTTTGACTGGCGCATGGGGGTCAGCCTGATCACCGGGGCTGCGGCAAAGGAAGTTGTGGTAAGTACCATGGGCGTTTTGTTTGGGTCAAACCATTATCATGAAAGAAGGAACGCCAAGCCCCTTGGTGTTCAGTTGCAACAGGCCACATATCAGAATGGGCCCCGGGAGGGACAAAAACTGTTCACGCCTGTTGCAGGAATATCCTTTCTTTTATTCATCCTCATTTATATGCCATGTATAGCGGTGGTTGCAACTGTTAACCGCGAATCAGGGAGCTGGAAATGGGCCCTGTTCCTGATCACATACACCACTGCACTGGCCTGGCTGTTATCCTTTACTGTATTTCAAATAGGCAGTTTAATCTTCTCATGAAATGATTATACAATATATCATAGTCGGTACCATCGTTTTAACCGCAACAGCAATATCATTCGTGCGCATTATCGGTTTCTTCAGGACGCCGGCCTCAAAATGCAACGGCTGCAGTGGCTGCGGGCTGAAGGAGTTGAAGAGGGTGTGAGGCGTGACGCGTGACGGGTGACGGGTGACGCGTGACGCGTGACAGGTGACGCGTGACGCTTGACGGGTGACGGGTGACAGTTGTTAGTGGCCTGTTACATATATTTTTCTTTCTATCTTTGCCACCTTCAACAAACCAACCTCATGGAATACGGTATTTGCCAGTTAAGTATTATCCCGCTGCGTGCGGAACCTTCCCATAAATCGGAAATGGTCTCACAAATTCTGTTTGGTGAAGCTTACATGATTTTGGAGAAAGAGAATTCCTGGCTTAGAATTATCACCTCGTTTGATCATTATGAAGGTTGGATTGATGGTGTTCAGGCTCACCTTGTTGATGAGCCGGAATTCCTGCGGCTTACCGGGGCTGAGACATCTGTAACAACAGATCTTGTTCAGCTTCTGTCGCATGAAACAGGCCGGTCAATGATTCCCGTCATCATAGGCAGTTCTTTGCCGGCATTTGACGAATCAAGGATCAGGATCGGGCAGGATGTTTACTTTTATGACGGGTTGGTATCCCCTGACCTTCTGCACCCGGGCGAGGAACCGTTGAAAAAAAACCCGGTATCCATACAGGAACTTACCGGGGATGCCATGCTTTATATGAATGCACCATACCTGTGGGGAGGCAGAACACCGTTTGGCATCGACTGTTCCGGATTCATTCAGATGGTTTTTAAACTGAAGGGGTTACCACTGCTCAGGGACGCATCACTCCAGGCAACCCAGGGAGAAACGGTGAGCCTGCTGGCTGAGGCCTTACCAGGCGATCTGGCGTTCTTTGACGACCCCGAAGGTAAAATTATCCATGTCGGGATGCTCCTTGATGCCCAGCGTATCATTCACTGCTCCGGGAAAGTTCAGGTTGACGCTATTGATCATGAAGGCATTTACAGTGCAAAACAGAGGCGTTACACACACAAACTCAGGCTGATCAAGCGAATTCTCTCCTGAATTTAGTAGATTGTATCGTCTCTTTCCTTTTTGGGAAGTTTTGAAATTTTCTGCTGGTTAAAAACCCAGGTCAGCCGGATGCTGATTACGTTATTATACTGATAGCGCGTTTCAGGGTTCTGGGGAGGATTAAGTATTGATTTATCAATATAAACGGTCCTGTTACTCTTCAATGAATACTGGTAACGCAGATTCGCCCAGAGTTTACTCCATAGCCTTATCTGTAAATCTGCAATCACTGAAACATCAAAATTTGACAGACCGGTCTGATATTTAAAATACTGATCATAAAAAGTGTTGCTGGTCTCCTTGTAATTGATCAGCTGACCGTAGGAAAAACCGACGCCACCCGCTATCGCCCTCCTGTCGGAATAATGAACCAGGACAGGGATCTCGGCATAGTCCTGAACAAGTTTATAGGTATAGGAATAGAGCGAATCAGATCCTCCTTTGTGGGAACTTCCTTTTTGTGAATAGAGCAATTCCATACTGACTGACCAATGTTTTTTTGCCCCGAACGGTATTTCAATCATCGGGCCAACATTAAGCCCGACTTTACGAAAGCCGAACAAGTCGTCCCCGTCAACCTGCGTAAGGTTTGTACCAAGACTGACAGCCCCAAGTATACGCTGTGCTTCAGATGTTTGAGAAAAACCTATGAGCAGGGCAAGAAAGAGCAGAAAGGAGTATAAAAACTTTGACATGGCAGAAAAATCGTAAATCGTAATATTGTCAATAGAAGGATCAGACCATATTTTAACGTTTAACCCGCAGGCTTAGTATGCTGACCCTTCATTGTAAGTTGTATGCGCTTACGTTCGAAATCAATCTCCAGCACCTCCACCATGACCTTCTGGTTAAGTTTCACCACTTCATTCGGATCCCTGACAAAACGGTCGGCAAGCTGGCTGATATGCACCAATCCGTCCTGGTGTACACCCAGGTCAACAAAGACACCAAAATTAGTTATGTTGGTAATGATCCCGGGAAGTTTCATCCCGACATGCAGGTCGTTGATCGAGTGGATGTGCTTATCAAATTCAAACATTTCAAACTGTTGCCTCGGATCGCGTCCTGGCTTGGCCAGTTCATGCATAATATCCTGCAGAGTGGGCATCCCGACTTTGTCGTTGATAAAATCCTCAAGCACAACCTGCGATCGTAATTCGGGCTTTCCGATAAGGTCTTCAACCGAACATTTGAGCTTTTTGACCATCTGGTCCACGATATGGTAGCTCTCCGGATGCACTGAACTTTTATCCAGCGGATTTTTCGCATCCCTTATGCGAAGGAATCCGGCCGACTGTTCAAAGGCCTTGTCACCAAAGCGCGTTACCTTTTTAAACTCAGTGCGTGATTTGAAAGGTCCGTTATCATTGCGGTAAGCGATGATATTCTTCGCCAGGCCAGGGCCAACACCCGAAACGTAAGTAAGAAGTTCTTCACTTGCCGTATTAACCTCCACCCCTACCTTGTTGACACAACTCACGACAGTGTCCTCAAGGCATTTCATCAGGGCAGCCTGGTCAACATCATGCTGATATTGTCCGACACCGATTGATTTGGGTTCAATCTTCACCAGTTCCGCGAGCGGATCCATCAGGCGACGGCCAATGGAGACAGACCCACGTACCGTTACGTCGTAATCAGGAAATTCTTTGCGGGCCACAGCGGAAGCGGAATACACAGATGCCCCGCTCTCATTCACGGCAAGGGCTATTACATCCCGGTCAAACGGAATAGATTTGACCAGCCGTTCTGTTTCCCGGCCTGCAGTACCGTTCCCGATGGCAATTGCTTCAATTTTATAAGCATTAACAAGGCTTTTCAACTTATGAACGGACTCCTTGACTTCATTCTGGGGAGGGTGTGGATAAATCGTTTCATTATGCACTAGTTTTCCCTGCCTGTCAAGACAAACTACCTTACACCCGGTCCTGAAACCAGGATCAATGGCAAGTACATTCTTTTGCCCGAGGGGTGGTGCCAGTAGCAACTGCCTGATGTTCTCTGCAAATACTCTTATGGCCTCGGCATCCGCTTTTTCTTTGGCCCACTGTCTCATTTCAGTTTCAATGGAAGGAAACAGCAGCCGCTTGCAACTGTCGGCAATAGCGGTTTTAACCAACGCCGAGGATGCGTTATTTCCTTTAATAAATATTCTGTGAAGGATTTCGTGGGCCTGTTCTTCTTCCACGCCAACTGAAATCCTCAGAAAGCCCTCGTTTTCACCCCTCAACATGGCCAACAGTCGGTGGGAAGGTGCTTTATGGAGGCGTTCATGGTGATCGAAATACATCTGGAAATTAATCCCCTCCTGGTCTTTCCCTTTTACAACTTTGACAACCACATCAGATTCATGCTGGAACAAAGCCCTGATCCGTTTACGGGCATAGCTGTCCTCATTCACCTTTTCCGCTATGATATCACTGGCACCCTGAAGTGCATCATCAGCAGAATTGACTCCTTTTTCAGGATCGATAAATTTTAACGCACGCTGCTCAATGTCATCGTAGCGCTGCGAATACACCAGGTCGGCCAGTGGTTCAAGCCCTTTTTCCCTGGCGATACTGGCCCGGGTTTTCCGCTTCGGTTTATACGGCAGGTAAATATCTTCAAGTTCGGCCATGGTAGCCGCCCCCGCAACTGCAGCCTCCAGTTCCGGTGTCAGTTTTTCCTGCTCTTTCAACGAGTTAAGGATAGCTGCACGCCGTGAATCCAGCTCTTTTAACTGGGCAAGCCTGTCACGTACCTTTGCAATAACCACCTCGTCCATGGAACCGGTCATTTCCTTACGGTAACGGGCAATGAAAGGTATGGTGGCTCCGCTTTCCAGCAGGTTAATGGTATTCTGCACAAAGTTTGCAGGCTGTTTTAGTTCACCTGCAATGATGAGGGTGTATTTTTCGCTAATCATCGGACGATTGTCACTGTACCTTTAAAAACAATATCTCCATTGGTAATAATATCCTGCCCCTTAAAGGCTACATTTACAATCCAAACATATGAATCGGGCGGGCATACCTGGCCGCCGGCAGTTCCATCCCAGCGCCGGTCAAACCTGTCGGACTGAAACACAAGTCGTCCCCAACGGTCATAAACGATCATGCTGAAGTTAATATTCTTGTAAAGGCCGGTCATTCCGAATGAGTCATTCAACCCATCACCGTTTGGACTGAAGGCATTTGGAATATAATACTGGAATACTTTAACATAGGTTGTATCAGAATTGACGCAGCAGTGGATGTCTTTAACATGCACCCAGTAAGATCCCAGGCTGTCAACCTTGACAATGGAATCATTTGAGCCATTAATGCCGGGATCATTTGAATTGGTTTGCCAGAGGTAATCAGTAAACCCGCCTCCGGCGTGAAGATTGATTGAAGATCCTTTATACAGCAGCACCGTGTCACTCAGGTTGAGATGTGGCAATGGATAATTTGTCACGCTGACTGAATCAATAAAGGTTTGTCCGTTAAATTTCTGGATCAGTTTCACTGTATAGGTTCCAGCAGATGCATATTGATGCATTGGTTCAAAAACACCTGAAGTTGTGCCGTCGCCAAAATCCCAGGTCAATGAATCAACCCTGATGTTTGCCTTGTTGGTTATATGAAAAGCGGTTACATCCCCCTGGCAAACGCTGTCCCAGGTAAACGGTGGTACGTTCAGGTAGCTCTGAACGAAATTCGGAACACTGTATATGCTCTTTCTGCCCAGTAACGGAAAACTGCTCCCGGGTGTATTGTTCAAAAGGTTGAAATTGCAGGCGTTCCCGGGCCGGTTCGGATTGTAAATCACCTCCAGGGAATCCCTTTTCTTGAACAGGATATCATTTGTCCGTGAAATATAAATCCTTCCGTCGGTGCCGAGTTGCATCCCTGCAAGACGAATTCCAGCCACAGAATCTACAATCAAAGGGTTATTCAATCCATTGGAAATATCAAACTGGTAAATGCAGGATGGCTTCCTAGGCATGGTTCCACCAAGGTAATCAAATGCTGTGGCATACAATTTTTTGCAATCCGGCGAAAACTCAATACCGTACGGACTAATCAAAGGTTTTGTTACATGATACGACTTTGGATTAGAAACCTTACCTGTTTCATTATTAAAATCAAAAACTTCGATGATCCTATCATAGGTTATGGCAAGTGCAATTTTCTTGCCATTGGGGGCACATTTCATGTAACCCACGGCATTGTTCCTGGCGAGTTTTGTATCAGCTGCATGAATTGATCCGACAGAACTGACTACAGGTGCTGCCATTCCTTCCTTCGTAAGGAGATAGGCATAAAAGTCATTTGATTCCCATTTGTGCGCAATCACCCATATCCCACGGCTGTCATTGCTGCTTACAGCAGTAATTTTCTGACATACCGGTGAGAGAAGAGGTTTGTTTAACATGGCTGACACTGCATCACCGAGACCGTTGCGCAGCTTCATGTCAATAACAGTAACAGCAAGGCCCTTTGTTGTGTACTTGGTGGAATCATAAGGATCATATTTGATCATATCCACGGTAAACACATAATACAGTGAAGAATCCCCCGGCCAGGGCACAATCAGGCACGGTTGTGTAACCCCGATATATCCGTCAAGTTTTGTGGCATTGGGCATGGCAGTGAAAGTCCTGTCCCACACAGTCCGCCCGTCGGTAAAGAACTGGAAATTTCCCATACTGTCGCAGATGGAAGAAGTTGCCTGCAGCGCATTCATCACGTTTTGGTCAACAAGAGGGGTCGCAGTGCCAGTTCGAAAATCAATACCGGCTTTTTCTCCGAAGTACCAGACCCCGGCCTGTTTTTGCGATCTGGGGCAATTGCTTTTATACCAGGCTGACTGGGCAGAAGCACCTTGTGCCAATATGAAAAGCAGCAGAGCTAAAAGTGCCGATCCCGTAAAACTTGCTGGTATTTTATTGACTGTCGTTGTATGCACTATTCAATTACCAGCTTTTGAACATGAACAAAAGATGAATTATCAAACCTGACAAGGTATACACCTTTGGCAAGTCCGTTCAGGCCAAGGCTGAAGGAAGACTTTGTACCTGCCGGGTCTGCAAAGGAAAACTCCCTCAAAACCTTACCAAGAGGTGTCATCAGTGAACCCCGCGTCGCCCCGGAAATGCCGTCAACGTCAATTCTGACAACATCCCTGGCCGGATTCGGGTATATTCTGATATAACTGTCAGGCAATATATCATTGATTCCGACACACATATCAGCTGAGAAAATTACATTGATCGTGGCATTGGATTTACAGCCGTGTTCGTTGATCACTTCAACCGAGTAGGTTTGCATATCATATCCGATCCCGGTGGTACCAAACCATATTTCTTTATCAACAGACCCGTTTGACCACAGGTAAGTAGAGCCGGGGTTGCCTGCATTGAGTTTCACGGTGTCGTAAATGCAGACAGTTGTATCCGGTGGCCCAAGATGAATGACCGGCTCCGGATATATGGAAACGGATGTGTTGCCTGTGATATTATTGAACTGGTCGGTCACAGTAACTGAATATGTTGTATATACCAACGGGTGAACCAGGGGTTCGGGTGCAGTTGAGGTGAACCCGGGGGGATTAGAACTCCAGGAATACGCATAAAATCCGACATTTCCCCCACCTGCGGATGCATGCAGCCGTGTTGTATCACCTTTGCAAATGGAAGCAGGGGTGGCAACCGGGTTAACATTCAAGGGGCCGCCGGTAACTTCAACGGCTACTGTAGCAGGATTTGTACTTACACAGTTGGTCATCAGATCCGTGACTTCAAGCGAATAAACTGTTGTTGCGGTAAGGTTCACAGTCTTCGGGTTTTGAATACCTGCGTTAATGAGCTTGTCAGCCGGTGACCAGCTGTAATACATGTAATTGTTGCCATTCAGCGCAGAACCATTAAGAAATGTATATGTTCCGTACGGGATGGACTGCGCAACACCGGCATCGGCAACCGGTAACGGAATGACAGTTACCGTCACAGAACCTGTAACTGTATTATACCCATCAAATGCAGATACCTGGTATGTTGACGTAACCGTAGGGGCCACCGTAGGATTCGGGAGTGTTGATGTGAAACCGTTGGGTCCGGTCCATTGATATGTGTAATTGCCAGCTCCTCCCGACCCCAGAGCCTGTATCTGGGATGTACTGCCATAGCAAATAGAGCCTGGCGTGGCTACTGCGTTCACCGCGAGTGCACCACCGGCTATGTTGACCGTCACCAAATCGGTCGCCTGGCAATTTACCGAATCATCCGTTACCTTCAGGGTAAAGACCTGCGTAGAAAAGAGATTCACCGTTTGCGGGTTCTGAATACTGTCGTTTACCAGTTTGGAGGCTGGCGACCATTTGTAATGGTAAGAGCCGCTTCCTGCGGAGCAGCTGCCATGCAAAGTGGCGAATACCCCGTTCAGTATGGTGGTATCATTGCCTGCGTTCGCTACCGGTTGATAAACGTTTACCACAGTCGTTGAGGTGTCGCTGCTCGGCTGACCGCCAACCACAACCCCCAGATAGTAAGTACCTGAATTGGCAATTGTGGCATTCGGAATGGATGGATTCTGAAGACTGGAATTGAATCCAGCCGGGCCCCACCAGTGGTATGTTGCGCCTGAAATTGACTGTGCGGTGAACTGAAGCGTTTGCCCGGTGCAGATCGGGCCGTTATTCGTACATGCCGGGGGCAGGATGGAGCAATCAGTAGTGCCGGTGCCACCCGACTGCTGAAAGATGATGTTGCAGGGCAGGTTTGAGAAATTGGTGATGATCAGCATGTAATACTGGCCGGTAACTCCATTGGGGATGTTACAGGTTTCGTAGGCGCTCGGAGAGTAACTGCATGACACGATCTTGGGAGAGGTGAGCTGGTCACAGCAATCCTGCGAATTAAAAGGTCCCCAGCAGCAAAAATCAATGTCTTTTGCCGGCTCACTGTGCATCTGAATAATTATATTCCCGGAGTTGGCCACTTTCAGATAGTACCAGGCAGGATTGGGCCGGGTGACAAGGCATCCATAACTCGGCCCGACCTGGCCCGGTGGTGCATTCACCCCGGCCGGGAAAGAATACAGTGTTCCGGTACAAAATGGGGCAGCAGTTTCGCATGTGCTGTTTGTGCCTCCTTGCTGAGCCAATAAAACCTGGCAGAAAATCAGAAACACAACTAAAAAACACCCGATTTGCTTCATAAAAGTATTTTTCTATTTGTATTTATCATTATTTCTGAGCCATTGAACCTTATTTTCTTCAGGCCATGATGAAGAAACACTGCCAACCTGTTCCCTGATTTTTTTAAAAAGATTCAACACATCTGTTTCCTTGTATTTGAGATTAGATATGAAACAAATACGGCTTTTTGAAATATCCGAATCAACATTGACGATTTCCTGGTGAGAGAACGAGAGGTTCATAAAATAAACACGTTCAAACCGGGATGGCAAAACGGAGAAATCAAGCAACCAGTAATTATTTGTCTCGTCGTTATCAATAACCGCAGCAAATTTTCCCTTGAAATCCATATTTGCATATTTCGCAATAAATTCAGGATCATCTGGGCGTACGGCTGATTGCTGAGCGTTCACGGCCAACTGAACAAAAAATAGCAGTAGAAAGAAACTGAGTTGTTTCATCTTTTGAAATTTGCAGATTTAACCTCCGAACCTTTTCCGGGTTCAGCTCACGACATGCCCCTGATCCCCGGGGATACATATTGCAAATGAGATTTCACCGTAAAAATCGTTCCATTTGCATAAGGATCAAATCAATAGTTTACAAAAGTACGATAAAATTAAAAGTCAGAGCCACTGATGCCCAAAATTAAAGGCCATCCTGATCACCAGCCTGACGCAAGGACATCAATAATGTGAATCGTTTGTAGGGGGAGGTTTTGCTTGTCGATGTAAGCTTGCATATTCATCAGACAGGAGGAATCGGTAGAAATGATATACTCAGCCCCTGTTTCAAGGGCATGTTTTACTTTTTGTTCTGCCATCGCTGACGAGATCGGTTCGAACTTTGCAGAGAAAGTACCACCAAAGCCGCAGCAAACATCGTTTTCCTTCATCTCCCGCAATTCAAGGCCCTGGACATTTGCGAGCAGCCTGCGCGGTTCATCTTTCAGGCAATACTCCCGCAGCGCAGCGCATGAATCATGGTAAGTGGCCACATGGGGAAACACGGCACCAACACTTTCCACCTTCAATTCGTTGACCAGAAAGTCGGTAAATTCAAATATATTTTTCTTAAGCTGCTTATATTCAATGTGATTGGCGGTATTATGAAACAGCCATCCGTAATAATTACGGACAAAGCCAATACATGAGGCAGAAGGCCCGACAATTGGCCTGTCATTGGGAAAATCCTTAAGAAATTTTTCCCCCATTTTTTTTGCCTCATCCCAGAAACCACTGTTAAAAGCCATCTGGCCACAACAAGTCTGGTTGCCGTTATAGTTAACCGCAATGTCAAGCTTTTCCAATATCTTAACCATATTCATCCCGGTTTCCGGGTAAACCTGGTCAATAAAGCACGGTATGAAAATATCAACTAACAAATCAGAAGTATCTATGTATGATTAACACGAAAAAAGCGCCTACGATCTGATGTCAAAAGTAAGAAATAAAGCGTTTGTCCTTGCGATTTTCTTTCAGAAAATGAAGAATCCAACCTGATTAATAAACCGGAAAAAAAAACAAGCAGCAGAACCCGTGAAGGTTCTGCTGCTTGTTTTAATATAAACGGGGTTAAAAGTTATTCAATCCAAACGCTGGCTAATACATCCCAGTCGCACCTTATTACAACGCCCCATTGTCCGTCATTGTCAATCGGAACCGAAATTGGCTCATTATCAAATGCTGTAAATGGCCCTAAAGTTACTTCACCGTTATCCTTAACAACCCATACTTTAGCAAATACCGGCATTGGGGACGTGGAACTTGTAGAAATCACAACCTCCATATCACGTTTTTCGCGGATAGGATTACTGTGTACTAATTTCTCCTGGAACCCGGTATTTTGAGAGGTGATCAGATAGTTAAAACTGGGGATGGGGTTGATCTGGAAGTGCTGGGCGAACAAACCGCTGATTCCTGTGAAGAAGATAAAAGCTGTAAGTAAGATGGTTGTTTTCATTGTGGTGGGGTTTTTGGTTTTTGGTTAAATGAAACTGATACGTGTACGTGTTTAGCAAAGTTAGGTTACAAACATAGCATACACAATTGTGGCTTTCCACATAATACCCTTGTGGGAAACCACAATCATCATAATAAAAATCAATCACACACACCTGATTAACAGCACATTGAACTTTCCAGTTAACTGACAAACGGATCGCCTTTAATTTCCGGATTTTGGCAAGATTTCAGGCTCAAACAACTAAATCTGGTTAATTGTTGAAAAAAAATGAAAAAAAAAAAATATGAAATTTACACTTCCGGGGAAATCAGATTATTCCCTTTTCAAGCAGGATTTTTACGAGTTCAGCATTGTTTTTTGCATCACACCGGTCGCGAACATGCTTGAGCGTTTTTTCCACGGTGGACACACTCGTTTTCTTCGCGTCGGCGATCTGCTGTTGTGTGAGACCTGAGGACAATAAAATGACAAGTTCCTGCTGGTTTGGCGTCAGGTGGTACTTCTGCCCCGACAACACTGTTGAAAGTTTCTTCTCATAGTCCGGCTCCACCATTCCTGAAAATACGATCTGCCCCCTGACCACCTTCTCCAGTGTTGATTTGATCTCGGGCTTGTTGGTGCTTTTCAGCAGGTAGGCCATCACACCGGCTTCAAACATTTTACGCTGCCAGGACGAAGAGTCTTCGGACGTAAAAATTACAATTGGCTTGCCGTGAAATTTCTCTTTCAGCTTTTTGACATTCATCAGGGGGTGAGCATCAGGCAGCCAGAGATCAAGGAGAAAAACGTCAAAAGTATCCGGATTCGCCCTGAGTACGGCGTCGTCAACACTGAAGGCGTTGTCGGTGATCTCAATGCCATCTCTGGATGGCCGAAAAAGATTCTTTAACCCTGTAACGATCACCGGGTGATCTTCAATGATAAAGAGTCTGATCATGATATATATTTTAGTTTTTTACATTTTTATTGACCAGCGGGAAAGATATCAACCAGGATGTCCCATCTCCGGGAGCGGTTGTCAGTTCCGCCTTGCCTCCCACCAGTTTTGCGCGTTCAAAAATATTCAAAATTCCCATACTGGGCTTACTTTTCTCCCCCATCTTAAAACCGGGTCCATTGTCAGAATAGGAAAGAACCAGTTTGTCATTATTCATACCGATATTGATCACCACCTGGCTATTACTGGCATACTTACCTGCATTGGTTAGCAATTCCTGTGTGATACGGTAAACATGGAGCACCAGTTCATTGGGCAACTGGGGAAACTCTTCCGCCAGTTCCAGATCAATGTGAAGCCTGGAGAATTTCTGAACATCTTCGCATAAACCGGTGATCATTTCATTGAAGGTGAAGTGCTCTATCATGGCCCGGTTCATCCGGTGAGATATCTGCCTGATACTTGTTCCAAGTTCCTTTATGCGGGCCTTGATCTGATCCTTCATTTCCTGATCAGGGAAGTCTATATTTTCAATGGTGCCGGAAATGCCGAGTACAAGCTGGCCTGTTAAGTCGTGCAACTCCCTGGCAGTACGTCCCTTTTCGGTTTCCTCCATCTCAATGATCCTTTTCGCTGATCCGATCTGTTCACGTTGAAACTTTGCACGACTTCGCTGCTGTAAAAAGAACATTGTAAAAACCGAGGCAACAACCAGCAGTAATGCAATAGCAAGCCATAACTCAACTTGTTTCAACTTGTTGTTTTTAAGAAGCAATTCTTTTTCTTCATTCTGAATTATTAACTCTTTACTTTTCAGGTCAAGCAATGCTGCGAGAAGTCTAATTTGCTCTGCTGCTTTTTGTTGAGTATCAATTTTCCTGGCCTTTATTGATTTTGTTTGTAGGTTATAGGCGCTTTTATAGTCACCCTTTGTGACACACACATCTGCGTATGTATCATAAAGCGAAGCCAACCAATCATTATCTTTTTGTTCCAATGCCAATGGGATTGCATTGTTTTTTAAACAGGCTTCAGCCGCCGCAATATCTCTCTTATCGAGATAGCTATATGCCATATTGTTATATGCGCCGAATAATACCTTCGGCAGATTTGAGTTTAATCCAAGATCAAGGGCTAATTTGTAATAAAATAAAGCAGAATCAGGAATTGAATACAGACTTCCAATATTGATATATATATATGCCTTCTCTTCCTCAGTGCCCTGGGTCCTACTCAGATTTGCCAAGGCATCCTTCTGCATGGCAATCATCTTCTTTTTATCATTTTCAAATGGTTGACGAGCAAGGTTACTAATTGCGACAGCAGTCTGCTTATAAAGGGTTTCCTTTTTTGCTACATTCAATGCTGAAGAATAACTTTTACGAGCATTGTCATAATCATGACTTATATACTGCATGTGACCAATCGCAATGTAAGCATTTGCTATCCCCTCGGGATCTTTCACAAGTTCTGCAAGGCGGATAGAAGAATCAAGCAAAGACATTGCATCTTTATAATTAAAAGCAGCAGTAGAAAAATTTGCGATATTATAAAAAAGATGAACTTTCTGGTTTATAAGATTATAATTTGTGGCTATCGTCAAAGCTTTATTGAAGTAATAATAACTTGAATCCTTTTGATTCTGCCAATAGGCCTTACCAATCCATTTGTAAGCATCAACAAGATCATTTTTTGATTCTGTTTGACTTGCAATTACCAAGGCAATTCTTGCATACTTTATTGCCTCAGCACTATTGCTTATTTTATTTTTCTCAACAAGAAAACCCAATGTCTTTAAAGTATCATTTGCAACCGATCCCTTACCAGATGAGTCGTTGCCTCCAATGACCACATTTAAGAAGAAGAAATTACAAAGTCCAACAAATAAAGCAGTTAGCACTATTTTCACAAATTCAAATTTAAACACCATGAATCTGAATATCAATACATAACGAAATCAAGAATCAAAAAGGTAATACTTTATTGCATTTGCTTCTCGTGCAATTCAAAGGTATAAATATTTTATTTACCTCCATGTTAAACATGCCAATTAAAATTTTGATAATGTTCATTTTTTAAGTATAACAAGACCTTTGATTCCTCCTGATTCCTGTTGTACATGCAGATCAGGAAATCCAAAATACCAATTGTGCCCAATGTCATTTTAAGATCAAAACAACATTGACCGGCGAAGGACTGAAAGAAAAAGACCGGGTGCATCCGGTTTATACCGGGGCGTAAGTTGTATCCGGTTTTGCCCTGATAGGGATGATGCCAGCCATGTCGCCAAGCACATTGACAAGATCAGAACCGGCAGGAACAACGATTTTGGAATTGTCTTTCAGGGATGTCTCAAGTGCCTGAATTTTACGGAGAACCTGGGCGTTGCCAATGAAATACTTTTCAGCAGCTTCGTTGACAAGTGCGATTGCCTGGGCCTCCCCTTCAGCACGAAGAATCTGTCCCTGTTTTACCCCTTCAGCACGTCTGATCTCTGCACGCTTCTCGCCGTCGGCCTTTGTTTCAGCTGCAGTGGCATAGTCGATTGCCGCAATTTTTTCATTTTCAGCCTTCACAATTTTATTCATTGTTTCCTGAACATCCTTTGGCGGGTCAATTTCTTTAAGCTCCGTACGAATGATCTGGATACCCCAGCTCCTTGTCTCGTCAAGCAATGTACCATGAAGTTCCTTGTTGATTTTGCCCCGTTCGCTGTTAGCCGACTTCAAGGTCATGGTACCAATGATATTACGCAGGGTGGTGCGCGCAAGGTTCACAATCTGGTATTCAATATTATTTACATTGTACTGCGAATTCTTCACACTTTCCTCATCGTTGGTAATCTTAAAGTAAACCTGGGCATCAACTTTGGCATTCAGGTTGTCGTTGGTAATAATTTCCTGCGGTTCGGCATTGATCATCTTTTCGGTAATATTCACCTGGTACATCAGGTCAATCCCGGGGATGATCCAGTGAAAACCGGGATTCGCAAACCGGTTGTATTTACCGAAGCGTTCAATCAAACCCCTGTGGGTTGGACGAACAATACGAATTCCTGAGAAAAAGAGCAACCCGACTGCTCCGACAACAATCAAAATAAAAACATTGTTCATGGCGTTTTGGCTTTAAATTGTGTGACTGTTTTTTTTGTAACAAACATACTCAAATTTCCTGATGAAAACGAATATGTAAAACAAAATTATTTCAATCCAATAATTCATAACTTTGCACATAACAGAAAAGCACAAATGTCATGGTAAGAAAAATTGAGATATTATTACTTTTTGCAGCTATTTTCATGCTGGCAGGGGCAGGGTGCAGCCAACACCCTTCTTCGAAAACAACAGACTTAACAAGCGAAGACTCACTTCTTAAGGTGAAAATTGATGAATTCGTTCAGGTAAAACTCACAACAGACCTGGGCAAGCTAACCGATAAAGAGAAACAAATGATCCCACTTCTCATTGAAGTGGCAAAGATTATGGATGACCTATACTGGGAGCAGGTAATAGGCGACAAACAAAAATTCATTGATTCCATTCCGGATACGCTTATCAGGAACTTTGCCTTGATAAATTATGGCCCCTGGGAAAGGCTCAACGGGAATAAGTCCTTTATGGCCTCCTTCGGAACAAAGCCAGCCGGCGCAAATATGTATCCAAATGACATGACCAAGGAGGAATTTGAGCAGTGGAGCGACAAAGACAAAACAAGCCAGTATTCCATCATCGTGAGAAACGATGATCACAGCCTTAAAAATGTATGGTACCATGAAGCCTACAAGGAAAAACTCACCAAAGCTTCGGAATTGCTTTCGCAAGCTGCAACACTCGCAGAGGATCCGGGACTGAAGAAATACCTTGAACTGCGCTCAAGAGCACTTGTCACAGATGATTATTTCGCAAGTGACATGGCATGGATGGATATGAAAAACAACACCCTTGACTTCGTGGTTGGCCCGATTGAAAACTATGAAGATGAGCTGTTTGGATACAAAACTGCATTTGAATCCGCCCTGCTTGTCAAAGACAAGGACTGGAGCCTTAAACTTGCAAAATTCGCCAAATTCCTCCCTGAACTTCAGTCACAACTGCCTGTTGAGGACAAGTACAAGAAGGAGAAACCGGGAACAGATTCCGACCTAAATGCCTACGACATCATTTATGTTTCCGGACATTCAAACGCAGGAAGCAAGACGATTGCGATCAACCTGCCGAACGATGAAAAGGTTCAGATGGCCAAGGGTTCCCGCAGGCTTCAGCTGAAAAATGCCATGCGTGCGAAATTTGACAACATCCTGGTTCCGATTTCACAGGCGCTGATTGATTCCTCACAGCGCAGTAACATCAAGTTTGATGCATTCTTCTCCAATGTCATGTTCCACGAAGTAGCCCACGGACTCGGCATTAAAAACACCATCACGGGTAAAGGAACTGTGAGAACCGCCCTCAAAGAAAAATATTCATCTTTTGAGGAGGCAAAGGCCGACATTCTCGGGCTTTTTATGACTACACAACTCATTGCGAAAGGAGAAGTGAAGGAAATTACTGCTGAAGACTGTTTTGTAACCTATATGGCAGGCCTGATCCGATCTGTGCGTTTTGGTGCTGCAAGTGCCCATGGAAAGGCCAACATGATGTGTTTCAACTTCTTTGCTGAGAATGGCGCATTTGAACGCAGTGCACAAGGCACCTACATGGTGAATTTTCAAAAAACACGCGAAGCCATGAACAAATGGGCTGCACAGGTATTGAAATTCGAGGGAGACGGTGATTATGCAGGCGCAACTGCCTATCTTGAAAAAAACGGCAAAGTCAGTGATGCATTGCAATCTGACATTGAACAACTTAAAAATGCCAACATCCCGCTGGATATTGTTTATACACAGGGAGTGTCGACCATCGGGTTATTACCAGTAACAAAATAACCTCCCCCTATTTTCACATTTATCTCATCATCTATAACTGAAGCCCTATGATTGAAAACCTGAATGATCAAGCCAATGAAATTCTTGACAGATCTCTTCTCGCATCTGCGGAATTCCATCAGTACAACCAGGAACAAACCGACCGGATTGTGGAAGCAGTATTTAAAGCCGGATTCAAAAACAGGGTGAAGCTTGCCAAAATGGCTCATGAAGAGACAGGTATGGGTATCTGGGAACATAAGGTGATCAAGAATGTTCTTGGGACCCAGCTTGTTTATGAGAGCATTAGAAATGAACGCACCGTAGGGGTTATTTCGTCAGATCCAAAAACCGGCATCACTGAAATTGCTCAGCCGCTGGGACCAATTCTCGCTGTGATACCGGTTACAAATCCTACTTCAACAACACTTTTTAAAATCCTTATCTGCCTCAAATCACGCAACCCAATCATCATCAGCGCTCACCGGGGTGCATCCAAGTCGTGCAGTGAAACAGTACGGATATGTTATGAAGCTGCACTTGAGGCAGGTGCCCCCGAAGACTGCATCCAGATGATTAAATCGGGCAGCAGGGAATTCACAAAAATCATCATGGGTCACCCGAAGGTTGCCCTGATCCTGGCAACAGGAGGGACCGGGCTTGTTAACGCCGCTTACAGTTCAGGCAATCCGGCTATCGGGGTCGGGCCAGGCAATGTGCCGGTATATATTGATGAAAGTGCCGACATTCCATTCGCCTGTAAAAACATTATCTCATCCAAAACGTTTGATAACGGGACTATCTGTGCCAGTGAACAGTCAATTGTGGTTGTCAGTTCCATTGAACAGAAGGTCAGGGAGGAATTCGAACGACAGCATTGCTATTTTCTAAATAATGAAGAGATTAAAAAAGTGGAGAAGATTGCAATTGTTGAAGAAAGCATGAGTATGAGCCCCTATATTGTGGGACAGCCTGTTTCAGTTATTGCAGCTAAAGCAGGGATCACCATTCCCGAAGGCACAAGGATTTTAATCGCGAAACTGGATGGGATTGGCAGGGATTACCCGCTGTCGGTGGAGGTACTTGCCCCCATACTTGCCTTCTATTCAGCCCCCGATCACCGAACTGCTGTAAATCTATGCGTTGACCTCAATTATCTTGGAGGTATCGGACACAGCGCCTGTATCTATGCAAATGATGAGAACCGGATTTATGAATATGCTGAATTACTTAATGCCGGCCGTGTCCTTGTAAACACACCAACATCGCAGGGAGCCGTAGGTTATTTTTACAACCATTTACCTCCCTCGCTCACCCTGGGATGTGGAACCGGTGGGAAAAATATCACCACCGAAAATATCACGGCAAAGAATCTCATAAACATACAGCGTGTCAGCCGGAGAAATCCGAATGAACTATGGTTCAGTTTTGACCAAAGTAAGTACTACGACGAATCACTTTCCGTTGAGGAAATTATGAATGAATATTATAAGAATCATTAATCTCTGAACCATGGTGACTTTTAATTATAACCCCGACGATAAAGTTTTAACAGCTACATTTTCAGGTCGGCTTGACACAATAGCAGTCATGAAACTAAGTGAAATCATTCAGATCAAACTGCCGATGACCGACGGTAAATCTGAGGAGAAAATAGTTTTTGATCTTCGGGATGTGGACTATATTTCATCCTCATTCATCAGGATTTGCGTAAATGTTGCCAAGCAGGCTGCTCCCGGAAATTTTTCAATTGCCCATTGTCAGCCTTTTATCAAGAAAACCTTTAAAATTTCGGGTCTTGACGACATTCTGCATGTAAGCTGAAAGATTTGTTTAAACTTTATCAAGTCATTCAGAATTTTGCCGTATCTTTGCAATCTCATTTGAAAGATTGTATTTCAATCTGTATGTAATCCTCCCACTTTTACAATTCAGCCCAACGTACATTTTTTTAAATAACCTCCGTCTCAATGGTGTATTTACGCTATTGTCAACGGGGAAAATAAATTTATACCTAATAAACAATTAATGACTTTTGAAAATCTAAATCTTATCCAGCCGCTTTTGAGTGCTGTAAAGAAAAAAGGGTACCTGAACCCAACACCAATACAGGAAAAAGCGATCCCAACGATTTTACAGGGAAAAGATATATTCGGATGTGCACAAACAGGTACCGGGAAAACCGCTGCTTTCGCACTCCCCATCCTTCAACTGCTTGAAACAGAAAAAGACCGCAATCAGCGCAGGGCCGTAAAGGCATTGATCCTCGCTCCCACCCGCGAACTCGTTGCACAGATCAGCGCAGAGTTTAACACATACGGACAGGGGCTGGATTTGCGCCTGGTAACCATTTACGGTGGCATATCACAGAAAGCGCAAACACAGTCGCTCCAAAGAGGAGTTGACATCATCGTTGCCGCCCCCGGCAGGCTGCTTGACCTGATGAACCAGGGCTTTGTACATCTTGACAAGGTGGAATACCTGGTTCTGGATGAGGCCGACCGCATGCTTGACATGGGTTTTATCAATGACATCAGGAAGATCACAGCAAAACTGCCAGCTAAAAGGCAAACCATGCTGTTCTCAGCCACTGCCCCCGATGAAATCAGGAAACTGGCTGCATCGCTGCTTCGTAACCCGGTTCAGTTGAATCTTTCACCTGACACCATGCCCCCGATCCTTGTTTCACAATCTGTTTACCATGTTAAAAAGGAGAATAAGAAATTGCTCCTGACCCATGTTTTACAGAATGAACTGGTAAAAAACGTACTGATCTTCACGCGCACCAAGCACGGAGCAGATAAAGTTGTGAAGGACCTGATCCGTAACGGGATCAAGGCGCAGGCCATCCACGGGAATAAATCGCAAAGTGCACGCGACAAAGCGCTGAAAGATTTTAAAGACCGGAGTATCCGTGTCCTCGTAGCAACTGATGTTGCCTCCAGGGGCATTGACGTTGACAAACTCAGCCATGTCATCAATTATGAAATTCCTGAACAGGCGGAAACCTACGTGCACCGTATCGGCAGAACAGGCAGGGCCGGAGAAGCCGGGTCTGCATTGTCATTCTGCTCGGCAGATGAAAGGCCGTACCTTAAGAACATTCATAAGTTGATCCATAAGAACATAGATGTGGTTACTTCGCATCCGTTCGCGATAAACTAACACCATCTGTAGACCAGACCTTCCAGGTTTTAAAAACCTGGAAGGTCTTTTTTTACCCCCTGGGATCTCCCTGCAACGGCATTTTTGCCATCTTTTCTACGTTCATGCTCGGAAAGCCGAACTCCTCCACGATCTTTCCTTTTACCAGGTATACCCCGTCGCCCCGGAACGGGTACTCTGTAACTGCTTTCGGGAAGTGAACGGTGTCAAAGAAGCGTCCGTTGACGTCAATGAACGTGCCGAAATGCATCCACTCCCGTTTGATGGTACGTACATATTTAATGGTGACCAGCAATCCGAGCATGCGGATGGTCTTTCCCACCGAGGAAGCCATTTCATGTGCCAGGATGTCGCCGCGGAATTTTGTTTCAAGCAGGTCAAAATAGGTGTTGGTGATCGGGAACCCGAGCAGTTCAATCTCATCGTACACATCGGCAAGGAGGTTTTGCTCAAGTACCGGCAGGTCAAATTTCGCAACAGCAGTTTGAAAAAGCTGCGGATTTATCATCGGAGGATTTACCATTGACGAAGGATCAGCGTCACCGACTCGCCTTTTCACCATTTCACCATTTTTCCCGGCTGCATGGTTTTTCCCCAGCAACATATGTGCCTCCCAGAGGAGCGAAGCCTTTGGCCTCCCTGTAAAGCGAAATGCACCAACCCTGATGAGAATGATCAGTTGGTCGAGGGTAACGGGAACCCGCTCCGCAAAATCCTCCAGTCCGGAATATGGCCGAAAATCGCAGATAACCTTAGCAAAAGCCGCCTCCAGGTTTGCCACATGGATAAAACCGAGGAAAATATCCGTTCCCCGGATGGATGTCTTGTATTCGCTGTTGTTCACACACGGAACGTGCAGGTTGGCCCCTGATATCCTGGCCTCATTGAAATAAACCCAGGATGAATAAAACCCTCCGAAGTTATTGATCACCCCGGTGATGAACTCCAGCGGGTAATGGGCCTTGAGATAAAGGCTCTGGTAGCTTTCAACCGCATAGGAGGCCGAGTGTGCCTTTGAAAACGAGTACCCGGCAAAGGATTCAATCTGACGCCACACCTCCTTTGTTACCTCCTCCGGGTAGCCCGCGTTCCGGCAATTCTCGAAAAATTTGTCAATAATCCGCTGCAATTCCTTTTTTGACCGGTATTTCCCGCTCATGGCACGGCGGATCACATCGGCATCGGCCAGGTCAAGGCCGGCGAAATGGTGGCATATCTTCAGCACATCCTCCTGGTATACCATCACCCCGTAGGTCTCTTTCAACTGCTCCTCCATCACGGGATGCAGATATTTGAACTTATCAGGATTGTGAAACCGGAAGATATACTCTTTCATCATTCCTGAACGCGCCACTCCCGGGCGGATGATGGAACTGGCGGCCACCAGGGTCCGGTAGTTGTCACAGTGCAGTTTCTTCAGCAAACCGCGCATGGCAGGGCTTTCCACATAGAAACAGCCGATTGTGCGGGCATTGCGCAACTGCTCCTTCACCTTTTCATCTTCCTTAAAAGCCCGCACCTGGTGAACATCCACACTAATACCCCGGTTCTTTTTGACAAGTTCAGCCGCCTCGTAGATATGGCCGATTCCACGCTGGCTCAGGATATCCAGTTTCTCAAAGCCGATATCCTCGGCAACATACATGTCAAACTGGGTGGTGGGGAAACCTTTCGGCGGCAGGTCAAGCGCGGTGTAGCAGGTAATCGGGTCCTCGGAGATCAGCACCCCGCCGGCATGGATGCTGCGTATGTTGGGGAAGTCGGCCATCATCTCCCCGAGTTCATTGATCTTTCTTATGATGTGATTTTTGTGAATGGCCTCCTCCGGGTGCTTCAGAAAAGCATCGATCTCGCCTTTCGGCAGCCCGTGCACTTTCCCCAGCTCGCGAAAAATCGATTTATCCCTGAATGTTGACATGGCACCAAGGAGGGCTGTGTACTCACGTCCATACCTTTTAAATATATAGTCAAGTACGTCGTCGCGTTCCTTCCAGGAGTAATCGATATCAAAGTCGGGGGGAGAGGTGCGTTTCGGGTTGATGAACCGTTCAAAGTAGAGGTCAAGTTCAATCGGATCAACATCGGTGATACGCAGGCAATAGGCCACAATGCTGTTTGCACCGCTCCCCCGCCCCACATGGTAAAAACCGCGCGACATGGAGTAGCGGATGATGTCCCAGGTTATGAGAAAATAGGCGGCAAAGCCCATTTTGTCAATAATATCCAGTTCATGGCGGATGCGCCGCTTTGCTTCGCCGTTCCCTCTTCCATAGCGGTACAGCAGGCCGTCCATGGCCAGTTTCTCCAGCAGGATAAGGTCATCATAGCGGGTGCCGGTAAAGGTTTTCCTGTTCTTGCAAGCCTTGAAATCAAATGAGATGGAACACTCCTCCATCAATTTTTCGGTATTCCTTATTATTTCAGGAAAGTCGCGGCAGATCTCCCGCAATTCAGCCACCGGGTGCATGATCTCATCAGCAGCCGCGACCTGGTGCGGCTCCAGCCTGCTCAGCAGCACATTATGGTCAACCGCCCGGAAGTTGCAGTGTAACTCATACTCTTTCGCATTCCGGAATGTGACCGGCGCCATCAGCACCATGCGAGAAACAAGATCGCGGTGGCGTGAGAGCATAAGCGGGTTCAGGTCGGAGGGGCGGATGCCGATGAGGTCGTGACGCGTGACGGGTGACGGGTGACGGGTGACGGGTGACGAGTGACGGGTGACGGGTGACGCGTGACAGGTGACAGGTGACGGGTGGCGGATTTCACTGTTTTGCAAGGGATAGATTACGAACGCATGCTCAAACTCCGGCGCCCGGTCGGGAAACGGGAGGTTTCCCAGGTTATGGCGGCTCAGGAATTCATTTAACTCGCGGAAACCTTCGTTGTTTTTAGCCAGTCCGGTGTACAGCAACCTGTCGGCACTGCGAAACTCTATCCCGGCAACAGGTTTGACCCCCTTCTCATTGCATGTTGCCACAAAGTCCATGATGCCGGTGGAGTTGTTAATATCGGTGAGGGCCATCACGGATGCATTCTTCATCACCGCTTCCTCCACGAGGTTTTCCACAGAGAGTGTGCCGTAGCGGAGGGAGAAGTAGGAGTGGCAGGAGAGGTGCATAGGGGATGGCGAAATGGTAAAATGGTAAAATGGTAAGTGGTGAGATGACGAATGATTAGTTTTTGATCATTTTGGTGATTACAATATAATCATTAATCGAGAAAATACAAGATTTTTTTTCCGGCGCAGTTCAAATAAAATTTCCGGCAGGCATATCAGGATAGAAATATTCTAAATTAGTACCTTTGCCGCAAATTTCTAATCCGCGCATATGCCCAGGAAGATTCTGATACTTTTCGTCCACCCAAGGTTTGAAAAATCGCTTAACAATCAGCTGTTGGTCAAACATATACCAATTTCGGAACACATCACGTTTCATGACCTGTATGAGCGGTACCCCGATTTCAATATTGATGTGGCATTTGAGAAAGAGTTGCTGGAAAGTCATGATGTTATTATCTGGCAGCATCCGTTTTACTGGTACAGTGCCCCTCCCCTGCTCAAGCAGTGGATTGACATTGTGCTGGAGTTCGGGTGGGCATACGGCCCGGGCGGCACAAATCTCCGGGGAAAGTACGTTTTCAACACCATCACAGCGGGCGGGCAGCGCATTGCCTACAGCAGGGAGGGTTATAACGGTTTTACGGTAAAGGAGCTGCTGGCACCGTTTGAGCAAACTGCACGGCTCTGCAAAATGACATACCTTCCTCCCTTTGCAATGCACGGCACACACAGGATTACGAAGGAAGAGGCATTACAGACAGCAGGACATTATAAATATTTACTTGAAACGCTGACGGGCGACAACGCTCCGGTTGAAGAGATGCAGGGCCACCCATACCTGAACGACTGGATCAACCGTCAGGATAAAGAATAATGCTTATGAACTTTCTGGCACAAGCGCTCATATATCTTGCAGCAGCAGTTGTATGTGTCCCCATTGCCAAACGGCTTGGGATGGGATCTGTTCTCGGATACCTGTTTGCCGGCGTCCTCATCGGGCCTTTCGTGATGGGATTTATTGGCAAAGAGGGACAGGATATCATGCATTTCGCCGAATTCGGCGTGGTCATGATGCTCTTCCTGATCGGGCTTGAACTTGAGCCGTCGCATTTCTGGCGACTCAGAAAATCCATCCTGGGACTGGGGACAATGCAACTTGGCATTACCTCTGTAATCTTGTTCCTCATCCTGGCGGCCTCAGGTTTTTCGTGGAAGGCATCCGTTGCCACTGCACTCGCACTGGCCATGTCGTCAACCGCCATTGCCCTGCAAACGGTCAAGGAGAAGGGTTTGTCGCAAACAGTTTCGGGTCAGGCATCCTTTTCCGTTCTTCTGTTCCAGGATATTGCGGTGATACCGATCCTGGCCATCCTGCCCCTGTTTGCCGTGCAGGGATCGTCTATTTCTGCTTCAGGTCACCAAACGTTCATTGACCAGTTGCCGGGCTGGCTTCAAACTGTTTCTATCTTCGTGGCCATAGGCATTATTTACAGCGCCGGCAGATTTCTCATCGTTCCCATGCTCCGGCTCATCGCAAAAACACAACTCCGTGAACTGTTCACGGCCTCATCCCTGTTTCTTGTCGTGGCCATTGCCATGCTGATGCAACTTGTCGGCCTGAGTCCTGCGCTGGGGGCCTTCCTGGCGGGGGTTGTGCTTGCCAACAGCGAGTACCGGCATGAACTTGAAAGCGACCTTCAGCCTTTCAAGGGGTTGCTCCTCGGACTTTTCTTCATTGGCGTAGGTGCCTCCATCAATTTTGAACTTATTGAGAAGCAGCCGTTGCTCATAGCCGGACTGGTAGTGATGGTCATGGTTGTTAAAGCTGGTGTGCTTTTCTTCAGTGGCAAGGTATTCAGGTTGTCTACCGACCAGAACCTGTTTTACACCTTTGCGCTGTCGCAGGTCGGCGAATTTGCCTTTGTGCTGTTTTCCTTTACAGGCCAGTTGCAGATCATCAGCACCGAATGGATGAACATCCTGATGGCCGTAACGGCGATCACAATGACAATCACGCCTTTATTACTGCTGTTAAACGAAAAGGTTATTGATCCGCGGTTCGGGGTAAAGGAAAAACCCGGAGAGAGAGAGACAGATCACATTGACACACAGCATTCGGTGATCATTGCAGGATTTGGCCACTTCGGAAGTACGATCGGGAGATTCCTGCGGGCGAACGGCGTGGAGGCGACGATTCTTGACAATGACTCCGACCGGGTTGAACTCCTCCGCAAAATGGGCTTTAAAGTCTATTACGGAGATGCCACGCGCCTTGACCTGTTGAAATCGGCAGGTGCCGATGATGCAAAGATCATGATCGCGGCCATTGATTCTCCGGAAATTAACAAAGAGCTGGCCGCCACTGTCAAAAAACATTTTCCCGGGTTAAAACTGATGGTCAGGGCCAAAAGCAGGATGGACGCCTATGAATACATTGAAATGGGGCTGACCGACATCTACAGGGAGAGCCTCCATACTTCCGTGAAAATGGCCGTGGATGTGCTGACCAGGATGGGACACCGGAGCTACACCGCAAGCCGCCAGGGGCAGAAATTCCTTCAGTATGATGAAGAAGCCCTGCTTGGCATGGCCTCCATCAGGCATGACCAGAAAAAATACATTCTCCAGGCACGCGAGAATTTCCGCATGCAGGAAGAGCTGCTTTCCCAGGACCTGAAACAGGACCTGACTGAAAACGACCATGCATGGGACAGCGAAGAAATCCGAACCGGAATAAACAAATAACCATTTCACCACTTCACCATTTTACCATTTTACCATTTTACTATTTATTAACCGCCACCCCCCTTCTCACAATCTTCTGCCCGTACTTTTGCCTGACCCGGTCAAGTGCCTGGTAGAGGTTGACCATCTCCACATTATCATCGAACATATTCAGCTGCGGGTTTCCCGACACAAGGTTACTGAAGCGCACCCCGATCAGGCGGATCAGCATACGCCGCTGGTACAGGCGGTCAAAGAGGCTCTTCACCACCGGGATGAGCTGGTGGTCAAATGCCGTATAAGGCACATGCTGCTGCAGGGTATGCGTGTCAAAATTTGAATAGCGGATTTTTACCGTAACACAGGCGGTAAGTTTCTGCTTGTCGCGCAGTTCAAAGGATATCTTCTCCACCATCTTCACCAGGATCTCCTTCATCTGTACGATGTCGATGCTGTCCTGCTCAAAAGTATTCTCTGTGCTTACCGATTTGGCCTCGTGGTAAGGGTAAACGGGTGTGCGGTCAATGCCGTTGGCTTTCTCCCATATCACAATGCCGTTCTTCCCCATCACCCGTTCCATCATGTCGATGGGGACGTGACTCAGGGTGTCTATCGTAACCACCCCCATGGAACGGAGCAGCCGGTAGGTCTTCTCCCCGATCATCGGGATCTTGCGTATTGACAGCGGCGCCAGGAAGGGCTGCACAGCCTCGCGATCCACGAACAGCTCCCCGTTGGGTTTGGCCTCCCCGGTGGCGATCTTTGATACGGTTTTATTCACCGACAACCCGAAGGAGATGGGCAGCCCGGTATTTTTAATGATGCTCTCCCTCAGTTCATGGGACCATTTCTGCAGGCCGAAGAAACGGTCCATCCCGGTCACATCCAGGTAGTGTTCGTCAATGGAGGCTTTTTCATACAGCGGTGCCTTCTCCGCAATAATCTCCGTAACGGTGTGCGAGTATTTTGAATACAGTTCCATGTCTCCCCGCACCAGGATGGCATCGCCGCAAAGCGCCCGGGCCATCTTCATCGGCATGGCTGAATGTATGCCGAATTTCCGGGCTTCATAGCTGCAGCTTGCCACCACCCCCCGGTCGGAAGTGCCGCCAATGATCACCGGTTTTCCAACCAGTTCGGGGCGGAGGAGGCGCTCAACGGAGACGAAGAAGGTGTCGAGGTCGAGGTGGATGATATTGCGTTTGAGGGGGAACATTATTTTTTATTATCTTTGCCGTGTTTCTAATCATTTCTCCGACGATAATATAATCATTAATTTTCAAAAAGCAAAAAAATGTTTTTCAGCAGCAACATAAAATTTTTACGGAACCGTCGCGGACGGACCCAGGACGACGTTGCCACCGCCCTTACCATGAAGCGTTCAACGCTGAGCGGATATGAGAACAACATTGCCCAGCCTGGCTTTGAGACCCTGATCGCTTTTTCCAAATATTACAATGTGGCCATTGACACCCTGATCAGGGTGGACCTTGTTAAAATCTCAGAAAGCCAGCTCAGGCAACTGGAACGGGGTTACGATGTGTATATCAAAGGATCGAACCTCCGCATTCTTACCACAACGGTGGGCACCGACAATGAAGACAACATTGAACTTGTTTCTGAAAAAGCCAAGGCGGGATATACGGGAGGATTTGCCGACCCGGAGTATATCAGCATCCTGCCGACATTCAGGCTCCCATTTTTATCCAGGCAAAAAAAATACCGGACTTTCCAGGTAAGCGGCGACTCAATGCTGCCAATTCCTCACGGATCGTGGGTTACCGGGGTGTTCGTACAGGACTGGTCAACACTCCGCGACCGGGATGCCTACATCATCCTGACCATGGAAGAAGGCGTTGTGTTCAAAGTGGTGGAGAACAGGATCAAGGCCGAAGGAAAAGTTATCCTTCATTCGTTGAATCCGACCTATAATCCGTATGAAATAAACATCCAGGACATCCGTGAAATCTGGCAGTTTGTGAACTATATCAGTCCGAAAATACCTGAAAACCTCAATTCAGAAAACTACCACCTGGTTGAAACTGTCAGGCAGCTGCGCAACGACATCCAGGCCATTCAAACAAGGTTGAATATCTGATTGCCAGGCCGACAATAAACATTTTTCTTCCCTGTACTTCCGGATTACAGAAAAACCTTATCTTGGAGCACTATTTTGTCGTACGTAATCATCAACCCCATGATAACAGAACAGAGTATTTATTCCAGAACTGAAGGCTGGATAAAGAAAAGCAACAACAATCTCGGACAAAAGGCCCAGCTTGTTTTCCTCTTTGGCAACAAGGATCTTCTAAAAGACCTGCAACTGATTGAATATGTCAAAACCACATACCCGGCCGCCCAGGTTGCCGGATGTTCAACTGCAGGAGAGATATACCGGGATGAGGTTTTTGACAGCAACATCGTGTGCACGGCCGTCTTCTTTGAGAAAACCAGGGTAGAAATTGCCATGGAACGCATCAGCATGATGGGCGACAGCTTCCTGGTGGGGAAAAAAATTGCTGAAAAGCTTGACACAGGCAATCTTGTTCACATCATGATCCTGTCGGAGGGCCTGAACATCAACGGGAGTGAGCTCACCAAAGGGCTGAACAGCAGGCTTAACAACAAGGTTCCTGTCACAGGCGGCCTGGCCGGCGACCAGGCTGATTTTTCCGAAACCGTTATTGTTCACAATCACCCCGGAGAAAAAAATCTGGTTCTGGCAATCGGCTTTTACAGTGATCATCTCCAGGTAGGCTACGGCTCCATGGGCGGATGGGATTCATTTGGCGTTGACCGTGAGGTAACCAGGTCAAACGGGAACATCCTGTATGAACTTGATGGTCATCCTGCATTGGAATTGTACAAAAGGTATCTTGGCCACCATACAGCAAACCTTCCTGCTTCCGCACTGCTGTTTCCTTTAAGCCTCAGGCTCCAAAACCCTGAAGTCTCCCTTGTTCGCACAGTGCTATCGGTAAACGAGGAGGACGGAAGCATGATTTTCGCAGGCGACATTCCCCAGGGGGAGTATGTGAGGCTGATGAACGCAAGTTCCGACAAACTTATTGACGGTGCTTCAGGGGCAGCGGAAATGTCGAAAACAAGCCTGGGCAGCTCAGATCCCGACCTCATTATCCTGATCAGCTGCGTGGGCCGCAAACTCGTATTGAAACAACGGGTTGAAGAGGAACTTGAAACTGTTCGTGAAGTATTTGGCGACCACCCCGCAACAACAGGTTTTTATTCCTATGGAGAGATCTGCCCGATTAAACCATTTGAACAACACTGCGAACTGCACAATCAAACCATGACGATTACCGTATTTAAGGAATCATAGACCTGTATGTTATGGAAACAAGGTTAAACAAGATCCTGTTACGTCAGATAAAAAAACATTTCGGCACTTCAGACAATGGGCCTGCTGAATTTACAGCAATTCTCAACGACATCAGCAAAACCTATGAGAGTTTTGAGGATGATGCACGACTGCTTCAGAATTCAATTGAAATCAGCTCCGCGGAACTACGTGAAGCCTTCAGAAAGCATAAAGAAGATGCAGAACTGAGGAAGGAAACCATTGAAAAGATCAGTGAAGCTATTTCAGCCCTGAACCCGGCAGCAACCAATATTTCATCAGCCCAGGGGAAGAGTTCATCAGACAGCAGCGACCTGATTAACTCCTTAATCACCCTGATTGAAGCCCGCAACCAGGCCGAGGTGGAAATCCTGAAATTGTCAAAGGCTGTTGAACAAAGCCCTGTTTCAATTGTCATCACTGCATTAAACGGAGATATTGAGTATGTTAATCCAAAATTTTGCGATATCACAGGATATACCAAAGAAGAAGCGATAGGTCAAAATCCAAGGTTGCTGAAATCGGAAAACTCACCCTCTGAGTTATATGCCGATCTCTGGAATACGATTTTATCCGGAAAAACATGGCACGGAGAACTGCAGAACCGCAAGAAAAACGGGGAACATTACTGGGAAACCGCCTCCATATCACCTATTATCAATGAACAACAAAACATCACACATTTCATTGCCATCAAAGAAGATATCACGGAGCGGAGGCTGACTGAAATTGAGCGGGTGCGGCAGGCAGGACTGATTGAATCATTGCTTGACTCCATCCCCGATATCATTTTCTTCAAAGACACGGAAGGAAATTATCTTGGCTGCAATCCATCATTCGTTGAACTTACCGGAAAACCGAAAAATGAGATTACCGGCCAGGATGATTGTTCACTCTTTGACAGGGAATCTGCGGCCTTGTTCATGCTTCATGACCACGAGGTCCTCCGGGAACAAAAACCGTATCACAGTGAAGGTTGGGTCAGATATCCCGACGGCAGGAAGGTGCTTATTGACATACTGAAGACTCCCTATTTCAGCGGTGACGGAAGCCTGATCGGGATCCTCGGCATCAGCAGGGATATCACCAGGAGGAAACAGGCAGAAGAGGCAGTGCTTAAAAGCAGCCAGAAATTTGAGGCCATCATCCTGGCTTCCCCTGACGGCATAGGCATGATTTCACTGGACGGGAAAATACAGCTCCTGTCTGATAAACTTGCGATGATGTACGGGTATTCTGTTGAACAAAAAGATGAATACCTTGGCACCTCCTTCATAAGCTTCATTGACCCCTCCCACCACGAATTGCTTCACAATAACATCCACAAACTCCTTAACCGGGAGTTGGGGAGCAAGATCACGGAATACCTGGCAATTAAAAAAGATCAATCGAGATTCTACGTTGATGTCAACTCAACAGTCCTTTACGATTCATATGGCAATCCTGAGAGCATCCTGTTCATTGAACGCGATATCACGGAGCGAAAAAAGGCAGCAGAGCTGCTTGAAAATGAGCGGACCCTATTCCGGACGATCATTGACCTGCTTCCCGATGCAGTTTATGTGAAAGACAGTGCAGGCCGCAAAATCATCGCCAACCCAAGGGAGGTAGCCTTCACCGGAATGGCTTCTGAAGGAGAAATCCTGGGAAAAACAGATTTTGAACTGCATCCGGACCAGGAAGCTGTAAAAGCATTCAATGAGGACCAGTTCGTGCTGACCACCGGAAATCCGATCTTTGACATTGAAGGAACGCTGGTTGATAAGGATGGGAAATTTCACTGGCTCCTGTGTTCAAAAGTCCCTTTACGCGACATCCATGGCAAGATCACAGGCATCGTTGGGGTTTCGCATGATATCACCGAGCGTAAAAATGCAGAGGAAGCGCTGGCACAGGCAGCCAACAGGCTGGCCATAGCCACAAAAGCAGGAGGCGTCGGAATATGGGATTATGACATCGTTCATAAAAAACTCTTCTGGGATAACCAGATGTACAAGATTTACGGTATTTCACCCGACATCTCCATCGACGCCTACGAGGCATGGCGGGCAGGTGTCCATCCCGACGACCAGGATCAGGATGACCATGATATAGAGATGGCCATAAGAGGCGAAAAGGAATTTGACACCGAATTCCGTGTTCTCTGGCCTGACGGCTCCATCCACAATGTGAGGTCGCTTGCTTTTGTTGTCCGCAATGAATCGGGAGCCCCCTTGCGCATGATTGGCACAAACTGGGATATAACTGACCAGAAGAAGACGGAAGCAATCCTTCTGAAGGCGAAAGAAGAGGCCGACATTGCAAGCAAAGCAAAATCAGAGTTCCTGGCCAATATGAGCCATGAAATCAGGACACCGCTGAACGGAGTGATCGGATTCACTGAATTGCTGCTGAACACGCCATTGAACAAAACCCAGCTGCAGTATGCTAAAAATGTCAGGATATCCGGGCATTCCCTGCTGGGGATCATCTCCGACATTCTTGACTTTTCCAAAATAGAAGCTGGTAAGATGGAGCTGGATCATATCCAGACCGACTTGATTGAACTGATTGAACAGACTTCAGACATTATCAAATACAATGCATCCCAGAAAGGCATTGAACTTCTGCTTGACATTCAGCACGACATGCCGCAGTTTATCTTTACCGATCCTGTCAGGCTGAAACAGGTGCTTGTAAACCTGCTCGGAAATGCGGTCAAGTTCACCAGTTCGGGTGAAGTCGAACTTAAAATGAAATTTACCCCAAAAAACAAAATCACGGGAGATTTCAACTTTTCGGTACGCGATACAGGAATAGGGATTGACAAGGAACATCAGACGAAGTTGTTTAATGCATTTATCCAAGCCGACACATCAACGACCCGTAAATTTGGCGGCACCGGGCTTGGGCTGACCATTTCCAGCATGCTTGTGGAAAAGATGGGGAGCAAAATTGAACTCATCAGTGAACCAGGCAAGGGCTCCACCTTTTTCTTTACCATCGAAGCAGAATATAAAACAGGCGATGAAACCGACTTCAGCAGCCTTGAAGATATCAAACGTATCCTGGTCATTGACGATAACGACAATAACCGGATGATCCTCGAACACACACTTAACAATTGGGGAATTGAATTTACAGGCACTGACAGCGGACTGTCAGGGCTTAAAATCATTGAAAATTCAAAACCTTTTGATGTGATCATTGTGGACTATCACATGCCCGAATACAATGGCATTGACACCATCAGGATGATCAGGGAGCGACTCAACATTTCACCCGAAAAACAGCCAACAATACTGTTGCACAGTTCCTCCGACAATATTGACATTTATGACAAATGCAAACAACTCGGGGTTAAATTTTACCTGACGAAGCCTGTGAAGGCGCATGAACTGATGCAATACCTCAAAAACATACACAATCGTTCTGCTGCCCCGCTCAAAGAGCATTCTGATGTGATGCCAAACCCGATTGCCGGGATAACCAACGGACTTCCTATTCTCATACTGGTAGCAGAAGATGTGGTCCTCAACATGGTGCTGATCACAACCCTGCTAAGGCAGATGCTTCCTAATTCCACTGTGCTTGAAGCAAAAAACGGCAAGGAAGCGGTTGAAATGAGCGTCATTCATCGTCCTGCACTTATTTTCATGGACGTTCAGATGCCCGAAATGAGCGGCACGGAAGCCACGATAAAAATCAGGGAGCATGAAAAGATGACCGGAAATCACGTGCCCATCATTGCGCTAACAGCAGGAGCGATTAAAGGAGAAATGGAGCATTGCCTTCAGGCAGGCATGGATGATTTTCTGACTAAACCCATTGACCGCGATACCCTTCAGAAAATAATAAAAAACCACCTGCAACTGATCCAGACACCCGCTGCTGCTATAACGCCCCCCCCCCAGCCCCCCCCCGGGAACCCCCACATCGAGGAAATAAAACTTCTTGACAGCATCGGGGATAACCGGGAGTTTCTCTCGAATCTGCTTGAATTTGTCCCGATGCAATTCAACAATGATATCCGGGACCTCGGAGATGCAATCCGGACAAGGGACGCAGGCAACATCAGTAAAATAGCGCATTCCATGAAAGGAGCATCGTTAAACATGTATTTTACCCACATGACGGCGCTGACAATCCGCATTGAGTCCCATACCAGGGACTTGGATTTTGATGCCCTGGAAGGCGTTTTCGCCGAATTGGTAACGGAATGGCATTTGGTACATAATGTATTAAAAGAAATAGTTGACCGAAATCATTGAGTTAAGTCACCATAAGGGAGATGTTCAGTTTCCCGGCATGTTTTTTAGTTCTGAATATTGATTAATTTTGACTCCGCTAACACAGGTTTTAAAAAGTCAACGACATACCCTTACAAATGAATGGTTGAATTCCTCCAAATATTATCTTAAAAAAAACTGCCATGATAAGGAAAAAAATTTTAGTCACTGGAGGTGCCGGGTTTCTGGGCTCGCATCTGTGTGAACGACTTCTGAACGAAGGAAACGAAGTAGTGTGTCTTGACAACTATTTTACCGGTCAAAAGCAAAATGTGGTGCACCTGCTGGGCAACCCGTTTTTTGAACTGATTCGGCACGATGTCACTATGCCCTTTTTCATTGAGGTTGATGAAATTTACAACCTGGCATGCCCGGCATCACCGGTTCATTATCAATACAATGCTATTAAAACGGTGAAAACCTCCGTGATGGGGGCCATCAACATGCTGGGTCTTGCGAAACGCATCAAAGCACGCATCCTGCAGGCGTCAACCAGCGAAGTGTACGGGGACCCTGAGGTGCATCCGCAGGTTGAATCATATTGGGGACATGTTAACCCGATTGGCATCCGTTCCTGTTACGACGAAGGAAAACGTATTGCAGAAACACTTTTTGTCAATTATCACCAGCAAAACAATGTACGGATCAAGATCATGCGGATATTCAACACCTACGGGCCCCGGATGCATCCCAATGATGGCAGGGTGGTGTCTAATTTCATCGTCCAGGCGCTTAAAGGACAGGATATAACCATTTACGGTGACGGATCTCAGTCGAGAAGTTTCTGCTACGTAGACGACCTTCTTGAGGGTATGATCAGGCTGATGAATTCCAGGGAAGAATTTACAGGGCCCGTTAACATTGGAAATCCGAATGAATTTACCATGCTTGAACTGGCAGAGAAGGTGATCAGCCTCACGGGATCAAACTCAAAAATCATTCACATGCCGCTCCCTGCCGATGACCCCACACAGCGCCAACCTGATATTTCACTGGCTAAAAAGGAACTTGGGTGGGAGCCCAAAATCATGCTTGATGAGGGTCTGGTTAAAACCATCAACTATTTTAAATCAATCATCTGATTCCATCATTAACAAACCCTTATGAAAATTCTGGTAACCGGCGCAAATGGTCAGCTTGGCAGTGAATTACGAATTCTGGCGCATGAACATCCCGGCTTTACATTTATTTTTACCGATGTAGCCGAACTTGATATCACTGTTGAAAATGACATTGACATGTTTGTACGGGACGACAAACCCGATGCGATCATCAACTGCGCTGCCTATACTGCCGTCGACAAAGCGGAACAGGAAGACAGCCTGGCATTCCTTATCAATGCCACTGCCGTAGGAAACCTGGCAAGGGTTGCTTCAAAAATCAACGCGGTGCTCATCCATATTTCCACGGATTATGTGTTTGACGGGAAAGGATATAAGCCTTATATGGAGGATGACGCCACAAACCCTGTTTCTCTCTATGCAAAAAGCAAGCATGCAGGAGAGCAGCAGGTTCAGTCGTATGCCAACCGGGCCATGATTATCCGCACCTCCTGGCTCTACTCGGAATTCGGAAACAACTTCGTCAAAACCATGATGAAATACGGCAAAGAACGCGGAATGCTGAATGTCGTATTTGATCAGACCGGCACGCCCACCTATGCCCGCGACCTGGCAGGAACCATTCTTGAAATCCTTCAAAAACAGCCTGATTACAAGGGTGTTGAAGTATTCCATTATTCAAATGAAGGAGTTACCAGCTGGTACGATTTCGCTAAAGCCATCATGGAATTCAGTAGTATTGATTGCAAGGTCAACCCCATTGAAACAAAAGACTACCCCTTACCGGCAACAAGACCATTCTACAGTGTATTTAACAAATTCAAGATCAAACAGCGCTTCGGGATTGCAATACCCTACTGGAAGGACAGCTTGCAGGAGTGTCTGGGCAGGATGGGGAAGTAATTGCAACGTGCAAAGTGCAAAATGAAACAGTAGCAATTAAAAATATTTAGTTTATGGAGATTGAGAAACTTGTTGAAGAGCGGGCCAAACAGTGGCTGACGGGAAGTTTTGACAGTGAAACAAAGGCCGCCGTGCAGGCGATGATGGATACGAACCCGGTTGAACTCACTGACTCATTTTACCGGGACCTTGAATTTGGTACCGGTGGGTTAAGGGGTATCATGGGGGTTGGAACAAACCGGATGAACAAATACACGGTGGGAATGGCAACCCAGGGCCTGGCCAATTACCTGAAACTGATGTTCCCGGCGCTTAAGCCGATTAAAATGGCCATTTCGCACGACAGCCGGAACAACAGCAAATATTTTGCACGTATTGTTGCTGAAGTCCTTTCAGCAAACGGATTCACTGTTTACCTTTTTGACGACCTCCGTCCAACGCCCGAATTGTCATTTGCAATCAGGCATCTCGGCTGCCAGAGCGGTGTCATGGTCACAGCTTCTCATAATCCAAAAGAATACAACGGGTACAAAGCATACTGGGATGATGGTGCGCAGATGATCGCACCCCACGATGAAAATGTAATCCGGGAGGTCCAAAAGATCACGTCTATCAATGATGTTAAATGGTCAGGGTTCAATGAAAACATTGTGAGCATCGGTTCTGAAATCGACAAGGCTTACCTCAACCTGGTGCAGGCGCTTACCCTGTCGCCTGACTCTGTGAAGCGGCATAAAGACCTGAAGATCGTTTATACGCCATTGCATGGCTGCGGCAGGGAACTGGTTCCTGAGATTCTGAAGCGCTTCGGGTTTGAAAACATCCACATGGTAAAGGAACAGGCTGTGCCCGATGGAAACTTTCCAACTGTTCATTCACCGAATCCGGAGGAGCACAATGCACTTGACATGGCGATCAAACTCGCAGAAGAACTGCAGGCCGACCTTGTCATGGCAACTGATCCCGATGCCGACCGGGTTGGCATAGCAGTGAGAAACCACAAGAATGAAATGATCCTGCTCAACGGGAACCAGACTGCAGCATTGCTGTTTTATTATATTCTGACCCGATGGAAAGATAACAACCTGTTCAAAGGCAATGAATTCATCGTATCAACCATTGTCACTACCAAGCTCATTTCCGCCATTGCCGGTTCATTCCAGGTTGAATATTTTGAATGCCTTACCGGCTTTAAATTTATTGCCGATGTAATCAGGCAAAACGAAGGCCGTAAGAAATACATCGTGGGCGGTGAAGAAAGCTACGGTTACCTCATTGGTGATTTTGTCCGTGATAAAGATGCAGTGAGCGCATGTGCCCTGATTGCTGAGGCTGCTGCATGGATGGCGGATTCAGGCAAGTCATTGTTTGACCTGCTACTTCAGATTTACCAGAAGTACGGATTCTACAAGGAAGGCCTGATCTCGGTTACCCGCAAGGGGAAAAGTGGCGCTGAAGAAATCCAGCAGATCATGGTTGGCTACCGCAATACGCCTCCTGTTGAAGTCAATGGCTCACGGGTTGTTAAGATCATGGACTACCTGTTGCTGAAAGAAAAGGTGGTTGCCAGTGGTATTGAAAAACCGATTAATCTTCCAAAATCAAATGTGCTCCAGTTTCTGCTTGAGGATGGCAGCATCATCAGTGTCAGGCCATCCGGCACCGAACCGAAGATTAAATTCTACTTTGGCGTACGTGAACAAATGGCAGGTATAGAGGAATTTGACATGACTGAGAGAAAGCTGGATGATAAAATTGCCGGCATTATTACTTCCATGAAACTAAAATAAAAGTGTGATGACTGAAGAAAAAATGCCCTCCTCCGACGACCCTGTCTACTCGCGAAAAGTTCTTGAAATGCTTACGGTTGCAAATGAATTCTGCCTGTTCATGGAGAAGGCCGAAGACTATTCAATGCAGGAACTTTTAAATTTCCTGCAGAAGATATCTCCACTCATCTACCTGAAAAGCTCATTGCTTCCCGAAATCGACGTTTCGGATGAAGACGCTGTTGAACATTACGTGAGCGAAGAACAGTGGGAGGCAATGTTTAACCTGCTGTACAATAAATTCGGGGAGGAGGATAACTTCTTCTTTGTCGACCACCATGAAAAAAGCCACAATGATTCCTTAAAAGGAAGCCTGGCAGAATCATACACCGACATTTACCAGGATCTGAAAGACTTTTTGCTGCTGTATCAGAAACCCCTGAAAGCATTCAAGGAAAACGCTGTAAGAGAATGCAGGCGGCTTTTCGAGTCGCGCTACGGCTACAAACTGATCAATGCCCAGGCTGCGATTCACTGTATGCTATACCCGGAAGACAACGGCATCATTTTTTAATGCCTTCTGATCCCCTCACTTTTTCAATGTGGTTTTATCCAGACGATTGAGCCCTTCAATGGCTTTGTCATAGTTCACCCTGATCTTGAGCGTCTTCTGATAATCTTCATAGGCATGTTTATAATCACCGGCCAGTTCAAATGCATAACCGCGGTTGAAATAGGCTTCAACATATTCTGGATCTTTTTTTATTGACTCAGTAAAAAACTGTACTGCTTTTGCAAAATCCTTGAGATAGACAAGGTAGATGTAGCCAGTGTTGAATGAGGCTTCCCGAAATGCAGAATCTGACCTGGCAAGCATCTGGTATGTGGCAATAGCCTTGTCGTATTTTCCTGTTTCCTGGTAGTGCAATCCTAGCATATAGAGGGCTTCCCTGCTCATCGGGCGCAGGTTCAGGGCGTTTTTAAAGTACAATTCTGCCATCGGGTCCTTTTTGACAGCATATAATTCGCCGAGTTCAACATACGCTTCGTAGTACTCCTGGTTTTTATCCACTGCCTGCTTCAGGTCGGCAACGGCATGTATCGTATCACCCTGCTCAAGCAACCCGATGGCCCTGGTAAAATAGGCTGCTGCATTCCCGTTATCAACGGCAAGGATTTGCTTGACAGTAATATAACAGTTCTTGTAATCCTTTACGATAAGGTACAGTTTGGCAAGTTTCAGAGCGGCATCCATATCCCCTGCATTTTTACTTCTTGCCTTGATGAGCGCATCCCTGCAGTCCTCAGGCTTCCCCATCAGCAGGTAGATATCAGAAAGCGTTACATAAAATGTTGACCTGGCACCGTCGAGGGAGATGGCCCGGTTTATGTCGCTGAGCGCTTTATCAAACTGATGGTCAAGCAGGTAAAATTTCGCACGCTTGTTATACAAATCAGGATTTGAGACGTCACTTTCAATCTGTTTGTTCAGTAATGACAGGGTAACCTTTGATGAATCAGCGTTATCTGTCTGTCGTTTTCCGGCATCTTCTCCGCTCTGACAAGCGGAGAAGGCCATTACACAAATAAATACACAGGCAATAAAAGTTCTGTTCATCCTAAGCATGTGTGCTAAGTGCTTCCCTGATTTTAGCTTCCAGTTCATCGGCGAGTTCGGGGTTATCCTGGAGAATTTTCTTCACGGCATCTCGCCCCTGACCAAGCTTCGTATCTCCATAGCTGAACCATGAACCGCTTTTCTTGATAACATTGAGTTCAGTGGCCAGGTCAATGATTTCGAACGCCCTGGATATCCCTTCCCCAAAAATAATATCAAATTCGGCTTTACGGAAAGGCGGGGCAACTTTGTTCTTTACCACCTTCACCTTCACATGGTTTCCGACAACATCTTCACCCTCTTTGATTTGCGTTTGCCTGCGGATGTCAAGCCTCACCGATGCATAGAATTTCAATGCATTGCCACCGGTGGTGGTTTCAGGGTTTCCAAACATCACACCGATCTTCTCGCGGAGCTGGTTGATAAAAATACAGCAGGTCGCCGTTTTGCTGATGGTTGAGGTCAATTTCCTCAGTGCCTGCGACATCAGACGTGCCTGCAGACCCATTTTTGAATCTCCCATCTCCCCTTCAATTTCACTTTTCGGGGTGAGGGCAGCTACAGAGTCGATGACGATAATGTCAATCGCCCCCGAACGAATCAGGTTCTCGGTGATCTCAAGTGCCTGCTCGCCGTTATCTGGCTGGGAGACCAGCAGATTCTCAACATCTACACCCAGTTTTTGGGCATAAAAGCGGTCAAAGGCATGCTCCGCATCAATAAATGCTGCGATACCGCCAGCTTTTTGCGACTCAGCGATCGCATGAAGGGCGAGTGTCGTCTTTCCCGACGATTCCGGCCCGTAAATTTCAATCACGCGGCCTTTTGGCAAACCGCCGATTCCCAGTGCTGCATCAAGTCCAATGGATCCGGTAGATATTACATCAACCGCTTCAATGGCATTGTCACCCAAACGCATGATGGTCCCTTTCCCATACGTTTTTTCCAGTTTATCCAGCGTAAGCTGCAGGGCCTTGATCTTTTCTTTGTTCACTTCGTTTGACATGGTTTTTCCTCCTTTTAAGCGACGCACGGTGGTGCGTGTTTGCGGTTAATGATCCTTTGTGACCTGGCCAAGACGCACGATGCGCGGCTTTACATGGTCGAGACGCACTGCGGTGCGTCTTTACAATGATTTCAGGATCTGCGCCGTATGGTTTTTTGTATCTACTTTGGTAAAGATTTGTGCGATTTTTCCTTCTTCATCAACGATAAATGTCATCCGGTTGATGCCCTCATATTCTTTTCCGTAAAGCTTCTTTTTTCCCCACACGCCATAATCCATAATTATTTTCTTTGCTTTATCGGGAATCAGGGCAAAAGGTAATACATATTTTTCAGAAAAATTTTTATGCGACTTTTCATCGTCGGCGCTGATGCCGATAATTTCGAATCCTTTATCCCTGAGGTCCTGATAGTTGTCCCTCAAATTACACGCCTCGGCCGTGCAACCGGGGGTGTTGTCTTTTGGATAGAAATAGATGATCACCTTGCGGCCCTTCATCGACGCCAGCGAAACCTGGTTGCCATGCTGATCAGCACCCTCTATCGCAGGAGCAACATCCCCTATCTTTAATTGAGCCATAATCAGATTGTTAAAATTAGATTTATCTTAATTTACAAGGGTTCAAAATTAGGCATTATGAACAGAACAGCACCTCATTTGATTCCCGAGTTATCAACAAATTCATGTTGCCTGATTCGTCAGGAAAAACCTGCAAAACTCCTTTAGTCCGCATGTTTCACATTTGGGCTTGCGGGCAATGCAAACATACCGGCCATGGAGAATCAGCCAGTGATGGGCAATCGATCGAAGGTTCTCAGGGATATGCCTGACCAGTTGCTGCTCTGTTTGCAGCGGATTTTTAGCATTGGTCGTTAACCCGATGCGGTCAGACACCCTGAAAACATGGGTATCAACAGCAAGAGCCGGTGCATCATAGATCACAGAAGCCAGCACATTGGCGCTTTTCCTGCCAATCCCGGGTATCTTTTGCATTTCATCAACATCCCGCGGGAGGACACTTCCGTAATTTTGAACCAGCACTTTCGCCATGGAGATAAGGTTCTTTGTTTTGTTATTGGGGTAGGAACAGCTTCTGATCAGTTCAAAAACCCTGGCAGGATCTGCGCCGGCCAGGGAAGCGGGATCGGGAAATTCGACAAAAAACGGGGGAGTGATCATGTTCACCCGTTTATCGGTGCACTGTGCAGAGAGGATGACTGAAACCACAAGCTGATATGGGTCAGTATACTTCAATTCGGTTTCAGCCACAGGGTGATTGGTCAGGAAATAGTCCAGGACCAGCCTGAACCGTTCTTCTTTTCTCATGAAAATGTGTTTAAGCAAAAATGCAAAAAATCCGGGATTATTCTGTTAAGTTTGTCAACAATTTGATCCACGATGGCATTATTTGACTTTGACATGCTGATTGCGGGCGCAGGGCCGGCAGGATGCACCCTCGCGCTCCATCTTGCTCCGACCGGGCTTCAGATCGGGATAATTGAAAAAGATATTTTCCCGCGTCAAAAGATATGCGGAGATGCGCTGAGCGGCAAAGTGCTGTCGGTCATGAAACGCCTTCCGGGAGATGTTTTTCATGATTTTGAGAACACAGTCGCGAAAATTCCATCGTCCGGCATCAGGTTTACCGCACCCAATCACAAATCCATTGATGTGCCGTTTTTGCGCTCCCCTGCGCCGGGCCAGTCCGCACCCGGATATGTATGCAGGCGGAGTGATTTTGATCAGTTTTTGTTTGACCGGTTGAAGGCCTACCCAAATGTATCTGTATTTGAAGGTGATGCCGTGGTATCAGCCATGGTACAGCCCGGTTTTGCAATGGTAAAAACCGGGAAACATGAATTCCGGGGCAAGGTGATTGCCGCCGCCGACGGAGTGCATTCAATCGTCAGGAAATCACTTCATAATACCCACCCAGACAAGAAACACTATTGCGTCGGCATCAGGGGATACTATGAAAATGTTACCGGGACCCATCCCGAAAATTACATTGAGCTTATCTTTTTAAAGGAACTGCTGCCAGGTTATTTCTGGATATTTCCGTCAACGGGAGGGCTTGTCAATGCAGGGTTTGGGGTGCTCAGGAGCCGAATATCAGAGAAAAAAGTAAACCTGGTCCACATGCTCGATAATATTATTGCCTCCCATCCGCTTATCGCACCCAGGTTCAAAAATGCCAACCTCACCGGTAAAGCTGAAGCACACTCACTGCCCCTGGGCACCTTTCAGATGGCCAGGACGGGCAACAGGTTTCTTCTTCTCGGAGATGCAGGGTTCCTCGTTGACCCGTTCAGCGGCGAAGGGATCGGGAATGCGATGGCCAGCGGCGAAATCGCAGCGCAGATCCTGCGGGAAAACTTCAGCAGCAATGTGTTTTCAGCAGAATCTTTGGCCACCTATGATGCCCGGATCCGGAAAAGATTTTCACAGGAGTTCAGAACGATGACCGTGATGCAATACCTTGCATCATACCCGCGACTGATCAACCTGGTGATTAATAAATCACTGAAAAACAAGGAGCTTGGCGATATGCTGTCGGCCATGTATACAAACCCCGACATAATGACAAAACTCACCAGGCCAGGGTTTTACGCAAGGCTGTTGTTCAGGTAATCTGAAAAGGCTGTTAATTTCCGTGAAGTATGGTTACAGAGCCCTTGAAGACTTCATCACGGTACTGACCGGTGCAGTTGAGGATGTAAAAATAGGTGCCGTCGGAAAGCCGGTCACCGTCCCAGTCATTGGTTTTGTAATTTTTCTGGTTGAACACCTTCCTTCCCCATCGGTCAAAGACAAGCAGTTCAGTTGCCAGGTAGGCCTCGCGATAGTCCTTGGTCCTGTCATCCTTCAATTCAACTGCAAACTGATCGTTAATCCTGTCGCCATTCGGGGTAAAAACATTCGGGATATCAAGTTCTGCCACTTTGATGGTGAGGATGTGCTTAATGACGGTATCACAGCCGTTAAAATCTGTAAAACTCAGCCTGACGCTGATCTCACCAGGTTGTATGGTATCACTGTAGAGATGCGAGGCCGGATTCAGATTGGGAATGCGAATCTTGTCACCAAAATCCCATGTCCAGTTGGTAAGATATTTTTGCATTGAATCCGGGAAAGACACCTGCACCGTCGGGTTTGTTAAATAGATGGTATCCCTGGGGCTGAAGGTGAAATCCACTTTCGGCAATTTAAGCACATCCACAAAATAAAGGCTGTCGAGATGGCAACTGTTGGAATCAGTCACAGTAAAGAGATGGTTCCCGGGACAGAGTCCGTAAACAATGGTATCCTGAGAATGGCCGCCACTCCACTGATAATGATAAGGCGGTAATCCTCCGGATATCAAGGTCTTGAACTGTCCCTTGCAAAGTGGCTTCATGGATGTATCAACGGTTGGGCACCCGAGCGGATTATACCTGTAAAGCGTGTCAATAAACATCCGTGGATGCATGCGCAGTATCACATCATTGCTTATGGCACTGTCGGGACCAAGGTAAACAATGCAACGGTAAAGGCCGGGAGAACTTTCAACCACCTTTGAGATGGTATAAACAGAATCTGTTGTACCAGATCCGGTCAGTGTAATGAAATTCTTTTGCCACTTATACGTCACTTTCGCATTCCCATTCCCGGTAACCAGGGTTGTATACGTTATACTGTCATGATAGCATAACGTCGTATCAGCAGGACTGACAACAACCTGCAACTGGCCAAAGGCGACAATACTGCAGAAAAAGAAGAGGAATGGAAGAAAATGTTTCATCTGGGATTTCAATACAACCGCAAAAATAAGAATTTCTTTGATTCCGGCTACTTATTCAGTAAACGCTTCAAATCGCAGATTAGTATCCCGGCTGAAAATCTGATTAACTCAGTAGCGATGGTTTGAAACCATGATCAGTGTGCAGGCGTTGACCACTTCTATGCCGGCAGCAGTAAGTACTTCAGCGAATGCAGGAGATTCGGTACCCGGATTAAAAATAACCCTTTTGGGCTTTAACCCCAGGATGTAATCATAGTAAGCCGGAAGGTTCCTTGTGCCAATATAAATGGTTACCGTGTGAATGTTCTCAAATTTGGAGAAAGGTTTTTCAATCCTTACCCCGTTGATTTCCCCCTCCCTCAGTCCTACCGCCACCACAGGGATGTTGCCATACCGGAGCTTTCTCACCGCCATAAATGAGAACCGCTCAGGATTCATGCTGGCACCCAGGACCAAGGTTTTCTTCTTCACGTGTTAATTAATTCACAATTATGGGCAAAAGTAAATAAAATCAGTCAAAACGGCTGAAAAAATGAATTGTAGTTGTACATTTTCTTAAAATTCTCAACCTGTGTGTTTTGCCGGGAATTTGCGATTTGATCGGTCACAATCTCCCCCCCCTGTTGCATGGCTTTTGCTTGATTCTGCAATGCATGACAAGGCAGATGAATTCTATGATTCAGTGGAACCAGGGGCAAGTTATTCTCCGCAACAGGTAAAATTATTTGGGTGGAGGATTGACAGAAACCAGCATTCCCCTGTCGTAAACCTCTTTTTTGGTTATGGCACCCTTTTCATCAAAGTAGGTCCATGTACCATCCTGGTGACCAAGGAGATATTGTCCGGATATCATGGGCATTCCTGAGGCATACACAGCCTTAAACTGTCCCTCCTTCTCCCCGGCCCTGTAGGCTCCGCGGAGTTTCAGCTTCCCGTCCATGTAATATTGTTCCCACAATCCGTCCTTGACCCCTATTTTGTAAACATGCAATTCGGAAAGGCCGCCTTCGGGGTAGAACACTTTTGACTCACCGTTGATGAGTCCGCCCTGGTAGGTATCCATGGAAACAATCGTGCCATTCGATTCACTGAAAAACTGCCAGACACTGTCTTTTTTCTCATCGAGGTAATTACCGGCGGCCATTTTTTTCCCGTTGGGGAAGTATGAAACGGTTCTGGCCAGCTTTCCATCTTTTGAAAACCGGGATATTGTCTTCGTCTTCCCGTTCGAGTAATAATAGTGAAACTCCCCGGAAGGGATGCCATCACGAAACCTGCCTTCATAGATCATTTTGCCGGCGGTATCCAGTTTTTTCCAATATCCCTGCCGCTGCCCTTTGCTGTCTTTAATATTCACGGTATCCTGTCCGAAGAGCAGGCTTGAAAAAAATGCAAAAAGGATGATCGAGGAAATCCGAAACATAATCCGTAAAAAATTACTTTTGCAAAGTAAATAATAATTTCACTTGCAATCCTATCCGTCAAAACTTCTTGAACTGGCAGTCAACGAACTCGCAAAACTGCCGGGTATCGGCCGTAAGACAGCCCTTCGCATGGCCCTCAATCTGCTTAAGCGGAACGTGAGGGAGGTGGAGGCGCTTGGCAATGCCGTTATAAGAATGAGAAATGAAATTATTTATTGTACCGAGTGTCATAATATTTCCGATCTGGAACTTTGCGCCATCTGTTCGAATCCCAAGCGCGACCGGTCACTTATTTGTGTGGTTGAGGATATCCGGGATGTGATGGCCATTGAGAACACGGGCCAGTTCAACGGGGTGTACCATGTGCTGGGGGGCATCATTTCGCCGATGGACGGGATCGGCCCGCAGGACATCTATATCGACTCCCTGATCAGCCGCACATCCTCCGGGGCGGTGGGTGAGATCATCCTGGCACTGCCAACCACCATTGAAGGAGATACCACCAATTTTTATCTTTCAAGGAAGCTCACTGAATTCAACATCAGGCTGACCACGATAGCAAGGGGAGTTTCCATCGGCGACGAACTGGAGCACACGGATGAAGTGACACTCGGCAGGTCCATTCTGAACCGTACCCTGTACGAATCGGGACTGAAACGCTGAATTTTTCAGAAAAGCTCCAGCTGGCTTAATTTTTCCTGTTTATTCACCACCACGATCATATCAGAATAATTGTCAAGCAATGGCCTGATCGCCTTTTTGATGAGTTTGACAGGCGTTGTATGCCGGGATTTGCTGTAATTCATCAGCGACTTCTTCTGACGGGCCGTTACCTTGATGGTAATGGTTTTAAATTTAACCGGTTTGCGCTTTTTTTTAGCTTTTTTTTGTGGCATGATATCAGCGGTCTTTGAGAATATCCTTGAAGTCGTTGATGATTTTACCGGCAAGGTTATCTGCCTTGGTCATCATGTCACTTTCGGCATAGATACGAACAATCGGTTCGGTGTTTGAGCGCCGGAGGTGAACCCATTCATTGTCAAAATGGATCTTGATCCCGTCAATGGTTAAAATGGGCTGTGCCTTATATTTCTCCGTGATGGCCTGCAGGATCTTTTCAATATCCATTTCAGGAGAAAATTCAATTTTATTTTTTGAAATAAAATAATCAGGATACTGATCCCGGATCGCAGAACATTTCTTGCCTGATTTAACCATGTAGGTCAGAAACAGTGCAATACCCACAAGGGCATCGCGGCCGTAATGCAATTCGGGGTAGATTACGCCGCCATTGCCTTCTCCTCCGATCACAGCACCTTTCGCCTTCATCATTTCAACAACGTTCACTTCTCCAACGGCAGAGGCGAAATATTCGCCGCCTGCGCGTTCGGTAACCACTTTCAGCGCACCGGTGGAAGAGAGGTTCGACACCGTGTTTCCCCTGGTGTGCTGCAGGATATAATCAGCGACCGCCACCAGGGTATATTCTTCACCGAACGGCTCCCCGTTCTCATTGACAATGGCCAGCCTGTCCACATCCGGGTCAACAACAAACCCGATATCAGCCCTGCTTTTTACAACGGCATCGCAAATATCGGCAAGGTGCTCCGGCAATGGCTCGGGGTTATGCGGAAAAATCCCGGTGGGATCACAGTAAAGTTTCTCCACCTTGCTCACATTGAGAGCCTTAAGCAGTGCAGGGATGGCAATGCCACCAGTACTGTTCACCGCATCAACAACAACATGCAAGTGTGCATTTTTAATCGCTTCCGCATCCACAAGCGGAAGAGCAAGTACCTTATCAATATGCTTCTGAATGTAAGAATCATCCGCTCTGCAGTTGCCGAGATCAGCAATCTCTGCATAGCTGAAATCACCGGCATCGGCCATGGCAAGCACTCTTTCACCGTCGGCGGCTGAAAGAAATTCACCAAGATGGTTGAGGAGTTTCAGTGCATTCCACTGTTTGGGATTGTGGCTTGCAGTAATAATGATTCCCCCATGGGCATGTTCGTCAACCACGGCAATTTCCGTTGTGGGCGTTGTGGTCAGCCCGATATCCAGCACATTGGTACCCATCCCCATCAACGTTCCGATAACCAGATTGTTAACCATCAGACCCGAGACCCGGGCATCGCGGCCAACAACAACAGATAATTTCTTCCCGGGATGGGACTCGCGGAGAAATGCTGTATATGCCGAAGTAAACCGGACAATATCTGCCGGTGTCAACCCTTCTCCGGGTTTTCCCCCAATGGTTCCCCTGATTCCGGAGATTGATTTTATGAGTGCCATAAGGTATTTTCAGGCAAATGTATAAGATTTCCGGTTATCACCCGGACCTGTTGAAAAAAAATGAAATCTGGCGGCACACTTTCCGGCCGGCACCCCTTTTTTTCGTAATTTTGCAAAAACTGATGAAAAAACAGGTCACAGTACTTCATCATAACATACTGAATGGAAGAACCTTTTGAATCATATTTTGACGGCGAAACCCTGTCACTCGTCAGGCGTTTTGAGAAAATGATCCAGCAGGATCAGCATTTCTTCTTTGATGTTGATGAATTTGAGGAGATTATAGAATATTATTTCTTCAAGAACGAACAGCGAAAAGCTTTCATGACCATTAACCAGGCGCTGGAGCAGCACCCAGGTTCTGCCACAATCCTGGTTAAACTTGCTCAATTCCAGGTCAACGCGAAAAAGGACCATGAAGCGTTGCGCATCCTGAAAGAGATTGACCAATCGGAAACCGGCGACAGTGACCTCCATCTTGCCAAAGGGAACCTTTACAGCCAGCTGGAAAAACCAGAGAAGGCGATTGAAGAATACAAGAAAGCCATTGACGGTGCAGATTACCTCGACGACATCTATTCCAGCATTGCCTTCGAGTATGAGAACATGGGCAAATATGACAAGGCCATTGATTTTCTTTTACTGGCACTTGAACTGAACCCGGAAAACGACGCAGCCTTGTATGAATTTGCCTTTTGCTGCGAAGTATCCCAGCAAACAGAGCGCGGAATTGAGTATCTCCATTCATTTCTCAACCGGCAGCCCTATTCCATCGCCGCATGGTTTAACCTTGGAATTGCATACAGCAACATTGATCTTTATGAAAAGGCCATTGATGCATATGACTATGTGCTTGCCATAGATGACACATTCTCCTCTGCCTATTTCAACAAGGCAAACTGTTATGCCAATATCGGCAATTTTGAAAAGGCCATTGAAACCTATATTGAAACCATTTTTTACGAAGACCCTGAACCGGTAACTTATTACTATATCGCTGAATGCTACGAAAAGCTCAGGCAGTTTGACCTGTCCATTGATTATTACAACAAAGCCGTAGGCCTCGACCCTGAATTTGCAGATGCATGGCTGGGCCTGGGTGTTTCGCACGACGAACTGGGGAAACCTCAGTCAGCATTGCCTTACATAAACAAGGCAATTAAATTAAGTCCTGCGAACCCCGAATACTGGTTTATCCTGGGCGATGTCCAGATAAAACTTGCCCAATATGACGAAGGTATAGCCTCCTACAGAAAGGTAATTGAACTTGATCCGGATGATACGGATATCTGGCTTGACCTGTCGGTGGTGTATGCCGACCGTAAAGATTTCGAAAAAGGGTATGCCATCCTGGTTGAAGGACTGCGTTTCCATGAAACACATGCTGATTTCTATTTCGGAATGTCCTATTATCTCTACATGATGGGAAAATCCAGGCAGGCTGGCGAAACCATGGTCACAGCATTGGGCATGGACAAGGAAGGGCATAAACGGCTCTTTACAACCTTCCCGGAGGCAATGAATCACCCGGAAATACTTGAGATAATTCAATCTTTTGGCAAGTAATCACACACCAATGACTGCACACAACTTAACCCTGCTGCCAGACCGTCCGAATAAACCAAGGCAAAGCGGAATCGCCATGGTTATGGACAAAGGCCTCAGCCTGCGCGAGGCGGAAGACTTTACCGAAACGGCAGGCCACCTGGCTGATTTTGTCAAACTTGGATTCGGCACCTCCCTGGTTGGGATGAAAGTGAAGGAAAAAGTGAAGGTTTACCATGATGCAAACATCAGGGTTTATGCAGGCGGCACCCTGTTTGAAGCATTCGTCATCCGGAACCAGTTTGATGATTACCTGAGATATATTGACCAGCTGGGGCTTGATACGGTGGAGGTTTCTGACGGTTCCATGGTGATGAACCACGACGTGAAATGCGAATTTATTGCCCGGCTGGCCAAAAACTATACTGTACTTTCCGAAGTAGGATCGAAGGAAAGCGGCGTCCAGATCACCCCGGGGAAATGGATTAAGATGATGCAGGCAGAACTTGACGCCGGTGCCTTTAAAGTGATCGGCGAGGCGAGGGAGAGCGGAACTGTTGGCATCTACAGTGCAACCGGGAAAGCCGACACATCCCTAGTAAGCAAGATCCTTACCAAAATACCGGGAGATAAAATATTGTGGGAGGCTCCCCTGAAACCGCAACAAATCTGGTTCATCAAGCACTTTGGTGCCAATGTTAACCTTGGCAATATTGCGCCGGCAGAACTTATTCCACTGGAAACCCTGAGGCTCGGCCTGCGGGGAGATACATTCTTCAGCTTTTTACCGGAGCAATACAAAGGGTTACAACCAAAGTAGTGATGCATCAAGGCAGCGCGGCAGCGCAACTGGTAAATGGGAAATGAAAAGATATCACTCGGTTTGATCGGGTTTCCACTCACACATTCCCGGTCGCCCGGCTGGTTTAAAGAAAAATTCGCACGGGAAGGACTGACGAATGCAGAATACCATCTTTTTCCCCTCACTTCCGTTGAACAATTTCCGTTGCTTCTCATGGAGAATCCTACGCTGCAGGGACTTAATGTCACCATTCCCTACAAGGTGAAAATCATCCCATACCTGGACGAACTGGATGAAACTGCGCGAATGATCGGGGCGGTCAATACGATCAGAATTTCCCTTGACGGTGGAGCCGTTCATACGAAAGGTTTCAACACCGATTCTCCCGGGTTTCTGAACACAATCAGCCATATTCCTCCCCGGGTTAAGGCGCTGATCCTGGGCACAGGCGGAGCGGCCAGGGCAGTTGCCCATGCTTTCAAAACCAGGAATATTTCATTTAAATTTGTTTCAAGGCTCAGCAAAGGAGCCGATACCATTCACTATGATGACCTGGAACCCGGTTTATTCCAGGATTACAGGATGATCGTCAATACAACCCCCCTTGGGATGTTTCCGGACACCGGAACCTGTGCCCCCATCCCCTACCAACTGCTCACTCCTGACCATGTGGTTTATGACCTTGTTTACAATCCGGAAGAGACAACCTTTTTAAGACATGCCCGTCTTATGCATGCGCAGACAATCAATGGCATGCAAATGCTTATCAATCAGGCAGAATATTCTTTTAAAATCATGACCGGCAAACCATAATTTGCTTACCGTCAGTATTTAGAAGAATTCTCAATAAGCCATCCGGGAAAATTCCAACCCCCTTTTGCTTAAATTTGCAGGCAGAACAACCAGCGCAAAGCTTATAATTACTCAATTTCCTGAAATCTTAAGCCATGTCTAAACCCGCGCACTACATTTACATTATCGTATTATCGGCCATCGTTATCGCAACACTCGGGGCTGTCGGATATTTTGGATATCCTTATTACAGCCTGGGCATCGAAGACCGACCTTTTCATCCAGATAATTCCCTTTTAAAACCAAGCGGAATCTGGGGACATGGCTTTGGGATCATCGGATCATTGTTCATGATGATTGGTGTATCGCTTTATATGGCCAGAAAACGACTCAGGTCCCTTTCCCGCATCGGGATATTGAAACACTGGCTTGAATTTCATATTTTTCTATGTTCGCTGGGGCCCATCCTCGTTCTGTACCATACCTCGTTCAAGTTCGGCGGGCTTGTCGCCATCAGTTTCTGGAGTATGGTGGCGGTATTTGCAAGTGGAATTATAGGCCGGTTTATTTATATTCAGATCCCCCGAACAATAGAAGGCCGGGAATTGAGTTTAAATGAAGTAAGGTCGCTGAAGAGTGATATCGGCGACAAAATCCAAAAACTGGTTGCCTTAGATGAAGAAAGTTACAATATAATTGTAGATTCCACAAAGAAAAAGGTTGAGCTCTATCATCCGAACTTCTTGATCCGTGCTGTAAGAAAATACAATGATGACAGGAAAACCCTGCTGAATGTAAAAAGAGTACTCAGGCATAATAATGTATCCAGGTCCCAACAAAAAGAGATAGTACACCTTGTTAATAGTGACATTTCACTGAACAGGCGAATTGAACGGCTGGTCATCATGCAAAACCTGTTCAAATACTGGCACGTGGCGCATTTGCCATTTGCCCTGGTGATGCTCATCATTATGATTATTCATGTTGTTGTGACAGTTACATTTGGTGCCCGCTGGATTTTTTAACTATGGAAATTATCTTCGAGAAATTTGCAGCCTATTCAGTAGCGATCCTCCTGTGTTTGATCGTGGTGGGGATTTACCTAAGAAAACAGAGGCGTGACTCCAGGAAAGTTGAGGAAAAAATCGTCAAGGCAAAACTTGACGGGTTGTATGAACCTGTTTCCCTCCACCCGGTTGTTGACGAAGGCAGTTGCATCAGAACAGGTGCCTGTATAGCCGCCTGTCCGGAAAAGGACATCCTCGGAATCAGGAACGGTAAAGCCACCACCATCAATGCCTCCCATTGCATCGGACACGGAGCCTGCTTTCATGCCTGCCCTACCCAGGCCATCACGCTCTGCATCGGAACTGAAAAAAGAGGCGTTGACCTGCCACATATCAATGATACCTTTGAGACCAACATTCCCGGGATATATATTGCCGGAGAACTTGGAGGAATGGGGCTGATAAAAAATGCAGTGGTGCAAGGAAAGCAGGCAGTTGAGAACATCGCCAAAGCCCATAAGAAAGATCATTCAGCAGAATATGACCTGATTGTGGTAGGTGCGGGCCCTGCAGGGATCTCAGGTACCCTCACTGCCAAGAAACACCAGCTTAAATGCCTGACACTCGACCAGGACACCCTGGGGGGCACGGTTTTCACCTTTCCAAGGTCAAAAATTGTGATGACATCAGCCATGGACCTGCCGCTTTATGGCAGGGTTAAACTCTATGAAACAAGTAAATCGGAGCTGCTTGCACTATGGCAAGACGTATTGAAGAAAAACAACATAGACATCAGGGAAAATTCAAAGGTAGAGGCTATTGTCCCCGAAAACAATTATTTCAGGGTGGAGACACTGAATGGCGATCAATTCACTGCCAGGAATGTCCTTCTCGCCATCGGTCGCCGCGGAACACCCAGAAAATTGAACGTTCAGGGCGAAACACTTGAAAAGGTCGCCTATAAACTGCTGGAACCTGAACTTATAAGCCAAAAGGACATCATGGTTGTTGGCGGAGGTGATTCAGCCATAGAGTCTGCCTTGCTGCTTGCAGACCAAAACAACGTAACACTTTCATACCGGAGCGAATCTTTCAGCCGGATCAAACCAAAAAACAACGAGAAAATAAACGAGGCCATCACTTCAGGCAAGGTCAGGATGCTGTTCAATACAACCCCCATCAGTATTGAAAAGGAGCAAATCCTGCTTAAGTCTAATGACGGATCCGAACTGAGCATTAAAAATGACATGATCTTTATTTTCGCAGGGGGAGAACTTCCAACCCAGTTCCTGCAGAAGATCGGGTTACAGATCACGAAGAAATTTGGGGAAGCTATTCTAAAGCACAAATGAAATACATGATATCCGGGGCAAAGCTCTTATACGGCCTTTTTATCCTGGCATTCCTTGCCGGCCATGCTCTTTTTGCACAGATTTCTCCCGGAGAATTATCCAGGGTGCATTCGAACCTTGAAGGGATGTCAAACTGTACCCATTGCCATGTGCTGGGAAAGAAAGTTTCCAACCAGAAATGCCTGGAATGCCATACGGAACTGAAAGCCAGGATTGATATCAGCAAAGGTTACCATGCCTCCGCAGAAGTCAGGGGGAAGGAATGCGTTGTTTGTCACAGTGATCATCACGGGCTCAATTTCCAGATTGTCAGGTTCAAAAAAGAAACCTTCAACCATAACCTCACCGGGTTCACGCTGACCGGCGCACACGCTAAAAAACAGTGCATTGATTGCCACAAACCTGAATTCATCCGTGATCCTAAAATCAAAAAGAAAAAGTTCACCTACCTGGGTTTAAACACGGCCTGTTTGACATGCCATGCCGATTATCACCAGCAAACGCTTGCTGTTACCTGTAACGATTGCCACGATGTAAATACCTTCAAACCAGCTGCAAAATTTGATCACACGAAGGCCAAATTTCAACTGAGCGGCAAGCATCAGCAGGTTGCGTGTAACCTTTGCCACAAGACCGGGATAAAGAACGGACTGAAATTCCAGGAATTTAAAGGAGTGGTTTCCAACAACTGTTCGAGCTGCCATAAAGACCCGCACAACAGCAAGTTCGGCCAGAACTGCTCCCAGTGCCATTCTGAAATATCTTTCAATGTTATAAAGGGGGCGCAAAATTTCGACCACAGTAAAACCGATTTTAAACTGGAAGGCAAACATCAGAAAGTTGCCTGTGCTACATGCCACAAAACAAAGTTCACAAATGCCATGGCATTTGACCGTTGCACCAGTTGCCACAAAGATTACCATAAGAGTGAGTTCGCAAGGCAGGGAATATCTCCCGATTGCGCGCAATGCCACACGGTAAATGGCTTTAACGAATTTAACTTCACCATTGAGCAACACAATGCCGGGGCATTCCAGCTTAAAGGCGCCCACCTTGCCACACCGTGTTTTGCCTGTCATAAAAAAGAGACAATAACCCTTGACACAGCATGGCATTTCAGGGATATCGGGAAACGGTGTAACGACTGCCACAAGAATATTCACCAGACTTTCATCAGTGACAAGTATTATCCTGATGCCAACTGCCAGTCATGCCATAATGAAACAAAATGGAGCCAGGTCAGTTTTGATCACCAGAAAACCAACTTCACACTTGATGGAGCGCATGCGGCAAAAACCTGCAGGGACTGTCATTTCAAAAAAGATGCAAAAGGATCATCAATCCAGCGGTTTATGGGCATGGAGACGAATTGTGAAAGCTGCCATAAAGATGTTCATGCCGGACAGTTTGCGGTCAAAAATGCAACCGACTGTTCCACCTGTCATGCAACAGGAGCATTCAAACCCGCCGCAAAATTTGATCATTCCAGGACGTTATTCCCGCTTGACGGAAAACACAAGGATGTTGCATGTATCAAGTGTCACAAACCCGGAAAAGACAAGGATAAGCCATATATTCTGTATAAAATAAAGGAGTTCAAATGCGAAAACTGTCATCATTAATCGTGTTGCTGGTTATTTCAACCAGCCTGTTATCCCAAACATCTCCACATGGAGCCGGTTTTGAGACAACCTGCCTGGATTGCCATAACACCACAGGTTGGAAAATTGACATGAAAACCCTTTCATTCAACCATGCAGCCACAAAATTCCCGCTTACGGGACAACATCAGGCTGTTGACTGCCGCCGGTGTCATCCTTCCCTGGAGTTTGCAAATGCCGGAACTGAATGTATATCGTGTCACACCGACATGCATAACCAAACACTGGGACCTGACTGTGCCCGCTGTCACAGTCCGAAATCCTGGGTTGTAAACAGTATCACTGAAATCCATCAGCGTGGAAGATTCCCGCTCCTGGGTGCGCATGTAACTGCCGACTGTTTTACCTGTCATACGAATGCCTCCGCCTCCAAACTTAATTTCGGAGAACCCCTTGGCATCCAGTGTATCGATTGCCACCAGGCAAATTATAATTCCACATTAAACCCCAAACATGTACCGCCTAATTTTTCAACCAATTGCATTGATTGCCATTCGATAAATGCTTTCACATGGAATGATGCCCATTTCAACCATTCCAATATTACGAATGCATGTGTTGAATGTCACATTTCAAATTACAATGCAACGGCAAATCCTAACCACAATTCTATTGGTTTCTCAACCGATTGCAAGGCCTGCCACACTACAAATCCCGGGTGGAGGCCTGCCGAATACCGTGACCACGACGCAAAATCCTTTCCAATTTATTCGGGCAGCCATAACGGAACATGGAACAGTTGTGCGGAATGTCATACCAATCCTGCAAGTTACACTCAATATACCTGCATTGACTGCCACGAGCACAATCCAGGCGACATGAACAGCGAGCATGAGGGTGTGCAGGGGTATGCATATAACAGTCCGGCATGTTTTGCATGCCATCCAACCGGTTCCAAAGAGGGAACCTTCAACCATGCAACCTCCCCTTTTCCTTTAACGGGCGCTCATATAGAAACAGCATGTATCAAATGCCACACAAACGGCTATCCGGGAACATCAACTGTTTGCTACAACTGCCATACACAGAGTTTCAACGAGTCACAAAACCCGAGCCATGTGGCCATTAACATTCCGACCGACTGCGGTACCTGCCACACCACCCTGCCGGGTTGGAAACCAGCCACCTTCCCGATCCATGACACTTATTATATACTTGCAGGAGCTCATCTTCCTATTGCCAACGATTGTGCAAAATGTCACCAGGGCAACTATACCACTTCGCCTAAGTTATGCTTTGGATGTCATGCTGAGAAGTACAACGCCTCCACCAACCCCAACCATATCACTGCAAATTTCCCTACCACCTGTGAAACATGCCACTCGCAAACTGCCTGGACTCCATCAACTTTTGATCACAATCTCGTTTATCCCTTAACCGGGAAACATGCACTCATTGCAGCCAACTGCTACGCATGTCACCAGGGTAATTATATCAACACCCCCAACACTTGCGCCGGGTGCCATCTGCCAAATTATACCGCTGCGACAAATCCAAACCATGTGACTTCAAATTTCCCGACCACATGTCAGACGTGTCACTCTACTGCAGGCTGGTCTCCATCAACATTTAACCATGAAACCACCTATCCGCTCACGGGGGCACATGCAACCATTGCAAACAACTGTTTTGCCTGCCACCAGGGAAGCTATGTAAACACGCCCAACACGTGCGCCGGTTGTCATATGCCCAATTACAATTCATCTGTGAACCCTAACCATGTTGCCGGCAATTACCCGACAACATGCAATACCTGCCACACAACAAATCCAAACTGGACACCTGCCACATTCCCGATCCACAACAACTACTATATTATTGCCGGTGCCCACGTTTCGGTTGCCTGCAATACCTGTCACAACGGGAATTACAACACAACACCCAACACCTGTGCAGGGTGCCATCTGACAAACTACAACCAAACGACCAACCCGGGCCATTCGGCAGCGCAATTCCCAACCACATGTGCCGATTGCCATACACAAACGGCATGGTCGCCCGCCAACTGGAACCATGACGCGCAGTATTTTCCGATCTATTCCGGCAAGCATAAAAACGAATGGAACACATGCTCTGATTGTCATACGAATCCGGCCAACTATGCCATTTTCACATGTACAACTTCCTGTCACCCGCAAGCATCCATGAACAGCAAACATCAGGGAATAAGCGGCTATTCATACAACAGTACTGCCTGCTACAACTGTCACCCGACAGGAAATGCAGGAAAAATGATTAACAGAATTGATCCAAAGGAGTAACGAAGAACTATGAGATACCTGCTTCCGGTCATCATGCTGCTTGCCTGCGGGCCATTACTTTATGGTCAGAATCCTTCCATGGGACAGGAAGGGAAGGTGTCATATACAACCACGCAGAATGTATATGTTAAATTTCAGTCAACAGATAACATTGCCACTGGCGACACCCTGTTTTCTGTTCAGAACGGCGTGCCGGTACCGGTGCTCATCGTCAGGGAGATTTCTTCCATTTCATGCGTATGCACTACTGTTTCATCACAAAAAGTTTCGGTAGGCGATGCAATGGTATCAAGAAAGAAAGCGGTTATTAAGGAAACAACGGGAACCGCAGTTGTACCAGAATTACCGGATACCAAAGCGTACACGGATTCTGCTGTGACCAGAAAAAGTTCGTCTCTGAAACGGACACAGGTAGTCAGCGGGAATATTTCAGCCGCATCGTATCTCAATTTTTCCAATGCCACCGCGAATTCTCAAAGAATGAGATACACCTTTGCGATGGTCATCGAGAATATCGGCAATACCAAACTTTCAGCCGAAACCTACATTTCCTTCAGCCACCGGCTTGGAGAATGGAGCGAAATTCAAAATGACGTTTTCAACGGGTTGAAGATATACAGCCTTTCCCTGAACTATAAGTTCAATAAGAACAACACCGTTTGGCTTGGGAGAAAAATAAATCCCAGGATATCCAATGCCGGTGCCATTGACGGGTTGCAATATGAATTGAAGGCCAGGTCATTTACCATCGGATTGTTTGCCGGCACCAGGCCTGATTACAAAAATTACAGTTTCAGCCCCAGTCTCCCGCAATTCGGGGCATACCTCGCACATGACCTTACCGGGAAACATGGCAACATGCAAACCACGGTTGCTTGCATTGAACAAATGTACCAGGGTATGACTGACCGGAGGTTTGCATACCTTCAGCATACAAATTCACTTCTCAGAAACCTCTATTTCTTTGGATCAGTGGAGGTTGATCTGTATAAAAAAACCATGAATAAAGTTGACACAACTGTCAGCCGGGATACTACCTACACAAAGGATAACTCACCCACCCTCTCCAACCTGTATCTCTCCCTCCGGTATCGCCCGATCAGGCAATTGTCGCTTTCAATTTCTTACAGCGCCAGGCAGAATGTGATCTACTATGAAACGTATAAGTCATTGGTGGAAAGGATGCTGGAAGCAGCCACTGTCAACGGATACACGTTACAGATCAATTACCAGCCGGTAAAATTGCTGTCAATTGGCGTCAACGCCGGATACCGAAACAGTAAAAATGACCCCAAACCCTCTAAAAACATCTACGGTTACGTTACCTACAGCCAGGTGCCAGGGATCAATGTTGCAGCAACCATTTCAGCAACGGTTCTTGAAACGAGTTACATGTCGGGCAACATTTACAGTGCAGGCATTACCCGCGACCTCATTCCGGGGAAACTTTCGGCAGAACTGGCATACCGGTATGTCAGCTATAAATTTTTCGGAGGTGAATCAAAACTTGTTCAGAATATGGGTGAGGTTAATTTCACCTGGAGGATTATTAAAAAGCTATCGTGCGGAGTCTATTATGAAGGCACATTCGACAAAACCTCCATCTTCAACAGGATGTATATAAACCTTACCCAGCGCTTTTAACTCTCCCCCGGCATTCAGGTTTGATATGTTTTATGCCCGGAATGCAATGAATAATATTATCTTTGCGCCCTGAAAAAACAACAAACAAAATAACGATCATTTTATGAAAGGCAACAAAATCATCTTTATCATCGTCCTCCTTGTTTTGGGCGTTTTCTTTATTGTAACCACCTGCTACAGAAGCGGAGAGAAAAAAAACGCAAGGGTATTGCCTCCGGGCACCCATGGCGTTGTAATTGCTGACATCATTCAAACAAGCAACTACACCTATCTGCAGGTAGACGAAAACAACAACAAATTCTGGATTGCGGTTATGCGGGTTGACGCAAAAAAAGGCGACTCGGTTTATTATTCCAAGGCATATGAAATGAAAGACTTCGTAAGCAAGGAGCTCAACAGGACATTCCCGTCTGTGTTTTTTGTTGAAGATGCAACCAACAAACTTCCCTCTGCAGCACCTGCTTCCCCGGCACAGTTGACCCCCGGCAAGCCCAACATTGTAAAGTGGAATGAAATATCAGTTCAAACTCCCAAAGGAGGTATTACCATCGCCGATTTGTACAAAGGCAAGGATTCATATGCCGGTAAATCGGTGATTATCAGGGGTGTTGTAGTTAAGTACAATCCACAGGTGATGAACAAAAACTGGGTTCATATCCAGGATGCAACTGAATTCTCAGGTAAATTTGACCTGACAGTCACCACCCTTGACAGCCTCGTTGTTGGCAAGACTGCAACATTTACAGGAATCATCGCTGTGAACAAAGACTTCGGTTCAGGCTATTCCTATGAAATCATCATGGAGCAGGCCAAAGCCAGTAACATTACCGACAAGTAAGATCAGGCAGGTTTTTCCGGGTCCTCATTTCTTACCACCTCTATTTTCAGGTGCGCCACCATGGCGGCAATGGCGCCGACTGCGGCCAGCATTGGAGCCACCAGTGCACCAATCACGCCGAATGTTAAGGGGATCTCAAGATATACCTTACCGTCGTCATCCTTGATGATCAACCTTCTTACGTTGCCCTCGTGAATGAGCTGATTGACTTTTTCAACCAGTTCCTCACCCTTGACTTTGAATTCTTCGGTGAATTTTTCCATAATACGCGATTTATGTCAGGCGGATTAAGTATCTTTGCCTGAAGACATTCAAATTTACAGTATTTTTCAAGCGCAGGACAAATATTATCCTGTCAAAAGATTTATTTGGTAATATCAAAAGGAATTCTTAATTTTGCAGGCTATTTAAAAGGCCTATTAAGTTAATCAGAAACAACACTTACAGCAATGAATTTAGCACCTGAAGTTAAAAAGAAAGCATTCAAAGAATTTGGGAAATCAGAATTTGACAGCGGCTCTACGGAAGCGCAGGTGGCGCTCTTCACCATGAAAATCCAGCATCTTACTGAGCACCTCAAGGTCAACAAGAAAGATATGGTTACCGAACGGTCACTGGTCATCATGGTAGGCAAGAGAAGGAAATTACTGGATTATTTAAAAGGCAAAGAGATTCAGCGTTATCGTGATATCATCAAGAAACTCGGTATTCGTAAGTAAATTAACAATTTTCTTTATAAATCAAGAAAGAGGCAATGTGATAATTGCCTCTTTTAATATCTGAAAGAGACAAACATGATTGGAATTACAAAAACTTTTTCCCTTGCCGACGGCCGGGAGATTTCCCTGGAAACCGGCAAACTCGCCAAACAGTCCGATGGGTCTGTCGTAGTAAAGATGGGCGACACCATGCTGCTTGCGACAGTTGTAGCAAACCAGGATGCCAAAGAGAACGTTGACTTTATGCCGTTGTCGGTTGAATACCGCGAAAAATATGCTGCAGCCGGAAGATTCCCGGGAGGTTTTTTCAAACGCGAAGCACGCCCGTCAGACTATGAAATTCTGATCTCAAGATTAATTGACAGGGCACTTCGCCCGCTTTTCCCTGATGATTTCCACGCTGAAGTCCAGGTCATCGTAACACTGATCTCAGCCGATAAGAACGTATTGCCTGATGCACTGGCCTGCCTGGCTGCATCTGCTGCCCTTTCCGTAAGTGATATTCCTTTCCACGGCCCTATCTCAGAAGTCAGGGTTGCCAGGATCAACGGTGAATTCATGATCAACCCGAACATCGATGTACTTGCCGGCGCTGATATCGACATCATTGTTGCCGCCTCCATGGAGAACATTGTGATGGTTGAAGGTGAGATGAAAGAAGTTTCAGAAGACGACATGGTAGAAGCCATCCGTATCGCCCATGAAGCAATAAAAGTGCAGTGCATGGCCCAGAGCGAACTGGCCGGCATGATTGAAAAATCAAAAATCAAGCGCACCTATTGCCACGAATCAAACAACCCTGAATTCAGGGAGAAAGTGAAAGAGGCCACCTACCAGAAAGTGTATGAGATGGCCACCAGCGGGAATGCCAACAAGCATGAACGTAAAAAAATCATTGAAGGCATCAAGGAAGAATTTGTTGCCACGCTCACCGAAGAGGAAAAAGAAGCCAACAAGAACCTCATCGGACGTTACTACCACGAAGTTGAAAAAGAAGCCATCCGCAATGCGACCATGGACAACCGCAAAAGACTCGACGGCCGTAAACTTGACGAGATCCGCCCGATCTGGACAGAGATCGACTATTTACCCGCATCACACGGCTCTGCCATCTTCACACGCGGCGAAACACAGTCACTTACCACAGTAACCCTTGGTACAAAACTTGACCAGCAGGCTATCGACGGCGCCATTATTGAAGGCAAAGTGAACTTCATCCTTCACTACAATTTCCCTTCATTTGCAACCGGTGAGGTAAAACCGATCCGCAGCACCGGCCGCCGCGAAATCGGCCATGGAAACCTTGCACTTCGTGCATTGAAGAACATGATCCCACAGGGTGCGGATAATTTGTATACGATCAGGATCGTTTCCGATATCCTGGAATCAAACGGTAGTTCCTCCATGGCAACTGTCTGCGCCGGCACAATGGCTCTGATGGATGCCGGTGTTAAAATAGCAAAACCTGTGTCAGGGATTGCCATGGGACTTATCACGGATAACAAACGCTACGTTGTTCTTTCCGATATCCTTGGCGATGAAGATCATCTCGGCGACATGGACTTTAAAGTTTGTGGAACACGCGACGGTATTACAGCCTGCCAGATGGACATTAAAGTGGACGGCCTCTCCTTTGACATATTGCGCGAAGCACTGGCCCAGGCAAAACAGGGCCGCCTTCACATCCTTGGTGAAATGGAAAAAACCATTTCGGAACCACGTGCCGACTTCAAACCTTTTGTTCCCCGCATCTTCCAGATGAAGGTACCTAAGGAATTCATCGGTGCGATCATTGGCCCGGGAGGCAAGGTCATCCAGGAGATGCAGCGTGAAACAGGCACTACCATTGTTATCGAGGAAGTTGGTGAATTCGGCATTGTTGATATTGTTGCCGATAATTTAGAAGCCCGCGACAAGGTAATCGAGAAAATTAAACGCATTGCTTCCGTTGCTGAGGTAGGTGAAATCTACAAGGGTAAGGTGAAAAACATCCAGTCCTTTGGCGCCTTCATCGAAATTCTGCCCAACCAGGACGGATTACTCCACATCTCGGAAATTGACTGGAAACGTCTCGAAAAAGTTGAAGATGCACTCAAAGTTGGTGATGAAGTTGAAGTGAAACTGATTGAGGTTGATCCAAAAACAGGTAAACTTAAACTGTCGCGCAAAGCACTGCTGCCAAAACCGGAAGGTTACGTTGAAAGAACCCACGAACCACGTTCCGATCGCCCTGACCGCGGACATGATCGCGGGAATGACCGTGGCCACGACCGTGGCGGCGACCATCGCGGTCCGAGAAGGTAATCAGGTGTAACCTAAAGTTATTTTTTACGTAAACCGACCTTTAGCAACGGTCAAAAAAATTGGTTCTCATGAGGCAGTTAAAAATTACCAAACAGGTTACCAATCGCGAAACAGCTTCTCTGGACAAGTATCTCCAGGAGATCGGGAAAGTGGAATTAATCACTGCTGATGAGGAGGTATCGCTCGCTCAACGCATCAAGCAGGGTGATATGGCTGCCCTTGAAAAGCTGACTAAAGCCAACCTGCGTTTCGTGGTATCTGTCTCAAAACAATACCAGAACCAGGGACTCAGCCTCCCCGACCTTATCAATGAAGGAAACCTAGGGTTGATCAAAGCCGCACAGCGGTTTGATGAAACCCGTGGTTTCAAATTCATCTCCTATGCAGTTTGGTGGATCCGCCAGTCGATCCTTCAGGCCCTGGCCGAACAATCCAGGATCGTGAGGCTTCCCCTTAATAAAATAGGCTCCATCAACAAGATCAACAAGGCATACGCGCAACTGGAACAGAAGTATGAACGCGAACCGAATGCCGGTGAGATCGCCCTCCTTCTGGAAGTTTCTGAAAATGAGGTCAAAGAATCAATGCGTAATTCAGGCCGCCATGTTTCCATGGATGCCCCGTTGATTCAGGATGAAGACAATACCATGTACGATGTTCTCCGCAGCGAAGAGAATACAACACCTGATAACGGCCTGCTTTATGAATCCCTGAAAAAAGAGATCGAACGTGCCGTGTCAACCCTTACGCAGCGTGAAGCAGATGTGATCCGCCTTTATTTCGGACTCAACGGCAGCCACCCCATGACACTGGAGGAGATTGGTGAGAAATTTGACCTTACCCGTGAACGTGTTCGCCAGATCAAGGAGAAAGCCATCCGGCGTTTGAAACATACCTCACGGAGTAAGATTCTGAAGACCTACCTGGGGTAAAAAAGCAGCGAATCAGCGAAGTAGCGAGGTAGCGAAAGCTTAATTCGTCAATTATCATTCGTAATTCGTCATTTTCAATGTCTCATCTGGTTGCCCCTTCTTTGCTTTCTGCCAATTTTCTGAACCTGGAAAAAGATATCATGATGTTAAATCAAAGTGAAGCCGACTGGTTTCACCTGGATGTCATGGACGGCCTCTTTGTTCCAAACATCTCATTTGGTTTTCCAATTATAGAAAAGATCAGAAAGGCAACAACCAGGGTGCTTGATGTTCACCTGATGATCATTGACCCGGAAAGGTATCTTGAACGTTTCCGAAAAGCCGGGGCAGATGTCATCAGCATTCATATGGAAGCCTGCAACAACCCCGTTGAGGCCTTGAAAACCATCAGGAGCCTTGGCGCCAAAGCCGGGATAGTGATCAACCCCGGAACGCCTGTGTCTGTTTTATGTGATGTTATCGGTGAAGCCGATATGGTCTTGCTGATGTCGGTAAACCCGGGATTTGGCGGACAATCATTCATAGGAACCACCATGGACAAGATCTCTGACCTGAAGGAAATGATCCGTTCGCAAAAGCTGGACGTCAAAATTGAAGTTGATGGCGGTGTAGATCTTATCAACGCGCAAATTCTTATACATTCCGGGGTGGACATCCTTGTAGCCGGGAATACCATCTTCGCTTCTCCTGACCCGATCCAGGTCATCCGGCAAATGAAAGCAATCAACTGATTTCCCCGCTTTTTTCAATAACCCATCTGCTTCCATTAATTTTTCCTATTTTTACAAAAAAAACCACCAATGGATGTCAAGGCGGTCAGCGATTATTTAATTCATCGTTTGCGTCATGAATTAAAACAAGCACTTAGTTATCATAGTGTTGAGCATACCATTGACGTCATTGAAGCAACCAACCGTCTTGCCATATCTGAAAAATTAACCCCGCATGAGACGAAGATACTTGAAACAGCAGCGCTGTTCCATGACTCCGGCATGCTCGTACAATATAAGGATCATGAATCGGCATCTGTAGCCATTGCAAATGAGGTCCTTCCGCGGTTTGGCTATCATCAGTCGGAAATTGAGTTGATCGCGAACCTGATCACGGTGACAAAACTACCACAACGCCCATACAACCACCTTGAACAGATTATTTGTGATGCCGACCTGGACTACCTTGGTCGCGATGACTTTTTCATCCATTCATTCAAATTGCGCCTTGAATGGCAGGTAAATGAAATCAGGAACACCAGTTTACCGGAATGGTTTGATATCCAGATCAATTTCCTCAGCCAGCACCAGTATTTTACCAAAACGGCCATTGCTTTGAGGAATGATAAGAAATTGAGGAACCTGGAAGAGATCAGGGAGTTGGTGGTGAGGGGTGAGGGTTGAGTTGTGAGTAGTGAGTTGTGAATTGTGAATTGTAAATTTTGAAATTTTAACTTTATTTTTTATGGCAAAGAAAGAGAACAACTACAACAACATCGTGCTGATCCCAACAGACTTTTCCGAGGTTTGCAGCAATGCAATTTCCCATGGTGTAAAACTGGCGAAATTCCTGGGGTATAAAGTTTTTATCCTGCATATCATCAACAAAGAGACAAAGGCGGAACTGAAAAGAAAGGGGACCAGTGTTGACTATATTGAACAAAGGCTCAAGGAATACAGCAAATATTACACGAAAAAATATGAAGTTGAAATTGATACCATGGCCATTGAAGGATCTATCTTTTCCACGATAGGAACAGTTGCCAGGGAGATCAAAGCCAACCTGATGGTTATGGGGACCCATGGTAAAAAAGGATTGCAGCGTGTATTCGGAAGCTATGCCATGAAAATTGTCGGAGAATCGCCGGTTCCCGTTGTGGTGGTTCAGAAAAGGGCATTCAAGCAGGGCTACAGGCACATCGTTTTCCCGGTGAGCAACGACCTGGAGCCGCGCCAGGCTGTTCAATGGGCGAAGCTGATGGCGAAATTATTCAATGCGAAAATCCACATTTATATTTCTCCTGAAAAGGAGACTGCCCGTCGTACCTCCCTGGGGATTATCACCAAACAGATCACCAAGGTTTTTGATGATGAAAAGGTCGTCTATTCGATTACCACAGCTGAAAAATCTTCCGGTTTCGCAGAACAGATCATCTCCTATGCAGTGCTTAACAACGCCGACATGATCATGATCATGACCAGGCCCAACATTGATGTGGCAGGATTCAGTTTTTCATCCTGGGACGAAAAACTGATGTTCAACGAAGCGCAGATCCCGGTTATGGGGATCAACCCGATTGAATATGGATATCAGTATTATGAGTGGTCGATGCTGACGTAAAGTAAATGGTAAAATGGCAAAATGGTAAAATGGTAAAATTGCGAAGTAGCAAAATAGTAAAGTGGCGAAATCGGGGCGGAACAAAAAGACATGAAATTTAATGGACAAAGCGGAGGCTAAGGACCGAATCATTTTTTTATCAGAGGAGATCCGGAAGCATAATCACAATTATTACGTTTTATCGAAGCCTTCTATCAGTGACTACGAATTTGACATGTTGCTGGAGGAACTTATCCGCCTTGAAAAAGCCTTTCCTGAATATGGTGCCCCCGATTCCCCGACACAGCATGTGGGTGGCGGCGTAACCAGGGAGTTTTCCCAGGTGCAGCATAAATACCCGATGCTCTCGCTCGGGAATACCTACTCCGAAGAAGAGATTCGCGATTTTGAGGAACGCATTCAAAAAACCATTGGTGACGAGGTTGAATATGTTTGTGAATTAAAATTCGATGGTGTCGCCATTGGCCTCACTTACATCAATGGCAGCCTTGTGCAGGCACTCACCCGGGGAGACGGGATCAGCGGCGATGATGTCACAACCAATATTAAAACAATCAGGAGCATTCCGCTGAAATTACGTGGCACTTCATACCCCGATGAATTTGAGATCAGGGGAGAGATCATACTGCCCCATGCCAGTTTTAACAGGATGAACGACCAGCGGATGGAAGACGGCGACGAGCCATTCGCCAATCCGCGCAATGCTGCATCAGGAAGCCTGAAAATGCAGGATTCGGCTGAGGTCGCTAAACGTAACCTTGACGGTTTCTTCTATTACCTCCCAGGTGCCGGGCTGCCCTTCAAAACCCATTACGAATGTCTGGTGAATGCAAAATCGTGGGGGTTCAAAGTCTCTGATTATGCGGTTCGCTGCAAAACCATTGAAGAAATTTTTGATTACCTGACAACATGGGAAGTTGCCCGGCATGAACTTCCTTTCGACATTGACGGTATCGTCATCAAGGTGAATGACCTGAAACAGCAGGAAATCCTGGGATACACAGCCAAGTCGCCGCGATGGGCTATCTCCTATAAGTTTAAGGCAGAACAGGCCGCGACCGAATTGTTGTCGGTGGTTTACCAGGTTGGCAGAACAGGAGCTGTCACACCCGTTGCCAATCTTCGGCCGGTGCAACTGGCCGGGACTGTTGTGAAACGTGCCTCCCTCCACAATGCCGATATCATTGCCAATCTGGATGTCAGGATCGGCGACATGGTTTTTGTGGAGAAAGGCGGAGAGATCATTCCAAAAATAGTGGGTGTTGACCTCGCCAAACGGCTTCCTGATTCGATCCCTGTTGCATTTATCAGCCATTGCCCTGAATGTGACACTGCACTCATAAGGAGCGAAGGTGAATCGGCATGGTATTGCCCGAATGAAGCCGAATGTCCTCCGCAGATCAAAGGCAAACTCGAGCATTTTATTTCACGGAAGGCCATGAATATTGACAGCCTCGGTGAAGGCAAAACCGGAATGCTTTTTGACAGCGGGCTGGTGCACTCCTGCGCCGATTTTTATTCGCTGTCATACGAAACCCTGATCGGGCTGGAGAAAACCTATGAATCAACACCTGACAAGAAAGAAAAAAAGATCAGCTTTCGTGAAAAAACCGTGACCAACATCCTGAAAGGAATCGAAGCTTCAAAAAACACATCGTTTGACAGGGTATTATACGCCCTGGGAATCCGGTTTGCCGGCGAAACGGTGGCCCGGAAACTTGCCTCCCACTTCGGTTCTGTTGATAACCTGGCTGCTGCCAGCTACGAATCGCTCATAGAGGTGGAGGAGATCGGAGACAAGATTGCCGATAGCATCCTGTTTTGGTTTTCCTTACCGAAAAACCGTGAGCTGATCGAACGGTTAAAGGCGTCAGGACTTCGTTTTACGCTTGACGAACCCCTTGTTGCCAGGGTAAGCAATAAACTTGAGGGGATGACATTCGTGGTGAGCGGGGTGTTTACAAATTTCTCCCGCGATGACCTGAAAAAAACCATCGAATCCCATGGAGGGAAGAATATCGGGTCGGTTTCAGCCAAAACCTCATACCTCCTTGCCGGGGAGAACATGGGCCCGGAAAAGAGAAAAAAGGCTGAAAAGCTTGGCGTGACTATCCTTTCTGAGGCTGACTTCAGCAATATGATCAGTTGAAAGATCGATTCGCCACAAACGCCCGTTAACAAACTGCCGGATCACCCCGAAAGGGATCCGGCAGTTTGATGTTTATGTCAAGGCCCTGGAGGAATAAATCAGGCCACCACAGGGTAAAACCCCCTAATGGAATTGACTTAACGAGGGCTATTCAACTTTTTTGATGGAACCGGCTCCCGACACGCTTTGATCAATCTCGGCGGGCGACCCTTTGTACTTCACACTGCCTGCACCTGAGATCTCTGCGTGGATCTTTTTCGAAACATTGATCTGTGCATTTCCTGCACCGCTGATGTCGATGTCGTATTCTTCGGCAAGCAGATCATACCCGAAAATATCTGAGGCCCCTGACAGGTCCATATTCACACGGGTCGCAAAGCCTGAGAACTTCATCTTGCTTGCACCGCTGCTGCCCAGGACAAGTTTCTGCACCCCGATTTCCAGTTTTGAATCTGACGCACCTGAAGCATCTATACTTAATTCAGGCACTGTTATCCGTCCGTCGGTAACAATGTCGACTGCACCACTAACATCAATTCGCTTGAGGTCTTTGACTGTAATATACACCTTCATCACGGTGATATGATTGACCGGTTTTTTCGTTTCAACCACCAGGGTGGTGCCCTGAACTTCGGTGCGGATCACAGGGAGCAGGTTGGCATCCGATTCAACAATGACCTCCTCGGTGGCCCCCTGCCTGAGAATAATGTTAAAAGCACCCGAGACCTCAATTGCATCAAATCCTGACACTTTGCGGGTTTCTTTCAGCACGTTACCATTTCCGTGAACACCGCCGACAACATTGCAGCTGTTAAACAAACTGGCCAGGCAAACGAACAGGCTGGCGAATAATAATAATGATAATGGGTTTTTTTTCATGGCTGATTGGTTTTGAGATTTGACGTGGATATTTTGGATGGTTACATTTTTTTGGGGGTGAGCGGGTAAGCGGGTGAGCGGGTGAACGGGTTAGCGGGTGGACAGGCGGACGAGCGGACGAGCGGACGAGCGGACGAGCGGACCTGGCACAACACATTTCACATTTTATTTCAGACTTACATTCCCATATTCACTCCGCACCACCACTTTACTTACCGGGGCATCACTGCCCCCGATGGTTCCTTTATAATTGTTTGAGGTGGGTGTTGCAGATTTAAACGTAAACTTTGCCTTTTCAGAGGGATAATCAAGCTCGCAATATTTCATGTCGGCTTCAAGGTTGTATTTCGACTGATCGCTGAGCCTCACAGATACGTTTCCATATTTATTCCGGATGCTGACAGCTGTAAAATCAGCCGGCATTTCATGTACATTGCATTTACCGTATTGAATATCAAGGATAAGGCTCTGGTCAATCCGCTGAATATCAATATCCGAAAATTTTGATTTTGTATCCACCGCTGAGGAATTTTCCATGTTCAGCTTTCCACCTTCAAACAACACGTTGAGTGCAACAATTTTCTCAGCGTCAAGGTTTGAATATTTTGAATCCAGCCTTAAACTGCCTGCATAATCAAGAACCATTTCCGAATATTTGAGGGAAAGAACCGCCCCTGTAATCCAGTTGACCCTGGCTTTGCTGAATTTGATATCCAGCAGGTTATCGGAATTCCCCAGTTTTCTGGCTTCAAAATTGCCATAGCCGAGGTTGACCCTTGCCTTGCCCTGCACTTCATTGATAAAAATGTCGCCGAATTTATTGGTTATATCCAGGTTGACTGAAACCGGCATGTTGATCATATAATCAATGGAGAACCTGCCTCTGCCGGAACTCTTTACCTCATCCATGTTGGTTATCGCAGTCACGGAAGAAGGGGTATCTGTAAAATCGACGGAAATCTTCCTGAACTTTTTATCAGCCTCTTCCTGGTCGGCGGCACTGACGGTGATGGTAATCTCAAATGATATTGAATTTTTCTCCCAGTTGTCGCAGTGTACTTTTCCAAACCTGTTGCTGATACACAGCTGGGCATCAGGAGTTACGGCGAATTCACGTTTGATCACCTTTGTAAATTCATCATGGGCCTTGGCACCTTTAATCCCTAAAAGCAGGGTCAGCATGATGATGAAGATTATTATTTTAACAGTTGTTTTCATGATTGTATATTTAATATTTTTTTACCTGAGATAACTGGTTGATGATGGTATTCAGCATAATTTCTTTCATCCGTTGATTCCTGACAATAGCATCCAGAATCCGCTCGTTTCCCGGATTTTCCTGCAAAGCCATTTTCAATTCGGCGGTGGTCGCATCCAGGCTGCTGATCTCCCTTAATGCAGATGCCCCTGCATCGTGCGCGTCGACCTGGCTGTCAGCCATTTTGTTCAGCATGGCAAGCTGAGTGGCAGCCTGGTTGTCATAATACTGAACAGCCTCCCTGATTTCAACCGGCAGATCATGTTCTTTGCCGTCATTTGCATACCGTTCCCTGATTTCACGGGTAGCAAGGTCAAAAACGGCAACACTTCCGGTGATCAGAATGATGATCGCAGCGGCTATTTTCAGCATCCTGGCAGGGCGATGCCGGACTGGCATGACTGCAGGCTCCTCATGCAGTCGTGCGGCAAACCGTTCAAAATGTCCATCAGGTGGCTCCGCATCATCAAATTCATCGCGGTGATCTCTGAATAATTTCTGGATGTCAGACATATCAGTTGGGGCTAAAACTGTTCGTAAAACGCTTTTCATTCAGTAATCCCAGCAGTTTCTGGCGTGCCCGTGAATACCGGGTCCTGGAAAGCTGGTTTGATATTTTGAGGATCTGGGATATTTCTTCGTGGTCGTATCCTTCAAGTAAAAACAGCGACAGCACAACCCTGTATTCATCCGGCAGCTGTGAAATAGCATTTTTCACCTGCTCCACCTGCAGAAGGATCTGCTCCTCCATATTGTCACCCGGGATTTCATGCACATCATGCTCCGCTTCATCAAAAGAAACCATCTCTTTTGTTTTCCGGATAAAGTCGAGCGACCTGTTGATCACAATCCGCTTAAGCCATGAGCCAAAACTCCCCTCCCCTGTGTAGCTGCCGAGGCGCTGAAAGGCATCCAGGAACGATTCCTGCATGACATCCTCCGCTTCAGCTGCATCATTCACGATTCTCAGGCTGGTGTTGTACATGGCCTTGTAATAAAGTTTATAAATCCTGAACTGGGCATTCCGGTCACCGTTGCGGCAGGCATCGATCAGATCCTGGTGAATATTGGTGTATTTTCCTTCCAATTCAGATGGTTTTGGACAATGGACTCGGGGATTTTATAAATGTTACAGGGGAATGAATAATTTCTCGCAAATTTTCGCAGATTTTTCACGCAGATTTTCGCAGAAAAAAGCGCAGATTAAAGCAGATTAAGTGGTTTAAAGGTAGTACAAATTCATCTTCTCATCGTAAGATCTGCCAAAATCTGCGTCCTTTTCTGCGAAAATCTGCGTGAAAAATTTTGAAAATCTGCGAGAAATACTCCAAAAGCCCTAATTTTGCCACACTTTGAAAAAAATCCACATTCCGGTCTGGTTTTACGCTCTGGCGGCCATGCTTTTCTGGGGCTTCTCCTTCATCTGGAGTTCCATTCTGCTTGAATATTATCAGCCTGTCACCATCATTTTCATCCGGCTGGTCATCTCGTCTGTATGCCTTTTTGCCCTGATATTTATCATGGGGCGGGGAGAAAAAATCGAGACGAAGGACTACAAACTCGTATTTCTCAGTGCGTTGTTTAACCCTTTCCTGTACTTCCTGGGTGAAAATTATGGTTTAAAGTTCTCCTCCCCAACCATTGCGGCAGTTATTATCGCCACCATCCCGGTATTTTCACCTGTTATTGGCTACCTCAGCTTCAGGGAGAAACTTACCCCGATCAATTTTGTCGGGATAGCCGTGTCGTTCGGGGGTGTCATCCTGATGCTGATCACCCGCGACCTCTCGCTCGCCGCAGATATCCGCGGTGTCATATTTCTTTTCGGGGCCGTTCTTGCGGCGCTTTTGTATACAGTTACACTGCGAAAACTCACCCAGAAATACTCAGCGCTTGTACTTGTTGCCAACCAGAATTTCATCGGGATATTCCTTTTCCTGCCATTTTTCATGGCATATGAAGCGAAACAGGCGCTGGCTGTTCCTTTAACCGGTGAAATTATTTCGTCCATGTTTCTTCTTGCCATTCTTGCATCGTCAGTGGCATTTGTGTTTTTTGCCCATTCAGTAAAGCATCTTGGAATCAGCAGATCAAACATCTTCTCCAACCTCATCCCGGTATTTACTGCCGTTTTATCTTACCTGCTGCTGTCAGAGGCTTTCACTATTCAGAAAACAGCCGGCATCCTGCTGGTGATCGGCGGAGTTTACCTGTCGGAAAGGACGAAGAAAAGCACCTGAATATATTCCTTTCAACTATCTTTGCACTCAAATACTACAATATGATTTTCAGGCCGGAGCAGTTAAAAATCAAGGATCAAAGGATGAAGCCCTTTATTGACCCGGAGGAGATCTGGGGCTACCTGAACAATTCCCCGGCAACCAAAGCCCAGGTCAGGGAAATCATAGCCAAATCTCTTGATAAAAACAGGCTTACACTGGCTGAAACAGCCATACTTATCAATGCAACCGACCCTGAACTGATTGAGGAGATCAAGCAGGGGGCACGCCGTTTGAAGGAAAAAGTTTACGGACAGCGTATCGTTCTTTTTGCTCCTCTGTACATTGGAAACCTGTGTACTAACAACTGCGCCTACTGCGGGTTCAAAGCATCCAACCAGAAAGTGAAACGGGTCACCCTCAACCGTGAGGAGTTGATTCAACAGGTAACAGCGCTTGAAGATGTCGGACAAAAGAGACTGATCCTTGTATTCGGAGAACACCCCAAATACGATGCCAGCTTCATTGCTGAGTCGGTAAGGACTGTTTACGGGGTGAAATCCGGCCCGGGGGAGATCAGGCGGGTGAACATCAACGCTGCCCCCATGGATATTGACGGTTTCCGGACCATCAAGGATGCAAAAATCGGCACTTACCAGATCTTCCAGGAAACATACCATCCTGAAACGTACAGTAAAGTACACATGGGTGGACGAAAGCAGGACTATGACTGGCGCCTTACCGCCCTTGACCGTGCGCAGGAAGCAGGCATTGATGATGTAGGCATCGGGGCACTGTTCGGACTTTATGACTGGCGCTTTGAAGTGATGGCGCTTGTTCGGCATACCAACCACTTTGAAGCAGTCTATCACGTGGGGCCTCACACTATCTCTTTCCCCCGGATCCAGTATGCTTCAGAGCTGAACATTGACAAAGGGCACCTGGTGACCGATGAAGAATTTACACGGCTTGTTGCCATTCTCAGGCTTGCGGTGCCTTATACAGGACTTATCCTTACAGCCCGTGAATCAGCTGCCATCCGTGATGAAATCATGCAGTTCGGGGTATCACAGATTGACGGAGGTACCAACATTGAAATGGGAGGCTATGCAAAAAAAGGTAAGCATGAAGATCAGGACATTGATTTTGAACAATTCCAGATCAACGACAACAGGAGCCTTAACGAGATCATAAACGAGCTGATAGACCAGAAATATATCCCTTCATTTTGTACGGCATGTTACCGTCTGGGCAGAACAGGCGAGCATTTCATGGAGTTTTCGGTGCCTGGGTTTATCAAGCGGTTTTGCCAGCCCAACGCCCTTTTAACCATGGCTGAATATCTTGAAGATTATGCCCCCGCTGAAACCAGGCAAAAAGGGTACCTTTTGCTCCAGGAGAAGCTGGATGAAATTGAGGATGAAGTATTTAAAACAAAACTTATTGCAAAAATAAACCAGGTAAAAGAGGGCCACCGTGACCTTTATTTCTGAAACAAAATAACAATGAAAGAACTCAGAATCATCGGTTTATTGATTACAGACAGGATCAAGGAAGCCGGTCAAACCCAGAAAACACTGACAAAATTCGGCCATGTCATTAAATCAAGGCTCGGTTTTCATGAAGTCACGGAGGATGTTTGCAGCCGGGCCGGGGTTGTTATCCTTCAACTTGCCGGAAACCCTGCTGAATGTGAAAAGCTTGAAACAGAACTGAGCCAGATTGGCGGACTTGAGGTTCAGCGTATGGTTTTCAGCATATAATTAAACAGTCAATGAGCGATCAACCAGGAAAAGAATTAAAAAAAGAGTTCCAGGAGTTCTTTATGATCTCTTCCCTGCCCAGCATGCGTATCGGGTTGGTGGCAACGCTTGTGATGTTCTCCTGCTTTGCCATCTTCAACGGAATCGTGTTTCCCAATTCACCTGAACAGTTGTATTACAACCGTTTCTGGATCGTGGCACCCGTTATGATAATCTCCATCATCGTCACTTACATGAAACCTCTTTACAAGTGGTTGCATCTCATTTACATCTTCCTGAACCTGATGATGTGCCTCGCGGTTTTTTATGTCGGGATCCACTCGAACGTTGATAAAAAAGGAACAGAGTATTACTATGCATGGGTAATGCTGGTCGTGATGGGGCTATTTGTCTTTTACAGGATGCCATTCATAACCATCGTCATCATCGGATTTTTCCAGATCATCGCCTTTACCGCTGCCAATATTGCCAACCATACACTGGAACTCCAGCCATTTTTCTTCTATAACAACCTTTTCTTCGTTATTGCCATCTATTCGATTGGCTTTATGATGGCCTTCATGTTCAGAAGCCTGAACTGGAAAAACTTCCTTCATCAAAAGGCACTGTCAAAGAACAACATGCAGTTGCTTGAAGAGATAAAAGAGCGAAAACTGGCGGTTGAAGCGTTCCAGAGATCAGAAATTCAGTACCACAACACCCTGGATTCCATCCCCGACTGGATTTATGTTGTTGACCGTGAGTTTCGCCTGGTCATCATCAATTCGTCACTGAAGGATAGTCATATCGGACACGGCTTGCCGGTTGATGTTATGGGCAGGGTGATTACGGATATCTATCCTTTCATATCATCCTCAACTATTAAAGAACTTCAGCATGTCTTTGATCATGGGGTCATGGTGGTGACCGGCATGCAGATGACGGTTGCAGACAAGGAGATGTTCGTTGAAATCCGCAAGGTTCCGATCTACAAAGACAATGAGGTTATACAGGTGATGACCATCCTGCGCGATCGTTCAAAGGAAAAGGAAGTTGAGGAACTGAAGCAGAAAAACAGTGAACAAAAGGAGATCATGCTCCGGGAGATCCATCACAGGGTCAAGAATAACCTGGCTATTGTGATCAGTTTGCTGAACCTTCAACTCCGGAATAACAGCGATCCAGAACTGATCAGGATCATCAGGGACATTGAGATGCGCATCAGGTCAATGGCGCTGATACATGAGCATTTATACCGGTCAGACAACCTCGACCGCATTCCACTGGCCGCCTATCTCCATTCTCTTGTAACAATTATAACGGGAACATTCAGCGGTCACCGGATTAATATTGTAACTTCCCTCGATCCAACAGACGTAACCATTGAGACTGCACTGCCAATCGGGCTCATCGCCAATGAACTGCTCACAAATGCCTTCAAATACGCCTTTCCAGGCATGCAGGACGGTGAAATACAGGTGCACCTGCACAAAATAAACGACGCTGAATTCACACTGACCATCAGCGACAACGGGGTTGGCCTGCCTGAACATTTCTCCCTGGATTCGGAAAAATCACTGGGCATGTTCATTGTCAAACTCCTGGTTGAACAGCTTGACGGTGAGATAAATATCGGAAGACAAAACGGAACCTCCTTTACCATCCGTTTCCGGAACCTGCTGATCAAAAAACAAGATATCCCTTTGAACTAAACACCATGAAAGAGATCTGGATTCTCGGCATCCATATAACCGACAGGCTGAAAGAGGTTGACACGTTCCAGGCAATCCTCACCAAGTTTGGCTGTACCATTAAAACCAGGCTTGGATTGCACGAAGCCAGGGAAGACTATTGCGCCCAAAGCGGGCTGGTCATACTGGAGCTGACCGGCAGCACCGAAGAGTTCGTAAAACTTGAGCAGGAACTGATGAAGGTGGAAGGGCTGGAGGTGAGGAAGATGGTGTTTGGTGAATGACTACACCAACGTTACCCTCGTCCCCCCATTGTCAATTCCCAGCATGGTAGTCTTGGTGATGATGGTATCTTTACCGGAATGTTCAACAAAGTGAATAGCCGCGCGTACCTTGGGCCCCATGCTGCCTTCGGGGAACTGGCCCTCGTCGAGGTATCTTTTTGCCTCCGCGATGGTCATCCTGTCGAGCGATTTTTCCTGCGGGGTATTGAAGTTAATACACACCTTAGGGACATCGGTCAGGATAAAGAATTTATCGGCATTGATCTGCGATGCCAGCAGGGCGGATGCAAGGTCCTTGTCAATAACAGCATCAATTCCCTGCAATTTATTGGGCTCAATATAGAAAACAGGAATGCCACCCCCTCCTACCGCAATGGCAATCTGTCCGCTGCGGGCAATTGATTCAATGGTTTTCTTGTTGATGATCACCAGTGGAGTCGGTGAGGCAACAACCTTTCGCCAGCCACGCCCGCGGGGATCTTCCTTAAACACCGACTGGGTTTCCTTTGCCGTTTTGTCGGCTTCCTCTTTTGTATAATAAGGGCCGACGGGCTTGGTTGGCTTCAGGAATGCAGGATCATCCTTGTTTACCAGCACCTGGGTGGTGATGGTGATGATGTCGCGCTCCATGTCGTGTGATTCAAGCACATTTTTCAGCTGTTGTTCAATAATATAGCCAATAAACCCCTGGGAATAGGCTACGCAGATATCAAGTGGCATCTCCGGGATGCCAAACATCTTGAATCCTGCTGAATTTGCCAGCATGATGTTCCCAACCTGCGGCCCGTTGCCGTGGGTGATGACAATATTATAATCCCGCTTGATGAGTTTTATCAGGCTCTCCGCAGTGGCGTTGGCATTTGCCTCCTGCTCATCAATCGTTCCTTTCTGATCTCCCCGTAACAGGGCATTTCCTCCAAGTGCAACAACAGCAAGTTTTTTCATCGTATCAGCAGTTTAGACAGCAAAAATAGAAATTTTTTCTGATCTTTAAGTATCTTCGCAAAGTGATGAAACCCCAGAAACGAGCCTATTTATTTGCATTTGCGGCAATTGCCTGCTGGTCGACCGTCGGGTCGGCATTCAAATTATCCCTGCGCTATGCCGCACCACAGGAATTACTGCTCTACTCCTCATTCGTGGCTTGTGTTGCACTTTCGCTGATCATGCTGATCCAGGGAAAATTCACCCTTTTGAGGCGGCTGACCATGAAAGAGGTCATGATGTCGGCCTTCCTTGGGTTGCTGAACCCTTTCCTGTATTACTCGGTTTTACTGAAAGCCTATGACCTGTTACAAGCCCAGGAAGCAGGTACTCTCAACTACATCTGGCCGCTTGTACTGGTGCTGCTTTCCATCCCGATGCTGAAGCAGAAAATCAGTTTTGGAAGCGTTGTGGCCATTGCTGTCAGTTTTCTGGGTATCGTGGTTATATCAACACATCCTGACCATATTCTCAATCATGAAGGAGCAGTGAACCCGACAGGAGTGGCACTGGCCGTTGGAAGCGCCCTGTTGTGGGCACTCTACTGGATTTTCAATGTCAAAGACCAACGTGAGGCAGTAAGTAAACTTTTCCTGAATTTCTGCTTTGGTTTTCTATATTCACTCATCGCCTGTGCGGTTTCCTGCAACCTGCATACACCAACAATGTTTGGCCTGGCAGGCGCCATCTATATTGGCTTGTTTGAGATGGGGATTACATTCGTGTTATGGTTATATGCATTAAAGTACTCCTCCACGACTGCCAAAGTGTCCAACCTGATCTATCTTTCGCCATTCATTTCACTGATCATCATCCATTTTGCTGTTGGCGAAACCATTTTACCCTCCACCGTGGCAGGGCTGCTGATGATCATCTCCGGGATCATCTTACAACAATACCTGAAACGGTAAGCACCTGTCTGTATAATCACAGGAATTCAGGCCTTGAAAAAAATGCAATTCATAAAAAGATGTACCTTAGTTGAGAAAAACACAGTTAATCTGAACTGACATACCCATGAAATACTATAACAATAAACCAGGCGAAAAACAGGGATACTCCATCATCCCGGTTGGCTTTCCTAAATTCACAAGCAGCTTCGTGATGCTGGTGCTGATCATTGTATTGATGCTCTTCGGGTGCAAAAAGGATTTCCAGTTTGACAAAGTGAAAAGCCTGACATGGAACCCGGACTTTGCGCTGGCCCTCGTTCATGATACCATCACACTGAGAAAAGTGCTCACCCAGAACGGGGCCGGAGATAACCTGCACATAGACGAAAGCGGCAACATTTCAATCCTGTATTATTATAATGCCGATGCATTCAAACTGAAACCCAACGACCTCATCAAACTGTCGCCCTTCAGTTTCAACTATCTTCACCAGGTTACGCCGGCGGAACAGAATGTACTCAGCGTTTCAGACCTGCCAATTCCTCCCGTAACATTCACCATTGGTATTCCTGCCAACAATCCTGAAATCAGGATAGATCGCCTGCAGGTAAAACAGGGAACCATCCGGGTGAGCACAAACCACACCTTCAGCAACGACGGCTCGCTTACCTGCACCATTCTGAACGCAACAAAAAACGGCTTGCCCTTCTCCTTCACCCTCAGCCCGTTTGTGGCAGGGCAGGCCCAGCAGGATATAGATATTGCCGGTGTTTCCTTTAACCTGTCTTCAGCTGGGAACAAGGTACAGGCATCGGTGGAAGGAGTGCTGAAAAAATCGTCGAGGCCAATTGCCGGCGACCTCATCAGTGCCGACTTCCAGGTAACCATCGGCTCCATTGCCTGGTTTGAAGGTTACCTCGGGCAGCAAACATTTACACAGCAATTGGATTCAGTAAGAGTTCGCGTATTCAACAACGCCTATGTATTGGGCGAGGTTCATTTCATGGATCCGCAGGACTCCATCACCATTGTGAACTCCATCGGAATTCCAACAGAGGTGACCATTGAAAAGCTCATTGCCATCAACAATGCATCTTCTGCCACTCTTGACATTGCCAGTTACCTGGGATCCGGCGCAGTCATCCAGATTCCGAGCCCGTTAATCACGGCAACCCTGCCGGTTATCAAAACAGTGGTTTACAACAACGCCAATACCGGCAATGCCATGAACGATTTTTTCAACATGAAACCCGACTGGGTGGCTGTTCAGGCTAAAACACGCATCAACCCGGGAGGCAATGCGCTGAACTTTTTCTCCGACACCGACTCGTGCTACGCTGATCTGCGGGTAAAACTTCCGCTGTGGGGACATTTTGACCACCTGACATTCCAGGATACGTTTGACCTCGTGATTGAAAAGCCGGAAGAACTTGAACACCTTGAATTCAGGACAAAAATTGCAAACGGGTTGCCGCTAACAGCCAGGATGCAGGTTTATTTCACTGATGCAAACTATAATGTGAAAGACTCCCTTACAGGCGTTGACCAGATCTTTATCCGGGAAGCACCGGTTGACCCTGCCACCGACCTGCCTTACCCCGGTGTGTTTGGGATAAAAGACACAAGCATTATCCTGAATATGAACAGGATGCAAAATCTGACCAATGTCAAAAAGATGCTTGTAAAGGCTGTTTTGAATTCAGTAAACGAAGGCACTGCCAATGTCAAACTCAAAGCAGATCAAACACTTAAACTGAATTTCTCGGCCCGGGCCAAGCTCAGAAAAACCGTTGAAATCAGCAATTAATAACCATATAAGACTTTTGAACATGAAAAGAAGAAATGTTTACATAGCCCTACTGGTTTCGTTGCTGTGCATTGTCCAGGTCAGGAGTTTCGCCCAGCATTACCTGAACCTGTACAACATGGAACTTGTTCCCCAGCGGATATTCCAGAACCCGGCATTTATCCCCGACCATAAATTTTATATCGGGATACCGGTTTTATCCGGCATACAGTCATCTTATGCACTGCCTTTCTCATACAACGATGCAATCACAAGAGGTTCAGACGATTCATTAACGTTTAACATTTCTGATGTACTTGGAAAGCTTGAGAAAAACGACCAGCTTACTTTTTTCTCAGATGTTGACATCTTATCATTCGGCACCCGGATAGACTCCGGCCGGTTTTATCTTGGGTTCAGCATACGTGAACGGATCTCCCAGCAATACCGGATTCCTGCAAACCTCGGAAATTTTCTATGGTACGGCAATGCGGCTCCCCAACTGTTCGGCAAAGAGGTTAACATTGCCCCTACTGTGAATGTCACAGCATGGGATGAGTATGCAGCCTCATTCTCGGGTTATGCCATGAAGGGCAAACTCACCTGGGGGGCCCGGTTGAAATATCTCTCAGGCAGAGTAAATTCAACAACCACAAAAGCTGACCTAAAAGTTTATACCGACACCGGCACCTACCAGATGTATCTGAAGTCAGATATAGCCATCAGCACATCCGGCTTGAGCAACCGCGAATTTGCAGCAGACGACCGGGAATCATCCAGGATCGTGCCGGGACTCAGCAACTATTTCGACCAGCGGGTGTCGTCGCTTATATTCCCCGGGAACAACGGGGTCGGCATTGATGTGGGGCTCAGCTACCAGGTCAACCCGCATATTGGCATAAGTGCCAGCGTTCTTGATATCGGGTTTATCACATGGAGCAAAAACACCATGACCCTGGTGAGCCGTAACCCCGGGACTGAGGTTGTTTTCAACGGAGTATCCCTGAACAGCTTTATCGACATGCTCGAATCCTACGACTCGTTTGGAAGAAAACTGAAGGACAGCATCGTCAACCTCGCGAAAATCGACACTGTGTTCGGGGAAAAATACACCTCATGGCTGCCGGTGCGCTATAACCTGGGAGGATCTTACTTGATCAATGAACATCACCGGTTCAACATCCTTTTCAACGGGATTTCGTGGAACCGCAAATTTTACCCGGCGCTTTCAGTCTCCTACAATTACCAACTGGGCGGGATCCTCGGGTTGATGGTTTCATACAACATTTTCAACAGGCAGTATACCAACATTGGAGCGGGGCTGAGTGTTAAAGCAGGACCAATTCAGCTGTTTGTTATGTCGGATAATATCCCGGGAATGATCAGTTACAAGGGGTCAAATAATTATTCCATTCAGTTTGGATTGAATATTGTGATAAAAGGGAAGAAAGCGGGGGGATGAGCAATGAGCAATGAGCAATGAGGAATTAACAATAAGCAGAAACAGCGGCAAAATAAAAACATGTAATTTTGCCGGATGAATTCAAAATCCATCGCATTTCATCATTTTGGCTGCAAGGTCAATTTTGCAGAAGCCTCGGCACTCTCGCGCCAGTTCCAGGAAAAGGGATATGAGGTGAAAGATTTCCATGACCAGGCCGATATTTATGTGATCAGCACCTGTGTTGTAACCACTGTTGCAGAAAAGAAGTGCCGGGCAGCCATTCGCCAGGCGCATAAAATAAACCCCGATGCCCGAATCGCAGTTATTGGCTGTTTCTCAGAGTTGAAACCGGGAGAACTGGTGGAAATGGAAGGTGTTGACCTGGTACTGGGTCACACAGGAAAATTCAGGCTTCTTGAAGAAATAAGCAAGCTTGACCAGCCTGAAGGCACAGTTGAAATCCCCGATCATGATTATCACGGCGGGCTGGCAACTGCACCTGCTGACGACAGCAAGACATTTATTCCCTCCTTCTCCTATGGCGATCGCACACGGTCATTCCTTAAAATCCAGGACGGGTGCGACTATTACTGCACCTACTGCACCATTCCACTGGCACGCGGGCGAAGCCGCAGTGATACTGTCGGTAATGTTGTAAAGAATGTGCATGAAATAATCGCCAACGGCATAAGGGAGATCGTGCTGACCGGCGTAAACATTGGTGATTTCGGAAAACACACCGGTGAAAACTTCCTGCAATTGATCCATGCCCTTGACCAGGTTGAAGGGATGCTGCGGATCAGGATTTCATCCATTGAGCCCGATCTGCTTAACAATGAGATCATCGATTTTGTTGCAGGATCGGCACATTTCCTGCCTCATTTTCATATCCCCTTGCAGTCGGGGTGCAATAAAATCCTGAAGGCCATGCACCGGAAATACAACCGGGAATTGTATGCCTCCAGGGTTGAAAAAATAAAAGAACTCATGCCGCAGGCCTGCATTGCCGCCGACGTAATCGTAGGGTTCCCGGGTGAATCAGATGAAGACTTCATGGAGACGTATAATTTCCTGAAGGAGCTCCCGATATCCTATCTGCATGTATTCACCTATTCAAAGCGGGACAATACCCTGGCCTCCAAAATGGAGATGCCTGTTCCGGACAAAATACGGAAGGAGCGCAGCGATGCATTACACAAACTCTCAGACGAAAAGAAGAAGCTGTTTTATGCGGAAAACATGGGAAGTGAGGCAAACGTGTTGTTTGAATCTGACAATTCAGCGGGGTTCATGCACGGCTTCACGGAGAACTATATCAAAGTCAAAACTAAATTTAACCTGGCATTTGTGAACCAGGTTGTGACCGTAAGGCTTGATCAACTGGAGAATGATGGGTATCTCGCTGGTTGAACGGAATAAGGCATGATGTAGGTACATGCCATGGCATGTACCTAAGGTGACGAATGATTGCATTGTAGGGCCACGCCATGGC
>CAJBYO010000015.1 GCA_903959905.1 uncultured Bacteroidales bacterium
AAAAGAAGATCAAGCACCTTGAAAAATTGCTGGAACAATTAAAAAAGGCTGCGTAATGACTATTTGCAAACTAAACATAATCAGCAAGTTAAAAACAAGTTATATAGTAGGCACGGAGGGCACTTAGAAACACTAAGAAAAATATTTATTAGTAAAAACTTAGTGCGACTTAGTGCCCTCCGTGCCTTAGTGGTTATTATTTAATTTTTTCCATTTTTACGTTTTAGCAGGTAGAAAAAAGAATAATTTTGAATAGCAGAAGGATCAGTAAGAAACAAAAAATACGAGGTATGAGAAACTTTGCTTTTCTAATAGGTCTCCTTTTATGCTTTACCGCCTGCAACAAGCATAAAAATTCCACATCCTCACCACAGGTTCATGAATTTAAAGGAATAGCGGTGATTAACAGTAATGGGGAGATCATGGGCGAATGGGGAACCGATGATGGTGACTGGGGAAATGATGCCACCTGGTCGGCAGAGGAATTCCAGCTCCTTAACTTCCAGGACACTGTCAGTTTGAGCGGTACCTATGTGAGAGATACAGTTGGATGGAATATAGGCCCCGGGATACATGTACAACCGCATAATGAGGTTTTGTCCTTCACCAACCCGGCGGCAAGTCAACAGTACCTTGTATACTTTGGGCTTGGGTTGCTTAAATTCAAGGCGGTCATTGTAGACAAGTATTTTAACCCATTATTTACCTATTGCTCCAGGGATAGTGGTCGTGTTGTGCATATTGACCTTTCGGATTCAACAAAGTTTCAGAACGGAGTGATCTACCGGATGTATTATTCGTTTTCAGCCACCGACAGCCTTCATTTCTACAAGGGGCACGGGGATATCCTGATCTGCAGGGAACAAACCCTGAATGACTGCCGGAAATATGTTCCCTGATACTGTTCCTGATCTTATTTGCAAAATAGGCTAAAGAAAAGGGTTGTTACAACAGGCAATTATTTCTAAAAACCGCAGAGACGCAGAGACGCAAAGAGGATTCAAATATATAATAATCAATACCAGAATTCTCTGCGACTTTGCGCCTCTGCGGTTCAAAGAACCAAGGAGATCGACTCTCAGATTTTAATCCGTAAAGGAGTTAATTTATCTCCCGATCAGAACGCTTACAGTGTTTGAAACGCCGTTGCCTTCAACATGAAGCCGATAGACCCCCTTTGGCAGGTTTGACAAGTCAATGCTCTTGTGAAGTTTGCCATTCAGTTTCACATTATTTTCTGTATAAACAACAACTCCCAATGTGTTGTAAACAGTCAGGTTGATCTTTGAGACTGATGGAGCGTTGATGTCGAGGCTGAATTTACCATCGTTCGGGTTCGGGAAGATGGTCATCCCCAAGCCGTTGTTGTCGGAAAGTCCGAGTGTAGAGTAAAGTTTCAGCGTTTTGTCCTCTGATGCAACACTTTCTCCGCAAAGGTTCACTGCCTTTACTTTTACATTCACAGATCCGCGGAAGCTTGTATTCCAGATGGCAGATCCAGTAACGGCAGTGCCGGTGATGGTGCCGGCGGATTCAGGTGACAGGGACCATGCATAACTGATGGCACCCGGAACTTCGGTGGTGATAAAGTCGTTCTGGGTGGTTCTGTTTACGTCAACACTGTCGGCCCCGGCAGGTTTTGCAGGCGCAGCAGGGGCTTCCGTTACAACCACAGGCAGAACTTCAGAGACCACGCCGGGTCCGCAGTCATTGGCACCCTGAACCTGGATGGTGAATGATCCTGTAAAACCGGTTGCCAGGGTTAGTGTTCCGGTGGTTCCTGTTCCGGTGATGGTTCCGGCTGTTACGGGCTCCAGCGTCCAGTTATAGCTTGCAGCACCGGTTGCACCTGTCGTTGTATAGAGTTTTCCTGCCGCATTTTTACAAAGTGCTGATTCTCCCTGCGGGGTTGCTGCCGATACCGGAACAGAATTGACGACAACATCGTTCAATTTGAGATTTGTGCAGATACCGTTGGATGTCACATCCAGGGAAACCGCATAGGTGCCCGGATCATTGAAGGTATGTGTCGGATTCTGATCGCCGGAGAGGTTGTTTGTTCCGGAATTCGGATCACCGAAATTCCATGCCCAGCTGGTGATCGTGCCACCATTGGGGTTTGTAAGATCAGTGAATGCAACAGGTACACCCGGGCAACCTGCGTTGGCCTGGAATTCTGCAACAGGCATGCCGGTAACCTGGATATAGGCTGTTTTGGTGACGGTTACAGGGTCGCCGGTTGATTTGGAGACAGTGAGGGTAACGTCATGATTACCTGGCTGGGAATAAGAAATGCCTGTTGGATTTTGCACATTGCTTGTTCCCGGGGTGCCTCCCTGGAATACCCACGACCAGCTGGTCGGGTTGCCCGATGACATATCGTTGTAATCTACCGAGGAACCGATACAAAGACTGGTGGCCGTTGCAGCGAAATTGGCGACAACTGCGACAGTGGTAACGGGAACAAAATCACTGTAACGGTAATAATTATGTTTGGTGACAGTTACCTTGACCATTGAGCCCACAGGAATGACAGGAATAGTAAGGTTAACCGGGCCATTGGCACTGCCGTAGCCCGTTGCCAGGATCTGGTCGTTCAGGGTAAGGGCGATGAAAGCACTGTCAGTGGTTTGAATAGAGAATGAGGTAGTACCGAAATTGATCTCTTCATCATGGGTAACTGCAAGGGGTTGAGGAACTTCAGTATAGAGTACCTGGAATGCATCGCCAAACATGTGGAATAGCCTGTAGGTTACAAGTTTGTCGCTGGAATTGTACGGCCAGCTCGACTGTTTCAGGAAATATTTTCCGGCTGCGGCTCCAAACGCAGGCAAAACTCCGCGTGACACAGGATTGGTTCCTTCAGCAGGCATGAAATTGGGCCACATGTTGTCATACATCCCCCACACGAAGGTATCGTTGACAAATGAATAGGAGACCTCGCTCGGGCAAACAAGTCCAAGAGCGCCTGAGTTATGGCCGTTTTTTACAAAGCGGTGAAAGTGCTCTCCGAAACATGCTGTGGAACGCTGGTAAGCACCGGTCTGGCAATTGATGGAAAACACAAACGTGAGGTCGGTGTTGGTAAGGGCATTGATGTTTGAAATCTGGTAGGATGGTTCGCCCCAGCCTGAATATTCGCCGTGGTCCCTGTGCTGAAGCATGAATGCACCTGAGTCAATAGCCTGGTTGATCTGGGTGGCGTTGCCTCCGTCCCAGGAACCCAGCGTTGCCGGTGACGTTGGAATGTAGTTCAGTCCGTTTGGCCCGAAATAGTTTACAAGGGTGTTGGTGTTGGTGGCTGATGACCAGATCGTTCCCGGAGTTCCCTGGTATATTTTATTGATACGGCGTGGGTTCTTCCCCTGTACGGTTTTGAAGTATCCTCCGACTATCTCGGAACAAAGCTGGAACCAGCGCTCGGTTTGCCAGCCCAAAGCGGTGATTGGCTTGTCGTAAAACCTGGGATTGACGGGAGGAGTGCGTTCATAATTTAAAAATTTGGTCACCATCGTCTGCAACTGGGTGGCATCGTTGGCCGTGATCCTGGAGAAAACCACATCCGGCATTTCATCCCCGGTTACATCGGCATATTTATTATCAGAGGCATAATTCGGGTAGGCTGCCGGGTGGGTGTACAAATGAGAAATGATATTCTTTGTGCCGTCGGAACCATAGTCGCCAAGGATCAGGCAGGCAACGGGTTTGATTGTCCAGGTATTGTAAGCGTTGTCAATAAAGGCTTCAATGGCGGCAACGGTATTCCCGCCCACCTCTTCAACAGTGAATATTTTGGTTAAAATGCCCTGTTCGGTGCGGAACTGGCGGATGGAATCTGCCCAGGATAAAAAGCCGGGGCCTGTCGGGGTGAGGATAATGTATTCGCATTCACCGGTTAGCGGCGATTTTCCGTATGCCTGGAGGCGCGCATTGTAATCAACGGCTGGGAGCGATGAATAGTTAAGCAGGTTGTCCTGTAAAATGGCATCCCACCATGTGCTGCGGAATGCGTCATTGCCAAACTGGCCGTTTCCGCCTTCAAATGTAAACTCCACCTTCAGGTCTTTGTACACCACGAGGTCTTTTGTTACCGGGTTATACTGGAAAGGAGTAATGCCAAGAATCACGGCATCCACACCACGCACCTGGGTAACTTCTGAAACAGATACCGGGGAGGCAGGATAAAGTTCATTTTTTGAATAGACCTGCATGTTTTTTGCATATTCAACGGGCCGGTCGTCATTGTCGAGTGGAATACGCGGAGCAGGTACTATGTCAACGTTGTGAATGATTTCCGTGACCTGGGATACGATCCTGAACTTTGGTGTTGAACCCTGAGGGATGGCAATGTACTTACCCTTTCCTGGTAAGTTGGGCATGCCTGCATCGTTGAAGAGAAACGAACCGGGGAGGTTGATATACTTCATCGGGGTGCCCTGTACATCCTGGTTTTCAAGTGAAAAGGTGGGAACAGCGTGGGCGACAGTAATACCTGTTGTTTTGGAGTCGACCAGGTTAAATCCGGGTTTTCCTGTGATCTCGGGATACAGGAATGTCTGGCTCCATGCACTGACAGCCGACAGGAGGAACAAAGCAACAAAAAGATAAATTTTTTTCATAGGGTTCATTTTTTTAAAGGTTGACCATGAGTGGTGGATACTCACAAAAGTACAAAATTTACCAGATAAAAGGCTGGATGTGTGAATAATTTAACAAAAAAGTTATATTTTTTGTAAGGGGAGCTCTGTTTCCGGGAAGGTAATGCTACCGCGAATTATGGAAAAAACCTTTGAGGATGACCCGCACGGCAGCCCTAACAGGTAAAGTCAAAAAAATCAGTTCCCTGGTGCCGGGAACCGGAATGTAAAAAAAAGCGAAGAGGCCAGGTTACCTGGCGACCACCACCTGTTTTGTCATGACTCCTTTTGATGAGGTTAGCCGGAGGAGGTAAACTCCGTTCACCAGCTGAGGCAATGGAATAACGGTTGATTTTGTTCCTGCGCCCGGAACGTTAATCACACCCTGCCACATCATTTTTCCTGATACAGACATGAGATCAGCATGGAAATCAATAATTTCCGGGGAATTGAAAGTCAATGTTACATAGTCTTTGCAGGGATTGGGTGAAACACTGCAGGAATATTCACGTGAAAAGTTCGCTGTTCCAACACTCGGGTTGTCAATCCATACTTTCAGCGCAGGATCGCCCAGCACATTGCAATCGTAATGGCACCAGCGCTGTGCCCCGGGTTCAAATTCGCCCGGAAGGCCAACCCAGGGGGCTGTCATGATCTTTGACATGGTGTGTGCGGAGCCAATGTCAGCAATGGCTGAATCGGGGTTCGGGTCATACATGGCACTGATGAATTCACGGTGAAGGTGCGCAGAGGGGCCTTCTGTTGTTCCCTGGTCAAACCACCCGTATCTTGAGTTGAAGACGCCGCCAACCAGGAAGTTTGATATTGAGATACTGCGTTCCGAAATACAGTCAGATTCATCAAAAGCACCGCAAATGCATCCATGTGTGTACATCAGCTGGTAATTATGCGTGATGCCGTTAACCTGCGAAAAATTCTGATTTGTGATATCCCAGTTGTTGAGCCGCATCATGTAGGTTGCGTTTGAATGGCCGCAATGGTGAATAAATGATTGCCCTGAGTTGATGGTGCTGAGCAACTGACCAACTCCCCAGTTGTACCCCGTTGTATCATACAGTCTTGTAATGGAATTCTGAACTGAAGGGATCCCATGTGTGGTGTAACCGTTGTCGTTGTGTTCATCAATAAGGAGTTCAAGATAATCTGAGCCATACGTGATCGGGGGGTCGTACAGAAACTCAGAAACGAGAAGAGGCTTTGTAAACGCTTCTGCCACAGGGCTTCCCTGGTAGGAAACGGATTTGTGAACCATACTTGCCAGTTCTGTTGCATTGCTGAACGACATGCGCCCCACTGAAATTTCGGGCAGAAGGTCATCCTCTCCGGGTTCTCCCCATTTAGTGTCTCCGTTGGTATTCCAGTTGCCGTCGAGGGCTGAATAATAAATGTCGGCCGGAATATTGTAATCTTCATATCCTGAGCCGGAAATCACGTAGCAATAAAACCCGCGGTAGGGGATATATTCAACATCACCACCCAGGATAACCTGTTCAATGCCGTTGGCCTGGTATTCGCTGATGATGTAGTTCCTGATTTTTTCCTGCAGATCTGCTCCCGGGGATGAAGCAATGGCTTCGGTTGTGGCGATTTGAGTCGCCTGGTACTTGTTGTTATAATAGTCGGCGAGGTCCTGGAAACCGGCCTGATACTGTGCCGGTGTGATGATCAGAATTTTATAATTTGATTTTAAGGTTCCCTTTGCGGGATAATTTTTCATCATCCCGGGATTCTGTGCAAAATGGCTGACCCTTTTCAGTGCATTTTCCGAGGAGGTGAGATTGTTCATGGCCCTGGTGGCGTCTGCATCAGGCCGGGTGGTGATTTTCACGGTAACCTTCCGGTAATAAGAAACAGTTTGTTTCGAGGGATTATAGACAACCGGGGTAAAGGTTGAAAGGGCAAATGCGTAACCGTTGAGGTATGAATTAAGGAGGTTTCCTGCAGGCGTGAGGGGATAATTGGCGTGGGAACGGTAAACGGCTTCATTTTTAATGAAATTCCCGTCGGGGCCTTTTGAAAGGGGTTGCATTTGTTGCTGCGGGAAGAGTTCAAATGTTCCGGGGATCGTTGTAAGTCCTTCACCGACGATCTGAATGGAGACTGCCTTTTCTCCCGGGGGCAGCATCATGGCCACCTGGCGGTAGGGCAGCATTGGCTCGCCCTGAAGGCCTGCCTGCATGGTATTGTCAAGTGCAACTGTCTGATATGTTCCGTTCTGACCGATTTTTACCTGTGAAAACGTATAGGTTTTTTCAACATGACCGGCAAAAAGGACTGCTGACAGACAGCAAAGGGAAAAAATGGCGAAGATATTTTTCATGACAGGTGATTTACAGATAGACAAAATTACAAATAATCAGGTTGCTTCAGGTTACATAAAAGTGAAAAAAGAGGCTGCCCCGGAAGCAGTGGATTTGTTGCGCTTCCGGGGCAGACATTGTATTCCGATACTCACATTACCTGACAGTTACATGATGACGATTTTTTTCTGAACCACAGAATGATCAGGTTTCTCAATCTTTAAAACATAAACACCTTTTGCCAGGGATGCCAGGTTCAGGGAGTTTCCTGTGAAGTCGCTGATGGAGTGTACCAGGTTGCCCGTGCTGTTCATGACGGTGATGTTGGCGTGGGCCACCCCGTAAAGGTATATTGTTCCTTTTGTGGGGTTCGGGTATATCCGGATGTTGTCTTTCTCATACTCGGATTGTCCCACAGCCCATTCAAAATTAACAGTATAGCGGTGATGAGCGGTGAGGTTTTCAGCAAAAACGTCAATTATGGTTGAGCCCGGGAGTTCAAGTGCAGGAACAACAATGACAGTTTCACTGGTCTCCATCGGTGTTCCGGCAACATCCGGAACCGTGGTTGTGCCGCCCGGCAGGGTAACGGTATAAGTAAAGTTATCGGGACTAAAGCCGGATATTGCAGTTCCGTTGACAGCGATATTGCTCAGGCGGGCTTCACTGCTGAACTGGCCGTTTTCAACGGAATAAGCCGACTGGTAGACTTGTTTGGAGACAGGATCCTGCACAAAAACACCTACGATCAGGTCGGTAAACTCTTCAATGTGGGTTCCGGCGAGGTCAACAGTCTGGGTTATGGTGAAGGGCACGCGGTCAACCAGGCTGGCGGTTGTTCCTTCTGCATCTGGCACCATTTTCATCATGACATGTTCAAAGCTTGTTTCACCGTTGCTCATGTGGTTGTTGTGTGTGATTTTCTCCATCACCACGATGTAAACCCGAACATTGTCAAAGTTGGAAAATGGCAGAACCGTTGCGTTGATATTCATCACGGTTCCTGTGATGGTGTTGCTTCCGGCGATTTTCATCATCCCGATAAGTTGTTTAGCCTGGGCAAATGATTGAACCACAGCAGACAATGTTGTTGCTGTATTGCCACCGTTTGAATACAGATCGGGAACTGCATTTACGCCATAGTACGCCCTTCGCACGCCCCCTTCCAGGGTGTAATATGGGTCGCCTGGGGCAGGCCAGCTCATCTGGTACTTCACCAGCGTGATACTGTCGGCATTGGTATTGCACCAGGGCACAAAACTGCTGTTGAAAGAGGCGCAGGGCGCGCAGGTTGAACTGGTGAATTCCTCATACAGCGGTTTTCTCGTCACCACATGACAGATCTTATATTCTGTTTTCCGCAGGGTGTCATTGGCCTGGTTGTTGTCTGCAATTCCATTGACTTTGCTGAGCCATACAGTAAGCTGATGCGGGCCGATTGCACCTGTCATAGGCTGGCTGCAGCTGAATTCATAAATATCCTGGGTTGCCAGTGATAAACCTGCCAAAGCTGTTGTGAAAACGGGCCCGTTGTCGACCGAGTAATTTACTTCCGCGGAGGTGATAGCGGTTAAACCTACGTTCATGATGGATCCTTTTACCATAACGGGTTCGGCAAAATAGGTTTGCGTTGCGCCCAGGGAAATGATCCCAGCGTCCAGGTTCAGCGGGTTAAAAAGTAATACGTTGTCGCAATACCAGTAATCGAGGTTATACATATTCCCGTTGAGGTAAAAGCAGATCTGGAATTCAGATTGTCCAACATCTGAATTGGAAATAATCACATCAACCTGTTCGGGGCCGATGTTGGCAGTAGGCGTTTTTTCCCAGACAGTGCTCCATGCACCGTTGTGTGATCTTGTTGCAACACCGACTTTAGGTGCGGGATTTGTATACCAGTCATACATGTGCCTGAACGATAATTTCACGGAGGTCAGGCCGGTTAAATTGCACATCGGGGATACCAGCCTTGTGACGGTGGTTCCCTGTACGTAGGTAAACTGGGCCTCCGGGGCGGTACCGCCGGCATTGCTTGAGTTGTTGACAGCCCATTGTGCGGGAAGTCCGTCGAGCGACCATCCGGAGGGCGGCATCTGGCCGGCGTCAAACGATTCCCACAGGTAGGTTTGTCCGAAGGAGAACAAACTCATGCTGAAGAATAATGCAAAGAGTAAAAATTTTGTCTTCATGGCGAGGGTGTTAGGTGGTGTGATTTTTTTAACAATATTACAAAAATTGCCAATATCCTTTTAAAACAACACAACTTTCCTTAAAAAAAAGAAGGGCAGCCAACCTGGCTACCCTTCAGGGAATGCATTTGATTTTCAGATTATTTGATGAGGATTTTCTGAGAAACCTTCATGTCGCCATTCTGAAGATTGAGCATGTAGATGCCGGAGCTGAGGTTTGAAAGGTTGAGAGACTTCAGGGTTTTACCACTGACAGTCACGTCTTTCTCTGAGTAAACGTTCATTCCAAGGCTATTGGTAATGTTCAGGTCGGCAACGATGGTGCTTCCTGTGTTCATTTCCAGGGTAAAGCTGCCATTGCTCGGGTTCGGATAAACGGAGACAGCAACATTCTTTGATTTTTCACCAACAAATGTACAGGCGTCCAGGTAGGTTGAAACGGCCTTTGTCGTTTCGCAGGAACCCATATTCACCGCAACGGTAAATTCGTGTGCGCCGATACCATACTGGGCATAGGTAACATCAATGGTGGGAGTGGTTGCGCCACCAGGAGTCCACAGGTAGGAAACAGCACCCGGGGTTGTTGCATCGAGGGTAATGGTTTGATACCAGCAGGCTGTCAGACCGGGATCAGCAACTACGTTTACAACAGGGCCAACCTGCATGTAGGCTGTCCTGGTAAGGGTGTCAATCTGGCTTCCGCGATCAACGATGAGTGTGACATCATAGGTGCCGCATGTGTTGTAAACAACAACAGGATCTTTGTCGGTTGATGTGGCAGGTGTGCCACCGGGGAAAATCCATTCATACGTTTCAGGAACGCCGATATAACCACCAGTGGTGGCATTGGTAAATGTTACTGATTCGCCTGTGCTCACACTGGTGGAAGGAACAGTGAAATCAGGATTGAGGTCAATTACGCCACGTTTCAGGCCCTGGAATGTTGTCCATTTCTTAACTGCGGGTGAACCTGAGCCGGCGATGGTTCCCTGTCCGGTATCCATATTCTGCAACCAGGCAACGAACTCGCAATCTTCAAGCGGCCATGCAGCCTGCATGGTGAAATTCAGTACAACGGTTTGAACGTCGCCACTGGTAAAATCAATCAGGGTGCCGTTCTGGTCAGGAACCATCAGGCGGTTAACATGCTCCAGATGGGTCTGTCCCTGCCAGTTTTGCATGATGTGTGACTGTGTAACAGCAAAATTCAGCTTGATATTGGTAGCGGTAACCGTTCCAACCTTGGTTACGACACAGGTTACGGTATAGTTAAGACCTGTGTGTGTTTCCGTCATGGTCATTTCCACCGGGGATGCCACAGCGATGGCAGCGTTGTATTTCGGGAGGTATGAAGTATACATGGAGTTTGTATGGCTTCCACCTACCACAGCCTGGTTGCCGTCAAATGTGGCTGTAGGATAACCTGAAATTCCATAAAGGGAATTACGGGCATTTGAAAAATTATTGGCGTAAGAGTCGCCATTGTGATTTTCAACCACGGCAACCTTTTTACCATTGATAAGAAGATCGTCAACGCCCATGGCAGCACCGGGACAATATGTACACCAGGTACCTGTGCCTACTTCAACAACGACCATCTGGCGTGCTGTTGTCTGCGCCATCACAAGGATTGTGGCCATCAGGAAAATAAAAGAAAGTAGCGTTTTTTTCATGTGTATGGATTTTGTGAATGTAAACAAAGATGAATTATCACTACAAAGCTAATCAAAAAAAACAACAAAATGCGGACTCCCGCATTTATTTTGTTAGGGAGGGAATATTTTTACCGGTTATTTCCGGGTGATGTTATGCGTCAAGTTTTGCAAGCGCATATGCATAAGCCCCAATAGATACGGCTTTGGATGTGCCAAGGCGGGAAATTCCTGCGCCGATTTTTTTGTTAGGGTCAAAGCTGACAGTCCCGGAGGTGAAGGGGACAGGAATTTCCAAGGATGATGACTGAAGAAAGGAAGCCAGGCCGGATGCATCTTCAAGGTTGTAGGCAACAACCTCCATGCGTTCCAGCGGTTTGCCCGACATGGTATCATACGGAGCGTTCATCTCTTCCACGAGTTTCGGCAGGAAAATCGGGTAAGCTCCCGACAATCCCCCGCCTATGACCACGAGGCCGTCGAGCAGCGTGATGGCATTGGCGATTGCATCAGCGGCATCGCGTGCAAAAGCATGAAAAGCGTTGATGGCAGCCTGCCTGTCGCCTTTTGCTCTTCCCATCCCGATTTCAAAAATATCTTTTGGCTCAGGGCATGAGGCTATATTGAGGCCTGTATTGTTGGCGTATTCGCGTTTGATGCCCCGGATGCTGACGCTCTCTTCCACATCCCAGCTCTTAAAAGTGCGGTTCCGCATCCTGTTGATTTCGCCGCCTGAGCTGTTGTCGCCAAAAAGCAAACCGTTGCGGGTTACGATCCCACCGCCGAAACCGGTTCCGAAGGTAGCGCCAAACAGGTTCCTGTAACGCTTGGGATTTCCGGCCTCTTCCAGCTTCCGGTTGATATCAGGGAGCAGTCCGGCGATAGCCTCCCCGTAAGCAAAAAGGTCTCCGTCATTGTTGATGAAAACAGGGATGCCGAAAGTTGCCTGAAGCATCGGCCCCAGTGCAACGCCTCCTTTAAAGAAGGGGAGGTTCTGAAGGTCGCCGATGATGCCGTTTTCATAATCGGCAGGGCCCGGGAATGCAAAGCTGATGGCAACCGGCTTGTGAACCAGCTTGCTTTCAACCTGCCGGAATCCTTCAATGATCATTTTCAATACTTCCTCCAGGTTCGCTGCCCTGGCAGAAAGGATAATGGGCTCCAGTATCTCCTGTTCAGCCTGCACAGCGTTGAATACAAAATTGGTTCCCCCTGCGTCAAGGGTCATTACCGTGCGGATGTCGTTTTTATATGTCATAGAATATTGAATTCAAAAATTTTCACTATTTCACCATTTCACCTTCTCTAATGCGCTTCCAGCCAGTTCTTCCCCGTATTCATCTCCACCAGCACCGGCACATTCAGCTGAATTGCATTCTGCATTCCGTTGACAACGACGGGTTTAAGTATTTCAACTTCCTCCTTGTGCACATCAAAAACAAGTTCGTCGTGCACCTGCAGGATCATACGCGAACGCAGGTTCATCTGTTCCATCTCGTTGAAGATGTTGATCATGGCGATCTTGATCATGTCGGCAGCGGTTCCCTGGATGGGGGCATTGATGGCATTTCGTTCTGCAAAGCTTCGTATCGTTGCATTGCCGGAGGTGATGTCGCGCAGGTAACGACGGCGCTTCATCATCGTTTCAACATATCCGTGTTCACGGGCCGAGGTGATTGTATTGTCCATATATGCCTTGATACCGGGGTACTTCACAAAATACTGGTGAATGATCTCAGCGGCTTCCTTTCGGGCTATGTTCAACCGTTCGGAAAGTCCGAAAGCTGAAATGCCGTAAATGATCCCGAAGTTTACCATCTTGGCGTTGCGCCGCATCTCTTTGGTGACATCGGCGAGTGCGACACCGTAAACTTTTGCAGCGGTGGCAGCATGGATGTCTATTCCGAGGTTGAAATCCTCAATCATCCCCGCATCGCCGCTCAGATGGGCGATGATCCGCAGTTCAATCTGGGAGTAGTCGGCAGAGAGCAACACAAAGTTGTCATTCCGTGGTACGAATGCCTTCCGGATTTCACGTCCTTTTTCCGTCCTGATGGGGATATTCTGAAGATTCGGGTTATTGGAGCTGAGGCGCCCGGTGGCTGCAACTGCCTGGTTGTACGACGTGTGCACCCGGCCATCCCTGGGATTGACCAGCGTTGGCAACACATCAACGTAGGTTGATTTCAGTTTTGTCAGCGACCGGTATTCGAGTATTTTGTTGATGATGGGGTGCTTGTGTTCAAGTTTGGCAAGCACGTCTTCACTTGTGCTGTACTGTTTGGTTTTGGTCTGCTTGGGATTTTCAACAATACGCAGCTTTTCATACAGGATATCACCCAGTTGCTTCGGGGAGGAAACATTGAACTTCACACCTGCATCTTCGTAAATGGAAGATTCCAGGATCCTGATCTCTTTTTCCAGCTCGGCAGAGTATTCATTGAGGGTTTTCGGATCAATTCTCACCCCGTCGGCCTCCATGGATGCCAGCACCGGGATGAGCGGCACTTCTATTTTATCAAAAAGATCGCGGGTGTCGGATGCCTTCAGCATGGGCTCAAAGACCTCCTTCAGGCGGAAGGTCACATCCGCATCCTCTGCGGCATATTCCTTAACGGTTTCAATGTCAACAGAGCGCATGCTCAGCTGGTTCTGCCCTTTTTTCCCGATCAGTTCCTCAATGGAAACCGGCTTGTATTCAAGATAGGTTTCGGCGAGCAGGTCCATGCCGTGACGCATGTCGGGCTGTATCAGGTAATGAGCCAGCATCGTATCAAAAAGCGGCCCCCTGACGATTACATCGTACCATTTCAGGATGGAGATGTCAAATTTCAGGTTCTGACCGATCTTCTGAATTGTTTCATTTTCCAGAACAGGCTTGAAGGCTGAAACGATGGCCTGTGCGTCGGCATACAGGTCCGGCAGAGGAACATAATATGCCTCATGCGGCTGCCATGCAAACGACATTCCTACCAGCTCAGCTGTATTTGGGTTTATGCCGGTCGTCTCGGTATCAAAACAGAATGATTTTTGTTTCTCAAGTTGCGTAACAAGTGCCAGCCTCTTTTCTTCCGTATCAGCGAGAATATAATTGTGAGGAGTTGAATGAATGTCATAAAGCCCGTCGCCCGCTTCCGGCAATTCGTCATTCGTCATTCGTAATTCGTCATTCTTCTTTTCCGTTACTGTTGCAAACGCCTCCGGTTCTCCTGAAAACAAATCCCCCATCAAAGAAGATCCGGCCTGCTCCCTCTTATTTTGCACTTTGCCCCTTGCACTTTGCATTTTGACCTCTACCGGCGCCTCTACTCCTTTTGAAAGGAACGTTGTCAACCTTTGTGCAAACGTTCTGAATTCCAGCTCATCAAACAGTTTTTTCAGCCGTTCCTCGTCGGGATGTTCCATGATCAGCCGACTTTCGTCAAATTCAATTGGAACATCCAGGATGATGGTGGCGAGTTGCTTTGACATCAGTGCCTGGTCCTGGAATTCAATGACTTTCTGCCGGAGTTTTTCATTGGGGATCTTATCTGCGTTGGCGATCAGGTTTTCAATGGAATCAAACTCTGCAAGCAGTTTTTTGGCAGTGACTTCACCTACGCCGGGGATTCCCGGGATGTTGTCGGAGGCATCGCCCCACAATCCCAGGATGTCGATCACCTGTTCCGGGCGCTGAATGCTGAATTTTTCGCACACTTCTTTAACTCCCAGAATCTCTACATCGCTGCCGAATTTCCCGGGTTTGTAAATGAAGGTGCGGTCGCTGACAAGCTGCCCGAAATCCTTGTCGGAGGTCATCATATAGGTCTCAAAACCATGCTTTTCAGCCTGTTTAGCCAGTGTTCCGATCACATCGTCGGCTTCATAGCCATCCACAAAAAGTGTTGGGATGTTGAATCCCTCAATAAGTTCATGAATATAAGGCAGGGAGTTTATAATATCTTCCGGTGTTTCCTGGCGGTGTGCCTTATAAGCCTCAAACCCGATTTTCCGCACCGTTGGGGCCATGGTGTCAAAAGCTACACCGATGTGTGTGGGTTTTTCTTTTTTAAGCAGGTCAAGAATAATGTTGGCGAATCCGAAAATGGCGGAGGTGTTCACCCCTTTTGAACTCATCCTGGGGTTTTTGTTGAACGCGAAATATGCCCTGTAGATCAGGGCCATGGCATCAAGAAGGAATAATTTTTTCGCCGGTTGCTGCATTGACAGGATGTGATTATTTGGGTGTGGTTAAGCGTGCATAAAATTAGCGTAAATTTTTTGTTTTCAATCTTTGAATGTAACTTTGAGAAAAATCAATTGCCATGAGATTTTACGAGATTAAAAAAGGAAACCATTCTGCTTCCATGAGCTTTTTTGAAAAACTGGGCGGAATCGGCTGGAAGATCAAGACCATGTCGCTGCGGTTTGTGTTCCGCAAGGAGTGCTGGTGGACGCCGGCACGAAACCAGGACGACTACGACCAGAACAAGCTGGCCGGGATCGGCTTCGGAACCAACCATCATAACAATTCAGTCAGGCTGACCTGGGTTCCCGATTTCGCCCATGAAGGAATGATCAATATTTCCGGTTATACCTATGATGAAAAAAAGGCGGGGCAGAAGTTCACCATCGTTTTTATCAAATCGGTTCACATCGGGGAAACCGTCACCGGCAGGATAGAAAGCAGGGATGGCGGCTATTTTATTACAGTAAATGATGTGACAGTAAAAATGGACAACATCAAGGCTGATCCGAACCTCTGTTTCAGGCTTTATCCTTATTTCGGAGGGAACAATACTGCCCCGCATAATATGACCATTGAGCTGGAGATGGGCTGATCTTTGGCGGGATTTCATTAACAGCATTCTGTTTATATCTTCTGTTGACGGTGGGCACCAACCCGCGATTCTTATCTTACATTTGACCATACCAAAACCCGCCCCATGGTAGCAAAAAAACTGAAGACAAAGAAGATATTTGTACTCGATACCTCTGTAATCCTTTACAACCATAGCGCAATCCGAAGTTTTGACGACAACGATGTGGCCATTCCCATCACGGTGCTGGAGGAACTTGACAATTTCAAGAAGGGCAATGATACCATCAATTTTGAAGCCCGCGAATTCATACGCATCATTGATAAATTATCCAACAAAGCGACGCTCACCAAATGGATTTCCCTCGGCATGCCCAAAGGCGGGAAGTTCAAGGTGGTGATGAATGAGCAGAGTGAACTGGATGCAGTAAAGGTATTTGGCGAAAACAAGCCCGATCACCGGATCCTGAATGCAGCGCTGGTGATGATGGCAGAAAATCCGGGGAAAAAGGTCATCCTGGTTTCCAAGGATGTAAACCTGCGCCTGAAAGCCAAATCATTGAATATCTCTGCCGAAGATTTTGAAACAGGCAAGATCAAAGATGTAGAGGGGTTGTATTCAGGGAAAACGCTGGTGGAAGGCCTTGATAAAACCATCATTGACATCATTTATGAAGCTGGATGGTGCCTCCCGGAAGATATCGGCATCAAAAACCCCATCCCGAACCACTATTTCATCCTGAAGAACGGGAAAAGTTCGGTGCTGGCATTTTACAACCCGTTGACCGAGCGGATTGAAAAGATTGAAAAGAAGGGCTGTTACAAGATCAGCCCGAGGAATGCCGAGCAGGTTTTTGCCATGCATGCCATCCTGAATCCCAACGTGAAGCTGGTCACCATGCAGGGTATTGCCGGCACCGGGAAAACGTTGCTGGCATTGGCCGGGGCACTGGAACAGAAGCGTAATTTCAAGCAGATCTACCTGGCCAGGCCGATTGTCCCCCTGAGTAACAAAGATATCGGGTACCTGCCGGGCGACATCAAATCAAAACTTGATCCCTACATGCAACCGTTGTGGGACAACCTGAAATTCATCCAGAACCAGTTCAGCGAAAAGGACAAGGAGTACAAAATTCTCACAGAGGCGGTGGAAAACGAAAAACTGGTGATCACCCCGCTGGCCTATATCCGTGGCAGAAGCATTTCAAATGTGTGCTTTATTGTGGATGAGGCGCAAAACCTGACTCCCCATGAAGTAAAGACCATCATCACCCGGGCCGGGGAGAATACAAAGATCATCTTCACCGGGGATATTTACCAGATTGATACGCCCTACCTGGATGCCCAGTCAAATGGGCTTTCCACGCTGATTGACAGGGTAAAGAAGCATGATATTTATGCACATATCAGGCTGGAAAAGGGAGAGCGGTCGGAGCTGGCGAATCTGGCGAATGAATTGCTTTAATAAATGGTGAGATGGTGAAATGGTGAGATGGTGAAATTAGTTTTCTTCGAAAATTACGGTAAGTAGGGTTTGTCCTACTACTTTCAGCGTATTTTTATCCAGTTTGTCGAAGGTGTCTTCGGTTGTGTGCCAGTATGGATAGAAGCCGGTCTGGCTGTTTTTATCCAGGTGGATCACGTCAATAGTGGGTATGTTCCTGATCTTGTTAATGGGAACGTGATCGTCGGTAATGAGGCCGCCATTTTCAAAAAGAAAGCTGGACGAATACCCAATCCGGTTCCCGGTAGTCCATACTGATTTTACGATGTCGGCAGCATACTGCATGGAAAACCCTTCCATGAGAAACGTCGCATTGGCAGCACCTACCATGTCGAGCAGGATGCCATACTTGGCGACATAATCCTTTTTGTGCGGGTTTTCGGCCCAGTACTGTGCGCCTTGTCCCCAGAATTGTTCCGAATTGTCAAATGTCTGATCCTGCGGAGGGCCGTAATCTTCCACATCAAACAGGATGATGTCAACACCGATGGGAGGGGAGGCCATGCTCAACTGTCGGGCCACCTCAATCAGCACACCAACGCCGCTGGCGCCATCGTTGGCACCGGCAACCGGTTTACGCCAGTTTTTCGGGTCGGGGTCGTGATCGGCATAAGGGCGGGAATCCCAGTGTGCGCACAGCAATATCCGGTTGTTTGTTTCCGGTTTAAAGCTTGCGATGATGTTCTGGAACTTCAATGCTGTTTTGTTGTAAGCATAAACCTGGCCTTTCTGAACGGTCACATGTTCTGTATAGGATTTCATTTTACCAATCAGGTATGTTGCACATTTATCATGTGCCGGGGTATTGGGAACCCTGGGGCCGAATGCAAGCTGGATCCTGCATGATTCAATGGCAGAATCGGCATTGAAATCAGGTACTGAGACCTTGGGCCCTGCAGGAACGGAATCCTGTTTTACATCTGCCTGTTTAGCTGGCTGGTTGCAGCTTGCGGCGAAAAGGGTGAGGGCAGTGAGGAGGGTTATCGTGTATCTCATGGGTGGTTTATGCCCCACCCCCGGCCCCTCCCCAAAAAGGGAGGGGAGGGTGGGCGAATATAGGGTTATAGGTTTATTATTGGGGATGATTCGCCAAATTTGCCGCTGAAGACAAACTGGCTTAGTTCTTTGCGCGATCGTGGCTGGAGTTCACGTTGTTTAAGCTTTTCAGAAAGTGAGTCGGGTTCTCCGATATATCCCCCGGAGATCACCGTGAGTGGTTCATGCGTATCGGGAATGCCAAAGAGTTCACAGGCTTTGTCGCCAGAGAAACCTCCCATCTGGTGCACGTAAATTCCCTGGTTCATGGCTTCCAGGCTCATGTGTGCCACGGCCTGCCCGGTGTCATACTGAAAAACCGGGCTGATGTTGCCATCCCACGAGGAGATTTTATTCCCGACAGCAATGATGAGCAGGGGGACATGTTTATTCCATTCCTGGTTGCCTTCATTCAGGCATTTGAAAATTTTCTGCCAGGTTTCATCCCGGTTTACACCAACGATAAAGCTCCATGGCTGCTCATTCCCGCCTGAGGGCGACCAGCGGGCAGCTTCAAACATGCCGATCAGCTTTTCAGGCTCAACGGGCTTGTCGAGAAAGGCGCGGGGGCTCCATCTTCCTGCAGAAAGGTTGTTAATCGGAGAGGAGGTGATGGCTTGTTTGTTCATGGCAAGGGGTGGGTATATTATTTGAAGTATTTTGTTTTAATGGACATTGCAATCGCAGTGATTATCAGTATACCTGCAAGATATGAAAGAAACCGGGCAATATAGTCACCGTGTTTTACATAAAATGTGAGTTTGTCATTTGCATTGATGGTTCCTTTGATAACCGCCGGAACCCAGTATGCGGTGGCCTGGTGAGCGTCGCCCCGCTGGTCAATGAAAGCCGAAATGCCGGTATTGGCCGACCTGGCAATGCTGCGGCGGGTTTCAATGGCCCGCAGGTGTGCAAATCCAAAGTGCTGGCGGTGACCAGCGGTATTGCCCCACCATGCGTCGTTGGTAATGATGATCATGATTTCTGCGCCGTTCCTGACGAATTCGGAAAAGAACTCACCAAAAATAGATTCATAACAGATTGCCGGCCCAACTCTAACCGTGCCGAACGTGGTATAAACTTTCCTCACTGAGTCCTGGCCGAGGCTGCCTACGGTGCCACCCAGGTTGATGGCAAATTTTTCAAGCCATTTGAATCCTTTGAATGATGGAAGTATCTCAACACCGGGGGTGAGTTTTGACTTATGGTACAGTTGCAGGGAGTCGCGGCTGTTGAGCAAAATGGCGGCATTGTACGCCGTGTAGTGTCCGTCGGTGTCGGTGAATTTCCTGGCCCATCGCGGCACGGGTTCGTCGGGGCGGATCTGGTAATACGTTGATCCGCCAACGAGCATGTTCAGGCCTGGATATGGTGCTATTCCCTGCTTCAGCATGCGGATGCTGGTAAACCTTGTAATTTCATTCTCCCACATCTCCTCCTGGATGGAAGACTCGGGAGCCACCAGGAAATTGGTGTTACTGTCCAGTGCCGGTGTTGCCAGTTTCATGATCTTTCCGATCACGGTGGCAGGAGGAAGGGTATACTGCTCGGAATAGGGGTCAATATTGGGCTGTACCACCACGAAATTAACCGGTCTCTTTTGTTCGGTGTAGGTCGCGTAGGTGTAATATGAATAGGCTATCGGAGCCGCAATCCAGAGAAAAAGGAATATTGAATATTGAACAACGAATTTTGAATTTTGAAGTTTGTGCTTCCAGGATGCATTCCCTGCATTCTGAATCAACAAACCCTTCACTATCCCAAACCCCGCCAGGTTGCCCACCAGCACCCACACCGTTCCCCCAATCGTTCCCGTATATTCATACCACTGAACCCATTTGTAATAGCTGGCGAACCCGTTGCCCAGGTTAAGCCAGGGCCAGTTAAGGTCCCAGTTGAGATGGAGATACTCCAGGGAGACCCAGTAGGCCAATAACGAGGCAAACCCTGCCAGGGTGCTGTTCAGCTTCCTTCTGGTAAAGTGAAACGCTTGAAAAACAATGGCCTGAAAAAGAGAATTCAGCACAATAGCCAGCAATGCCCCGGTGAAGGTGGAGTTCACGATCCACCAGGTGGTGAGAAGGTTCCAGAGGAAAAACCCAGGGTAAGAATACAAGAGGGCGCTGAATTTCCCAAACTCATGTCTGCGTTTGGTCATCTCTTCTTCCAGGATCAGCATGGGGACGAGCCCGATAAACAGCAGGCCGGGGAAGCCACGCTCGGGCCAGCCCAGTGAAAGGAGCAGGCCGCTTAGGAGGCTGAACAGGAGAAGGTGTGTTTTGCGGAGTTTCAAGGTGGATGGGTGTAGATTCTGGTGCAAAGGTAAATAAAAAGGTGACAGGTGACAGGTGACAGGTGACAGGTGACGGGTGACGGGTGACGGGTGACGGGTGACAGGTGACGCGTGACGGGTGACGCGTGACGGGTGACAGAAATAATCAAGGGTGATGGGTATTATTCGCCGGTATTTGCAGTAACTTAGCAGTGACGATAGTTGAATGTCATAAATCCACCAGTATGAAAAAACTGTTTTGCTTTTTGGTGATGTGTTCTGCAATAACCATGTTCGCCCAGCAGAGCGGGTATAAATCTTCTCCGCTGGAACATATGTGGCTGAATGTGGGAAACGCAGGGTTTACGCCGGGAACTGCTGAGTTTCCGTGCCTGGCAATGAGTCCTGCCGCTGTGCCATACGTGGCTTATGTTGATGCACTGGACATTTTCAATTTCACCGTCTCTGTTAAGAAACTGGTTGGTAATACATGGCAATACGTTGGCCTGGCCGGGTTTGATACGGTGAACCTGTCGCCGGTTAACCTCGGATTCAGTCCATCAGGAGAGCTGTATGTTGCCTATTCAGATTATTATTCTTCCGGACGTGAAGCGGTCAGGAAATTTGACGGGACCAACTGGGTAACTGTCGGAATCCCTGGTTTTTCTGGCGGTTCGGCCAGCTATTCAGCCATGGCCTTCAATCAACAGGAAGAAATTTTTGTTGCTTACACGGATTACAATCATGCAAGAAAAGCTACCGTGATGAAGTTTGATGGGGCAAACTGGGTGACCATCGGCAGCCCTGGCTTTTCCCAGGGGGAAACTGAATACATGAGCATCGCCATCAGCCCGTCGGGCGAACCTTATGTGGCTTACCAGGATTGGTCTTTATCGCAAAAGATCACTGTCATGAGGTTTGACGGTACCTACTGGTTGAATGTAGGAATTCCGGGTATTTCATTGGGAGAGTCTTACTGGGCCAGCATTGTCTTTAATCCTTCCGGTGATCCGTGTGTTGCTTTTATGGATGGCGGGAATTCATACAAGGCAACGGTCATGAAATTTGATGGCAATAACTGGGTGAGCCTTGGAAATGCCGGTTTTTCTCCAGGTTCGGCACAGTGCCCTAATCTCGCGTTCAGCCCGTCGGGACAACCTTATGTTTCTTTTAATGATGAAACCGTTGGATTTAAAACATCCCTTATGATATTCAACGGAATGAACTGGGTAAATGTGGGGAATCCAGGGTTTTCAGCCGGACAAAGTCTTTATACCAGCCTTGGGTTTGGCCCGTCCGGCCAGCCTTACCTGGCCTACCAGGACATGACGAATTTTAACCGGGCAACCGTTATGAAATATGATTCAGTTGCCGTGGGGTTGAATGAACAGGAAAGTCCTCTTTTTTCTGTATACCCCAACCCTGCTTCGGAAATAATAAGGATCAAACCCGGAAGAACCACCCCTGAAGGCCTTTTTTACATCACGAATGTTGTTGGAAAACGGGTCATTGAGCGGCAAGTGGGAGTTTCCGGCCTGACTGTGGATATCAGTGGCCTACCTGCCGGCGTGTATTTTATCAGACATGAAGATGAAAGGGAGGGAAAGGCTGTGAAGCTGATCATTCAGCGGGATTAATGGGATCACAATGGCTTAACCTGGATTAAGAACTTGAGGTTTTTTTACCACGGAGGCACTAAGGACACTAAGGAACACTAAGGATGCAACATTAAATTTCTTTTTTTCTAAGTGCTTCTTAGTGTTCTTAGTGCCTTAGTGGTTGTTTTTCAACATTATACTATTTTCAAAATGTGTCATCTGTTCAGGACGGTTAAAATTGAGGCCTTTTTTGTCCTCATTCTTTCAACATTCTTCATATTATCATCCTGTAAACGGCATAATACTGCGGTGCCAGATGCCACTCCCACTTACCATACATGGCCCGGCACGATTGGCTTAAACGATAATTCAACCGTGGTATCCCAGGATAATAATCTGATTATCTGTGGAAACAAAAATGACAGCATCGTTCTTCTTAAAATTTCAAAAACCGGCACCCTGGTTTGGCGGCATGTTTTTTATGCAGGTTTTCATAGCACGGCGGCAGCCGTTGCAATTTCTACAGGACAGGAAATTTTTATTTGTGGTAAGGCTTATGAAAATCCCAACATATCCATCAACGATGTTTTACTGATCAAGGCTGATCAGAATGGCGATACCCTCTGGACAAAGAAATACGGAGGGGCAAAAGAGGATCTTGGTTCACAGATCATCGCGACGCGTGATGGGATTATCCTGATCTGTGGAACATCTTCATGTCCAGGATTGATAAAAACGGAACCTTCAGGTAGGTCATGCCCCTGCCAGTAAGCGCTCTGAAATCATGCAATTTCACAGTTCAGTCCCTTCATTTTGAAAAAATCCCTTGCCATTGCTGCTTTTTCAAAGGGGTAATCAGAAATGTCGGCGAGCTGGAAATGTATGCCGATTTCCTGGTATTTTTCAATTCCCAGCGAATGGTAAGGCTCCAGAACAATCTCCTGCAGGGCATTAAGTGTCATAATATCCGAAATGGCCTGCAGGTTGGCAGTGGTGTCGGTGATTTCCTCTACCAGTGGCACCCGGATGACGATATTTTTATGCAGGGAGGCCAGGAAAGCCAGGTTTTCCAAAACCCGGTCTACAGGTTTTCCCGTGTACGCCAGGTGTTGGTCCGGATCAATGATCTTAAGGTCGTAAAGAAAAAGTCCTGTAAGTGGCAAAACTTGCCGGAGTGTCTCTTTTTCTGCCCATCCGGAGGTCTCAATTGCTGTGTGGATCCCGAGGGTTTTGCAGTGCTGCAGTAACTCAAGTAGAAACTCCGGCTGGCTCAGTGGCTCGCCCCCTGAAAAGGTGACTCCGCCGCCTGAATTCCTGTAAAAAGGAATGTCGCGCGCCACAATCCCCATCACCTCTTCTGCCGACATGGTTTTACCGGAAACAGTTAACGCACCTTGATTGCATTTTTCAACGCATACCCGGGTGGTGCAGTGTTTGCAATGTTCAAAGGAATGCGTGAAAGCACTGTCACCTGGTGAAATATCCCGGTGAGGGCAATGCTGTAAACACGAATGGGAAGATTTGCATCGTGAGGGAAAGTATCTCAGCTGTGGCAGGAAATCCTGCGACTCGGGATTGCAGCACCACGCACAGCGCAGCGGGCAACCTTTAAAAAACACCAGTGTCCGAATCCCCGGACCGTCGTGCACCGCATAATGCTGGATGTCGAAAACAGTTCCGTTCATCAATTCAGGCAGTGTTCGGTGCGCCAGATTACCTGGTCCTGCAAAGCCTTGCTCATTTCAACCCAATAGGCGGAAAACCCGGCCACCCTCACAACCAGGTCGCGGTAGTTTTCGGGGTGTGCCTGCGCATCCTTCAGCATCCGTGAATCAACAACGTTGAACTGAAGCTGGAAACCGGGGAACTCAAAATAGGTTTTGATCAGGGCCAGCAGGTTCATTGACCCGGAAAGGCCCTTCAGGGCGGAGGGATGAAATTTAAGGTTCAGGAGGCCGCCCCTGATCCTGGTGTGATCAACCTTTGCAGATGACCTGATGACGGCAGTAGGGCCGTTCATGTCTGTTCCGGGGAATGGCGAAGTAACACCATCGGCCAGGGGTTCGCCCAGCATGCGCCCATCGGGGAATGCACCGCACACCTTCCCGAATGGAACTGGGGTGGAGATTGCCAGCATGGACGGATCATAGGGTTTGCCGAGATAATTATTCTGGCCCTGAACCCAGTCGCAGTAGTCATTGTAAAGATCCAGAAAAATATCGTCAGCATAAGCCTCATCATTTCCCCAGTGCGGAACGGCCAGCGCCTGTTTCCGGAGCCCTTCGTGTCCTTCCCAGTTTTTCCTTACTGCATCAAAGAGTTCTTCAACCTTGCAAACGGGCTCGTCAAAGCATAGTTTTTTAATTACAGCCAGTGAATTGGCCACATTGACCATGCCGGATGAAAGGGTTGTGATCGTCTGGTTCAGCAGCGCACCGCCATCATCCATGCATTGCCCTTTGATAAGGCAATCATTGACGAACACAGAACAAAAAACAAGCGGAACCGTATTCCGGTGGGCGATCATCACAAAATTCCAGTACTGCTGCCAGTTCCTGACGGTTTCGTGCATGATATCCAGGTAATATTTCCTGATCTCACTGTAGGTTGACAGCGTACGTGGCTCAAACATCCGGATGCCTGTGGAAGGATCCACGCCCTGGTTGACCACCAGGTCGATGATCTTGCCATGGTTAATAAAACCTGCCTGGACAATACCATACGACCTGCCCTGCAGGGTTGGTTCGGTACATCCGCCGATGGCACAGTGCTTCCTGATCATTTCAACTGGCAGGCCGCTGGTTTTCAACTCGTGCTGTATGTATGTTGACTGGTTGAAAAAGGCAGGGTAACCTACCCCTGTTTTCACGCATTCAACTGCCTTCATCAGAAATTCCTGGTCAAGTTTATCGTCCCACCATACCGAGAGTGTAGGCTGGGTCATCTGCATGTTGATCTGTGCCTGCAGGATGGCCAGCGAAACATCGTTGCTGATGGGGTTGCCCTTTTCATCAATGCCGCCCAGGATCAGGTTCTGATAGAGGTTCCCGTGACCGAGCCCCTGCCAGCTGAGGCTGGCGATGTATTCTATCTGGGTCATTTTAACGAACAGCTCCTCAAACAAGGAAATTGCCAGGGCGGGGGTCATATCCGGGTCGGCGGCATAAAAAGGGTAAAGCACCATGTCAAGCCTGCCGGGAGAATATCCCAGGTGAGAGCCTTCAATATGGCCCAGGAGATAAGTAAACCAGAATGACTGAACTGCCTCCTTGAAATTCCGGGGAGGTTCCATCGGCACGCGGCGGCAAACGGCTGCCATTTCCTCCAGTTCAATTCTGCGGTAAGGGTCTGTCTCCAATGCAGCCATCCTTTCGGCCTCGGCAGCGTAGTTCAATGCGAAGGCTTCAGCCCCTTTCAGAACTGTTATGGCTGCTTTCCAGAAATGTAGTCTGGCGGAGCTGGCAATATCTTCCGGATGAAAGGTATTTATCTTTTCTTCCGTCTCCCGGATAATGGCGTTGTAACCCTTTGTCAGGGCCATTTCATAATCCAGGATCAGCCGTCCTTCCGGGCAGGGTTCATGAGGGGCGGTATACAGCCCTGTTTTCCAGCCGTTTTCAATGAAATCGGCTTTCTGGAAATGGTTTTTCCAGATCCTGTTGCCCTGTTCCATAAACGACCTGTCTTCCCAGTATTCGCAGATATCGCGGAACTGATCGTAATCATCGCTGCTGATCAGGAATTTGCCGGAGATCAGGCGCAAACCGCCCTGCCCCGCCTCTGCCAGGGCTTTTTCAATTCCACCACCGATGCCCTGCTCAGCATGCTTCGACTGGGCGTCCTGCTCCTCCCTGCGCATTTCGCTTAAAAACGGGCCTGCCGCATAATTAGCGTATGGCATGGCACCCCTGATATATCTTGTCTTATTCCCGGCAAGGGTATCCTGCCTGTGGATGACCGGGGTCATCTGGCCGAGGGCATAGGCATGGTCAGTGCCCCGGCGCTCAAGGGTCTCCATCCCGTCGGTTTTTCGATGAGAGTCGGTCAGGTGCCGGATGTACTCAATATCCACCATCAGGGGAGAATCAAGGTAACGGCTTTTGAAAAATCCTGTTCGGGTTGTTCCTGGTTTGCCGGTTATCTCACGGCTTGCAATGGAACCGGTAATAGTTTCCATGACTTTGATTTAAAGTATTTTACTGTTCTGAACACAGTATTTAATAATTGCCGTCATATGCTTCTGTATCACTACGCAGAATGCGTTGTTTTCATAAAAAAATCAATAACGCCAATTAGATAGTAAAATTAATCTAAATTTGCTATGCAGCGAATGAATTACAGCAAATTACTTTGGATAAGGTATCTTTGAAAAACGGATCTTCATCATGTTCGCCGGGGTCTTCCATTCCCCGGTCGCGGATCTTAATCTGCCTTACCCTGGTATTGTCTATGTTCTCCCCGGTTTTTTTCGCTTCCTGCACCCGGAGCGAAAAGGAGAAATCAACTGCTGAAACTCCGGTTAAAGAAGTAAAAGAAGGTCTGTCACAGCATGTTTCAAGAAAAGTTCGTTTGATCCCCTACTGGGTAACTTCAGCCCAATTCGCCGGGTATTATGTCGGCATTGAAAAAGGTATATTCCGCAAATACAACATTGACCTTGAGATCCTGCCTTTTGACCCGTTTACTTCTGCAACCCCGGTAATCAGCAGCGGATCAGCTGATTTTGCGATTTTATGGCTGGTAAATGCCCTTGAGCTCCGCGACCAGGGGGTGAAAATTGTGAACATTGCACAACTTTCAACGAGGTCGTCGCTGATGCTGCTGACAAAAAAAAGCAGCGGAATCGGTACGATTGAGGGCATGAACGGAAAACGGGCGGGGATCTGGTCAGGTTTTGAACTTCAGCCCGAAGCGTTGTTCAGGAAGTACGGAATTGATGTTAAACTTGTCTCCATTGGAAGTTCCAACAGTTTGTTCCTTCTTGACGGGGTGGATATCATCAATGCCAACTGGTTTGATGAGTATCATGCCATCCTGAACAGTGGCTATGACGAAAATGAACTGAACAAGTTCTTTTTTGCCGATTACGGGTTAAACTTCCTTGAAGATGGCATATACTGCCTTTCAGAAAAGTTGAAAAAGGATCCCGGGTTATGTGAAGATTTTGTAAAAGCCTCCGTAGAAAGCTGGACATATGCATTTGATAACCAGGAGGAAACCATTGGGATCGTGGAGCGCAAGGCCATCAGTGAAAACCGCCCGGTGAACCGGTCGCACGTACAGTGGATGCTCAACTGCTACCGTGACCTGTACATCCCGAAAGGCAAAACGGCAGTCAGTACAACACTTTCATCCGGTGATTATATGACGGTTGCCGGCATCCTTTTGAAAAACCGCCTCATCGGAACGGTGGCGCCATACGACAGTTTTTATATACCCCTGAAGATAAAATGATCCTGCCCGGAATGATGAAAAACGCAAGTGAACACAGTAAGGAAACCAAAAAGAGAACCTTCAGGGGCATTGCATTTAAACTGATCCTCTCCATCTTTATCTGCTGTTCCGTGATTTTTGCCATACTGTTTGCCTATAACCTGAAGATCACGCGAAGCATTGTTGTCAGGAATCTCATCAACAGTGCCACATACCTTACCGAATCAACGGTGGCGAAAATTGACAAGGTGCTTAACAGCATACAAACGATCCCCGACAACTTTGCCCCGATCATCGAACGGAACCTGGATAACGAGGCAGAGATGAAGCAGCTGGTTCGGCTGATGGTTGCCAACAATCCCGACATCCTGGGGGCTGCCCTCGCCTTTGAGCCCTATTCCCGCAATCCGAGGGAAAAATATTTTTCCTATTATTTTCACAGGAAGGGGGATTATATAAACTTCATCACTCTGGGAAATGAGCATTACGATTATTTCACCATGGACTGGTACCAGCTTCCGAAGGAACTTGGCCGCGGGGTGTGGAGTGAGCCCTATTTTGACGAAGGCGGGGCAAACATGCTGATGACAACTTACGCGGTGCCCATTTACAGGGAGCGGGAAGGGAAAAAGGTGTTTGCCGGAGTTCTCACGGTTGATCTTTCACTGGACTGGCTCCAGCATTACGTCGGGCGGATTAAAGTAAATGAAACCGGATACGGTGTACTGATTTCTCAGAATGGAACCATTGTCAGCTATCCGCTGAAGAAGTTCATCATGAATGAGACCATTTTCAGCATTGCCGATGAGCAGAAATCACCCGAACTCAGAGAAGTGGGAAGAAAAATGGTTCACGGAGAATCGGGGTTCAGTAATCATGAATATAAAAACTCGGTCAACGGTAAACCCTGCTGGCTTGCCTACGCCCCTGTCACACTGAACCGCTGGTCGATTGGGATATTTTTCCCGGTGGAGGAGATCATGGCGGATGCCACGCATCTCAGCATCGTCATCTTTGCCCTGGGTGCCGGGGGCTTCTGCGGCATTGTGATCCTTATTGTGCTCATTGCCAGATCAATTACCAGTCCCCTGCGACGTCTCACGCAAGCTGCAGAGATGTTTGCCGCAGGTGATTTTAACGTGAAACTGCCTTATATCAGATCAAGGGATGAGATAGGCAGACTCAATGTATCTTTCATCGTAATGCAACAAAAACTTGCTGCCACGATCGGTGAACTGCGAAATGCTTCGGAACAGCTGATGATCTCCAATGAAAAACTGGAAGAGTACAACAGGACGCTGGAGCAGAAAGTTGAGATCCGTACATCCGAGTTACAACAGAAACATATTGAACTGGAATCAGCATTTACCCACCTGAAAGATGCCCAGGCACAACTCGTTCAGTCTGAAAAAATGGCTTCGCTCGGGCAACTTACCGCTGGGATTGCGCACGAAATAAAGAATCCGTTGAATTTCATCAACAATTTCTCGGAAGTCTCGGTTGAACTTGCAGCGGAACTTATCCAGGAACTTGATAAACCGGGCATTGTCATTGACGAAAAAGAATCCGGATACATCAAGGGGATCATTGCAGATATTGAAGGAAATGCACGGCGTATCCATGAGCATGGGAAAAGAGCCGACAGTATTATCCGCAGCATGCTGCTCCATTCACGCGGAAAGTCGGGTGAACGCCAGCCAACGGATATCAACGCCCTGCTGGAAGAATATGTAAAGCTCGGATATCATGGCATGCGCGCCACCGATAACACCTTTAACATTAAAATTGAGAGTGAATATGATCCGGAACTGAAAACAATTTCGGTGGTTCCGCAGGACATCAGCAGGGTATTTCTGAACATGATCAACAATGCCTTTTACTCCACCGCCCAGAAGAAAAAGGAGCTGAAGGAGGCCTATTTCCCGGTGCTCAGGGTAAAGACGATGCTTTTAAACGATACCGTGGAGATCAGGATTTTCGATAACGGCAAAGGCATGTCAAAGGATACGGTAGAGCGGGTCTTCAACCCGTTTTTCACCACGAAACCTGCCGGTTCAGGCACCGGGCTGGGCCTTTCAATCAGTTACGACATCATCGTTCGCCAGCACAACGGGCAGATCAGTGTAGTCAGCGAGGAGGGCGAATTCGCCGAATTCATCATTACCCTGCCCGTCACCTGACACGGCCACGAAGTGGCCATACATCAATAACCCGGGGCGCAGCCCCGGGCCCCTCAACCAGACGCCTCACGCATGATATTGACCAGTAAATAAAGTATATATGAACGAACTAAGTACCTCCAGTGTGAAAATAATGGTCGTCGACGACGAAACCGATCTGGAACCCCTGATCCGGCAGAAGTTCCGCCGGCAGATCCATGAAGGGAAATATGACTTTGTATTTGCCTTCAACGGACTCGAAGCGCTGAGCCGGCTCATTGAATTCCCAACTATCGGAATCATCCTCTCGGATATCAACATGCCTGAAATGGACGGCCTTACGTTACTCTCCGAATTGAAAGCGCTGAAGAATCCCGGGTTGAAAACGGTTATCGTATCCGCTTACGGCGACATGGAGAATATCCGTACCGCCATGAACCGCGGAGCATTCGATTTTCTGACCAAACCTATAAACTTTTTGGACCTTGAGATCACCATTGATAAAACCATGGATGAGATCATGCAGCTTCGTCGTTCCATGAAAGAGCATGATCAGCTGATCTCCATCCGCCAGGATCTGCAAACGGCCCGTGAGATCCAATTAGCCATTCTGCCTAAAGTGTTTCCCCCGTTCCCGAACCGTACTGATTTTGACATATTCGGATCCATGATCGCAGCGAAGGAAGTAGGTGGCGATTTCTACGACTTCTTCATGATTGACAACAAACGGCTGGGGTTTGTCATCGGCGATGTTTCGGGAAAAGGTGTTCCTGCAGCTATTTTCATGGCCGTGAGCCGGACACTCATTCGCGCTACCGGGCTGAAGGGAATTCCTACCGGCGAATGCATGTCGTATGTAAACAACCTGCTGTGCAGCGAAAGTGTTTCGTGCATGTTTGTCACCGTTTTTTACGGTATCCTGAATACAGAAACCGGCGAAGTGGAGTATGTCAACGCAGGGCATAATCCGCCTTATATTTTGTCGGCCAGTGGATTACGCAAAGTTGAAATGACTGGAAGTGTGGTACTTGGGTGTTTTGAAAATATGGAATACAAATCAAAAAGGGTAACGCTGGCCCCCGGTGATAAATTATTTTTGTTTACCGACGGCGTTACAGAAGCGTTTGACAAGGACGACCAGATTTATGGCGAAGCGCGGCTTGAAGAATACCTCCAAAAGAACTCGCATAAACCGATCAAAGAGATCACTGACAGCACAAATCTGGAGCTGGCCAATTTCATGGCAGGGGCTGAAATGTCTGATGACATTACCATGCTGATCTTACAAATTTCAAAGTAAACTATAGAAGGATAGGTTTGCTGCCTTACAAGTGGAAATTCTCTATTTCCATTGATTCTCCGGGTACCTCACTGTTACAATCTTCCTCACCTCACGGTGTAGCGTTTCCCGCAGCACGTCAATATTTTCCTTATTGGTGGCTGAAATGAACAGCGACGGAAGGTTTTCATGCGCCATCCATGTCCGTTCCAGTTCTTCAAGGGTCATATTTTCCCTGGTCGGGGGTGTGAGGTCGTCGGAATCCTTTTCGGTGAACCTGTACGCATCGATCTTGTTGAAAACCATGATGGTAGGTTTGTCGGAGGCTTTGATGTCGGTGAGTGTTTGCTTCACCACGTTGATCTGTTCTTCAAAATCACGGTGGCTGATATCGGCCACATGCACCAGGATATCGGCTTCGCGCACTTCGTCAAGGGTTGACTTGAACGATTCCACCAGGGAATGGGGGAGTTTGCGGATAAAGCCGACAGTGTCTGACAGCAGGAACGGCTGTGTTTCAATAACTACCTTACGTACTGTGGTATCCAGTGTGGCAAATAACTTATTTTCAGCAAAAAGCTCGGATTTGCTGAGCACATTCATGATGGTTGATTTGCCAACGTTGGTATAGCCCACCAGTGCCACGCGAACCATGTCGCGGCGGTTTTTCCGTTGGGTGGCCATCTGTTTGTCAATCTCTTCCAGCTTATCTTTCAGCAGGCTGATACGGTAACGGAGGATACGCCGGTCAGTTTCAATTTCCTGCTCGCCGGGGCCACGAAGCCCGATGCCTCCGCGTTGCTTTTCAAGGTGGGTCCACATCCGGGTTAGACGGGGCAGAAGATATTCATTCTGTGCAAGTTCAACCTGTGTTCGTGCGTAGGAAGTAACAGCGCGACGTGCAAAGATATCCAGGATGAGGTTGTTCCGGTCAAGGATGCGGCATTGCAGCACGTTTTCAATATTGCGGATCTGGCTTGGGGAGAGTTCATCATCAAAAACGACCATGTCGGTTGGATTGGCCTCCATCCAGGCTTTGATCTCCTGTAATTTACCGCTTCCGACATAAGTGCGTGAATCAGCATGATCAACCCGCTGGACGAATTGTTTAACAGGAACTCCTCCGGCTGTATCAACCAGGAAGGCAAGTTCATCAAGATATTCGGTGGTACGGTCCATATCCTGCAGGCGGGTCGACAAACCAACCAGCACGGCAGTTTCTTTCACAGGAGCGGTCTCTATCATTAAAAGGGCTTGAAACCGATGATTTCGCGAACTTCGCGGACAGTCTTTGCAGCAGAAGCGTGTGCTTTTTCAGCACCCAGTGCAGCCACCTTTTTAAGATAATCCGTGTCGGCGGTAAGTGCCATCATTTTTTCACGGAAAGGCGTGGTAAAGAGGATGATATCTTCGGCCAGCTGCTTTTTCATGTCGCCATAGCGGATGGTTCCTGACTGGTAGGTATCCTCGAAATGCTTTACGGTTGCCAGTGTGGAAAAGTAGTTCATCAGGTCAAAAAGGTTCACCACCCCCTGGGAACGTGGTTGCCCGGGATCAACGGCACCTGCATCGGTTACTGCTTTCATCACCTTTTTACGGATGACTTCAGGACTGTCGGCCAGGTAGATAGAGTTGTTTTCATTGTCAGATTTTGACATCTTCAGGCTTCCGTCAAGACCGGGTATTTTCACCAGGTTCTCGCCGAAATTATAGGCCACCGGTTCCGGGAAATATTCAACGGAATAAAGGCGGTTGAATCGGTTCGCAAAAGTGCGGGTCATCTCCAGATGCTGCTCCTGGTCCTTGCCTACAGGCACTTTGGCGGCCCTGTGAATGATGATATCAGCCGCCATCAGGGTAGGGTAGGTGAGCAGACCGGCATTCACATTCTGCGGTTGTGTGCGGATTTTCTCCTTGAACGAGGTGCATCGCTCCAGTTCGCCTACATAGGCATTCATGTTAAGGAGGAGATATAATTCGGCTGTTTCGGGAAGATCACTTTGAATATACAGTGTTGCTTTTTCAGGATCGAGGCCACAGGCAAGGAGTTCAACCAAAACGGTTTTTACATTCCCATGAAGGTCAGCCGGAGTAGGATGAGTTGTAAGAGAATGATAATCAGCTATAAAGAAATAACACCGATTCTCTTCCTGCATTTTCACAAAATTCCTGATCGCCCCGAAATAATTTCCGAGATGCAGGTTCCCGGTAGGCCTTATGCCACTGACAACAATGTCCATTGATTATGTTATTTGGTTTGGTTGGTGTATAATCGTGACGCGTGACATGTGACGCGTGACAATCTCTTAGTTAACATTTATAGAGTACAAGTACCTCTTCACCCATCACCCGTCACGCGTTACCCGTCAACCGTCACGCGTCACGCGTCACGCGTCACGCGTCACGCGTCACATCTTAATTTCATCCCCATTCTTGTTCAAAAAATGGTATTCAAGAAAATGTGAAGCATTCTGAGGTTTGATCGTTACCCACTGGCCATATTTGCGCCACCATTTCCATTTAAAATTAAACCAACCATGCGTGAGGAAAGCATGGAGGTATGGATGGACAACCAGCGTGAGATTTTTTTCGTTCTGTTCCCTGATGAGGTAGCCAAGGTTGTTCTCAATGTCATCGGTGAGAAGGATGGTAGGCCTGATTTTTCCGGTGCCGTCGCAGGCAGGGCATTTTTCAAGTATCTGCACACTCATCTCCGGGCGTACGCGCTGACGGGTGATCTGCACCAGTCCGAATTTGCTTGGAGGAAGGATGGAATGCTTGGCGCGGTCGCGCTTCATTTCATCGCGCAGCTTTTCAAAAAGGGCACGCCGGTTGGCTCCCTGGGTCATGTCGATGAAGTCAATCACCACGATGCCGCCCATATCGCGCAGGCGCAGCTGGCGGGCAACTTCAGTGGCTGCTTCCAGGTTGACCTCCAGGGCATTCATCTCCTGGTTCTGGTCCTGGTTTACCCGGTGGCCGCTGTTGATGTCAATAACATGAAGGGCTTCAGTGTGTTCAATGACGAGATAAGTACCACTACGGATGGTAACGATCTTTCCAAACGAGTTTTTGATCTGCTTGTCAATGCCATACTGGTCAAAAATGGGAACCTTGCCGGTATGAAGTTTGACAATATTGACCTTATCCGGAGAAATACGCTGGATGTAGGTTCTGATCTCATCATACAGCACTGAATCGTTGACAACGATGTTGTTGAACGATTCATTCAGCGCGTCCCTCAGGATGGCCGATGTACGGTCAATTTCGCCGATGATCTTCTGCGGAGGTTTGGCTGTAGCCAGCTTTTGTGTGATGACCTCCCAGCGTTTATAAAGATTTCGAAGGTCGGAATCAAGGTCAGCAACCAGTTTATTTTCCGCCACGGTGCGGATGATAATCCCGCAACCCTTAGGTTTTATACTGGTAATCAGCCGCTTGAGCCTGTTTCGCTCTTCTGCGCTTTTGATCTTTTGCGATACTGAGATTTTATCCGAGAATGGCATAAGGACCAGATACCTTCCGGCAAAAGCAATTTCAGAAGTGACCCTGGGTCCCTTCGTGGAAATCGGCTCTTTGGCGATCTGAACCACGATATCCATGTTGGGTTTGAGCACCTGGTTGATCTTTCCGGTCTTCTGGATATCAGGTTCAAGCTCAAAGTCACCAAGTGTAACAGCACCACCGTTGGCGGTTTGTCGTTTCCTGATGTACTTCAGCAATGATTGTACCTGAGGACCAAGATCAAGGTAATGCAAAAATGCATCCTTCTCATAACCAACATCCACAAAGGCAGCATTCAATCCGGGCATGATCTTTTTGATCTTGCCCAGATAGATATCGCCAACGGAATATTCGTTGTTGGATCTTTCCTTATTTAACTCTACAAGAAGTTTATCTTCTAGTAAGGCGATTTCAACTTCCGATGAAGTCGAATTGATGATTAATTCCTTATTCACAGCGTTCCATGTATTACGAGAATGGTACTGACAATAGGTCAGTAACCGTGGATGACTTAAGGAATTGCAGCAGCAGGAAGGCTATTTCTTCTTATGTCTGTTCTTGCGCAAGCGTTTTTTCCGCTTGTGCGTTGCCATCTTATGTCTCTTTCTTTTCTTACCACTTGGCATAATAAATCAACTTAGAAGTTATTACTTCACTTTAACATGTGATTTCACTTTATTTACGAAGGTCTTCGCCGGCTTGAAAGAAGGAATGTTGTGGGCGGGAATGATAAGCGTCGTATTCTTTGAAATATTTCTCCCTGTCTTTTCAGCTCTTTTTTTGATAATAAAACTACCGAAGCCTCTGAGGTATACGTTTTGACCTGTGGTCATGGAATTTTTGATGGAATCCATGAAAGCTTCTACAGTGGCCTGAACGGCAACTTTCTCAATGCCAGTCTTATTAGCAATTTCTGCTACAATTTCTGCTTTTGTCATGTTTGATGGATGTTAATTGTTATATAATATTGTTACTGAATGTCTTTTATCTGCTGAAAACGGGTTGCAAAGATATAATTTTTTTCATATACAATGAAATATTGTCAAATTTAATTGGGGTCAGAAAGCAAAGAAAGTGTTTAAACCACGTTCAGGCTCACTTTGTTATTCAACTTATCTTTGCGGCATGATCAGTCAACCTGAAATGAATTTTTCGCTGGACTTACTTTCATGGTATGCCCTGCACAAGCGTGATCTGCCCTGGAGGCATACGAAGGATGCCTATTTTATCTGGTTGTCGGAGGTCATTATGCAGCAAACACGGATAGAGCAGGGCCTGCCCTATTATGAGAAGTTTGTTGAAACATACCCCACGGTAAATGAACTTGCCTCCGCAGATGAACAGGATGTTCTTAAACTTTGGCAGGGACTTGGCTATTATTCTCGTGCCAGGAACCTGCATGCTGCTGCGAAGGTTGTTGCTGATGATTATGCAGGAATTTTTCCGCAATCGTATGATGATATCCGCAAACTGAAAGGTATCGGTGAATATACTGCCGCAGCCATTGCTTCCATCTGTTTTGATCTGCCTTATGCGGTGGTGGACGGCAATGTCATTCGATTTATTTCAAGGTTATTTGGGATTACTGAATCTGTTGATACCGCTGAAACAAAAAAGAAAATCCTGTCAATTGCAACTGAATGCCTTGATCCGCTCAATCCCGGGGATTATAACCAGGCAATGATGGAGTTCGGTGCTACGGTTTGCACGCCTGTAAAGCCCGGTTGTGAGGATTGCATCTTCAAGTCAGCATGTTGGGCATATCTCAGCCACATGGTTGACGAAATACCGTTGCGAAAATCAAAAGTCGCGGTGCGTGAGCGGTATATCCACTATCTGGTTCTTACATATACCCAGGAGGGGGAGGATTTTATTTACCTGAATAAAAGAACCGGCAGCGACATCTGGAGGAATCTGTATGATTTTCCCTGCCTCGAATTGACCGCGGAAAAAAATACCGGAATCCTTCCTTTGCAGTCGTTTACCTCACTATTAAACACAAGTGCCGCAGTCCTTGGAAATGTAACAGATGAGTATATACACCTGCTTACGCATCAAAAACTGCATGTCAGGTTTTACCGGGTGCATATACCCGAAAAAATTGAATTGCCATTTATACCTGTGAAGGTCAGTGATCTATCAGCTTACCCTGTACCCAGGCTGATTGATCGTTATGTGTTGGCACAGGATTGGATTTGAGCGGAGCATCTTTTCAATTTTTCTTAACTTCGCAGCTGAATTTCATCTCCAATGGAAAACCAGCTTTTTATTCATAACACGCTTACGCGCACGAAAGAGATTTTTGAAGCCATCAACCCGCCTTTTGCCGGTATGTATGTTTGCGGACCGACCGTTTATGGCGATCCGCACCTCGGGCATGCCCGCCCGGCGATCACTTTTGACCTGGTTTTCCGCTACCTCCTGCATCTTGGTTACAAGGTGAGGTATGTAAGGAACATCACCGATGTGGGCCACCTGGTGGCTGATCTGGATGAAGGCGAGGATAAAATCGCGGTGAAGGCACGTGTTGAACAACTGGAACCCATGGAGGTTGCACAGTATTATGCCGACCGCTACTTCATATACATGGATGCCCTGAATGTCAAGCGCCCCAGCATTGAGCCACGCGCCTCCGGGCATATGATCGAGCAGATCCTGATGGTTCAGAAGATCCTTGACGAGGGTTATGCCTACGAGGTGAACGGATCGGTCTATTTTGATGTTGAAAAGTACAGTAAATCATATAATTACGGCAAACTTTCCGGCCGCATTCTTGAAGACCTCCTTGCCAATACCCGAACCCTTGAAGGTCAGGATGAGAAGCACAATGCCGCTGATTTTGCACTCTGGAAAAAGGCCCAGCCCGAACACATCATGCGCTGGCCTTCGCCGTGGGGTGACGGTTTCCCCGGATGGCACCTGGAGTGCTCCGCCATGAGCACGAAGTACCTCGGTGATTATTTCGACATTCACGGCGGAGGCATGGACCTGCTGTTCCCCCATCATGAATCGGAAATTGCACAGTGCCAGGCCGCCATCGGCCATGAATCAGTAAAATACTGGCTGCACAACAACATGATCACCATCAACGGGCAGAAAATGGGAAAATCTTTGGGAAATTTCATTACCCTGGACCAGTTTTTTACCGGCACCCATGCCTCGCTTCAGCAGGCCTACAGCCCCATGACCATCCGGTTCTTCATCCTCCAGGCGCATTACCGCAGTACGCTTGATTTTTCAAACGAAGCACTGCAGGCGGCTGATAAAGGATTAAAAAAGTTACTGGCCGGGTATGAAACGTTGGGGAAGCTGATGCCCTCACCCCTGGCCCCTCTCCCAGAGGGAGAGGGGAGGATCGCCGACCTTCAGAGGAGCTGCTATGATGCCATGAACGATGACTTCAACAGTCCGATGGTCATTGCAAGCCTCTTTGAAGGTGTGCGCATCATCAATTCGGCCGCTGATAAAAAAGAGGATCTGTCATCACCGGAATTAACTGGCCTGAAAACCATCTTTGATACCTTCCTCTTTGAAATCCTTGGGATCAAAGAAGAAAAAGGCGGAGATAACCATGAAGTGGTTGACGGACTGATGCAACTCGTTTTGGCCATTCGCCAGAAATCACGTGAAACAAAAGACTGGGGAACGTCGGATCAGATCAGGGACGCCCTGCAGAAACTTAAGATAACGGTAAAAGATGGAAAAGACGGGTCGGCGTGGAATATTGAATAAAGAATATTGGACATTGAACATTCAACATTGAATAAAGAACACTGAACTATGAAAACCATTTACTCACTCGCGCTGTCATTGCTCATTCTGACAGGTTGTTCTTCCAAACAGGAAAAAATGAAAAAAGAACTGACTGATTTTATTCGCCAGCACGATTCGGCGCTGATTCCGTTATACAAACAAACAGCACTTGCCTCATGGGAAGCAGCTGTTTCAGGGAAACCGGAGGATTTTAAAAAGGCTGAGGACCTCAATCTCAAGATGATGGCGATCTTCTCAGATAAATCAAAATTAAAAAGACTGGAGGAGATCAAAGTTTCCGGAATGATCACCGACACAATGCTGAACCGCCAGTTGGATGTGCTGTACAGGTCTTTCCTGATGGCAAAGGCCGACACCGGGAAACTGAATGCCATGGTTCGCATGGGAACTGTGATCGAACAGAAGTACGGCAATTTCCGCACCGAGGTAAAAGGGAAGAAACTGTCGGATAATGATGTGGAAGAGGTTCTCAGCGGCTCAAAGGATGTGCAGTACCAAAAGGAGGTTTGGGAAGCTCAGAAAAAGATCGGGGCTGTTGTTGCCGATGATGTGAAGAAACTTGTCAAACTGCGCAACGAAGTGGCGAAGGACCTTGGATTTAAAAACTATCACGAAATGAGCCTGACCCTCAGCGACCAGGATCCGAGGGAGGTAAGCACCCTTTTTGATGAGCTCGACAGCCTGACGAGAAAATCATTTGCAGAGGTTAAGGATGAGATAGATGTCTATTTTGTCAAGTATTATAACCTGAAAAGCAAGGATGAACTCATGCCCTGGAATTACCAGAACCGCTTTTTCCAGGCAGCACCAAAGATCTACGGCGTTGACCTTGACAAATACTATAAGGATAAAAACCTTGAAACGCTTACATCGGAATTTTACAATGGCATTGGTCTTCCGATTTCCGACATGCTTAAAAACAGCGATCTCTACGAAAAACCCGGGAAGAACCAGCATGCATTCTGCACGGATATTGACAATGCCGGCGACGTTCGGGTTCTCTGTAACGTAAAGCCGAACCAGTATTGGATGAACACGATGCTCCATGAATTTGGCCATGCCGTATATGATAAAAACATTGACACAACACTGCCATTCATCCTCCGCGATCCGGCCCACACCTTCACAACGGAAGCGATTGCCATGATAATGGGGCGGTTTTCATCAAACCCCCAGTGGATAAAAGACATGACTGGCATCAGTGAGGAGGAAAAGCTGAAAATTGCTGATAACTGCTTTAAAACCCTTCGGCTCGACCAATTGGTCTTCAGCCGCTGGGCCCAGGTGATGTACCGTTTTGAAAAGGAGATGTATAAAAATCCCGACCAGGACCTCAACAAACTCTGGTGGGACCTTGTTGAAAAGTACCAGCTGATGAAGCGTCCCGAAGGGCGAAATGAACCCGACTGGGCGACAAAAATCCACATTGCCACCTATCCGTGTTATTACCACAACTACCTGCTCGGTGAATTGCTGGCATCACAGCTCTACTATTATATCGTTGGAAATGTCATTAAGTCAGATGATTACAAGTTCCAGAGTTTTGTGGGTAAAAAAGAGGTAGGCAATTTCTTAAAGGAAAAAGTCTTCATGCCCGGAAGCCGCTGGTACTGGAATGAAATGATTGAAAAAGCTACTGGCGAAAAGCTGACTGCAAAATATTATGCAAAGCAGTTTGTGAACTAGCCTTTCAAAGTTTCAGTTATAGATCTTGCAAACATTCCCGCCTCCGCCAGTTCGGTTTGATCAGGATGACCGATGGTGCGCGTGCGCATTTCCGCAAAACTCGCCAGCATCGGGATGCCGCTGGAGATAAGTTCACCTGCTGTTTTTTCAGAAAGCTCCCCCTGGCAGTGATAAAGGCCGAGAAATTCTGTTTTGGCACACAAAGCGCGGCACTTTTGCAGCTCCTTTTCCAGCATGGCTTTCTGTAACGGGTCGTCACTCTGACTTGGCATGGCGTGCGTTACAAACAGTGCGATCCTTTTACCCTCTGCCAGCTCATTGACCAACTTTCTCGCTGCCGCAGGCGGTCCGAACTGCATGATGGGAAACCCAATGAATACGAGGTCCGTTCCGTTTAGGGAATCAACAGAATCAAATGGCCGTATTTCCCTGTCGCACGTGAGGGCCTGAAAAATGGCTTCTGCCACTTTTTTTGTATTGCCGGTTTGCGACCAGTATGTTACCAGGATTTTCATATTTACCAGGTTTTCCCGGGTTAAACTTTTGCCCCCAGCAGCATTCCGCCGATCATCGGGATCATCCAGACAATCCATACAAAGATGCTGAACCTGTGGAAAGTACCGATCCTTTTTTCATCTTTTCTAATAAGGACGAGGGTGGCCCAGATGGAATGGAATAACATAAGCAGGATGGCCGTCATTCCTGTGATTCCGTGAAAGTTGAATTTGAATAAAGCCCCGCCTACTTCCGCCATCGCCATTGTACCGATCGTGTCGCAAACCAGCCCCGACCAGAAAAACCAAAGATGCCACCATTTCAGCTTTTTCTGTATGCGTTCGGCCCAAACACCGATGGTATACAGCACCATGGCAAGGTTGATGAAAATAATGGCTAATAACAACGTGGTACTCATGGGGTATGGTTTAAATCTTTGTCACGCGTCACGCGTTACGTGTCACGTCCTTCAGCCTGCCAACGCGGTCGATGAGCCCCTGCCGGTGTTCCTCATCGGTGGAACTGGGATCTTTCATTTCCCTGAACATGGTGCATGGTAATTCGGAGCAATCACCGCAATCCTTGTATTTGAGTTTGTTCACAGAACAGTCGTACAACGGACACACTTTTGACGGCAGGTGTTCCAGTGCCCAGAAGGTTTGTCCTTTAACGGTAAGGCAGCCGTTGCACTGGTTCCCGAAAAACTCGCAGTCGGAACATACGAGTCCGCAAGCAGATAATGTCATGGTGTCAGTATTGATTGTAACAAAGGTATCAAAATAAGATACAACCCAAATGTCAAGTCCGGCCGGTTTAAAAAATAATCTTTCCCCTTCCCGCAAACACATTGTTTTCAGTGTACAGGGTCCAAATCCAAATGCCTTTGGCGGGGTTGCCTGAATGCACCCGTCCATCTGTCACCGGGAGGCTGAGGCTGATTTTTCCCGGGAGGTCTTGTAAAATGAGGGTGCCGTTGCCCGGAAAATCAATGGTTTTGAGTATGCCGTGGTTGTCGGGTCCGGTGAGCCTGATGTTCCTTCCGGGGAGGAAACAGGTTTGAATGCCTGTGGATGTAATCGTTACAGGCTTGTACAGGCTGTCGCAGAAACAGTCGTTGCAGGCATGCAGGGTAATGTTCCATGTTCCCGGACCGGGATAGACATGCCAGGGTTCATAGAGTGCGGAGGTATCCCCGTCGCCAAACCTCCACAGCCATGTTCCTGCGCCGGTGGTGAGGTTGTGCGTGAACACGGTATCTCCTGATGTGGTGAGGTTGAACTGCACACGGGGCAGATCATTGTTGAAGTTCCATTGGGTTCCATATCCCAGGGCCACCGAATCGGCCGCGTGCTGAAGCAGCAGCGCGGTATCGGCAGCGAGTCCCGCCGTAAACGAGTTGCCGGCGGAAGGTTTGCCGAACATCATGTCATAAAACACGCAGGCAGCCAGGTAGGAACCCTTCAGGTTCGGGTGTGAATCGTCCGCATCATGGAGCACCATGCCGTAAGTGCCGATCACATACCTCCATGCTTCTCCCACCGGGGAGATCCAGTCGCCGAGCGAATCTGCAATTCCTTTGACCGCCCGGGATAAAGAATCCTGCATCTGGTTGTACCCGCTGAATGCGGTGCTGCAATAGTTTGGTGTGAAACACTGCATGCCGCCGAACCTCCTTCCCCAGGTGAGGAAAAAAAGCACCCTGCTGCAGGGATTGGCGGATTTGACCGAGTCGTGCAGGATCAAGGATGACGGGTACATGCAACTGTCGCGCAATACCGGTATGGCCGGGATCTGGCTTTGTTCCTGCAGGACCACGAAGTCCCAGGTATCCGAAGAGATCTTTGCCAGGCTTACCGGGTCGTATCCGTGGGCGGTCGGTTGCCAGCCGAGTGTGTAACCTCCGGGTGTATAGCTGTCGAAATAGAGGGAGTCTCCCGAAAAATGTGCCAGGGATGCTGCCAGGAAGGGTAGGTTGTTTACATACGTGTAACTGTTTCCGAGGAAAAGCACCTTCCTGGCAAGTCCCTGCGCAGGAAGGACTGCAGGGAATTGAAAAAAGATAAGAAAAAAAATGAACAAGGTTGACAGACCTGCACGGTTGTTTTCCTTATGGATGTTCATACTACAACACTTTCACCAGGTAATAATTCTTTTTACCCTTCTGGATCAGGATGTATTTCCCATTCGAAAGGATATGTTCATTCACCATGAAGGCCTCGTCCACTTTGGTTTTATTCACCTGAACACCGCCCTCCTTCAGCATCCGGCGTGCTTCACCCTTGGATGCAAAGATCTGCGTTTGCTCTGCGAGAAAATCCACAATGTTTACGGATTTCGCGATTTCGGCTTTCGCCACGTTAAATTGAGGAACCCCTTCAAAAACAGAGAGAAGTGTCTCTTCGGACAACTTCATCAAAGTCTCACTGGTGCCTTTACCAAAGAGTATTTCCGAAGCATCCATGGCTGCCTGCAGCTCCTCTTTTGAGTGTACCCTGACGGTGATATCTTCAGCAAGTGCCTTTTGCAGCGTTCTTAAATGAGGGGCTTCGTCATGCTGTTTCTGAAGGTTTCCTATCTCTTCCCTGGAGAGAAGGGTGAATTTTTTAATGTACTCAGAGGCATCGGAGTCGCTTGAATTCAGCCAGAACTGGTAAAACTGGTAAGGGGTGGTTTTTTTAGGGTCAAGCCATACATTTCCGGATTCGGTTTTCCCGAACTTGCCGCCGTCGGCTTTGGTGATCAGCGGGCAGGTGAGCGCAAAGGCATCGCCGGAAAGTTTGCGCCTGATGAGTTCAGTGCCGGTTACAATGTTGCCCCACTGGTCGGAACCTCCCATCTGCAGCCTGACATTTTTATGTTCATACAGCCAGCAGAAATCATATCCCTGCACCAGCTGATAGGTGAATTCAGTGAACGAAATGCCCGATCCCGAATCCATCCGTTTTTTTACGGAATCTTTGGCAATCATGTAATTAACTGTGATATGCTTGCCAACCTCACGCAGGAAATTCAGGAAAGAGAATCCCTTCATCCAGTCGTAATTGTTTACCATTTCAGCAGAACTGTCGCCACAATCAAAATCCAGGAACTTCGTAAGCTGTTTCTGAATGGCATCCTGGTTGTGACGCAGGGTTTTTTCATCCAGGAGATTGCGCTCTTCCGATTTGCCCGACGGATCGCCGATCATCCCGGTGGCCCCGCCAACGAGTACGAACGGCTTATGTCCCGCACGCTGAAGGTGGACAAGCATCATGATGGATGCCAGGTTGCCGATGTGCAGTGAATCGCTTGTCGGGTCATAGCCGATATAAGCGGAGGTCATCTCTTTGAGCATCTGCTCTTCAGTTCCCGGCGTCATATCGTGGATCATGCCGCGCCAGCGCAATTCTTCAATGAAATTCATTTTTCAGATTTTGTGCAAAAGTATGAAAATTAAAAAAAGAGTTCTCGCAGATTTTCGCAGATTACAGCGCAGATTACAGCGCAGATTAAAATGTGGCAACCTGATCTGCGAAAATCTGCGAATAAAATCTGCGAAAATCTGCGAGAAATTTTAAACCTGCAGATACAACGACATCCTGATTTTCCCGGGAATCACCATTATCGGTGTTTGCTCGCAACCACCAGGTATATGATGATCGGAATAAATATGCCGGCAAGAACTATCGGCATGAACCACAATCCCAATCCGGATCCCCCTTTTAAAGCAACGTTTGCTGTTGAATAAGCGATGTCAAAAAACATCAGGATGATAACTGATTTCATATAGCGTATCAGCCTGATGGCAAATGTATATTGCTTCAGGGCGTTTTCCGGTGTAATTTTCACCGTAAAATTTAACTGGTGCGGGATGAACGCAACGAGGCTCATCATACAATATATGAAGAAGGCAATGGCAGGCAATGCCCAGAATGAACCCCTGGCCGAATAATCATCCACCTTTCCGGCCCCGTCAAAGTGCGAGGGGATCATCGCAGGAAGTTTGGGATAGGTATAAACGACAAAACCGATAAAGATCAGAAGTCCTGCCATGGCAATGCCTTCGAGCAACCAGTCAACAGGGGCCAGTCCAGGCCTCATCATCGGGCGGTTTGCTTTATCACGGTTCCTGCTGCGGTTAAACAGGCCGGGTCCGGTATTGTTGATCATCATGATGTTTCGGATTGATCCGTGTTTTCAGTTGTTGGGATTGATTGTTTACCAGGCATTCGTCGTGATTCCTTGAGCGCTTTCTCAATGACCCATTCCAGCTGACCGTTTACAGAACGGAACTCATCTGCAGCCCATTTTTCAAGCGCTTCATAGATTTCGGGGTTGACCCTGAGCATGAATACCTTTTTTGAAGCCATATAATGTCTATTGGTGCAGGGTACCTGTGTTGACGACCGGGGTTGTGTCTTTGTCGGAACAAAGTACCACCATCAGGTTGCTGATCATGGCTGCTTTCTTGTCTTCATCAAAATCAATGATGTGCTTTTTGCTGAGGTGGTCAAGGGCCAGCTCAACCATGCTGACAGCACCTTCCACGATCTTTGTCCGTGCAGCAACTACGGCGGTAGCCTGCTGGCGGCGCAACATGGCGCCTGCAATTTCAGAAGCGTAGGCAAGGTAACTTATCCTGGCTTCAAGGACTTCGATGCCGGCCATGGAAAGCCGCTCGGATAGTTCATGTTCAAGGGCGAGATGCACCTCTTCTCCACCTGCGCGAAGGGTTATCTCCTTTTGCTCGTCGTCAAAATTGTCGTAAGCATAGTGGCCCGCAAGCTTACGGGTTGCCGATTCGCTCTGAATGTCAACAAAATGCGCATAGTCATCCACTTCAAATGCGGCTTTGAAAGTATCTCTGACACGCCATACCAGTACACAGCCGATCATGATGGGGTTTCCCAGTTTATCATTGACTTTGATGGGTTCGCGGTTCAGGTTTCTGGCCCGAAGCGAGACCTTCTTCTTAATGTAGAAGGGGTTGACCCAGAAGAAACCGTTGTCCTTGATGGTACCCTTGTATTCACCGAATAACACAAGCACAGATGATTCGTTGGGATTGACGACCATCAGGCCAATCGCCGAAAATGTTGCTGCAGTGATGCAAAGCATGCTGAAAACAATAATTGCCGCATACTCATTGTAGAGGATGAGCCCGCCAAGTCCGAGGCCCAGTAACACGATCGTAAGCAGGATCCCTTTATACCCGGACGATGCTGTAATGATTTTTTCGTTTTCCATGGTTAATTGAGTTTGTGATATCAAAATGATATTAATATGATTCTGCAATAATACTACAAATTTTTACAGAAGTCAAGTGTTTTTTTATTTCTCGCAGATTTTCGCGGATATTTCACGCAGATTTTCGCAGAAAAGGGCGCAGATTATAGCAGATTAATGGGTCATTAAGGAAGTTAACGGATCGAAATATGCATCAGGGTTTGACAATCAAATCAATTGATTGTTTCTTTTCTGCGAAAATCTGCGTGAAAAATCTGCGAAAATCTGCGAGAAATATTCTGCGAGAAATTTTACTTGATAAGATTCCGGTAGTGATAGTACCTGTTGACAATATTATCAACAAAGCCTACCATCTTATAATCCACAGGAGAGTTGTCGGTTGTATCGCTTTTTGCGACAGTATCTTTTTTTGAACGGCGCAGCAGGTAGTAATCCACATGCCCGTTCCACCTGTTTTTATCGCGGCCGAATTTTTCAGCTTTTTCCCTGGCAGCCAGCACCCGTCCCAGGCCTACATTGTATGAGGCGAGTACAAAATAGATGCGTTCAACCGGGCTGGTAATTTCATCGGGGAGTTGCTGGTCAAGGTATTTGAGGTATTTCACCCCGCCAGCTATTTGCCGGGCCGGGGTTGCCATGCTGTCAACACCGAATTTTGCCGCAGTTTCCGGCATCAGTTGCATCAGTCCGCTGGCACTTCGCGAAGAGACAAGCCCGGGAACGAAATTTGATTCTTCATAGATCAGAGAGGCGACCAGCCGCCAGTCCCAGCTCACCTGTTTGCTCTGTTCCCTTATAGCCTGGTCGTAAGGTGAAATTTTATTCCCCCTGACGGAAAAATATTCGCTTTGCAGGTATCCTGCAAGGTGCTGGTTGTCAAAATATTCAAGGTAGGTCTGTTTCAAATCCCCTGAAGCTTTGAAATCTTTGAGCCACAAATTGATCTCTGTTCGAAGGGAGTCTGATGACAGGCCTGTTCCCCATGCGTATGAAAACAGGGGATAGGCAAGTACCTTAATATCAAGGTTTCGGTAAAACCGATGGTACATCATGGCCACATTTTCCTGGCAGATGGCAAAGCGGATCATCCCGGTGGAGACCTGCCTGATCAGTTCCTCCTGGCTGATATCCGGTTCTTCCTTCAGGATGGCGTTTTTTCCTGTTTTTTTGTAAAAAGCATGGTACAGGGGGGCCAGGAAAGGGCTTTTCCGGACATAAACCGTATCGTTGGGGAAGTCTTTCAGATTATCAATAGCCGATCCGGCTGCCTTGCCACCCCCATTTCTTTGAACAAGCACCAACCTTGTTTCGCCGAAGGGATCGGAAAATCTTGCCAGTTTTTTCCCTTCACTGGTGATCGGAACATTGAGGGCGACCAGGTCGGCAGCGTTGTAATGCATGTAATATTCCAGCCTGGATGCATCATTGCTGGCAATGATCCTGAGGGGTACGCCAAGGTGCCTGGCAAACGATTCCAGCAGGGTGAGCTGGTACCCCATGGGCCTGCCTTTGTAAATGAAGTAGTTCAGGGTGTTCTGATCGGTAAGTGCAACAAGGTACCCGCGTTCCCTTATCCGCCGCAGGGCATCCTTTTTTGCCTCTTCACGATGATACAGGCCGCGTGTGATGAAAAATGCGATGGCAACCACCGTCAAGCCCAGGAGAATGGCCCTGAGAATGATGTATTTCCTTGATTTTTTATTCAATATATTGAGTTAAGAGACTTTTCTGTATCTCAGTATGGCAAGGCCAAGACTGCAAACGGCATAAACAACGAGTGACCAGAAATGGCTGCTTATATCTGCGAAACCTGATCCTTTCAGCAATACCATCCGCATGATCCGGATGAAGTACATCACCGGGTTCAGCCTGTCAAGTTTTTGCGCCCATTCCGGCATGCTTTCAATGGATGTGAACAAGCCGCTCATGAGGATGAAAACCACCATGAAAAAGAACGAAACGAGCATGGCCTGTTGCTGCGTACTTGTAACGGTTGAAATAAGCAGCCCGAAAGACAAAATTACAAAAAGATAAACAGCAGCAGAAAGAAATATTAATCCGAGGTTTCCCTCCATCGGAATGTTAAAGAGCAGTTTCCCGACTGCAAGGCCGAAGGCAAGTTCAAAAAGCCCGATGATCCAGAATGGCAGAAGTTTGCCGGCGATGAACTGAATTTTATTGATGGGGGTCACGTTGATCTGTTCTATGGTGCCTATTTCCACCTCCCGCACGATGTTCATCCCCGACAGCAGGAGCCCGATAATAGTGACCAGCAGCACCAGGATACCGGGAACCATATAGGTTTTGTAGTTCAGTTTCGGGTTGTACCAGTAGCTGTAATCGGTCTGGATGGTCCTGATGCCGGCCATCAATGCAGGGTTATTGTTGTCAAGCACCACCTCGCGGTTGTAATCAAGCAGGATCATCGTTGAATAGGCATTGGTCAGGCCGGCACTCTGACCGTTGATGGCGTTGATCACAAACTGAACTTTGGCCATACCTTCAGTGAGAAGTTTCTTTTCAAAGCCTGATGGAACCTGCAGAATCATGTCTGTTTTGCCTTTTTTCATCTCATCTTCAGCCTCCGCATAGGAGAATGAGGTATGCTTCACCTGGTAAAACGGAGACCCCTGGAACTTGCTGACCAGCTTCCGCGATGTACCCGAAAGATCAAGGTCAACAACCGACACCCGGATATGCTTCATCTCATAGGTGGCTGCATTTACCAGTATAATCAGTTGAATGACAGGCAGGACAAAGATGATAGGCAGCATGGATTTGTTGCGAAAAACCTGCAGAAACTCTTTTTGGATGATATATAAGATTGTTCTCATCAGGTTAGCCGGATATTGAATTTTTTAATACTTATTGCCAGGAATGCCGCGGTGAAGCCGATCAGGATAAGCGTTTCGCGCCAAACATATTCAATTCCGTTGCCCTGAAGCATGATACTTTTGATGATGATGATATAATATTTAGGGGGCATGAGGTGGCAGAGCACCTGCATGACCACCGGCATGTTTTCAACAGGGAAAATGAAGCCGCTGAGAAGGATGGTCGGCAGCATCAGTGCTACAAGGGAGATCATCATGGCAATCTGCTGACTGTTGGTAATGCTGGAGATGAGGATTCCCAGTGAAAGAGCCATACAGATGTACAGGAAACTCTCCAGCAGCAACAGGGCGACGCTCCCTGCGATGGGCATGCCAAATACCAGGTTCCCCAAAATCAGTATGATGCATGCATCCAAAAATGCCAGGAAAACATAAGGAAAAACTTTGCCGACAATAATCTGAAAAGGCTGCAGGGGCGAGACAAGCAACAGTTCCATCGTTCCCATTTCTTTCTCCCTGGTGATCGACAGGGATGTCATCAGCGCGGAGATCAGCATCAGGAGCATGGCCATCAGCCCCGGAACGAACATGTAAACACCTTTCAATTCTCCGTTATACATCATCCTCACTTCGGGAATGATCTGAAGCGGCACTTTCCCGGAATTCATGGAAACCAGGTAATTGCTGATGATGCCACTGGCGTAATTTACAAGCATGTTGGCTGTGTTCGGGTCAGATGCGTCGGCGATAAGCTGTACGCGGGCTTTGCCGGTTTTCTCAAGCTTTCTTGCAAAATCCGGTTCGTAAATCAATGCCAGTTTGACATCGCCCTTTTTAAACACCTGGTCAATCTCGGAGACCGTATTCAAATTCTGTTCCAGGAGGAAATATCCTGACGAGAGGATCTTATCACTGATTTTTCGTGTCACAACATCCTTCGACGGATCGTAAATGGCAATTTTTGCATCTTTGATCTCATTGGTGAGCACATAACCGAACAGCATCAGCTGCACGGCAGGCATGCCAAAAAGGATCAAAAGGGTGCGATAATCCCTGAAGATGTGGAAAAACTCCTTTATGACGAATCCCCGGAACCGTTTCATGCGAATTCCCTTTTAGTGGCCCAGAAGTAAAAGAAACGGCCAGCTGATATCAGTAAAGGCACGCCCATGGTGACGTAAAAATTATAGAGCCACTCCTTGTTGATCACATCAAACCCGCGCAGCATGATCCCGCCGCTGATCATGACGGTCATCATTAAATAGCCCCTTATATTGAAAAAGGAGAACGCACAGGGGTAGGGGATGTTCAGCCTATGGATACGCCTGATGTGTTTACGGGAGATTTTTGCAAAAAGCAACACATAAAATATCATCCCGAATGCCAGGCCACCTGCCAGTCTCCATGTGAAGTGCTGGCTGTTTTGTGCGAGATAACTTGCCCCACGGCCTGCAAGTATGCCACCGGCAGTCGTCCATGCAAGGCCGGCAATGAAAAGCAGGTTGTGTTTACTTACCGAAGGCTTGTATCTCTGGTATATCTTCATGCATTGTTTTTTTGTGTTCAGTTGCTCATCCCTGTTTATTTCGACAGGTCTACGGCCTTGCCAGCTTTATAAAAACATCATTCATTGACTGTGCCCCAAACTGCCGCTTCAGGTTTTCAGGGGTATCGAGGGCGGCAATTTTTCCGTCAACCATGATGGAGACCCGGTCGCAGTACTCGGCTTCATCCATGTAATGGGTGGTTACAAAGACCGTAATTCCGTTGTGGGCGGCTTCATAAATCATATCCCAGAATTGCCTGCGCGTTATCGGGTCAACACCCCCGGTTGGTTCATCCAGGAACACAATCTTCGGGTTATGCAGGATGGCCACGGAAAAGGCAAGTTTTTGTTTCCAGCCCAGCGGGATATCCCTGATCAGTTTATCCCTTGCTGCTTCAAATCCAAGGCGTTGCATCAGGTCATTGGTGCGCGAGTTGATCTCTTTTTTGCCAAGGCCGTAGATGCCCCCGTAAAACCTGATGTTTTCAAATACTGTAAGGTCGTCGTACAGGGAAAAGCGCTGGCTCATGTACCCGATGTTCCTTTTCACCTTTTCCCGCTGGGTGTAGATATCAAATCCCGCTACCGATAATTCTCCGGAGGTGGGATAGGATAATCCGCACAGGATCTTGATGGCAGTGGTTTTCCCTGCGCCGTTTGCACCAAGGAATCCGAATATCTCACCCTTCTTCACCTCAAAGGTCAGGTGGTCATTGGCTGTAAATGAGCCAAATTTTTTGACGAGGTTTTTTACGGTGATGATATTTTCGGTTGTTGACGACACATTATTTTTTTTTACCACATAGACACATAGGACACATCAGCATATTAGCACATCAGCACATTAACACATCAGAACATCAGTATGTGTCCTATGTGCCTATGTGGTGAAATACGCCTCCTATAAACTCATCCCACTTTATTATTACTACTAATTCGTTTGCTTTTCAACGGGGTTATTCATCAGTTCCATGAAACAATCTTCAATTGACGGTTCAATCACCGAGATTTCCACTGAAGCATGATTGTTGCTTTTCAAAAAATCAAACATCTGCTGACGTTCAATTTGTTGTCCGGAAAAAGAGACGTGGGCCGTTTGCCCGAAGGCGTAAACACTGTGAACCCCCGGATATGCCCTGAGTTCGCCCAGCAGCCGGTAAATGTCGCCTGCTTTTACCGACAGCAACGAAAGCGGGTAGCTGCTGATAACCTCCCCGGGAGTGCTGATGGTCATAATACGTCCGTTTTGCATCAGTGCAACCCGGTCGCACAAGCCGGCTTCATCCATGTAAGGAGTAGATACGAGAATTGTAATTCCTGAGTTTTTCAGCCTTTTAAGCATATCCCAGAATTCAACCCTGGAAACGGCATCCACCCCTGTTGTAGGTTCATCAAGGAAAAGCACATCCGGTTTGTGAATCATGGCGCATGACAACGCGAGTTTTTGTTTCATACCCCCCGACAACTGTCCTGCCTTCCTGTTCCTGAAAGGTTCAATCTGCTGGTAGATGTCTTTAACGAGGTGATAGTTTTCATCAATGGTCGTGCCGAAAATTGTGGCAAAAAACCGCAGGTTCTCCTCAACTGTCAGGTCCTGGTACAATGAGAACCTGCCGGGCATATACCCGCAGATGTTCCTGATCGCTTTGTAATCCTTCACCACATCATATCCGGCCACCGTGCATGTGCCGGAATCGGCCAGCAGCAGCGTGGTGAGGATTCGAAACAAGGTGGTTTTGCCCGCGCCGTCAGGTCCGATAAAGCCAAACAGTTCACCGTTGCCCGTGTCAAATGAGATGTTGTCAAGTGCAGGGGTTCCGTTAAACTGTTTGGTTACCTGGTGAACATGAACAGAGGCAATGGCCATATTTTAGTTTTGCGGTGGAGTGGTTTTCGTCCAGTAGGTATTCCTTCCGAGAAGTGAAACGCCCATGTATCCCCTTATTTTCAGTTTGTTGGCACTTTCAAACTGGATGTAGCATTTATACGTTTTGCCGTTTTTAGGATCATAAATGTTGCCACCCGACCACTCTTCCTTGCCGTTAAAGGTGAAGTCCTTCATGTTTACCATGCCGATGAGCGGTGTGTTTTTCAGCTTGGCATCGGGATTTTCCTTGTCGGTGCGTGGCAGGCCGGTTACCTTATCATTGGGTTCGCGCAACCAGACAAGCTTTCCGAAGTACTTGCCGTTTTCCTTATACAGCGTGATCTTTCCTGTAGCTTCCTGGTTCAGCCAGGTGCCAAGAATATCATCGGCTTTGTGGGTTTGTGCTGAGACTGTAATCCCCGACCAGGCGGTCATGAAGAGGATCAATAGAATGGCTGTTGTGTTTTTTTTCATGGTTTTTGATTTTGGTTAATTGGTGATCAGTTTTATTTCGCCAGGCATTCCGATCTTCAGGCTGCCGTCGTTCGTTACCCTTACCTTTACAGCATAAACAAGGTTTACACGCTCTTCCTTGGTCTGGATGGTTTTCGGCGTAAACTCAGCAGTCTGGGATATCCAGCTGATGACGCCTTCCATCTTTGAATTTGTTTTTTCATCCTTGTCATACCTCACTTCAACCTTGTCGCCGATTTTTATATGAGGCAGCTGCGCTCCACTCACATAAATCCGCAGCAGCATTTGGCGCAAATCGGCGATTTTGTACAATGGCTTGCCAAAGGTAGTCACTTCATTGTTTTCTGCGAACTTTGTCAGAACTGTACCCCTCACCGGGTTGACTATTTGTGCGTTTTTTATTGATTCACGAACCTGGGCAATTTGCTGTTCCGTGGACCCGATCTGGTCGTCAATGCCGTTGAACTGGCTTTTAATTGCAGCTATCTGCCTGTCAATCATGCTTAAGCTGGAATTGATGTCGTCAAGTTGTTTTTGTGTGGCTGCTCCATCTTTGAGTAATTTTATTACCCGGTTTTTTTCAACGAGGATGTTTTCACGGTTCTGTTCCTGAACAGCGATCTGCGATAAAAGGTCTTCCTTTCTTGATCCGGTGGCATTTTTTTGTTCCATGCCCTGCAGTTTTTTCAAATGGAGGTCCGTTGTGTCTACATAGCCCACCAGCTGGTTTGAATCAAGCAACTGTCCTTCTTCAAGGTTAAAGAGCATGATCTTTCCGTTGGCCAGTGATGAAACCGTGATCTCCGTGGCTTCAAAGGAACCGTAAGCATCGGGTCTGTCCTTGTTGTTGCTGCATGAAGAACCAAGGATGGCCAGGGAAATAAACGCAGCTGCAATTTGATTTTTCATAATAACGGGTTATAGTGTTGAATCAATTATAATTTCCCCAGGGTGTATAAGTATGATAATTTTGCCTTGATCAGCTGAACTTTATGCATTTCAAAATTCATTCGCGCCTGTGTCTCTTCATTCAGTCTTGCAAGGTAATCACTCGACGTGATAACGCCGTTGTCAAGTTGCGAGGAGGCTGTCTTTGTTATTTTTTCACGCAAAGCGATGGCCTGGTTGTCTTTGGAGATAAGTTCAGTAAATTTCAGTACCTCCCCAAGATCCTTTTCTGAGCTGATCTTCAGGTTTTTGTCAAACGTTTCCTGCTGTGTGCGCAACAAGTCGTTCTGAATGGTAAGGATCTGTTTTTCATTTTTATTCTGGTTCCAGTTCCATGGATTCCATGTCAGTTTAGCACCAAAGAGCCACCAGGGCATAAAGGTATCATCAAGCATGTTGAGGCTCGGCCGTCCGTAACCGGCCTGCCCGTATGCGAAGATCTTCGGGTTCCACTTTGTTGTGATCATGTTCCGCATCAGGTCAACCCGCGACCGCTGGATGGAGAACAGCTCATTTTCAAGCCGTTTGTCTTCAAACACGGTTCCCGGCAGGGTGACAACCGGGATGGAAAGCCTGCTTGTTTCATTTACAGGGGTTGAAATAAGTTCTGCAAGCATCCTGTATGATGTGCTGCGGTCCATCCTGGTTTCTGTAAACTGCTGGTCAAGTCTTACCAGTTCAGCCTGCAGCAGGTCGGCATTCATCTCAAGCATTGCTCCGTTGCGGATTCCCGACCGTACTTCGAGCAGTTTTGCCTCAATCCGTTGTTTGTTGCTTTGTAACAGGGTTTCGTTCTGGTCAAACAGGAGGATACTGAAATAAATCTGGTTTATCCTTTCCTTAAGCTTATACAGTTCGATCTCTACTGCTTTCTGATCGGCCCGGAGATTGTAAACCTCGACCTGCTTTTGATAATGCGTTACATTGCCGTCGTAGATCACCTGGTTGACATCGAGTGTCAGTTTGTACCAGTCCTTGCTGAGCTCAGGCATGATCGGCACCGATGCTCCCTGGGGGAAATCAATCGATACCTCGGTAACGTCCGACTGGAGGGAAACACTCCCGTTGATGTTGAACTGCGGGAGGTAGGCCTTGTTAAGGTTCCGGACTTTCAGGGTGTTGGAATTCCCGAGCATGTCGAGTTGCCTGCGCAACGGAAAATTCTTCTCTGCCTGGCTGTAGCAGTATTCAAGCGTAATTGAATCCTGGGCAAGAATCGCGGCTGGAAAAAGCAACGCAAGCAGGGTTGCAAGGATGCCCCAGCGGCTGATATTATTCTGACGGGGTGGTTTCATAACCTTTTAATGCGTTTAAAACAAATTCGGGGACAACCGTTTTTCTTTCCTCGCAAAACCGTTAGAGTTGCTCCCCGGAACAACCGAAAATATTCTGAATAAGCGGTTTTGCTATGACGGGGAAAATACTGAACAACAAAATAAAACAATTTTTTAATGCTGCAAAGTAATTTCTGGATGAAAGAAGAATTAGTATGCAATCCCTCATTCTTCCAATCGTAAATTGATTAGGTTGACAGTAAACAGACCCTCGCTGGTATGGAAGCAGGTTACTTGGGAATTTTAATCTTCTGTCCCGGACTGATCCTGGAGTTGTTTTTGAATTTGTTAATGGCTTTGAGTTGCGCAACAGTAACATCAAATTTGTCTGCAATTTCCCAGAGGTTATCTCCCGTTTGAATAGTATAGTAAGAAAATTTGGAGGAACCTGACGGGCTCGTTTTTGGTTTGGAGGAGGACTCTGTTTTAGCTTTGGCCGACGCAGTGGTGCCGGTTGAAACTACCTTTATTTTCTGGCCGATCAGGATTTTCTGATCCGTAAGGTCGTTCCATTTCATCAGGTCGGCCGATGAACAGTTATACTTTGCGGCAATCATACTGAGGTTTTCCCCGCTTTTAACAACATGCACCGATTTCACGCTTGGTTCAGGTTTCGAAGCAGTGTTGTCGGTTGTCGGGTCAGGAATTTCAGCCGGCGGACTTGAACCAGCCGTTTTTGCCGAGGTGTCTTTTGGCATTGGCTGCGGAACATAGGTGGATGTGACGCCTCCGTCATAAGGTTTTCCTTTGGATGTATTCGTATAGACGAGAATTTTCTTCCCGGGTTTGACTGAACTTTTCTTTAATCCGTTGAGCGATTTTAATTCGGCCGGAGTCATATGGAATTTTTTCGCAATGGAAGAAACGGTTTCCCCTCCTTTCACTGTATAAAGCTCCGACTCCCGGTAGGTGCTGTAAATCATCTGTGCCATGGTTTCACTGGCAAGTCCCTCTTTGGTTTTGTAGGCATAGAGGGCACTTTCATTGTTGATGAAATTGCCCACATATTTTTTTCGCAGGCGTAACTTATATGGATTGTCAGCCGTGGCCGGGATAACCTTGTGCTTAAATGAAGGGTTGAGAAACACAATTTCATCCATCGGAACGTTGAGCATTTCCGAGATCTGGTCAAACGACAGTGGGTTGTGCACAGTTACGGTGTCCACTTCATAGTACAATATCCCGGGGTCAACCGGACTGATCTTGTGTTCCTTTGCATAGGTCAGAACGTAGCTTGCGGCGATGAAGGCGGGAACGTAGGAGGCTGTTTCCCTGGGAAGATATTTTTTAATGGCCCAGAAATTCTTGATGCCGCCCGACCTCCTGATGGCCTTGTTCACATTTCCTGCACCGGAGTTATAGGCTGCAAGGGCCAGGGACCAGCTGCCGTAAATGTCGTAAAGGTCGGTGAGATGTTCGCAGGCTGCTATCGTTGATTTGTATGGGTCAAAACGGTCGTCAACATAGGTGCTGACCTTTAATCCGTAAACTTTGCCGGTACCGTACATGAATTGCCACAATCCTTTGGCGCCTGCCGGTGAATTGGCAACCGGGTTGAGTGCTGACTCAATAACAGCCAGGTATTTGAGTTCAAGCGGCATGTTGAACCTGTCGAGCTGCTCTTCAAACAACGGGAAATATATTTGTGTCAGGCCAAGGATGCGGGCAGTCAGCTTGCGTTTTCTGACGCCATAAAGCTCAATGAATTTTTTCACTTCACCGTTATAAACATATTCAAACGGTGACTGGTCATTCATCAGGGCGATACGCTCGCTGAATACAGAATCGGGAAATGTTGGAATGTCGTTATCGGAATAGTTGTTCCAGTTCTGGTACTGGTTCGCATTAGGGAACTGGGCATCTTCAAAAATTTTAAGGTTGGCAAGGCTGTCAAGCATGACTACAACCTGGTCATCCTCAATAAAATGCTTGTTCCTGATGGTCGAATCCGGGCGAATGGGTTGCTGGGCTGTGAGAAACAACGGAAAAAGCAGAAAAGCAAAGAGGGTAGCCTGGTTTTTTTTCAATACCATGATAACAATTTAATCAATAAGTGTTTATAGAATAACTGCAAAAATAGGGTTTTATTTTAGAAATTTTCCACATGGATCGTAACCTCCGTGTTCTCAAATGCTTTTTTTATGTCCTCTTCTATCAGATCACATATCTCATGGGCTTCCCTGACAGTTTTTTCAGGATCCAGGTTCAGGTGAAAATCGATGTATTTATAGTTGCCGGCCTTTCTTGTTCTGAGGTCATGGAAACTCATTTGTCCGACACAGCGTTTCTGTATCATGGCAGAAATATCGGCCACCTCGGCGGGTGGCAGGGCAAGGTCGAGCAGCGGGGCATAGGCCTTGGAAAAAAGTTCAAACGATTCCTTGAGGATCAAAAGTGCCACCAGGATCGCTGCGATAGGGTCAACAAGGTGAAAGCCGGTGAGCCACATCAGCAACAGGCCGCTTGCCACACCAACAGAGGTGTAAACATCGGTTTTAAGGTGCAGGGCGTCTGCTTCAAGGGCTACAGAATCCGTTTCTTTGGCGACCCGGTAAATTTTTCGGGAAACAAAGAAGTTTACAACAGCTGAAATCAGCATCACGGCAAACCCTAATCCAATCTTTTCAACATCCTCCGGGTGGCTGATTTTTTTAATAGCCTCGTAGATGATCCAGAAAGCGGCGACGAAAATCAGCAGGGCTTCAATGACGCCGGATATGTTTTCAAATTTTCCATGGCCGTAGGGGTGACGTTCATCGGCAGGGGTGTCGGATATCCGCACGGAGAAAAAGGCCACAAAGGAGGCCAGCAGGTCCATGAAAGAATGAATGGCTTCTGAAATGATACTGACGGAACCCGAGATCAGTCCAACCGATAACTTAAGAATGATGAGGATGCTGTTGGAGAATATGGAGAGGCGGGCGACACTGACTTTTTTGTTCATCCGGGCAATATTCAATTTTCAGCAAATTTAATGATTTTAAAAGAACATCTAAAGTGTTACTTTTGTAAGCAGATACCTCCTGCCATGAAACAGATCTTCACTTTTATCCTTTTAGTTGTACTTGCAAATACTTCGGTTTTCGCCCAGGACAATCCACAAGTCAATCGTCCGCCCCTGCAGCACGAAATGACTCCTGATGAGTTGTTACGCAAAAGTGAAATCGGAAAGAGTTTTATCCCTACAGCCCCTCCCGCGCCACCGGTAAGGAACGTGGCCGAGTTTGACCGCATGCAGGGCGCGCTCGTACGCTATCCGTTTGGCATTCCCATCACCCTGATCAGGGAGATGGCAACCGATGTGACAGTTACAACCATTGTTGCCTCCATTGCACAGAAAAACACAGTGATCAGCCAGTATGTAGCCAACGGAGTGGATACAAGTCATTGCAATTTTCTGATAGCCCCGTCCGACAGTTACTGGACAAGGGACTATGGCCCCTGGTTTGAATCAGACAGTGCCCGACAGATCGGCATTGTTGATTTTCCCTACAACCGCCCGCGGCCGAATGATGATGAAATCCCCAAGAAAATGGCGGAAATGCTTGGCATACCCTGGTTTGGCATGGACGTGATTTCAACCGGGGGCGACTACATGACCGACGGGTACGGAATTTCTGCTTCCACCGACCTGGTGTGGGTTGAAAATCCGACACAAACACATGAGCAGATAGCCCAGAAAATGAGTGATTACCTTGGCATCACCAATTTCCAGGTTGTTCCTGATCCCAACCTGCAGTCGACCATTGACCATATCGACTGCTGGGGTAAATTCCTGGCCCCTGATAAAATTCTGATAAGAAAGACGTTAACATCCGACCCGGAATATGCAGCCCTTGAATCTGCTGCTACTTATTGGGGATCACAGATTTGTGCATTCGGATACAATTACAAGGTTTACCGGGTAAAGACCCCTCAGGATCAGCCATACAGCAACTCGGTGATCCTCAACAACAAAGTCCTTGTGCCATTCATGAATACCACATGGGACGACAGCGCCAAAGCGGTTTATGAAGAGGCCATGCCTGGATATGAGGTAATTGGCTTTATCGGGAACCCATCCACACCCTGGATGTCAACCGATGCCCTGCATTGCCGGGTCATGGGAATTTCCGATATCGGTCTTCTTCACATCAAGCATATCCCGCTTTCCGGCAACCAGCCGTGTGAATATGACCATCAGCTGTATGCGGAGATCATTGCCAGCAGTCACCAGCCAGTGATTGGGGATTCAGTACTGGTGCACTTCAAAGTAAATGGCGGACCTTACCATACTGCGGTTATGGTTAACACGACCGACAATCTTTATTCAGGTACCATCCCGAAGCAACCGGCGGGCAGTATAATCAAATATTACCTGACCGCCGCCGACCAGTCGGGCCGGCATGCCAATGCCCCGTTCATCGGGGAGCCTGATCCTTATACCTTCCAGACAATATATACCAACCTGGCGCCTGTGCCGGATACACTCTGGTTTATCACAGCTGAAGATTGTTTGAAGGGTAAAATCACCCAATTGCACAATTACCTTAGCCAGCCGGTCAACATCAGCCTGGTTCAGCAATTCGGAACATCTTTACCCTGGTATGTTGATTCAATGACGGTCATGACCCTGCCGCATATGGTTAACCCATCCGACAGTTTTGGCATCCGTGTAAAAATGCCGCTGGTCACCCTGATGAACCCGGCTGTTCAGTATGAGGTTGACAGTATGCGGGTTACTACAACTGCAGGTGTTTTCCATGTAATCATCATGGTAAATCACGACCTGCTTTCAGGGCTCCGTGAAGTTGCATCGATCGCTTTGATCGGGAAAATATACCCCAATCCGTTTAGTGATGAAACAAATATTGCTGTTAGCATTCCAGATCGGGAGAAGGTTATTGTTGACATCCTGGATGTCCGTGGAACCAAAGTAAACACCCTGGTTTCGCAAATCCTTGAACCAGGTATCACAACCATTCACTGGAACGGAACTGATGCGGAGGGAGTGAGACTCCCAGATGGAATCTACATGTGCCGAATGATATCCGGAAACAACACAACGGTAAAACGAATTGTCCTCTTTCATTAACACTAATCCGCCACTTCGCTACTTCGCCACTTCCTCACTTGCCTGCTTCTTCTCCGGCCTCATCTGCGGGAAGAACAGCACATCCTGAATGGAAGCTGAATTTGTCATGATCATGGTGAGCCGGTCAATGCCAATGCCAAGTCCGGCAGTGGGTGGCATCCCGAATTCAAGGGCGCGGAGGAAATCTTCGTCAAGCACCATGGATTCATCATCGCCCCGCTTGCCGAGTTCGAGCTGCGACTCAAACCGTTCACGCTGGTCGATCGGATCGTTCAGCTCAGAGAATGAATTGCAAAGCTCTTTCCCGTTGCAGATCGCTTCAAATCGCTCAACCAGTCCGGGCTTGCTGCGGTGTTTTTTTGCCAGTGGCGACATTTCCACCGGGTAATCGGTGATAAAAGTAGGCTGAATAAGAAAAGGTTCACACTTTTCGCCGAAGATCTGGTCAATCAGTTTGCCTTTGGCCATGGTGTGGTCGATGGGCACATCAAGCTCCTTTGCAATGGCAACGAGTTCATCCTCCGATTTGCCGTCGATATTGATCCCGGTAAAATGTTGAATGGCTTCAAACATGGTAAACCGTTTCCATGGCCGCTTGAAATCGATGAGATTTTCACCCACCTGCACTTCTGTTTTACCGTGAAGATCGAAGGCGATCTTCTCCACCATCTCCTCCACCAGGTCCATCATCCATTCATAGTCCTTATAGGCAACGTAAAGTTCCATCTGGGTGAATTCAGGGTTGTGGAACCGGTCCATGCCTTCATTGCGGAAATCTTTTGAGAATTCATACACCCCGTCGTAGCCCCCGACAATAAGCCGTTTCAGGTAAAGCTCATTGGCGATCCTGAGGTACAGGGTCATATCAAGCGTGTTGTGAAATGTTTTGAACGGTCGTGCAGCGGCACCACCGTAGAGGGGTTGCAATATCGGGGTTTCAACTTCCAGGTATGATTTGGCGTTCAGGTAATTGCGCATTGAATTCTGGAGGATGTTCCGTTTTACGAAAACATCGCGTACATCCGGGTTTACAATCAGGTCGACATAGCGCTGGCGGTATCTTTGCTCAGGATCTGTATAGGCATCAAAAACCTCGTCTTCCTTCTCCTTCACGATCGGCAGCGGACGGAGCGACTTGCTCAGCAATTTGAGCGACTGCACATGGATGGTGATTTCCCCCATCTGGGTGATGAAAACAAACCCGGTGATTCCAATGATGTCGCCGATGTCAAGCAGTTTCTTGAACACGGTATTGTATAGTGTTTTATCCTCTCCGGGGCAGATGTCATCCCGTTTTACATAGATCTGGATCCTGCCGCTTTCGTCCTGGAGTTCAACAAAGGACGCCGCGCCCATGATCCGTCGGCTCATGATCCGGCCGGCGATGCTTGCCTGCTGATAGAGTGTATTGTCGGCCGGGTAGTTTGCTTTGATGTCGGAAGATTTTACGTTGACTTCAAATGTTTCCGGCGGGTAAGGGTTAATGCCAAGTTTAATGATCTCGCTTAGTGAATTTCTGCGTATGGTTTCCTGTTCGGATAATCCTGTTATCATGTTGCCAAATTTTCGGCAAAGATAAGGATTTACGCCAATACATCATGCAGGATGAGATGCGACTGCACGCCTTTGAACCCCGGCAGGTGTAGCTGGTAATAGACGAGGATCGTTTCAAGGATCTGTTTCCTGGATCCGGCATTCGGGAATAATCCTCCATGGTTCCAGTCAACGGGTTCGCCCGGGAGTTCATCTGGTTCGCCGCTGCTTTCAAGCAATTTGTGTAGCAGCACGCTGGTATCGGGCAAAAGATAATAAGGATGGTCGGGAATGGCCGGCTGGAAAAGGCCTTCACGCATGTTGAAGACAGGGCTCAGCGCGGAGTAATTGTCATGGGGAAAGATTCCCAGGAAATGCATGAGCCGCACTGCAAACGTAATGTGGAAGCCTGATACACTGGTTTCGGCATCATCCAGTTGCTGTGTGGAGGTCCAGAGAAAGTCAAACAGGGCGGGGTTGGGCTCTTCCTCCCTGATCACTTTGTAAAGCAGTTCATTGATGAACAGGGCTACAGAACTTTTAATGATGTCGAAGGGAATGGATTTGAAGGCATGGGCGAGGTGAACCTCTTTCACGGACTGCAGCGACTGGTTCTCCTTATGGTATACCACCAGGTCAAGCAGGGTCATCGACTGGAACAGCCCCGGCTTTGTTTTTGATTTTGTGCCGCGGATTCCCCTGAAAAGGTATGACTGGATTCCGAAAAGATCTGTATAAATCTTAGCGATTATACTGGTTTCGGAGTATTTGACGGTATGAAAAACGATGCCTCTTGTTGAGTGCAGCATCAGTTGATGATAAGGATCTTGGTCACAACCTTTTCAGTACCGTCATCGTTCGAGGCATACACCAGGTAAACGCCGGTAAGTGCTTTCTTTCCGTTAAAGTTCTTTCCGTCCCATACAGCCTGGCCTCCTTCCGCCCGTGTGGAATAAACCAGTACACCGTTGATATCGGTGATCCTGACCTGGGCATTGCTTACAAGGCCTTTCACTGCGATGTATCCTTCATAATTTTCCCTGACAGGGTTTGGGAAGGCAAAAACGTTTTCATTGGTTTCGCCACCCGGAGTGGCCGCAGCGCGGAAGGAGATGACCCCTTTGTCGGTGGCGAAAAATGCGTCGCCATCCTGGTTGATGGCAATGCAGGTAATGCGGTCAGACAGCAACGGGCTGTTTTCGGAAGTGAAATGATATATTTGTTTCGTCCCGTCTTCTGAAAAGAGGTACACGCCGCCACGGTCGGTACCGATCCACTTCTGGTTGGCCCCGTCAACAGCTATTGCCGTGACGGTTTCATTCTCAAGGAGATACTGTACATTAAGGCCCTGAGTTACCGTAATTTGCTGGGCATCAAAATTTTGTCCGCTGAACACACTTTCCGGGGAGTAAAAGACGCCTACCCCTTTTTCAGTTCCCACCCAGATTTCCCCTTTTTTATCTTCGGCCATGGTGAGCACGGTGGTGCCCGGGATGTTGCCGCTGCCCGGCGATGAGTTAAGCAGCCTTGACTGGTCATCACTTGGATCATCAGGCGTTCCGTTGTCGGTAAAAACAAGTACTGAATTTGAATTCATGGTGCCGTAACGCATCTGGATCCATTTCTGGCCATGCTTGTCGATGATCATAAAACCAAGGTCATTTTCATTGTTGACCGGGATGTTAAAGCTCTTCCAGTTGTCGCCGCGTTTCAGGGAGACACAATTGTTGTTGTGGGAGGTTGACACCCAGAGATTCCCTTTGCTGTCGAAGGCAACGCCGCCCACGCGGATATCCGAAGTATCGGATTTTGAGTGGTTCTGCAGCGAACTGTTGCCGTATGTAAACCGCCTGATAACCGAGTCATTGTATAACTCCAGCAACCCGGATGCATAAGTTCCTGCGAAAACATGTTTGCTGTCGTTCGGATCAATGGCGATGCAAACCACATCATGGGTCCCGTTCATCACCGGGTTGTTGATCGCAGCCACATTTTTCCAGTCGGTATTGTTGAAGTGATATATCTGCGGTTGTGTCCAGATATAGCCGAATGATCCGTCACGTCCGCCGGGTGCGATGTAGAGTTCATTGCCACGGGTGGTCATGCTGAAGGCAAGGGCTGTCAGTGGGCCGCTCAGCTTCACTTGATTGGTGGCGAAGGTTGCCGGGTTGTAGTTGAGCAGCCCGTTATAGGTGTCGCCTACCCAGATGAGCCCTTCGGCATCGGCGATGCCAACCTGCGGGTAGAGGGCGGCTGAAACACGCACAAAAAGGTCAAAATTAGTGTCGATGACATTCACAAAATAATTGTATGCAACAACAAGGTACTGGTTGTTTGACTCAAGGTGCATCACCGGGTTGTAAAAATCCTGCTGCCATCGTGTCCACTGCCCGCTGGCAAATGAATAAATCGTATCAGTAGGAACGTTTGCCAGCTTTTTATTGACAAAAACGCGGCCGGAGAAATAGGTTATCGTGTTGTATGTTGCCGTGGAATCAATCCTTGAATCTTTTCTCCAGGAGGCAAAATTGGAAAGGTTCGGGTCGTTAGCGCCGGCTTTGTAAATTCCTTTCTCGGTTGCAGCAAACAGCGTGTCGTCCTGGTTTTTGGTGAGGGCCAGCACATTTACCTGGCTCCCGTCTTTGCCGATATAGTAAGTGTCGCGGAATTCTTCTTTGTCAATGTCAAGCACTACAATGCCGAATCCGCATGAAAGGTAAGCATCTTTCCCCCTGAAATAAATGTTGTTAATGGTTTTATTTCCCAGGATGGGTTTGCGTTTGATATCAGAAATGTTGATAACGGTGTTGTTCTTGATCAGGTCGATGTTCGCGTTGCTGTAAGCGATGACAAGGGTTTTGTACTCCTTGCTGTAACTGATCGTGCTGATGCCGATGTCAGATAATCCTGAAATCTTGGTTATCCTCACCACGCTGTTATCCTCCTTGTCGTAATAGAATACAGCATAAGGAGTTGAGGCATAAACCCGTGTCCCGGCATCCGTTATGGAATTGACCAGGGTATAGGGAAGTTCATCACGCCACTGGCCGATGGGTACCTGCTGGGCAAAGGCCTGGAAAAATCCTGAAATAAAAAGGAAACTGGTCAGAAAGTAACGAAGAATCTTCATGAATAACGGTTTTCTGAAATGAACAAAGAGAACATTCAAAGTAACTGATTTTTTTACGTTTTATTGTTGAAAACCGATCAGAAACAATTGAATAAGACAGAAACCGGGGACTAAACGATCATACCGGCAGCAACTGTTTCATTGGTTGATTCATCAATGAGGATCACACTGCCGGTAATCCGGTTCGTTGTGTATGGGTCAAAGAACAGCGGTTTGGTGGAGCGCAGCTGGATCAGTGCTATATCATTCATCCTGATGGTTTTGTTATCCGTCATTTTTTCCAGTGTACTGATATTTAGCACGTAGTCAATTTCTTTGATGATGCAGCGTGAATCTCTAGTGGTATGCCTGAGTGCATATTTGCCATGCAGCTGAAGGGGTTTCTGGTTCATCCAGCAGATCATGGCCGATATATCGCAACTTTGCAGCGGAACATCTCCGGCTCCGGCAATCATATCGCCTCTGCTGAGATCCACGTCGTCTTTCAGTGTGAGCGTGACCGACATGGGAGCATGTGCTTCGGAAATCGGCCCTGAGAGCGTATCCACAGATGTAATTTCGCTCTCTATACCAGAAGGAAGGACAACGATTTTATCGCCCGGATGAAAAAATCCGCCTGCAACTCTTCCTGCATATCCGCGGTAATCGTGAAACTCGTCCGATTCAGGCCGGATGACGTACTGCACCGGGAAGCGCGGGTGGACAAGGTCATGGTCCTGGCTGATGGGAATGGTCTCAAGGTGGTAGAGCAGCGTGCCGTTGTTGTACCATGGCATGTTTTCTGACGGCTTCACCACGTTGTCGCCTTTCAGGGCGCTGATGGGGATGAAGCGCATATCCTTCCCGGGGAATATTTTGTCTGCGAAATTCTGGAAATCAGTCATGATGGAAGTGTACACATCCTCCCTGAAATCCATCAGGTCCATTTTGTTGATGCATACGATGATGTGCGGAATTCCCAGCAGGGAGGCGATGAACGCATGGCGGTGGGTCTGTTCTATCACGCCGTTTCGGGCATCAATCAATACAATGGCGGCATTGGCGGTTGACGCGCCGGTAACCATATTCCGCGTATACTGAATATGGCCCGGTGTATCTGCAATAATGAATTTGCGCTGCGGTGTGGCAAAATAGCGGTAAGCCACGTCAATGGTGATTCCCTGTTCCCGTTCGGCGCGAAGGCCGTCGGTAAAAAGGGCCAGGTTGAGGTGTTCGCTGCCTTTTTGCACGCTGGCACGTTTTACAGCATCAAGCTGGTCTTCAAAAATTGATTTGCTGTCGTATAAAAGGCGTCCGATCAGTGTGCTTTTACCATCATCAACACTTCCTGCGGTGGTAAACCGCAGGAGTTCCATGTCAAGATAGGCTTTCGTAGAAAATGTCCGTTCCATCAAAAATAACCCTCCTTTTTCCGGTCTTCCATGGCCGCTTCCGACCGTTTGTCGTCATAGCGGCTTCCCCGTTCTGTAACCCGTGTGGCGGCTATTTCCTGAATAATGTCTTCGACAGTGTCTGCTGTTGACAAAGAAAGCCCTGTGCATGATATATCGCCGACCGTGCGGCAGCGTACCCGCCTGAATTCAACTTTTTCTGTCGGTTTCATCTCCATGAAAGAGGCGGCCGCCAGCCAAACCCCGTCGCGGAAGAAGACATCCCGCTCATGGGTAAAGTAAATACTGGGCAGGTCTATATTTTCGGCCAGGATGTATTGCCACACGTCCATCTCTGTCCAGTTGCTGATGGGAAACACCCGGAAGTGTTCACCCATTCTTTTTTTTCCGTTGAACATGTACCAGAGTTCCGGCCGCTGGTTTTTGGGATCCCACTGGCCGAATTCGTCCCGGTGTGAAAAGAACCGTTCCTTGGCCCTTGCCTTCTCCTCGTCACGCCTGGCACCGCCAATGGCTGCATCAAACTTGTACTTCTCAATGGCATCAAGTAAAGTCACTGTTTGAAGTACATTTCTGCTGGCATTGATTCCTTTTTCCTCTACGGCTCTCCCGCTGTCAATGGATTCCTGAACGGAACCCACGAGAAGCCTGGCATTCACCGACTTCGCCAGGTTATCCCGGAAAACGAGCGTTTCAGCAAAATTATGCCCGGTGTCGATGTGAAGCAAGGGGAATGGAATGGCTGCAGGATAAAAGGCTTTCCGTGCAAGATGAACCAGCACGATGGAGTCCTTCCCACCCGAAAACAGCAGTACAGGGCGTTCAAACTGCGCTGCCACCTCCCTCAACACGTAAATTGCTTCAGACTCCAACTCTTTCAGGTGAGTCAAGTGATAATTACTCATGCCCTATTACCTCCTAAGATTTGCCAAATAACCGCTGAAGAAAAGATTTATTTTTATTGGATGCTTCCTTGTCGTCCGAATAATAGCCATAACCGTAGCCATACCCGTATCCCGACCCGTATCCGTATCCATATCCGTAACCATACCCATATCCGTAGCCATATCCGTAGCCGTAGGAACTCCTGTTGAGCTTGACATCATTGATGAGCACGGCAAGGTTGGAAATATTGCGTTGCTCCATGTCGCGGATAATTGAACCGAAAATCTTCTTATGGGTGAATCCCTGGCGCACCAGGAACAGGGTTGCATCCACGTGTTTCATCAGCAGGAAGGCGTCTGTTACCAGCCCGACAGGAGGCGTATCTATAATGATGTAGTCGTACATCTCTTTCAGCTGGGTAAACATGTCGGTACACTTCTGCGAGGCGATCAACTCGGCGGGATTGGGTGGAATCGGGCCCGACATAATGATGTCAAGGTTGTCAATGCCTGAAAATTGAATGATCTCCTCCAGCTTGTTTTTGCCGATCATAAATGAACTGATGCCGGCGGCATTTGTCAATCCGAAATCTTCAAAGATCTTTGGTTTCCGGAGGTCAAACCCCATCAGCAGCGTTTTTTTGCCATAGAGGGCGAAAATGGAGGCCAGGTTGATGGAAATATAGGTTTTACCGGCACTGACCATATCTGCGGTGATCAGCACCGTCTGTTTTTCCTTGCCCTGGAGCAGGTAGTTGATGTTGGTCCTGACCGATCGGAATGATTCGGCAATGGTTGATTTAGGCGAGTCAATCACAACAATCGTGCTGGGCTTGTCGCTGTGAATGATGTGCCCGACAATAGGCAGTTTCGTCAGTTTCTCCACATCCTCCCGTTCCATGACCTTGTCATTGAAATAATCTTTCCCGATGATGTAGATGATCGGCACAAAAATGCCCAGGATCAGGGCAATGATATAATTCAGTGTCTTTTTTGGAAAAACGGGGGCCAGGCCAACAGACGATGCCTCATCCACCACTTCGTTGTCGGAAAGATTTGCAGCGAGCGAAATCTGGGCCTCCGAGCGCTTCTGAAGCAGGTATGTGTAGATGGCGTCCGTGAGTTTGAATTTACGCTCAATGCCAAAAAGCACCCGTTGCGTTTCCGGAAGGCCGCTGATACGACCGTTGATGACAGCCACTCGGTCGTTCACCTCTTTCAGGCCGATGTTGTTTGAATTGATGGCACTCTTCACATTTTCGTACAGCGCATTTTTTGTCGTGGCGATCTGCAGGTCAATGGCCATGAGGCTCGGGTTCTTTATTTTGGAGTACTGTGAAGTCTCGGTACGTTTCATGTACAGCGTTGTGAGCTGCATGGTGAGGTCGTTCAGCACCGTGTTGTCAATTCCCATGGAGGCCGGAACGATAAGTTCATCAAATTTCTGGTTCTTTTCAATGTACTCCTTCATGTTCTGCAGGTACTTTGATTTGACCAGGAGCACAGCCTTTTCGTCCTGCAGCTGCATCATCTTTTCAAAAACCTGCTTGGCCTCATCATTGAGGTTCATGATCTCTTTGTTGGTTCTGAAAAGCATGAGCGCTTTCTCAGAGGCATTGAGAGAGTCGGTTATTCCTTTTAACTCATTGTCAATAAATGAAATGGTGCGGGTGGCAACGATGTTTTTCTTTTCAAGCCCTTTTGCAAGATACTCTTTGGTCAGGGTGTTGAGGAAGTCGACAAGTTTGTCAACATTTCCGCCCCGGAGGGTGATCTCAACGATGGACGCTTCCTTGTAAATGGGTTCAATGTTGAAGGTTTTGAACTCCTTCACGAGTGCATCGTAATTCTTGAAGATGAATGAGAACGATTTTTTCAGGTCCTGCTGGTCGTCAAATTTATCTGTCAGCACCACCTTGAATTTGAAATTCTTCGTCTGGATCTCCTGCCCGAAACTGTAAGTCTGATCAACGATCACATTGTCTTTACGGTCTTTCACCATTCTCCTCGTTGAAAAGTTGAAAAACCTGATGGCCTCGTCATTGGTTTCCAGGCTGAACTTATCCCTGGAAATCAATTTGATATTGAAAAACATGTTGACCGGCTGCGGGAATGCGGTATCCATAATTACGTTGAAGGGGCTGTCGAGGTAGAGTTCCTTCGTAACAAAGTTCTCCTCCTTGAAATAGGAAACCTCAAATCCGATTTTGGTGACAGCACGGTAGGTCAGCGTGTATGACGAGAGGATCCCGATCTCATTCTGGAGGTTCTGCATGTTGTTGAACAGGCCCATGCCCAGCAGATCCTGGGGATTCAGTTTGTTCTCCGACTTATCTTTAACCAGTACCGTTGTTTTCACCTCGTACACCGGCTTGGTGTATTTGTTAAAAATAAAGGCGACAATCAGTGCAATGAAAATGGTAATGGCAAAGAAGTACCAGTAACGGTAAAGTTTGAACAGAATGATTTTATAATCAACGGATTGCTGCTGTTGGGTTAAATCCTTAATATTATCGTTCACGGGCAATGCTATTTTTTGATATAATTTATCAGCAACAAGGCAGTGGTGACGGAACCCAGCACAATGGCCCACGGGAAAGTGGAACCAAGCCCCCAGCGCTTGTATCCAAGGGGTGAAACATAAATAATGTCGTTTGGCTGGAGGTAATAGTATTCAGAGCTGAGAATTTTTTCACTGGTCAGGTCAAGGTAATGAACCCGTGATCCGCCTGCTACCTGTCTGATCAGCGCCACCCTGTTGCGGTTAGCGAATTCGGTCATGTCGCCCCCCAGTGATATCGCTTCAAACAGGTTCACTTCATCCTTGTAGATGGTGAATTCACCCGGGCGCATAACTTCACCAACCACGGTGACCCTGAAATTAACCAGCTTTACCACCACCGTAATTTCCTTCAGATACTCTCCGATCAGTTTTTGCAAATCCGCCTTGACCTGGTCAACGGTGAAGCCAACCACATTCACTTTGCCGACAATGGGGAAATCAATGTTGCCATCGGCACTTACACTGTAACTGTTCAGGTAAATGGATGCGTCATTTGCATAATCGTTATAGGAACTTGAGCCCGACTGCTTGTTGAAAAACAGGAAGGCCTTTTCATCCAGAGCAAATACACGGATATAGAGGTTGTCTTTTACCTGAATTTTATAATTCGCATCGCGTTTGCGGGCATTGAAAAAAGCGGTGTCGTTCTCCTGTGCTTTCTGAAGATATTTTATTCTTTTCTGTGGCACGCAGGAAAACAGCAATCCACCCAGTAATATAAATATAAAGACAGACCTGGAGAGCAGCGCAAGTAATTTTTTCATCTAAACCTTGAGTTGAAAGGGCAAAAGTACATTTTTTTTAAATAACCTCCCCCAGCAACGTTGCAGAAGTTGCCCCGGTTATTCTCACCGTGACATATTCACCCGGTCCGGAGGCGGTTTTGGTGAAGACGGCGACCTTATTTTGGGAATTCCTTCCAAAGTACTGGTTTTCTGACCGTTTTGATCTTCCTTCCACAAGAACCTCAAAAGTTTTTCCGACATCGCTGAGGTTATTGGCCAGCGACAGTTTCTGCTGCAGGTTGATGATTTCTGTCAGCCGGCGGTCTTTGACCTCCTCCGGGATGTTGTCTTTCAGTGTGTCTGCAGCAAGCGTTTGCGGCCGTTCCGAATATTTAAACATATACGCTGCGTCGTACCCGACCCATTCCATGAGCGAGAGGGTGTCGCGGTGGTCCTCTTCCGCTTCGTCACAGAAACCTGCAATAATATCGGTAGAAATGGTACAGCCGGGAATGATCCGCCTGATCGCCTCAATACGCTCCTGGTATTGCTCCCTGGTGTATTTGCGGTTCATCAGGTCAAGCATGTGGTTGCTCCCCGATTGCACCGGCAGGTGAATCGCCTTGCATAAATTATGGTTGTCTGCAATGGCATGCAGGAGGTCGTCGGAAATATCTTTGGGGTGGGATGTCGCAAACCTGATCCGCATCAGGGGGTTCACGGCTGCCACCTGCCTGAGCAGGTCTGAAAAATTGATGGTGTCGTTTCCGCTTTTCCAGGCGTATGAATTAACATTTTGTCCCAGCAGGGTCACTTCCCGGTATCCCCGGTCAAAAAGGTCGCGGGTTTCGCGAACGATGGAAGCGGCATCACGGCTGCGTTCCTGTCCGCGGGTTGAAGGAACCACACAGTAGGAACAATAGTTTTCACAACCGCGCATGATGGAAATGAATGCGGAAACACCGTTTGAATCAAGCCTGACCGGGGTAATATCGGCATACGTTTCATCCACGGAGAGGATTGTGTCAATGGCCCTGCGGCCGGTACCAACCTGTTCAAGGAGTTGGGGGAGGTGCCGGTACGAATCAGGCCCGGCAACAAGGTCGAGCAGCTGTTCATCGTCCATCAGCGCAGTCTTCGTGCGGTCGGCCATACATCCCAGGAGGCCGATAAGCAGGCCGGGGTTCTTCTTCCTGAGCGACTTAAAGTAATGAAGCCGTTTCCTTACCCGGTCTTCGGCATTTTCCCGTATGGAACAGGTGTTCACAAAAATGATCCCGGCCGACGTCAGATCGTCGGTATACTCGTATCCGTTTTCCTTTAAAATTGAAGCAACAATCTCACTGTCAGAAAAGTTCATCTGACACCCATAGGTCTCTATATATATTTTTTTATTATTTTTCACGTTGTTGTATTACCTTTTGGCATATAAGCCGATTAAGCATAAAAATAAGGTGCAAAGGTAAGGATTAAGTTAATTGTCTTACTTTTGCACCGGATTTTGAGTACGTAACAGGATAATTGAATGACAAAAAACTTAGTGATTGTTGAGTCTCCGGCCAAGGCCAAAACCATTGGCGGGTTTCTGGGAAAGGACTTTATAGTGAGGTCATGCATGGGGCATGTTGCCGATCTGTCAAAAAAAGATCTTGGCGTTGATATTGAAAAAGGATTTATTCCAAAATATATCATTTCACCTGAGAAGAAGAAGGTTGTAGCCGAACTGACGAAACTTGCCAAAGAATCGGAAGTTGTGTGGCTTGCATCTGACGAGGACCGTGAAGGAGAGGCCATTTCATGGCACCTGATCGAAGCGCTGGGCCTTGATGAAAGCAAAACAAAACGCATTGCCTTCCACGAAATCACCAAAACCGCCATCCAGGAAGCCATTGAGCATCCAAGGAGCATCGACAAGAACCTGGTTGATGCCCAGCAGGCGCGCAGGGTACTTGACCGGCTTGTGGGATTTGAGCTGTCGCCCCTTTTATGGAAAAAGATCAAACCGTCGCTTTCCGCCGGACGGGTGCAATCGGTTGCTGTCAGGCTGATCGTTGAACGCGAAGAAGAGATCAAAGCTTTTCTCAGCACTTCTGCTTTCAGGATCGTTGGCGACTTTATCGTGAAAAACGGGGATAAGCTGAGTGCCGTAAAGGCGGAGCTGAACAAGCGGTTTGTTAAAAAGGAAGATGCTGTTGCGTTCCTGCAGAAATGCATTGATGCACAGTATACCATTGAGGACGTTGATACAAAACCTGCCAAGAAGTCTCCCGCCCCGCCTTTTACCACCTCAACACTGCAGCAGGAAGCCTCCAGGAAACTCAGCTTTTCGGTTGCCAACACCATGCGTGTGGCCCAGGAACTCTATGAATCCGGACTCATCACCTACATGCGTACCGACTCGGTGAACCTGTCGGATATGGCGCTGGCCATGTCGCGCAATGAAATCATTGCTTCTTTCGGGGCTGAATATGTAAAAACCCGCAAATTCGCCACAAAGACCAAGGGAGCACAAGAGGCGCATGAAGCAATTCGTCCCACCTACATGACCAACAAGACCATTGAGGGCGATAAAACGCACAAGCGGCTCTATGAACTGATCTGGAAAAGGACCATCGCTTCACAGATGGCCGATGCCGAACTTGAAAAAACAAATGTCACCATCGGCGTTTCAAAGGCCGAGGAGAAATTTATCGCCAGGGGCGAAGTGATCAAATTTGACGGATTTCTGAAAGTTTACATGGAATCCACCGATGAAGAAGAACAAAGCGGTGAGGAGGGGATGCTTCCTCCAATGAGAGCTGGCGACAGTCTTGACCTCAACGAAATGTCGGCACAGGAAAAATTCACACAGCAACCTTTCCGGTACACCGAAGCCATGCTGGTCAAAAAACTGGAAGAACTGGGAATCGGACGTCCTTCAACCTATGCGCCCATTATTTCAACTATCCAGAAGAGAGGCTATGTAGTCAAGGAAGACCGGACGGGAATCATGCGGGAATATACGCTTGTGACCTTAAAGAAATCAAAGATCACCGAGGAGGTTAAGTCAGAGAGTGTCGGTTCTGAAAAGTCAAAACTTTTCCCGACGGATATCGGAACCCTTGTCAATAATTTCCTTGTGCAGCATTTCAATAATATCCTTGATTACAACTTTACCGCCAGCGTTGAAGAGGAGTTTGATGAGATCGCCGAAGGCAGGATGGTATGGAACCAGATGATCAAGGAGTTTTACTTCCCGTTCCATAAGCAAATTGAAGCCACCCAGGAGAATACCGGCAAGGTAAGCGGAGAAAAGCTCCTGGGAAAAGATCCGAAAACAGGTGAAAATGTATTTGTAAAAATCGGCAGGTACGGCCCGATGGTCCAGCTGGGCGATGCGGATGCCGAGGCCAAGCCTAAATTCGCCTCCCTGAAGAAGGGACAAAGCCTTGATAACATTACCCTTGATGAGGCGATGGACCTTTTCAAACTGCCGCGTAATATTGGCCAGTTTGAGGATTCCGACGTAGTGGTTGCCATCGGGAGGTTTGGTCCCTATATCAGGCACAAATCGCTCTTTTTTTCCCTTCCGAAGGATGTTGACCCATTAACGGTAGAGGTTGATCATGCAAGTGAGATCATTGTTGCCAAGCGGCAGTCCGACAGTCAGAAGATCGTTCATGAATTCACTGACGACAAAACCCTGATACAGGTGCTGAATGGCCGTTTTGGCGCCTATATCGCATGCAACAAGGAGAACTATAAAATCCCGAAAGGGAAAGACCCCAAGGCGCTTACCCTGGAGGATTGCAAGCGTATCATTGCTGAAACACAACCTTCCAAATCAAAATCCAAGAAGAAAAAGTAAAGCCTCATGGATATTTCAGCTTTTTTTGATCCCCTCAGTTCAGAGGAATTTCCTTACAGCGGAGAAGCAGCAGGACAGCTCCTGCTGGGCAATATCATCGGTTTGCATACGGAAGAGAACGGATTGCCCGATTTTGCAAACGCCAACATTGCCCTGATCGGTGTTACCGACGACAGGCGGGCTGTGGGCAATGAGGGGTGCGGGCTTGCACCGAATGAGATCAGGAAGTACCTGTTCAAACTGAATATCGGGCCTTACCCGGTTAAGATGGTTGACCTTGGAAATATAAAGACCGGGTTTTCCATTACCGACACCTATTTTGCACTGACTTCGGTCATTGCCGAAATGGTTGAAAACAATGTCCTCCCGGTGATCATCGGCGGGAGCCAGGACCTGACTTACGCAAACTATCTTGCATACCAGAGCCTGGGGCAGATTATCAATATTGTTGCGGTTGATCCGATGTTTGACCTGGGGAAATCGGAGGAAGAACTCAGTTCCCAGTCCTACATGAGCAGCATCATTCTCCATCAGCCAAACTACCTGTTCAACTACGCCAACATCGGGTATCAGACCTACTTCGTGGATCAGGACGCACTCAAACTGATGAAGAATCTGTTTTTTGATACGTTCCGGCTGGGTATTGTCCGCGAAACGCTCGAAGATGTTGAGCCCATCGTCAGGAATGCGGATATGCTCACATTTGATGTCTCTTCAATACGCTATTCCGATGCGCCCGGGAATGCAAATGCTACTCCCAACGGATTTTACGGAGAGGAGGCGTGCCAGATTATACGGTATGCAGGGTTGAGCGATAAACTCACATCCATCGGCTTCTACGAAGTGAATCCCAGGTTTGACAAGGCCGGGCAAACAGCTCACCTGGTGGCCCAGATGATCTGGTACTTCATTGACGGCTATTACAACCGCGCTCATGATTTCCCATTTAAAAACGAGGAGGATTACCTGAAATACAGGGTCAGCATCCGCGACCACAAGGAAGAAATCGTTTTTTACAAGAGCAAAAAAACCGACCGCTGGTGGATGGAGATCCCCCTGCCTGCCGAACAGCGCCTGAAATACGAAAGGCACTACCTTGTACCCTGCTCCTATAAAGATTACCAGATCGCCTGCGAAAATGATATTCCCGACCGGTGGTGGATGGTGTATCAGAAGTTGATGTAACTGCTTAAGGGGTTCCCATACGCTCCGGGTTCGCCGCCAGAAAACTCTTCCATCCCGAAAACTTTTTTCCAACCTCCGGCCTGCCATTCTGGAAATAGTGGCAAACTGCTGCTGCCAGCCCGTCGGTGGCATCAAGGGTTTCAGGATTTTCAGTGATCTGCAGCAGGTGCATCAGCATGGCTGCCACCTGTTCTTTGGAGGCTGCGCCTTTGCCGGTAATGGATTGTTTGATTTTCCGCGGGGAATATTCAAAGATGGGAATGGACCGTGAAAGGGCTGCAGCAATGGCAACACCCTGTGCCCGCCCGAGTTTAAGCATGGATTGTACATTCTTGCCGAAAAAAGGCGCCTCAATCGACAGCTCATCGGGGTGGTACTGTTCAATGAGGGAGATCATGCGCTCAAAAATAATTTTCAGCCGCAAAGGATGGTCATCGTATTTGTTTAATTTTAGCACGCCCAAAGCGAGCATGCTCATTTTGTTACCGGTCACACTGATCACCCCATAACCCATGATGGTGGTTCCCGGGTCAATCCCTAAAATAATACGTTCGCCGGCCATAAAAAAATGAATAACCCGCCAAAAGTACAGAAAATATTGAACCTCCTGATACAGCTGGCGATATTCGCATCCACTTACCTGTTCATTTACCACCAGGTTTTTCAGAAAGGCGACATTCCCGGTTTGTTGGTGTCACTTGAGAATTTCATGGCGGAACCCGGGTTCAAAAACGGGCTCCTGCTGGTCGGGCTTATGATGATCGTAAACTGGAGCCTGGAAGCCCTGAAATGGAAGTACCTGATCGGCAAAGTGGAAGTGGTAAGCTTCTTCAATGCGTTTCAGGCGGTTCTGACTGGAATCAGTGTCAGTTCGGTTATTCCCAACAGGGTGGGGGAGTTCTTCGGCAGGATCTACATCCTTAAAACCGCCAGCCGGATTGAGGGCATCCTGATCACGCTGGTGGGCAGCATGAGCCAGCTTCTTATCACTGTCATCGCAGGTTCAGCAGCCATGCTGATCTTTATCCGCAATTATTTGCCCGATTCCGGGTTCAGTCACGGGTATCTCTTCAACAGCCTGGCCGTGATCATCGTGACATTGGATATCATACTTGTTTCGTTGTTTTTCAGGGTTTCCATCCTGGCTGCACTCAAGGAACGAATTTTAAAGAACGGATTGAAACGGTGGCAGAAATACCTCGGTGTTTTCGCCTTCTACCACAACCGTGAACTTGCCGCGGTGGTGCTGCTCAGTCTGACCCGATACCTTGTTTTTTCTACCCAGTTTTACATTCTTCTCAGGCTGTTCCATATAAGCATTCCCTACCCGGACGCGTTGTTGCTCATTTCCCTGGTCTATTTCATCATGGCCATGATCCCTACGATTGCGCTTACTGAGCTGGGTATCCGGGGATCTGTGGCACTATATATCTTCGGGATTTATTTCGGCCAGGGCCTTACGCCGGGCGGGAGCAACAGCATCGGCGTGTTAGCGGCCTCCACACTGCTGTGGCTTATCAATCTTGGTATTCCGGCATTGATAGGCACTGTATTCGTATTCCGGTTGAAATTTTTCAGAAAATCTGCAGGATAATGGACTACCGCGAGATATATGTGTGGGTGTTTTTGCTGGTTACGGTACTCTACCTTGTCCTGATCCGGGCTTTTACAGCCGGGTTGAGACAGTCGCTGCGGAAAAAATCCGGGCAGAAGGTGAAATACAATGGGTTCGTCACCGTGATCATCGCTGCCAGGAATGAGGAGCATACCATCATTTCAACGCTGAACGATTTGGTTCAGCAGGATTACCCGGCCGCCTCACTGGAGGTGATCGTTGCTGATGATCATTCCGATGATGACACGGTTGGGTCGGTTAGCCGGTTTTCGGAGGACTATCCGGAATTTCCGTTGATCCTTTTGACCGCCGCCGGAGCAGAAGCCAATGCCAGGGGGAAAAAGCGTGCCATTGAAAGGGCCGTGGCAAGGGCAAAAGGAGATATTCTATTATTTACAGATGCAGATACACGCCATGGTGCCGGATGGATCAGCTCCATGGTGCAAGGATTTGCTGATCCCGGGGTGCAAATGGTGCTTGGGCCGGTCTGTTTTAACAACGAACATAACCTGTTGCAAAAGATCCAGTCCCTTGAATTTCTTGGGCTCATGGGCACCACGGCCGGCAGTGCCGCGCTTGGTTTTCCGGTGATGTGCAACGGGGCAAACCTGGCTTACCGGCGTGAGGCATTTTTACAGTGCGGCGGGTTTCGCGAAAATCTGAAATATGCCTCGGGCGACGACCAGTTCATGATGAGCACCATCAGAAAACAGTTTGGAAAAAAGTCGCTGGTTTTTAATACAGATCCATTGTCTGTTGTTACAACCGAACCAGAATCAACCCTGGCAGGTTTTATCCATCAGCGGTTGCGCTGGGTGTCAAAAAGCAGGGGTTATCGTGATCCTGCAGTAATATTTGTCGGACTCGTTACATACCTTGCCCATCTTTTTTTATTTGCCGGGATGGTGGCCGGAGCGCTCTTTCCCCCGGTATGGTTCATCTCACTGCTCTTCTGGATGGTGAAGGTGCTGTTTGAATTTCCGATGGTATGGAAAATGAGCAGGTTCTTCGGGAAGCAGAAAATGATGCGGTATTATATCCTTGCCCAGATCTTTCAGCTTATTTATGTGCCGTTGGCGGGGGGGCTGGGGCTGGTGGTGCCGTATAGATGGAAAGGGAGGAAAGGGTAGGAGCAATAAGCACCTCCGCTGCAGCCAGGTCATACGGGTAAGTTATTTTCAGATTCACCGGATCCCCATCAACCAGGTGGATTTGCTCCCCGATACCTTCAACGACGATGGCATCATCGGTAAAACTCTCCCGGTATTTTTGAGCATAAGCTTTTTTCAGTGTGGCCGTGTGAAAAACCTGCGGAGTTTGCACAATCCGGTATATGTTCCGGTCAACAGCGCTGCTGAGGCCTTTTTCAGACACAATTCTTGCTGATTCCCGCATGGGGATGGCCGGGATGCAGTTCCCGTGTTCTCCGGCGGTAAGAAATACATCACGGATCAACGCAGGAGAGATCAGTGGCCTTGCGCCGTCATGGACGGCAACCAGGCCTTCATCATCCACACATGCAAGTGCGTTCTGAACAGAGTGGAACCGTGTTTCGCCGCCTGCAACAACCTGGTGTGGAACAAGAAATGAATGCAGGGAACACAACTCATCCCAGGCGGCAAACTGTGAGGCAGGAAGGGCCAGGACAATTGAAATGCCGGGAAATGCATCCTGAAAAGCGTTGAGGCTGTGCATCAGCACAGGCTGTCCGGCCAGCAGAAGGAATTGTTTTGGGATATCTGCGTGCATCCGGCTTCCGGTGCCGCCTGCCACGATAATCGCCGTTTTTTTCAAGGAAGTGTGAAAAGGTTAAATGATCAGCATCGGGTTGCCGTAGGTGAAGAATTTGTACTTCTTGTCTATGGCAATTTCGTAGGCCTTCATCAGCAGGTCATAGCCGGCGAATGCAGCTACCATCATCATCATGGGCGACTGTGGCATGTGCAGGTTGGTGATCATGGAGTTGGCAATGCTGAATTCATACGGAGGAAAGATGAACTTGTTGGTCCATCCCCGGTAAGGCTTGAGGTTTCCTGAAACGGTTACCGACGATTCAATGGCTTTCATGGTGGTTGTTCCCACAGCCACGATACGGCCTTTTTTGGCCATGGAACGGTTAACAATGTCGACCGCCTCTTGCTCAATGATCATCTCTTCCGAATCCATTTTGTGCTTGGTTAAATCTTCCACATCAATGGTGCGGAAATTACCAAGGCCGAGGTGAAGCGTGATTTCTGCAAATGAAACACCCTGGAGTTCAAGCCTTTTCATGATCTCACGGCTGAAATGCATGCCGGCTGTCGGGGCGGCTACGGCGCCTTCGTGCTTGGCAAAGATGGTCTGGTAACGCTCTTCGTCCTCAGCGGTGGCCTGGCGGTTATGGATTTTAGGCAGCGGCGTTTCGCCGAGCCGCTGGATTGTCTTTTTAAATTCTTCATAGGGGCCGTCAAACAGGAAGCGGATGGTGCGCCCGCGGGAAGTGGTGTTGTCAATGACCTCTGCTACCAGGGAATCATCATCCCCGAAGTACAGTTTGTTGCCGATACGAATTTTACGGGCGGGATCAACCAGTACATCCCAGAGCCGTGATTCACGGTTCAGCTCCCGAAGGAGGAACACTTCAATCTTAGCCCCGGTCTTTTCTTTTTCGCCGTACAGGCGTGCAGGAAATACCTTGGTGTTGTTAATGATGAAAACATCTCCTTCGCCGAAATAATTGAGGATGTCTTTGAATGTTGCATGATCAATGGTTTGTCTTTTACGGTCAACCACCATCATCGGAACATCGTCGCGATGCTTAGAAGGTTGGTTAGCGATCAGATCGGAGGGGAGGTGGAAGCGGAACTGAGATAATTTCATGGTATACTGCCTGTTTAAAAGGGCGGCAAAGGTAGTGCTTTTTTTCCGCTTTGTCAAGGGTTATTTACAGAAACAGATCCGTAATCTGCATTCCCCGCTCAATTTCAAGATGGAAGCCGCGGATACCAAGGCTTTCCGCACCCTGCACATGCACAAGGGTGTCGTCGATAAAAAGGGTTTCAGCAGGTTCAAGCCGGCTGTGATTCAGTACGTGCCTGAAAATATCCGGGGAAGGTTTCTTCATTCCGATCCGGAAAGAAAACCATGCCTTCTCAAACAATGTGTCAAAATCGGCATACCCGAACTGATTCCTGAATGTGGTTACATAGTGATCGTAGTGGATCTGGTTTGAATTGCTGAGCAGGAAGATCCTGTAGTTTTTCCGCAGCGCCTCCAGCATCCTGATGCGTGGTTCGGGAATGTCAAGCAGCAGTGCATTCCATGCAGCATCCAGTTGTTCATCCGTAACGGGGTGTTCAAAGTAAGGCCGGATCTCTTCCCTGAACCGTTCGGGAGGAATGGCGCCTGTTTCAAGTGCCTCAAAAAGCCCGGTGCTGCTGGTGATGGAATTTCCCGTGTCAAACTTCTTAAGACCGAGTGCTGTGATGGACTGTTTGGTCAGGTTTACATCGATGTTGCAGATCACGCCGCCGAAGTCGAAGATGATGTTTTTTATTTCGTGACAGGTGACGGGTGACGCGTGACGGGTGACGGGTGACGGGTGACGGGTGACGGGTGACGCGTGACGGGTGACGGGTGACGGGTGACGCGTGACGGGTGACGGGTGACGGGTGACAGGTGATGCGTGACCGGATGGGAACTTTGCGGGGTTGAGGTGCATTAAATGTGATTTGACGGGGTTGATATTGCAAAAATCGTAAAAATAATCTACTTTTGCAGTCCTCAATTTGTCAATTGAAAATTTGTCATTTGAGAGGGGCCCATAGCTCAGTCGGTTAGAGCAGTAGACTCATAATCTATTGGTCCTAGGTTCAAGTCCTAGTGGGCCCACCCCGGAAATACAAAATGTAAAGTGCAAGGTGTTCTGACCTTGCACTTTGCGTTTTACACTTTTCAATTTATACTTTCTTTTTCTTTCCCGTCAGGTATTTCATACTACCCTTATTGATGCCTCTTAATCAATAAAGTTCACGCATTTTCGCGACATTAAGCGATTTTACTGATGAATCCACGCTGATCATGTCGAATTCCTTCCCGAGCGGTGTCTGTCTGAAAAAAATGTCATTTTTAGTTGCCATATATTCATATAATTAGCTAAAAAAATCACAGATCCTTGGTTTATAAAGCATTTCCGGTGTGGTTTTTGCACAGTTCTTTGAATACCGTTGAAGGCGATTGGAAAAATCAAGGCCTCTGATTGCCCTTTCCCAATTTTTTATCTGAAAAACGGCGTTGGGTGTTCAATTAATTGACATATCCAACTTGTTGCGTTATGCAGGTTAGCTTCATTCTGAAGAAATAATATATGAAAGCAAAATTTTATACTTCAACTAAAATGGGAAAGACAATGGAATTATCATCAAAAAAGGGGCAATTGGTTTCAAAGGCAATGCTTCTGCTATTATTCTTCGTTTCAGTTTTCACTCCCCGAACGGAAGCACAAACAGTGGGTGACTTACAACCACAAGGTACTCATATTACCTGGTACAATGCTGCATCCGGCGGACAAGTAGTATTGAAGACAACTCCTATAGTTGAAGGAACGCATTATTATGCCAGCCAGACAGTTAACGGATGTGAAAGTACAACCAGACTTGATGTGCTGGCATATGTTAATCCGCAGCCTCAAGGCAGTTTGTCGGCCAACGGGCCACTCTGTTCATCAGGAACCGGCACGCTCACATGGACTAAAACGGCAGGAACCGGCCCATACACCATTGTTTATAACGACGGTACGGCCAATCGCACGGCCGGCGGCGTGACCAGCGGAACGGCTTTTAACGTTTTTACCAACCCGGTAACGACTTCTACAACATATACCCTTGTTTCCGTGCAGGATGCAAATTGCACACGAACCGATGGTTTTACAGGCGGTTCGGAAACCATCAACGTCAATCCGAACCCAACCCCCTCATTTACCACCCAGCCGGGAGCAATTGCATATACATATTTTGTGTTAACCTATACGACCGAAAGCGGTAAATCAAATTACGAATGGACCATTCCTGGTACAACGCCCACCAATTATTCCATTATTGCGGGCGGAGGCAATACCAATTCTGTTACTTTAAAATATTTAACCGCTGGCACCAAAACGGTTACGGTCAATTACGCGGACAATGGATGTACAGCACCAATTGCTGCTTCATCAATGGCGACCAACGTGTCAGTTTCTAATACAGGCGTGCCCGTCCAGGGTGGGAAATTGGTCTATATACTATGGCCTTCCGATCCCGGTTATGATCCATTAGTAACGCATGGATTGATAGCTGCTACAGCCGATCAAAGTACTGGCATCGCCTGGATAACCGGTGGAAACACACAAACCACAAGGAATGGCAATACTTCGGTTGTTATTGGCACAGGACAGGCAAATACCAACTTCATGAAAGCTCAGACAGGTTATACTGGCGGGGCAGCAAAAGTCTGCGATGATTATACCAACACAGACACCGGTACGGGTGTTTACAGCGACTGGTATTTACCAGGCCTATTGGATTTAGACATTATGTGTGACTTTAAGTCATCTATTGGTGGATTTACGGCGGATGACTACTATTGGTCTTCCTCAGAGAACACGGGCAGCACAGAAGGTCAGAGATGTACATTCAACGGTTTTTGCTACCCGGGCTGGAATTCCAAAGCGACAAATTACCGTGTACGTGCGGTCCGGTCTTTTTAACTATTCATCTGTTATCCCATTTCACGATCACCGCAAAGCGTGGGAAAAACGCTTGCATTGACCAGTCCTCGCCGAAATAAGTGTTACGCATTTTAGCGACATTAAGCGATTTCGCTTACTGAACCACGCTTGTAATGACCTGATCCTTCCCGGGAGGTTTCCTCTTAAAATAAATGTTTATTGTTATCTGTCCTACATTCAGGTAATTAGATGAACAGGATCGCAAAACAGTGATTTTACAGCATTTCCGGTATGTTTTTGGTATAGACTTGTGAGAGCCGATGAAGGTAACTGGAAAA
>CAJBYO010000016.1 GCA_903959905.1 uncultured Bacteroidales bacterium
TGATTGTTGAACTAAAAACAGTTGAACAATTCTCACCGGTCCATGAAGCTCAATTACTGACCTATATGAAGTTTGCACAAAAAAGTATCGGACTGCTGATCAACTTTAATGTAACTCTCCTGAAAAATGGATTAAGGAGGTGCAAAATTTAACCTCTGTGTACCTCTGTGTCTTCTCCGTGTACCTCTGTGAAACAAAAATAATTACACAGAGGTACACGGAGGAGACACAGAGAACCACGGAGTTTTTTACTCTTGTACTTTGACAAATCCGGCAACCTCTGCACTGCTTTCTGAACTGACCCTGAGCAGGTAGTTTCCCGGTTTCAGATCATGGACATCAATCTCCATCTTGTTAATCCCGGTATTGGCATTTGTTTCAAGAGGGGAAAGCAGGGTTCTGCCATTTCTGTCAATGATGTTTATGGTCACCTTCTGTTGCCTTTTAACTGAGAAAGTGACCATGACTTTGCTTGTACACGGGTTGGGAGCAATGTTGATTGTGTGGTTTGTCAGATTGCCCGGATCATGCTCCGGTGTGCCTGTGAAAATGGTGGTTAAATTGCCCATCAGGCTGTTGCCCGGATTGTGTTCGTCCTCCCATCGGGTGCCTGTTCCATTGGTGATGGTGCAGCCCATGAGCATGGCTGTTGTGTCTGCACAAGTGGACGAAAGCTTGCTGGTTATCCTTAAACAGCTGGCAGAATCGGGATAAACCGGTGTACTGCCGTCAAGAATGGTAGAACTGACTATGCTGGTGTCGTTGTTGTTCAGGAAGTTGCTTGCAACAATGATGCCTTTGCCCAGGAAAGTGATATTATCGTGATAGGTGCCGGGAGCAACCAACACAGTATCGCCGTTCACTGCCGCATTGATTCCTGACTGTATGGTAGGATACTGCTGCGGGACTTGTTTGATCCCGGCCGTTGTCGTACCCTGCAATCCCAATATTAAAATGAGAAGATGTATCCCAATCGGAAAAATATCCTAAACAAAAGTCAACTTCTCCTTATCATCAGGTAACCCGTCACGCGTCACGCGTCACCCGTCACCCGTCACCCCTCACTCCCCGACAAACCCCGGCTTCCTCCTTTCATAAAACGCCTTGATCCCCTCCAGGTAGTCGTTGCTTGTTCCTGCAATGCGTCGAAGCATGTCAATATGTTCAAACGTTTGAGGGGTCATGGGCAGCGCGTTGCCGAGGATGTTCAGCTGCTCCTTGATCACCTGGATGCTGAGTGGTGAATTGGCAATGATCTTGTTGGCCAGCCGGATGGTGAAGTTCTCCAGGTCGCCCGCGTCAACAAGGTGGTTGATGATGCCCAGCGCCAGGGCTTTGTCGGCAGTGATCGGTTCGGCTGTGAAAAACATCTCCTTCACGATGTGGGCCCCGATGATATCAATAAACTGCAGGATGCCCGAGGTGTTGTACGGTACACCGATCTTGGCAGGGGTGATGGCGAGGCATGTATCTCTCGTTCCGATCACCATGTCGCAAACAAAAGCGATGTTGCATGCCCCTCCCCAGATGCTGCCTTCTGCCATGCAGATGACTGGTACGGGGGTGCTCTGGATGGCACGGATCACCTTCTGCAAGGGGTTGTCATAAGCGAGCGGATCGCTCCCGTCGCGGGGCAGTTCATCAATAAAGAATCCTGAGGACCACACTTTCTGGCCTTCATTGGCCCTGATGATGATCACCCGGGCTTTTTCTTCCCGCAGCGATTTAAGTCCCTGCAGAAAATCGGTAAGCAGTTCAATGCTCAGCGCATTGCGTTTTGCATCATGGTTGAGGGTGATCCAGCCAATCTGATCTTTGACTTCAAATAATACGAGTGCCATAGTAGAGTGTTGTTAGCGCGTTAACAGACTGCAAGGTAACACAATTCCCGTGATGTGAATAACTATTTAGTAAAAAACATGAGATATTTATAGTGTTAACAGGCCTTTCCACTATCTTTGCCGCCTAAATCCGACCGAACTGAATGAGCAACGCGGAAACCTATACCGAAGACAGCATCCGATCACTTGAATGGAGTGAACATATCCGGCTCAGGCCCGGAATGTACATCGGAAAACTGGGGGACGGGTCATCGCCCGATGATGGTATTTATGTGATGATCAAGGAAATACTTGATAATTCCATTGATGAATTCGTGATGGGTCACGGTAAGACCATCGAGGTGACTATCAAAGACCAGCTTGTTTGCGTTCGCGATTATGGCCGCGGCATCCCGCTCGGAAAAGTTGTTGATTGTGTTTCAAAAATCAATACCGGTGCAAAATATGATTCAAAGGTTTTTAAAAAGGCAGTAGGGCTCAACGGGGTTGGTTCAAAGGCGGTCAATGCGCTTTCATCCCAGTTCAAGGTACAGGCGATCCGCGAGGGCCGCACGCACATTGTGGAGTTCAACCAGGGTAATGTGGTTGTTGATGAACCGGAAAAACAGGTTGAACTGCGTTCCGGCACCATCATCACCTTCCTTCCTGATGAGGAGATCTTCGGGAAATACCATTATATCCCGGAGTATGTTCAGAAAATGCTCTGGAATTATGTGTTCCTGAACAACGGCCTTACCATCATATTCAATGGCGAGCGGTTCCATGCACAGAACGGGCTGCTCGACCTGCTCAACAGCTACATCGACACACCTGTGCTTTACCCGATCATCCACCTGCGCGACGGCGATTTTGAATGTGCCTTCACCCACTGCGAAATGTATGGAGAAGAGTATTATTCCTTTGTCAACGGGCAGCATACCACCCAGGGGGGAACCCACCAGGCGGCATTCCGTGAAGCGCTGGTGAAAACCATCCGGGAGTTTTATAAAAAGGATTTTGACACCAACGATATCAAAGCATCGCTGGTTGCAGCACTGGCCATTAAAGTTCAGGACCCCGTTTTTGAATCGCAGACCAAGACCAAACTCGGCTCCATCCATGTAGAACCCGACGGCATTACGATCCGGAATTTCATCATGGATATCGTGAAAAAGCATCTCGACAACTTCCTGCACATGAACCCCGATACGGCGGAGGCTTTGCTCAGGAAGATCATGCAGAGCGAAAAAGAGCGCAAAGAGTGGGCGAATATCAAGAAGATCGCCAAGGAGAGTGTCAAAAAGGTAAGCCTGCACAACAAGAAACTGCGCGATTGCCGCATACACTATAACAACAACGACGACCGCCGGTATGAATCATCCATCTTCATCACCGAGGGAGATTCGGCAAGCGGTTCCATCACCAAGGCCCGTGATGTCAATACACAGGCTGTATTCAGTCTCAAGGGAAAACCGCTGAACTGTTTTGGCCTGAGCAAGCGGGTGGTGTACGAAAACGAAGAGTTTAACCTCCTTCAGGCCGCACTGAATATTGAAGATGGACTTGAGAACCTGCGTTACAACTATGTGGTTGTTGCCACTGATGCTGATGTTGACGGAATGCACATCCGGTTGTTGCTGCTCACCTTTTTTCTGCAGTTTTATCCCGACCTTGTGCGCAACGGGCACCTGTATATTCTCCAAACGCCGTTGTTCAGGGTGCGCAACAAGCAGAAAACCTTTTACTGTTATTCGGAAGAGGAGAAACGGTCGGCGATGGAAAAACTGGGTGTCAACCCGGAGATCACCCGGTTCAAAGGCCTTGGTGAAATATCACCGGATGAATTCAAGCATTTCATTGCCAAAGATATCCGCCTTGACCCGGTCATCCTGACCAAAGATTCTGCCGTTCTTGACGTGCTGACATTTTACATGGGAAAAAATTCACCCGAACGTCAGAACTTCATCATTGACAACCTCCGGGTGGAAGCCGATATCATCAAAGAGGCCATACCTGCCTGATCTCAGTCCTTGCGTTTCATCGGCCAGATGGACGATGTATATTTCATGTTGGATTCACGCCGCTTGATAAGGTCAAGCAATTCAAAAAGCATATCCTTATTCACCTGCTGAGCCATCGGGACTACCCATTTTTTTGTGTCGGCGATCATATTCCTGATATACTCCTTGTCGAAAATATCCTGGTGAAGGTCGGTGAGGTTGCTGATACGGTCGGCACATTTCAGCACCTTTGCTGACTCAGAGCCGGTCACCAGGATCCGTTTCAGGAACTCTTCCTTGGTCTCCGGCTTCTGGCGTGTGACTTCCAGCACCAGTTCAAGAACAGCCTGCCCGTCGCTATCAATGCCCCTGATCTCATCGTAAGATGTGGACTTGACATCCTCGATCAGGTCGTGGATCACCGATGCTTTAAGCAAAACAGCATCCATGTAGTGATAATCAATCAGTATGGCAAACGTGGCGAAGGCATGGCGGAACTGGTTGCCGCCAACATACCTTTTTACGCCACGCAAGGCGGTAGCTTTCTGCAGGTAAGGTGCAATCACCATACCCGCAAGAATGTCTTTTTCAAAATTTTCCATAGAGCGTTTGAAATGATTTTCCAAGGGATGAAATAGTATCACGGGCGATGAGTGCTTCAAAGCCTTCTTCCTGCAATGCGATGTCGCCTGCCATCCCGTGGGCATAAACACCCAGCAGGCAGGATTCAAGGGATGAATACCCCTGGGCCATCAGTCCGCTGATGATTCCGGTAAGCACATCGCCACTGCCGGCAGTGGCCATCCCGGGGTTGCCGGTGGTATTGAAAAAACAGCGGCCGTCGGGCGAGGTGATCGCTGTATGGGCTCCTTTTAACACCACGTAGCACTGGTGTCTGTAAGAGAATTCCCGCTGCATTTTATTCCGGTCAAAGTTGTTGCTGCTTTTCCCGACCAGCCGCTCAAATTCCTTCGCATGGGGTGTAAAGACTGATCCATGGGGAATAAAGCCAAGCCAGGTCTTGTTTTCAGCCAGGATGTTGATGGCATCTGCGTCGAAGAGCATTGGAACGTGTGCATGCTGGATCAGGATTTTTAATGCTGCCGCCGCTTTTGCAGATGTTCCGATACCCGGGCCCACTGCAATGGAGGAGTAACCTGAAATTTCCGGCGGCATGCTGCAGTGATCCTGGTCTGCATCAATGGAGAGCATGGCTTCAGGAATGGCAACCTGCAGGATGGAAACCCCTGATTGGGGCACGTGAACGGTCACAAGGCCGGGTCCTGACCGCATACAAGCTGTTGCCGAAAGAACTGCTGCACCCATTTTACCGGTAGAACCGGCCATGATCAGTGCATGTCCAAAAGTGCCTTTGTGGGCATATTGGCTTCGTGGTTTAAGGAGGGGGGCTATATCCGTTGCTTCCATCATGAAATCAGGAACATTTGCGCCATCTGTATACTCACGGCTCAGGCCGATATCAAGCAGTTGCCAGTTACCGGCAAAATGATCATTTTCCGGAAAGAAAAAAGCCAGTTTCGGGGGAGAAAAGGTAAGGGTGCAATCTGCCCGGAGGATCAGGTGTTTGGGTGTGTTTTGAGAGGTTGTGTCGCAGAAAAGTCCCGATGGAACATCAATGGAAACAACCGTTGAACCTGCTGAATTGATGTGATGGATCGCCCGCGCTGAGATCCCTTCAGCGGGCCGGCTCAGCCCGTTCCCGAGGATGGCATCAATAATAACATCATCCGGCTGAATGACAGGAAATTCACCACTTTCATACATTGATGTATTGATGCCTTCCTGCATTGATGCATTGATACATTGATGCATTCGCTCCAGGTTGACCCTGCAATTCTCCGACATCTTCTCCGGCTGTGCCAGAACACATACTTCCACCCGGTACCCGGCTTCAAACATCATTCTTGCAATGGCCAGGCCGTCGCCGCCGTTGTTGCCGGAGCCGCAGAACACGATGAACTTCCGCTCTTTGGAGAACATCTCCGTCAACCGGTGAAAGCAGGTGCCCGCAGCCCGCTCCATCAGGTCGATGTCGGCTATCGGCTCATGTGCTATCGTGTAGGCGTCTGCTTCGCGGATAAGAGGGACTGGTAAAATTTTCATGTCAGTGGGTCATTCCCCGGATGGGTATGCTGAAAATAATTGCTGATAAACATCATTTTTTTACCACTAAGGCACGGAGGACACTGAGAAACACTAAGAATATAATGACAATCTCTTTTTCCTTAGTGTTTCTGAGTGTCCTCCGTGCCTTAGTGGTTTTTTTTTACTGTTCTGCAAATAACTCTTCCTAAAATACCTTAAACTCCATTGATGAATCAAAAGAGTAAAGGTACAGCTAATTTTTTAAAAATAGAAAGGGTGCAATTTCAATTGACCAAGTGTATTGTATTCCAGCGTGGGAGCAGGGATTTTGATAAAGCTTAGAACAGTGAAAATACCCTGCAGCACTTTAGACCTGGTCGGGATCCTTGTCAGGTCAACATCAACCGACAGGTAGAATTTCCGGTAACGCGGGTAGTCCGGCACCGACTGGCCATTCTCAACTGTTGGATTGCCGAATCCACCGGTCATGCCTTCAGCGCCGTAACCAAAAGCCACATTCAGCCACTTCGGAAACCTGGTACCGCGGGGCAGAAACGAACTGATGTTCCCCGATATCCAGTATGAATGGCCGTTATAGTCTTTGATCATATTCTGGATCAGGTTGCTGCCTAGCACATCGGGACGGTACTGCGCATATTGGGTTTGATGGAATGAGTATTTCAGTGAAAACCGCTGCTCATGCCATGCGAGCTGCTGCCCGGTGAAAATTGCGCAGCCAAGTGTGTTTGCCGCAAGATCACCCATGGAGAAACCCCATTCAGAAGAAAAACCATCCAGGATTTCTATGTTCAGCATATAGGCAAACCCCAGCAAACCGCCGAACCATGCCGCCTTTTGTTCACTCACCCCCGACCAGCGGTAGGTGGAGTAGCCGATCCTGCTGATGTAATTAGCACTGATGGCATGGCCGCATTTGTCAACCTGCATCCATTCACCGCCATCGTTGAAGAGGTGAAAGGTGGATTGGGGATAATCCTTGTACCATGCAAAGTAGAGCCCGGTGATGGAAGCGACATAAAGGGTGCCCTGGGCGATCAGAACCCCGGTCAGCCGGCCTTTGTGAATGGCAGTGGTGTCGTGCCGGATGCTGTCGGAAACCTGTGCATTCAGATGATATGGGAACAAGAGAAAAAATGGCAGTAAAACAGCGATCAGTCTGTGTTTAGGCAGCGATGTCATGGTCCTCACCTGATATTCAGTTTGTCAAGCGCTTTCTGGTACCGCCTTGCATTGCTGTTGTGTGTATCAAGGTCGGCAGCGAAGTTGTGGTAGCCCGACAGGTCTTCCTTTGCACAGAAATAGATAAATGAGTGATTCGCCGGATGGAGCGCTGCGTCAATGGATGATATGGAAGGGAGGCAGATAGGGCCGGGAGGCAACCCGGTTCTGACATATGTGTTATACGGTGATTTTATTTCCGTATGTTTTTTGGTGACCCGTTTGATGCGAAAATCATTCCAGGCAAAAATAACCGTCGGGTCGGCCTGGAGTGGGATCCCTTTTTTCAGGCGGTTCAGGTACACGCCGGCTATGATGCGTTTTTCGTCATTCTTGTTGGTCTCTTTTTCAATGATGGATGCCAGTGTTATTACCTGGGCCACTGTGAGATGAAGCGAATCGGCAGCACGTTTTCTTTGGGTGTTCCAGAATCGTTCAAATTCCTGGGCCATGCGTTTAAAGAGTTGGTCTTCGGAGGTGTTCCAGTAAAAATCGTAGGTGTTCGGGATAAAGAGGACAAGCAGGGTGGGAGGAGCCAGGTTGTACCTGCCAAGGTATCCCGGATCTTTAAATTTCCTGATGAGTTGAAGGGAGTCAACTTCCAGCTTTTTCCCTATTCTGCCTGCAAGTTCTGCGGGTGTCCGAACATTTTGTATAATTACCGGGACGGTTTCCTGCATACCCGACCGCAGAAGATTGACCAGTGCGTTATTTCGCATCCCATTGGTAAGGCGGTAGCGCCCCGGTTTTACATGCTGAACATATTTTTTTCTCTTTGCGAGCCATTCAAAAGCATCAGGGTCTGTAAGATAACCTTGTTTTATAAGGGAATCTTTTACCGCCTGGAAACCGGAACCTGTATGGATATAGAAAAAGCTGCTTTTTTTCTCTCCGAGGCTGATGACCGGTTTTGTGATACGGAGATAAAAATGGGTTAAAATGAACGCACAGAATACAAGGATGGCGGCGGTCACAAAGATGATCAGGCGAAAACGACTATGCTGCACGGGTAATTTTTCTGAGGGAATCTGTTTATTCATTTTTCCGGATCAGTTGGAACATCCACTCTTCCTGCCATTGATCACCGTCGTTGATCCAGTCTTTTTTTATGCCGCACTGCACAAACCCCGATTTCCTGAAAAGGCTCAGACTGGCCTCGTTATCGGGTGAAATGTTGCAATAGAGCTGGTGTAGCCTGAGTATGCCGAAAGCATACCGGATAAATTCGTCAAGTGCTTCCGCCGCATAACCCCGGTCCCGGAATTGTTCCCTGATGAGGATGCCTACACCGGCCCTCGCATGAACCGGGTCAAAATCAAACAGGTCAATAGTTCCTATCGGCTGTGCTTCTTCGGAATCTGTAAGCATTTCAACGATCAGGCGTAACTGCTTTGTGGCATAGATGTCATTCTGGGCATTGAGAACATATTCCTCCAGCTGGAACCTGGAGAAAGGGGTTAAGGTATTGCTCACGTTCCACACAGAAGGGTCATTTTCCCATGTGTACAACAGGTCAACGTCGGCAGGTTCCAGAGCCCGCAACCGTAATCGCGGGGCGTGGAGATAAGGGGCATGCAGATACGGGACATGCCCTGCGTCTGCATTGCGACCTTTGCCCGCATGATCATTTTTGTTATTTATATCCATATTTCTCCCGAAAAAACAAATTTCGCCGGCCCCTCCAGCCATATTTCAGTAAAATGCTCCCCATCCCGGATGAAACAAACCTTCAGGTTGCCCCCGGGAGTTGAGATATTGAATGAGTCTGTATCTGACTGGTTTTTATATGCCAGGGCCAGGGCAGCGGCGGTGACACCGGTACCGCATGAAAGTGTCTCATTTTCAACACCCCGCTCATAAGTTCGCACGAACAGGCTGTCGCCGCGCACTTCGGCGAAATCAACATTGACCCCTCCTGGTGCGAAACGTGATTCGTTGCGCAGGCGCCTGCCCATTCCAAATACATCAATAATTTGTGCATCAGGTACAAACTGAACAAAATGAGGTGATCCGGTATCCAGGAATATTCCATCGTCATAGATCCTTCCGATTGCGGTATCTTTCATCTGCAGCCGGTAAAGACTTTCGGGCAGGCTGTCAAAAATCTCGGCTTCATGCACCCCGTCAACGGCACGGAATCGGGTCATGCACCCGGCAAGTCCGAGTGATTTGGCAAAGGCCACCATGCAGCGGCCGCCATTGCCGCACATGGTGCTCTCATTCCCGTCGGAATTATAGTAAGTCATGGCAAAACTGAAGCCGCTTTCCGCTGAAAGGAGCATAAGCCCGTCGGCACCGATTCCGAAATGACGGTCGCACAAACTCGCAACCTGCTCGGCGGTGGGCTTCCATTGCAACTCCCGGTTGTCAACAATGATAAAATCGTTGCCGGTGCCGTGGTATTTTGAAAACGGAATTTTCATGCTTTTCTTCACTTTACAAAGCTAACGAAAAGCAATTAATTTATTACTTTTGACCCCTGATGAAGCAGACGATTTCCCGCTTTTTTTTCATTTTCAGCATAATGGCACTGGTTAAGTTATCCACTGCACAGGATCCGTCAACCATGCCCGACATTGATACCCTGAACTATTCTGCCAATTGTCCGCAAAAAGATATTTTTGACATCCTGACAAAGGAAAAGCTGCATGCCCCTGAAATACCATCGCGCAAAGTCAGGGCCATCATATTGCCGCTCATCGCTTATTCTCCGGCAACAGGGGTGCAGCTTGGTGCAGGCTCCTCCCTGTCATGGACCATCGGCCGCCATCCCAGCACCAACCTTTCTGCAGGGTCGGTGCAGGTTTTATGGACTACCAAAAAGCAGCTGATTTCGTACATCAGAACGAGCATGTTCTTCAATGAGAACAAGTGGTTTCTGCAAACAGACTGGCGGCTTTATCTTTTTCGTCTTCCTACTTTTGGACTCGGTACCGGTCCGTCGGATAACATACCGGCAATTCCGGACAACCCCGACTTCGGATCAGCTCCCATGGTATATGAAGGCGGCAGTTTCCCCATGAAATACAACTGGATTAAGATCCACAATGTGATTTTCAGGGAAGTTGAAAAGCACTTTTATGCCGGCATCGGGTATCATCTTGACCATTATTACGACATCCAGGATGAGGAACTTAAACTCGATTCATCAAGCATTATCATCACCCCGCATTATGCCTATTCCACCATGCACGGTTTCAACCTCAAAACCTATACCACGTCGGGGATCAGTGTGAACTTTGGCTATGATACCCGCGACAATATCATCAATGCCTACAAGGGAATGTATATAAACGCTAGTTACCTCTATAATTTTGAGTTTTTGGGGAGCAGTGAGAACGGTTCTACCCTCTGGACCGAATTCCGCACTTATATCAGCCTGTCAAAGCGCGTTCCGAGAAATGTTCTGGCATTCAGGGCGTTTGGCAGCTTTAAGGTCAGCGGGGAACTGCCCTATCTGAACCTGATGTCGAACGGGTTTGATCCCATAAACTCCTCTGGCAGGGGTTATACCCAGGGAAGATGGCGGGGCGAGGATTTTGTATACGGGGAGGCTGAATACCGGTTCCCCATCTCGCGGTGCTCAAAAATAGTGGGGGGCGTGCTCTTTGCCAATGTATCAACTGCTTCCAACCGCGATATGGGAGTTCCGCTGTTCGGATATCTGAAGCCGGGATGCGGATTTGGCCTCCGGATCATGGTAGGGAAAATTGACCGTACCAACCTGCTGATTGATTTCGGGCTGGGGCAGATGTCGGAAGGATTTTATTTGCAGGCACAGGAAGTTTTTTAGGGCAAATGCTGGCAATGAAACTAATCTTGGTAATTAAAAATCGGGAAAGCTTGTTCTGGTAGATTTTGAGACGCAGTGTTGTGCCGTAGGCACAAAATATGGGTAGAATGCCGTGTTCCGCGATCCATTCCGTCCCATACGGGACGGAATAACACATTTCTCTGCCTCTTTTCTACCCATATATAATCCCTGACGGGATTTAGAAATGAAACCAGCAACCGATAAATGTTAAATAAATATGCTAGCAGATGAACGGTGATCCGAAGTTGTATCAGTTACTGGGGGAGTTGGGTATAGAATTTGAATACCACGAACATCCGCCGGTGCCCACCATTGAACTGGCGATGGTACACTGGAAGGATATTGATGCAACGCACTGCAAAAACCTGTTTTTCCGCAATCATAAAGGCACCCGGCATTTCCTGGTTGTCATCGAACATTCGCACGACCTGGTGATCCGTGATCTTGAACAGCGGCTCAAACAGGGAAAACTGAGTTTCGCTTCCGACGAAAGAATGATGCGGTATCTTGGACTGACACCCGGTTCGGTTTCTCCGTTTGGCCTGATCAACGACCATGGGCGGCACGTGCATCTCTTCCTGGATAAAAACCTGCGCAGTGCCTCCAAAATCAGTTTCCATCCATGTATCAATACTGCTTCGCTGGTTGTTTCATTTGCGGATTTTGAAAAGTTTCTTATTTTTACCGGAAATGCTTTTGAGTACCTGGAGTTGTATTAATCGCCTTTTTGTCGGGAATTTGCCGCCATCCGCCGATTAATGGTTTGCCACCCTAACAATCCGGTATATTTTTGCATCATCTAAATATTCAACAGCTCTAAAACTATAAGCCATGGACCCAAACGATGTAAAACAGAACAATGGCCCCCAGATGAAAAAATACTCACTTGGTGTAATCGTAATTGTAGCAGGTTTTTTGCTGCTGCTTTCCAATACCGGCATCCTGCCATATGAATTGCGCCATATTCTCTTTTCCTGGCAGATGCTCCTGATCGGCATCGGCGTTGTAAGTCTCTTCAGCAGTGAAAGCCGGACCCCCGGAACCATCCTCATCCTTATTGGCAGTACCTTTATAATTCCACGGGTATTTGACATTCCTTTTAATGTCATGCACCTGTTCTGGCCAGTCATCCTTATCGGCGTCGGGGTACTCATTCTCACCAAACGCATGCCGAGGCGCCCGTTTCAACCACGTGTTTTCCAGTCGGCCGACAGCCAGAACATGGATGACGGTTATATCCATGAAGAAAATATTTTCAGCGGAGGCAAACAGCGCGTGATGCACCAGGTTTTTCGCGGTGGCCATATCAACTGTGTGTTTGGCGGCTCAGAGGTTGACCTTACCCAGGCCACCCTTGCCGACGGCATCAGCGAACTGGAGGTGAACACCATTTTTGGCGGTGTTACCCTCATCGTACCGGCCGACTGGAGGATCCAGTTAAAAATGACCTCCATCATGGGCGGTTTCAGCGATAAGCGTTCGTTCATCAAGGAAAATCCTGATACTTCAAAAATCCTGATCATCAAAGGCAGCACCATATTCGGCGGTGGTGAGCTTAAAAGTTACTGAACAATAAACTGAGGAGCATGCAACACCCGGTTTTTCTCAATAAAAGATCCGTTTCCGTTTATTTTGGTTTGTGGGCCCTGATCATCGGGGCTCACTTTTCCATTTTTTACTTTATCTACTATTTCCCTATAGAGGTGTCGCTTGCCGACAGCCTTGTTTTCAACGTCCTTTTTGCCGGAGTTGGCATCTCCATGTGGTATATCGTCAGGTACAGCATTCCCGACCAGAAGAACATCTGGAATGTTGTTTTCAACCACTTCTCCTTCCTGACCCTCACACTCGTTGTGTGGAACGGCCTTTCATACACCATCCTGAGCACGATATTCAGCAGCAACAAAGTTTATATGGACCTGCTGATGGTCTCCATCCCAAATAAGATCATCAGCGGAGTGATCTTCTACATTGTGATCGGACTAACGTATTACCTTTTTATCTATTATATCAACCTCCAGGAAAAAGTTAAGATTGAATCCCGCCTGCGCATGGTGCTCAAGGAAACAGAGCTGAATATGCTGAAATCGCAGATCAACCCGCATTTCCTGTTCAACAGTCTGAACTCAATCAGCTCGCTCACCATCACCAACCCTGATAAAGCAAGGGAGATGGTGATCAAACTGTCGGATTTCCTGAGATATTCTGTTTCCAACAACGCTGCCAGTTTCACCACCCTTGAAGTTGAAATGGCCAATATCCGGAGATACCTTGAAATTGAAAAAGTGAGGTTCGGAGATAAGCTGCTGTTTGATTTCAAACTGGAAGGATCATGCAGCACACACCAGGTGCCTGTTATGCTGCTCCAGCCTTTGTTTGAGAATGCGATCAAACACGGTGTGTATGAGAGTACCGAACAGGTGCGCATTGATATGGACTGTGAGTACAAAGACGGCTACCTTGAAATTCGTATTGTAAATGATTTTGATCCGAATGCCCATCCGCGGAAAGGAACCGGCATCGGGTTGAACAACATAAGGGAGCGGCTAAGGCTGCTCTATAAAAATGATAAACTTCTCCGGACGGTGGTTGAAGGCACACGCTTTACAGTGTACTTGAGCCTGCCGAATACGGGGAGTAAAACCGTTTAATTTATACCCTATGCCCCTCCGCACCATCCTCATCGACGACGAGCAACCCGCCAGGGATGTTGTCAAGCATTACCTGAAAGATTTCCCGGAAATTGAAATACTGGGAGAGTTTACTGATGGTTTCAGTGGCCTCAAGGCGATCCAGGAACTGAAGCCAGACCTGGTGTTCCTCGATGTCCAGATGCCTAAACTGACAGGCCTTGAGCTGCTTGAGCTGCTCGATCAGCCACCCCTGATCATTTTCAGTACAGCCTATGATCAATACGCCATCAAGGCGTTTGAAATGAATGCCATTGATTACCTCCTGAAGCCCTATTCAAAGGAAAGGTTCACCCAGGCGATTCAAAAAGCGCTTTCACAGGCAGGCACTGGTGCCAAAGCATCTGCACCGGTGCAAAACCTGGTGAAAACACTGGAAGAAAACCCCGAATTCCTTCAGCGAATTGCCGTTAAATCGCGTCACAAAGTCACTGTAGTTCCCATTGATGAGATCATTTATCTCGAAGCGGAGGGCGACTATGTGATGATGCATACGAAAGATGCCAGGCATCTCAAGGAGAAGACCATGAAATACTTTGAGACGCATCTTGATCCTTCGCAGTTTATCAGGATCCATCGTTCGTACATTGTCAACGCACGGTTTATTGACCGGATTGAATATTACGACAAGGAAAATTATGCAGTGCTTACAAAAACCGGCGCAAAGCTTCGTGCCAGCACATCCGGTTATAAAATTCTGAAACAGGTGTTGAATATGTAGTTTTGCTGTCTTTAGCAAAATTCACAGTCATGGAATTCATCCACAACCCTTATCTGCTGATCGTTTGCAGTTCAGTGATCGTCTGCCTTTTCATCATTGTTGCCATCCGGCTGTTCTGAAAAAAGGAATTTCCTTTTAATGTTGTTTGATATTGAACGAATCTGGCGTGTATCCGGGTTTCCTGTTCTCTTCCGGTATGGCGATCGTATTCCCATCCCTTATGGCTCCGTAGTGCGGCGACATGATCTCCACCCCGGCCTTGTTGAATGAATCCTGGATATTCTGGTGGAGTTGTGAAAAGATAAGGGCCATTTCATTGGGTGCACGGGTATATGCGTTCAGCTGGTAACTGACATAAAAATCATTCAGCGCAGTCTGGAACACAAAGGGTGCCGGCTCTTTCAGGATGAGGTTGGTTTGGAGTGCAGCGTCAATCAGTAACTGGTGAATAATTCTCCATGGAGCATCATATCCGATGGTAACGGTGGTGTGAAGGATAAGGCCTTTATCCGGTGCGCAGGTGCTGTAATTGATCACCTCTGTATTCATTATTTTGGTGTTTGGCACCGTAATCTCTTCATTTTTAATGGTCTTGATCTTGGTGACGAGCATTGATTTTTCAATGATATCGCCTGTGACATCCCCGATTTTCACGCGGTCGCCCAGTTTGAACGCACGGGTGTAGGTGAGGGTAAGGCCGGCCATGAAGTTTGACAGCGCACTCGCGGATGTCAGAGAGAAAACAAGCCCCAGGAACACTGAAACTCCCTGGAAAACCTGCGAATTTGAGCCGGGAAGGTAGGGCCAGATCGCCACAATGGAGAAAAGAACAATCAGCACCCTGAAAATGTTGAACGTCGGCAGTGCCCAGTCGGGGTAAAAGCCCGGTATCTTCAGGGTTTCCTTTTCAATTTCAACTTTAAGGAATTTGAAAAGGCGGATGATCAGCCTCACAACGAAGAGTATCACGGCAATTGTGATCAGGTTAGGGAGGTATTGCCAGATGCTTACCAGGATGTTCTTCAGCGGGTTGATGATATATCCCAGGAAGGTGATACTGTATGATTTCGTCCATGGAAGGAGGAAGAAAATGGTGACCACTGTGGCAACGAACAGGAGGAGGATGATGAGCCACCTCATTACTTTCAGCATGACAAGCAGGATGACCAGTTGGCGCTGCTTGTTGAAAAACGCATATTCTTTCAGCCGCATAACTTTCATAATCTTATCCTGCCACCCGATCATTTTCCTTGACAGGAGCCGGAAAAACCGGTTGACCATGACGATCAGCAGGATGAACGTAACAAGCAATGCAATGGAAATGCCGGCGTTCTTCAACACGGCACCCAGGTTGGTGGATTTCCGCTGTTGCTGGATGGCATGGATGATTTTGACTTCCCTGTAGCGGGCAACGATCTCTTTTGTTGAATGTTCAAGACGCGCGTCTTCGTCAAAGACAGAGGTGATGATCGCTTCGCCATACATGATCGCATAGGCCAGCTCACTTTTAAATACCCTGATGGAGTCACTCTGATAAAACGGACTTTCAGCAATTGACCTGATCTGCTGTTCATTCAGCCTCGCCCTGTCGGCAGCACTGAACGGACCAACCTTTGCGAAGATTGAAAATATAGGGGTGCCGAACGGGGCAACAGGTGCGCCGGCAGCCTCCACATGGTTTCCTGATTCTGTGGAATGCAGGTTTACACTTGTTAACGAATCATTGTTGGCGTAACTTGCAGTCGTACAGGCGAAAAGAATAAGAAAAGCTAAAAGCAGGACCGGTTTAATTTGTTTCATGGCAGGTTTGAAGTCAGTATTTGCAAGTCTTTCAATGATCAAATGTACATAAATTTTATAGTTTGTTGATAATTGACAATTTAGTGTTCTGCAATCAAACTATTACCTTTACCCGGATATTCGGATTGTGATTTTCATGCGGATGGGGGTACAAATATGAAACATTATGCGCTGGCTTTTGGTGTCACGTTATGGATGGTTATGGGTTTTACAGGGTCACTGAGGTGTCAGTATCCCATCATTTCCCATGACAGTATTGTTTTTATTGAGAATACACTGAGGATGGTAGGTAAGAATGTAAATTTCGCCATTATTCCCGGGCCGGTATACGGAACGACCCAGAAACTCGGGTTTATGGTCGTACCCATGGTTGTTTATTCCCTTGACAAGAAAGATCTGTTGTCGCCCCCATCATCATCAGCATTGATGCTCTATGCGGATTTTTACGGATCCTGGGCGGTCAATATCAGGCAAAGCCTCTATTGGAATCAAAATAAATGGCGGGCATTTGTTTCACTTGGAGTGGGAAACCTTCAGCTAAAGTATTTTGGTGTTAACCAGGGAAAAACGATTATCAGTAACAATGATACCAACTATGCCTGGACACACCAGAAGGAATTTGAAGTGTCAATGACCTGTTTCAGGAAAATTTACAGGGGTCTTTATGGTGGCCTGGAATACCGGTACAGGGTTGCCAATCTGATCGGGGCAGATTCTTCCAGCGCGAACTGGCTGAACCAGACGGGAGCCCTTACCGGTAATAATTCTGAAAGTATCCTGGTTCCGGTTTTTGTTTGGGACAACCGGGATAATATTTTCTGGTCTTCCGGCGGATATTATGCAAGCCTCAGCAGCCAGGTTGCCAACAGGTTATTCTTCAGTTCAAGTGATTTTGTCATCCTCTCAGGTTGGGTAAACGGATATCACAGGATGATCAGTAACAGTCAAAAGCTGATCCTCGCCTGGCATCTGTATGTCCAGGCGGAATGGGGTGAGTTGCCATACATGCGCTACTCCATGTATGGACAGGGCGACAACGTCACAGGCTATACCCGGGGGAAGTATGTAAACTACTCGGAGACTACCGTTCAAACAGAGTTGCGGTATGAATTGTGGAAGTTTATTTCATGCGGAGGGTACGCCGGTACAGGGAAAGTTTTTTCATCATTTGAGGTATTCGGACAATCCAAATGGCTTCATTTCGGAGGGGTGCGACTTTATTTCAATATCATCCCATCCCGAAACATACGGTTGCGGCTGGATGCCGCTATTGCAAGAAAGGATTACGGGTTTTACGTCGGGATAGGGCAGGGGTTTTAACGCCTGCCGCCATTATCAGAGATGAAGGCAACAGGGAAATGGAATCATGTTCAGGTTAAAATTTCACGGCAAAAGTTGCCTGGATGGAGTACATCCAGTCGTTCAGATTGGCAAACCGGAACACTTTGCATTCTCCGCCAACGAGGAAATATTTATTCAAAGGGTAGATGTATGCCCCTGACACCTCATAGTTAGACATTGATGTCGTTTTCGTGATCAGTTCCTTGCCACCGCTGGAAGCTTTATTGTTAATGAAAGCAAGGCCAATTCCCGCACCCAGGTAAAAATTGTCAACAACACGCATTCTGACAAGGAGGAGTAGTGGCACAACCGTCCGGTTGATTTCTGCAGTGGAATTGTCTTTTGCCTGGTATTTCACCTTGAAAAGATGGTAATAACCGCTCTCCAGTCCCAGGCTTACCCGGTATTCGGGTTCCCAGTAGAATTTGAAGGAGACGCCGGCAAAATTGTTTTGGATATTCTTATCACCGTACTCGAGGTTGTTGATAAAATGCGTCCAGCCACCTCCAACAGTGAGCGTATAGTGGTTGAGTCGAACCTTAACACTGTCTTTCTGCTGAGAAAACACTGCCAGGGTAAAACATACCAGTACCAGTGTGATGAATAATTTTCTTCCCATAATATTACTCCTGAATATAATGATAATAAGCAACAACGTATGGATAATTTGTGAGTAAGCCGTCAAAATGTCCCTGGTTCAGAAAGTCGCGGATCCAGCCTGGTGAGTCAATTGTCCAGCACACGGCAAGGTTTTTAGCATTCAGATCGTGAACCTGCTGAACCAGGTCGTTTTGCGTGCCCAATGTCCATCTGGGGGCCCACACCACTGAATTCGCCTGCTTGAAGTCGTCAATGGAAAGTTCACATAAAGTAGGAACATTCTGATAATCGGGGTAGGCGAGTAATGCATTTAATACATCCGTATTAGGAATTCCCATGACGATCAGTAAATCCCGTCCTTTTTCCTTTGCACGCTGAATGGCCTTTTGCTGGATGGGTATCACCACCGGCACGGCTTCAGCGCTCTTCATGTCGAGATAAACGAAACGCAGTTCGGTGCTGTCAACCACGTAGGTCAGCAGTTCTTCTACCGAAGGAATCTTCTCTCCGTGAATAAGCCTGACAAAAGTTGACAGCTGGAGCCAGGTATAGGCACTTACATCACCGGCGAGAGGGCCTTTCTGTGTGAGGCGGATGTTGATGTCGGCATCATGATAGATGAAGGCAACACCGTCGCTGCTGATCCTCGGATCCACCTCCACACCTGTAGTGCCAAGTTGTTGTGTGAATTTGACCATGGCGAGGCTGTTTTCGGATACAGGGAGCCGGTCGGAATTGCGGCCGCCGGCACGGTGCCCGAGAATATAGAAATTGGCATTTTTTATTTTATCTGAAATTGGCCGAAGATACTGAAGGGTCAGTTGCTGGTCGGGCAAGTTGTTGTTGTCGCCGTATGCACCGCGTATGAGGATATTTGTTGTTCCTGCTCCGGACACGATAGACGCACCGCCTTCAGACTTTGAAATATACATGTTGCACAGTCCGGTGGCATCACTGTACCCATCACGCCAGTATCCCTGTACAAATACCACGGAATCAAGGTGCCCGGCCTTCATGATGAAATGTAACCCGTTTTTGCATGTCAGTAAAATGCCATCAGGATTCCATTTTACCACCATATATTCCCCGAATTTATCGGATCCCGAGGTAACCTGGTAAACACCCTCCATAATCTCTTTGGATGGCTTGCCTAAAGGATTTGTTTCAGTTATGAATGATGAAGAGGGGCCCGCAGAAGGAATGGGAACCAAAGCATCCTTGTTGCAGCCAAACAGGAACAACAGGATTCCTGCAAGGTATAAAGTCTTTATTTTCATGTGTCAATATTTGTTTCTTGTTAAAAAGCCGAACTGAATGGCCGGTTGCTGAGCGTTTCTCCGGGGTTATTGCCCGGGTAGATGTTCTGTTATAATATCCAGGCAAATGAGAGTTCGGGAACATGGTAATACCTGTTAAACGTCGTAAATATCATCCAGGTAGGCCAGTAAAATTTTTCATAGTTGTCCTTGATCCCGATGACGAAAACCTTATTTTTATGGATTCTCTGTTCAATATAAAAAGCAAGTGTGCCCCCGTTGAAAAAATTGGTGGGTCTGTAGATCTCATTTTCGCCGGTTTTGGAAGTTGACCGTGTAACAATCATCAGTTCACCTTTCAGGGTAAATGACATTTTCCGGAGTTTATATCCCACCGAAAGATTGGGATAACTAGCCCAGCCGGCGAGGCTGTTGTCAAAACCGGCCTGGCGCAGCTGGCCGTATATAAAGGCAAAATCCCATCCGGCTTTCACCCCGAAGTTTTTATACAGGTAGGTGAACCGGGGCCCCAGCGTTAGCTGATTGGAAACCACGAGGGTGGTGACATTGCTTTCAAGCGACAGGTTCCAGGGCAGCCCGAAAATCATATGGATGTTAACCAACGGGGCCTGGTATGAGTTTTCCAGCAGGTCTTTTGGTGGCTGCACCATGGAAAGCCCTGCGGAAATTTTAAACCCCCACAGTTTATGCGGCCGCGGGAATTGCATTGTATGGTTCTTTATGTCAAATGTGTCATTTGGAACGGTTTTCTGTGCAGACAACATCAATGTGCCGCAGAGCATAACCATGAAAAAGAAAGTAAATCGCAGATTCATTTTCTGAAAATAAGGAAATGTTAATAAAACACTGGTAAATGAACGTTCAAATATATAAAAATAAGTGATAACCCTAAATCGGCATGCCGAATCCAATAAATAATTCATTGTGCCAGTTGGAAGTCCATGCGTATTCTATACGGAGAACCAGGTCGTAATAACTTACAAAGTCAATGCCGGCACCCCAGCTGATGAGCATTTTGTTGTTGAGCGGGTTGTAACCGTAAACTTGTTTCTTACATACCCGCAATCGGCAAATACATTCCTGTAAAAGGCATACTGAAGGAATGAGTTTGTTGCCCGTACAGGTTACCCCGGTTATCCTGATGAAAGGGAAATCCACGGTGTCCGGCAGGATAACCGCTCCGTCCTTGTTTTGTGCCTGCAATGTGGACCCCGGGAAAACAATAAAAATAAGGATTGTTGAAAATAGTTTATTCATGGTCGTTGAATAAGAAAATTTCAGAGATGTAAAAATATTGAATTTCTTTATTTGACCAAAATTTATCGTTCACTTACTTCCGGAACAACAAATTAGTACCTTTGACGCCCTTTTAATGTGTAAGATAAAAACATAAAATTCACCATATGAGAAAATTATTTTTAATCCTGTTGTTGTCAACCATTGGAATGTGTGCCATGTCGCAGGAGAACCCGCTTTGGATGCGGTATACGACAATATCACCCGATGGGGGAACCATTCTTTTTTGCTATAAAGGCGACATCTGGTCGGTTTCGTCATCAGGTGGTACTGCACTGCCGGTAACCATGACAGAGTCATACGACTATGCCCCGGTATGGAGTCACGACGGGAAATATATCGCATTTGCCTCCGACCGGAATGGTAATTTTGATGTGTTTGTCATGGCATCCGCAGGAGGAGAGGCCAGGCGCCTTACCTTCAGCTCGAACAGGGAGATACCTGCTGCTTTTACAGCCGACAATAAAAACGTCATCTTTTCCGCATATCGCCAGGATGTGGCAGCCAACGCCCAGTTCCCGATATCACTGATGAGTGAGCTCTATTCTGTACCGGTAGCCGGGGGAATGGTGTCCATGCTGCTTCCTACCCCGGCATTGCAGGTTTGCCCTTCATCCACCGGCGATAAAATGTTGTATGAAGACATCAAAGGATATGAAAATGAATGGAGAAAACACCACACTTCTGCTATTGCCCGTGATATCTGGTTGTATGATTTCAATGCCAAAAAATATTCCAAACTCACTGATTTTAACGGAGAAGACCGCAACCCTGTTTTTGACGCCAATGACAATGATTTCTATTACCTGAGCGAGCAGAGCGGGTCGTTCAACGTTTACAGGAGTTCAATCTCCGAACCCTCAAAATCTACAGCCCTCACAAAGTTCACGAAGCATCCGGTGCGTTTTCTCAGCCGTTCGTCGGGCAACACACTGTGTTTTACATACGACGGAGAGATATATACCCTGAAACCGGGCGGCACGCCTGCAAAGGTGAACATTAAAATCTTTGCCGACGGCCGTTCCGTGCAGGAAAAGATCGTTCCTGTCAGCGAGGGTTTTACGGAGATGAGATTATCTGCCAATGGCAAGGAGTATACCTATATTTTCCGGGGCGAGGTTTTTGTGAGCAGCATTGACGGCGGTTATACCAAGCGCATCACCAATACACCATACCAGGAGCGCAGTGTTAGTTTCAGTCCCGACGGACGTTCACTGGTGTATGCCGCTGAAGTCAGCAACAGCTGGAATGTGTATACAACATCCATCGTGCGCAGCGAGGAACCCTATTTTTATGCATCCACTGTACTTAAAACTGAGCCTGTTGTTGCCACTGCCGCCGAGGAGTTTCAACCCGAGTTTTCTCCCGACGGTAAAGAGGTTGCTTACCTGGAAGACAGGGTGGTGCTGAAGGTAATCAACCTTGCCTCAAAAAAGAGCCGTACCATCACACCGGCCAATGTAAACTATTCCTATGCCGACGGAGATCAGTATTACCAGTGGTCGCCCGACAGCAAATGGTTTCTTGTGACCTATGCTTTCCCCGACCGGATCTTCAGCCCCGAAGTGGGCCTGGTCTCCGCCGACGGAAAAGGCGAGATTAAAAATCTGACCCTGAGCGGGTATGACGATTATGCACCGAGATGGTCGATGGGCGGAAAGGCGATGATCTGGGGCAACAACAGAAATGGCGACCGGCAGCAGGGTGGCGGGATCAACAGCGCCGATGTATATGCCATGTTTTTTACAAAAGCTGCGTTTGACCGTTTCAAACTGTCAAAAGAAGAACTGGCCCTTGTAAAAGACCAGGAGGAGAAAGCTGAAAAAGAAAAGAAAAAGAAAGAAAAGGAGAAAGATAAAGAAAAGGACAAGGATAAAGACAAGGAGGCTGACAAAGCGAAAAGTGATTCAACAGATAAAGCAAAAGCCGATTCGGCAAAGGTGGTCATTGACTGGGACAACCTGACCGAACGTAAGCTGAAACTCACTGTAAACACATCGCAGCTGCGTGACTGGGTGCTTTCAAAAGACGGAGAAAAGCTTTTTTACTTTACCAGTTTTGATAAAGATAATGATTTGTGGGTAAGCGACATGCGGGCCCGTGAGACAAAAATCCTGGCAAAGCTTGGACTGAAAGCTGCGGGGATGGAACTGTCGGCAGATGGAAAATTCCTCCTCGTTTATGCAGATGGAAAACCAATGAAGGTGGAGGTGGAAAGCGGAAAGGCGGAGCCCCTGAAAACCGGTGGGGAGATGTTGCTGAAACCAGCAGATGAGCGCAACTATATCTTTGATCATGCCTGGAGGCAGTTCAAGGCAAAGTTCTATGTCGTAGATATGCAGGGTGTTGACTGGGACTACTACTATAGTGCCTACAAGAAATTTCTGCCGTATATCACCAACAATTACGACTATTCGGAGATGCTCAGCGAAATGCTGGGGGAGATGAACGCCTCGCATACAGGATCAGGATATCGCCAACCCAGGCCGAATATGGATCAGACTGCCGACCTGGGGCTTTTCTTTGATTACGGGTTTGGTGGAAAAGGGTTGAAAATTGCCGAAGTTGTTGAAGACGGCCCTCTTGACAGAGCGAGTTCAAAAGTCAAAGCGGGTTGTGTGCTTGAAAAGATTGATGGCGAACCTCTGACTGATTCCATTGATTTTTATTCCCTTCTGAACCGCAAGACCGGGAAGCTGACATTGCTATCTGTTTTCAACCCCGAAAACAGCGAACGGTGGGAGGAGAGCGTGAAGCCCATCTCCGGCGGTGACGCAGGAGAACTGCTGTATAACCGATGGGTGAAGAACCGTCGCGCCGAGGTGGATAAACTGTCGGGTGGCAAAATTGGCTATATCCACGTCAGGTCCATGGATGACGCAAGCATGCGTACGGTATTCGAGGAGTCACTTGGCCGTAACTTTGAAAAGCAGGCCATCATCATTGATACCCGTTTCAACGGCGGTGGAAATATCCATGAGCAGCTATCTGATTTTCTCAGCGGTAAAAAGTATATTGATATCATTCCACACGGACAGTATATCGGTTCAGAACCCTACGATAAATGGGTCAAGCCCTCCATTGTGCTGGTTGGAGAGAGCAACTATTCTGATGCACACCTTTTCCCGGTGGCTTATAAGCTGAAAAATACAGGAAAAACACTCGGAATGCCGGTTCCCGGAACAGGCACCTTTGTGTGGTGGGAAACGCAGATTGATCCAACCATATACTATGGAATTCCGATGGGAGGATGGCGTACCCCCGATGGGAAGTTCTGCGAAAACAACCAGCTGGAACCGGATATCAGGGTGCCGAATGACCCGGGAATCCTGTCTTCCGGCCGCGATCAGCAGATTGAGGAAGCAGTGAAGGAGCTGCTTAAATGATAGGGATCCTTTAGTAAAAGACTTGAAATAATAGAAATTTACGGTTATGGGATTTTAGATTGCAGATTGAATTATCTGATTTCCGATTTACGATTGATAGCGCTGCTAATCTTCAATCGTAAATTATTTCAATTCAATCTGCAATCTAAAATCCCTTATTCGTAAATTGTCAAAACGTTTCATTTAAGTTAAAGTAAACCCCGACTCCTCCGTTCGCACCGATTCCGCAATCAACGGTGAGGTTTGAGCGTGTTTTACGGTTAAACATGACCCGCAGCCCAACGCCTGCTGCCGGATCAATGTAGTGAAAAAGCTTTCTTGTGCCGTCGTCAGAGCTTGCCGTGGTTGCATTTACAAAAACCACGCCTCCCAGGATCCCTGTATAACGGCTGATCGGGAAACGGTATTCCGATTCGCCATAAATAAAATTGACCCCGCGGATGCTTCCCTGGATGTACCCTCTGCCGGTGCGGTTGTACATGTCCCAGCCGATTGCCGGAAGCCCGAGGTACGGGACAGCTCCCTGTTCAGTAAATTGCCCCAGGTACCAGAAGCCGATGAGGTGGTCGGGGCGGTTTTTTGATAATGGGAGATAGGCACGGAATTCACTGTTAAGCATATAGCTGTTTTTGCTGCTGCCCAGGAACTTAAAATTCGGCCTGATCGCAAAGTTGGCAAAGTATCCATGTGTTGGCCTGATGGAGTTGTCACGGCTGTCGAACATCAACTCCAGGCTCAGCCCCGACATGGTCTGGTGTTCAGGGTTGAACCCATGTTCAATGCTGTATCTATAATGACTTGTGACCTGCTGGGGTATTGTGTCAAGATTCAGTTTATGATCAAAGATGTTGGAGAATTTGTCAAGGCAATACCCGAAGCCTATGTAAAATTTACCTTTAAACCTGAAATAAAACGTTTCATACAACCTGATATAATCATAGTTTAACGGCTGCGTTTCTCCGGAATAGCTGTCTGTCTGACCTCCTTCTGCAAGTATCAGTCCCTCAGAAGCGTTATGGTTGATCCCTGAACCCAGGCCATACGTGGGCTGAGAAAAAACGAGGTACCTCCAGTCGCCCCGCAATACGAATCGTGACTCATTGGTGAAAATGATGGTGCGGAGGTTGAGAATTTTCTGATTTTTAGCAGTAAAGTTAACAGACACTGCAGCTGTGGACAAAGGTGTTGTTTTCGGATCGCCCAGAAAAGTGCCGATGGAACTGCCAACACCAATGAGCACACCATACGCCGGGTTGTATCCGATAAAAGGGGTGACAGCGAAATATGGTTTATAGCGTTCCATCGGCCGGGCGCTGATGCTGTCGCGTTTTGCCACATTCTTATCCCGGGTGAAAATGCTCCATACGTCATCCTGCCTGAAAGTCTTCTGCACTTTCTGGGCATGAAGCACCTGGATGGGTGCGCAAAAAGCAATGGCAATAAGGAACAGAAAGGCAGGTTTGAGGTTGAACATCCGGGATGGCTCAGGAACAAGGTAAGTGAAGGTGCAAATATGTGTGGCTTAGGATTTACGATTATGGGATTTTAGATTGCAGATTGAATTTAAAAAATTGACGATTGACGATTAGTCGCGCTATCAATCGTCAATCGGAAATCAGGCAATTCAATCTGAAATCTAAAATCCCATAATCGTAAATTACTACAGTTCTTTATTGTTTGTGAATGAACGGAACATTCTGAAGTATTTGCATGCGGATGGCCGTCAGAATGTAGTTTTCAATCTGGTAAAACTGGGTGGCCACAAGTCCGTCAGAAATCACTTTCACCTTTCCGTAATAGACGGCGATCAGGTTATCGGTTTTTTTCTGAAGTTCAATGACTTTTTTTGTCCAGGCATCGGCCTGGGGGCCAGTCATGGTGAGAAACTGGTCGGCGTATTCACTGAGAAGGGCGATACGCTGTTTGCCAAGTTCCTTACGCTGTGTTTCGTATTCGTCATACAATTTCCAGAAGGCTGCCTTTTGTGTTTCTGAAGGTTTTACAAAATCAGCAACAACAGCTTTTTTGTCCATGCCGAATGCGGCCTGCAGGAGGTCAACCTCTTCTTTGTTTGATTGCGCCCAGCTAAACGATGCCAGCAGAATTGCTGAAATGAGTAAGATTGATTTTTTCATTGAATATACAATTTAAGATTAAACATGCGGCAAAGTTAATTTTTAATTTTAAAAGGATACCTGATGTGCTGGTTCCGGTTAACCAAATCATGATCATTGAAGTGTATCCGTGTGACTGTTTTTTAGAAACTGAAATACAATGGCTTAAATGTCATGTTGGGGCTTTCATAAGGTGATTTGGAAATCTGCGTAAACGGTTTGTAAAGGTTTTGTACAGGTCTTTTCAGCGATATTGCAGGGCATTTTATTGCATGAAGCAGAAAATGAAGTTATCTTTGCCCTACCTTTATACATTAAGATTGACATTTTAGGCCACTCGCATACAATGGAGTTCACCGGTTGATTTTTAGAATTAACATGTTCTTTTATAATCAGTACCCTTGAGAATGCAGCAGGACCTCTATTCATAACGTTCATTAAATAACCAAAACAAAAGATTGGTATGAAAACATCAGTCAGATTGCTCTTCACATTTTTATTCCTCGCTGTTATGTTGCCGGGTAATATTGCCCAGGCACAGGGCAAGAAACCCAATATCATTATTATCTGGGGCGATGACATCGGCCAGACGAATATCAGCGCATATTCCATGGGGATTATGGGATACAAAACACCGAATATTGACAGGGTTGCAAAGGCAGGTGTTTTATTTACCGATTATTACGCCGAGCAGAGTTGCACCGCTGGTCGTGCTGCCTTTATCACGGGACAGTGTGGTTTACGCACGGGTCTAACCAAGGTCGGTGCACCCGGGGCGAGTACAGGACTTCAGGACAGGGATGTTACCATCGCCCAGTTATTAAAAGGCCAGGGCTATGCAACTGGTCAGTTCGGAAAAAACCATTTGGGTGACCGTGATGAATTTTTACCAACCATGCATGGCTTTGATGAATTCTATGGCAGCCTTTATCACCTGAATGCAGAAGAAGAGCCGGAACAGCGGGATTTTCCAAGTGAAAAGGACATTCCGGGATTCAGGGCAAAATACGGCCCCCGGGGGATGATACATTCCTTTGCAAATGCTGATGGTACGCAGAAAGTCGAGAACCTTGGCCCGCTTACCAGAAAGCGTATGGAAACTGTTGACGATGAATTTGCTCAAAGGGGAGCAGCTTTTCTTGAAGAACAGGTTAAGGCGGGCAAGCCGGTATTCCTTTGGGTAAACTTCACCCATATGCACTTCCGCACCCATGTTAAACCTGAAAGTTTAGGGCAGTCGGGCCGGTGGATGAGCGAATATGCTGATGCCATGATCGACCATGATAAGAATGTTGGAACTGTAATGGATATGATCGATAAATTGGGTATTGCCGACAATACAATTATTATGTACGCAACTGATAACGGCCCCCACCAAAACTCATGGCCTGATGCCGGCACCACTCCGTTCCGCAGCGAAAAAAATACAAACTGGGAAGGCGCTTACCGGGTACCGGCTATGGTTTGCTGGCCCGGACATATTAAACCGGGAACGGTTTCAAATGACATCATTTCGCACCTCGACTGGATGCCGACATTGCTTGCTGCAGCAGGTGTGCCGGATATAAAAGAAAAATTACTGACCGGATATACTGTTGGTGGTAAAACTTACAAGGTGCATTTAGATGGTTACAATATGTTGCCTTTACTTACCGGTCAAACTTCGGAAGATCCGCGAAAGGAATTCTTCTACTTTAATGATGATGCGCAACTAACTGCTCTTCGGTATGATAACTGGAAGGTGGTTTTTATGGAACAAAGAATGCAGGGTACCATGGCTATCTGGGCTGAACCTTTCGTAACACTCCGGCTGCCAAAACTATTTAACCTTCGTTCTGATCCCTATGAGCGAGCTGATGTTACCTCCAACACCTATTGGGACTGGGTAATAGATCGCCCCTACTTGTTCATGGCAGCACAACCCTATGTTGGTAAATTTATTGCCACATTCAAGGATTATCCACCCAGTCAGTCCCCTGCTGCATTTAACCTGGATGAGGTAATGAAGAAGATGTCGGAAAGTGGAGGCAATGATTAAATACTTCAAGGCCTCAGTCAGGTTGAATTTGTGCTGCAGCACCATGCTTATCGTAAAACATCAATCCAACGGCCTCCCTTGTTGTGGCCGTTGGATTGATTTTATTTCACAGGGATAGAATTATATACAACCTATTTTAGAACAGGACATTTCAGAATGAAAGGAACAAGACTGATTTTATTGTCATTCCTGAGTATTCCTATACTCGTGACGCAATTATATAGTCAAAACGCTGGGGGTATTCCTAAGACTAAAACCTTCACCATCCTGCACACCAACGACCTCCATTCAAGCTTCATCGGCATGGGCCCGTCGTCGGATTATTCCCCTTTTGAGATTAACAATGATGAAACCAGGGGCGGGTATGCCAGGCTGGGTGGTTTGATTGCCAGAAAGAAGGCGCTCCATCAAAGCCAGGGCGCTGTTTTGGTGCTGGATGCAGGTGATTACAGCATGGGCACGCCGTTCGGTGCGGCCACGCGTGAAACAGGATGTGAGTTGCAGATGATGGCCCGCATGGGTTATGATGCCACCACGTTTGGCAACCATGATTTTGACCTTGGCCCTGGCGGACTTGCCATGTCAATAAAGGCAGCTGTCGACGCAGGATTTGTGACCCCCGTCATAGCTTCCAATACCAATCTTGATGCCGGGGATTCCACGCTGTCAGGGCTTCGGAAACTGGCCAGTGACGGACACATTCTGCCCTATAAGGTCGTTGAACGCGACGGAATCCGTTTTGGCATCTTCGGACTGCTGGGAAAGGAAGCAACGTTTTATACCGGTGGCGCCGGTGCCGTGAAATTCAATGATGCTGTGGAAACTGCCCGGACCATGGTGAAACTCCTTCGCGACAGTTTAAAGTCGGATGTTGTGATCTGCCTGAGTCATGGAGGGTTGCAGATCGGGGCCGACGGCAGGTTTTCAGCGGGTGATGATGTGCACCTTGCCGAGACCGTTCCGGGAATTGACATTATCATCGGAGGACACAGTCACACGGCATTAAGAAGTCCGGTTGTAATCAAGTACCGTACGGTTATTTTACAGGCGGGTAAGGAAGGCCAGAACCTGGGTGAATTGGTGATGACCGTCACCAATGGTAAAACCAGGTATGAGTCATGGAAGCTTAACCCGGTTAACGATGCAGTTAAGGGAGATACAATTATTGCTAATGCAATTGAGCAGTTCAAGCCACTTGTCACAAAAACAGTTTTCAACTCCAGGGGATTTAGCATTGACCAGCCTTTGGCCATCGTACCAAAGGACCTGCCAAACACATATACCAATATTGCTGCGGGTACCATCCTGGCAAACCTGGTAACTGATGCGTTCAGATCGGTTACTCATGCAGACATTGGTTTCACCGCCAACGGAATGTTGCGTGCCCCTTTAAAACGCGGAAAAACAGGCGTTCAGACTGTATACGATATTTTCGCCATTGCTCCGCTGGGCGCGGGAATTGTTGATCCCACGGCGGGCAGTGCGCTGGTTACGGCATATTTCACCGGCAGGGAACTTAAAAATATCCTTGAATTCCTGTTGGTGGATAACCCTTCACATCCCGGTGAGTATTTCCCAAGATGCTCAGGCCTGAAATTCACTTACGACACCGCGCGCCCCAAATATGATGTGGTCACAGGAATTGAACTGGGTGAGTTTTCAAAAGGATATAAAACCATCGATATCAGCGGTACTGAAGGGAAATTGTACAGTTTAACGTGTCCTTTGTACCTGGGAATGATCATTGTGGCCATCCCGGGTTATACCAAAGGATTGCTGACACTTCAACCGAAAAATGCTCTGGGGATACCTTTGAAATCAAAAGTTGAAGCACTTGCACTGCCAGATGTTAACCTGGCAGAAATGCTGCCACCCGCGGGAATTAAGTTGGATAATCAGGGTGCTGTTTTGAGGACCAATTCAGTAACAGAGGTCAAGGAATGGCAGGCCATTATGGATTACATGCATAAACTGCCGGTAGTGAAAGGCTCACAATTGCCTGTTATTCCTGTGGATGAGCGCGCTGTTGAGGTACGCTATGTCCTTGCCGGATCGAAATGAGGTCCTATTCCGTCTTTACATCAACCACTTCGTACACGCTTTTTCCATCTTTTTCAATCGGCTGGTAATAGGTGTCACCGACCTGAACATAGGTAACATCACCCAGTTTTACCTCTTTGCCGCCTTCGGGGAGATTCTCCACAACTGAACCGGCTGTTGGAGGGACCACCACGTAACCTTCCGGTTTCTTTTCATAATAGGTTCCGCCGTAATAATAGTTGTTGGTGGTTTCGTTGATCACCACCGTTTGGGTTCCGGGTGGCACTGTTGTTACCACTGCTCCTACAGGTGCCTGGACAACTGTATACCCGCCGTTGCCTGACGTGTAATATACCCCCTGGTCGTAATGATATTGCTGGTTTGCAACAGTTACAACCACAGCTGTGACTGCCAGCGTGGTGATAAAGAAGCCCCACGGATGCCACATCGGACCATAATGATACGGCGTATACGGATGATAATGATAAGGATGGTATGCATAGTAACTGTGCCCCCCGTAAGCATACGGAGGTCTTGGATATGGCCTTGGATTGGCAACCACAACTGTAGTGCGGCTGTTGTTGACGTTGACATTCTTACTGTTGTTGATATTTACGTTGTTTCCGCTGACATTGGTTTTGTTGCCGGTGGATACGTTTGTTCTGTTACCTCCGTTTACATTTGTCTTGTCTCCCGTTGATACTTTATTGCCGCCGGAATTGTTATTCCCCGCATTGCCGCGGTTTGCATCTGTTCCCTGCGACGGCTTTGACCGGTTGTCGCCGGCAGGTCTTGTAGCAGGTTTTGTGGAAGGTTTATTGCCGGTTGAGGGTCGCTGGGAGCCCTGGTTGGCGGAGCGATTGCCATTACCGGCAGGTTTTGATGCGGCCGAGCGGTCTTTGCCACCTCCGCCGGAAGGGCGCTGTCCGCCACGCTGTGCTTCAAGGTTGACAGGGATAATTAGAGCTAAGATACAGACTACAAGTCCTGTTAGCTGAAGTAAATGATTGAATTTCGTTTTCATAGACAGGGATTTACAGACAATATTATGCAAAAATACATCCAATTCTCTATCATCGGTAATTAATATTTGATTGAACGGAATCATAGCTGTTTGAGGGACTTTGATGCTAACCTTCAATTCCCGATCCTACGATGGCCACTGATCACAATCATCTTTTTATTACACAGAGGTACACGGAGAAGACACAGAGGTGCACAGAGTTTTGGGTCAACATGTGGTTAAGTGAATCATGATCAAAATTTCCCGCGGTTTGATCATTAAACAATTTAACATTATCCTGTTAATACTGACAAGCATTTTAATCCTCTGTGTCTCTCTGTGTCTTCTCTGTGGCTCTCTGTGTAACTATTTGTTTTTCTTTAGCGTACACGAGTATACTGTCTTATAATGCGCTGAGACGGCTACTTCATAGTTAGCCCATAGCTACAAGTTAGCTACAGGTTAGACGGGCTTCACTAGGGAGACAACTGATTGAATGATACAGGAAGGTTGGAGAACCAAGGGAGAAAGCATGGAAATGCGTTGTTAAAATAATATATATCAATAGATTAAAGTCATTAAATTTAAATTTGAGTTTGTATTAATTATAAATTCCGGAGGATGGGTACTTTCCAGGTGTTACGAACTGGATAGTTTTGCATTGCCAGAGCGGTTTCTTGTAAAGTTATCGTACAAATCCTGAACCGACTTCTCATTCGGATAGCAACTTCTGAGTTTTTCCATGTAGAGCATGGCTTTTCCCCTGTTGTTATGATTTGCGTGAAAAGCGAAAACTGCGTACAGTAGATCATAGTTGCACGGATCAAGGCCGAGTCCCTTCAGAAATGTCACCTCACATTTCTGTTCCGAACCGGTCATCTGGTAAAGTAATCCCAGATTGTACCATAACCTTGGATTCCTGCCTGGTTTGGTTACAGCGGTTTCCAACAGGGCTATAGCTTCCGGGTATTTCTTCTGTTCACCGCAGAGCAGGGCCAGGTAATAATAGCCCTCGGTCAGATCCGGATGGTTTTTGATCAGATCGTTGAACAGTACCTCTGCAGGATCCAGTCTGCCTTGCTGGTAATATAAAAGGGCCAGGTTCATCTTGGCCGGGTAAAAAAGATTGTCAAGCGAAATGGCTTTCAGGTAATGTTCCTCGGCCTTTACCGGATCGTTCAGTTTGGCGTAATAGTTGGCCAGGTTGTACCTGCCCGACGGGAAATCGGCAACATACTCCTGCGACTGGCGGTATTCATCAAGTGCCTTTAGGAATAGCGGGTACAAAATGTCGTTGAAAGCACTTTTTTTATAGGTAATGAGCCTGTTGGCGGCCTCTGTCCTGACTGATTTCACAGGATCGCTTAGCAGAGGAGAGATGGTCAGGAAAAGTTCGGAGGAGTCGCCTGACAGGTAATTTTCAACGGCCGTATGACGAATCAGCGCATCCGGATCATTCAGGGCTTTTTTTAACGTTGAGTTTGCATTTGTGCCCGGGAACCCTGAAAGGTATTCGATGGCGGTGGCACGGATGATCTCCGGGTAGAGGTTGCTGTTGATGATACGGAGAAGGCCGGAATCGGCCCCGGATTTCCCGTCGGCACCATCGGCCAGGATGGTGGCGTAATGTGCCTTCTTTCTTTCTCCGTACCATTTGTTAACTGCCTGCAGCGCCCATTGATCGGTTTTGTCATCATGGCAGTTGGTGCAGGCATTGGGTGTTCCAAGGCTGATGGAAAGGTCGGGGCGCGGAATGCGCATGCTGTGGTCAAAACGTTTGTCGATTCCCATGTAGTACCGTCCCGGCATGTGACAGTCACGGCAAGTGTTTCCGTCACCGGGTCCCAGTTTCTGTCCGCGTTTGTTGACAAAGGATGTCCCAGTTTCTCCCCTTGATTTATGCAGGTGATGGTTGTAAGTATCATACTCATCAGCACGGTGGCACTGGGTGCACAGTGCATTTTCCTCAAATTTGCGTTTCAGGCTGTGGGGATCGTGGCAATCGCCGCAACGCACATCTTTCATGTACATTTTGCTCTGGGTGAAGGAGCCGTATTCATAGTCTTCATCCAGGAACTGCCCGTCAATGCTGTACCATGGCCTGACCGGCAGTTGCGGGATGGCATAGTTCAGGAACCCGGTGTGATTAAAATCGTAAGGGCCGTTTGAACTCCGGCGCGCATGACAGGGGGCACATGATTCCACATACTGCCGGGAAGGGATTTTACTTGTTTTCACCAGGAGGCCTGTGTTGTTGTCCTGCGGCCTGGCCAACTCAGGCAGTCGCGCCCATTCAATGTGGGAAGAACCCGGACCGTGGCAGGCTTCACAGTTCACATTGATGTCCTGCCAGGTGGTGCGGTATGTGTCGGTGGCGATATCGTAGTTCTTATGCAGATTGGTGGAATGACATTCCGCGCACATGCTGTTCCAGTTCTGGGCCTGGTTGGTCCAGTAAAGCCAGTTGTCGGGTTTAAGGTCTTCAGGTTTGTAAACCATGGCAGCCATCTGGAACCACTTCTTCTCCGGGGTGTTCCATGCGATGGGGAGGCATTGGTATTTCCCTTTTTCAAACGGAACAAGGTATTGCTGCAGCGGGCGCACACCAAATGTATGCGTAACCTCCAGTTCCATCATCTTCCCGCCGGTGCCCTCTGTGAAAACATAAAATTTGCCGCCACGTTTATAAAATTTTGAGGTTATGCCATTGAATGTGAACGATGCATTGTTAAAGTCACCAAGCACAGTAGAATCTGATGCCATGCTCATGGCTTTGTCGTGATCCGATCCTTTCCACAGCCTGTATTCTTTCTGGTGACATTCAATGCAGGCTTGTCCACCGGTAAAGACGGCTGATGGCCCGGGCGCTGAACCATTGTGCCGGTTCAGCAGCAGGGAAACGGGAAAGCTGATCACGATCACCACGGTGGCAATGAAACCGGCTAGTCTCCATGATTTCAGTTCGTTGGCTGTCATGCGTAGGTGAATTGGTCTTTGCCGGTTGTTTTTCTCTCTTTCAATGTCCCTATATCCACCTTCACCACTCCTTTTTCAATAAGGACCGGGTAGTAGTCGAGTGCCCTGGATGCCGGGGGATTCAATACTTCTCCACTGATATCAAAGGCAGATGAATGGCAAGGGCAGATGAATCTTTTTTTGTTCTCCTCCCAGTTGATGGAGCATCCCAGGTGTGTGCATCTCAATGAGAGTGCTATAAACCCGCCATCCTGCTGCCTGGCAAGATAAAAACGTCCGCCCATAAAGGCGCAGACTGAATTTTTGGCAAAGGAATCAACCGGGCCGGCTTCCAGTAATTGTTTGGGTGGCGCTGAATTTTTGTTTTTACCGGAGAAAATGAATGAAATGATCATCCCCAGAACTTCAACTGCAGCAAGGATGCCGAGCCCTTTCCAGGCCAGCCCGAAAAAATCACGGCGTGTGATTACGGGGGTCGGTGGTTCAGGATGCTGTTGGGGGGATTTCATGGGATGATAGTATTTTAAGGTTTCTGTTTCACGCAGATTTTCGCGGATTGTTCACGCAGATTTTCGCAGATTATTTCGCAGATTTTCGCTGATAAATAGGTTCATGGTACTCAATGCATAATTTAATCTGCTATAATCTGCGTTCCTTTTCTGCGAAAATCTGCGAGAAAAAAAACGCGAAGATCTTTGAGAAATTCATTTTTTAAACATTCCACGGCCACACAAGTTCCATATCCTTTCCCCTGAAAAACACCCCCACCACAGTCAATACGATGAACGCCATCATGATAAACACAAAAGCTGCCTGAACAAGTTCCGCCTTTGTCAACATCTTTCGATTCAGGTGAAAATAAAAAAAGGCAGCCATCAATACGAGGAGGATGACAGCAGGGAAAATTCCGTTGCTGATCCATGCCGGAACTCCGGGCAACATGATCTCAAAATTCATGACCCACGCATTGAAAAAGATGCCCGCCAGCGTAACGGCAATCGCAAATACGGCCGTTGATTTTGCTGTCTGCCTGCCTCTTTCTGAGATAAACCAATGTCCTTCCTGCGTATCATCAATTTTTATCAAGGGAATACAGATCAGAAAGAGCATGACCAGCAGGGGAATGACAAAAGCGGCAAAAAACGGATGAAAGTGCATGAGCAATTCCTGGACGCCTGCAAAATACCAGGGCGCTTTGGTCGGATTCATGCTGTAAACCGGGTTGGCCTTTTCCAGCAGCGGGGCATTGAAAAGTGCGGAGGTGGCGAACAGTACCGCCAAAAGTACGAGTGCAGCGATGAACTCCCTGAATACCAGGTATGGCATTACGGGAACCATTTCACTGTTATCCGGTGTACCCGGCAGCATGATACCGCCTGATTTCCTGACACGCCAGAAATGATAGATAACCAGCACAACCATCAGCAGTGGAAGCACCGCAGTGTGGAAGTTGAAAAAGTTCTGCAGCGTTGATCCATTCAATTCCCTTCCACCTATAATGGCCGTTCTGAGTGCATCGCCGGCAAGCGGAAGATACCCGATGATGTTGGTGCTTACGGTGATCGCCCAGTATGCCAGCTGATCCCACGGCAGCAGATATCCCGTGAAGTTGGCGAATACAATCAAAAGCAGGAGAACCAGGCCGAACCACCAGTTTACGCGTCGTGACCCGCGGAAAGCTCCTGTAAAGAAAACCCGCAGAAAATGAAGAAACGCGATCATCAGCAGGAATACCCCACTCCAGTAATGTATGTTTCTCACAAACTGGCCGAACAGGACATTGTTTTTTAAAAACAGGATTGAATCATAGGCTGAGGCCGGATTCTGGATATAGTAAAACCGCAGCAAAATTCCTGTTAAAAGCTGCACCGCAATGAGCAGGGCGGCCATTCCGCCCAGTCCGAAAGTACGGTTGATCCGCAGAGCGGATGCATTTACCTTTTGCGGATGGAGGTGGAGGAAAATTGTCCGCATCAGGTTTACCTTTTAATTACCTTTTTCCGGTCAGTAAGGATTCCCTGAGTGCTGACGGTCACCACATATTCACCGGGTGAAAGGCTCGCTGTGTTCAGGCTTCCGCTTCCTGTAAAAGTTGTGGATGTGACCATATTGCCCGACAGGGTATAAAGGGCTGCATTGCAGGGCGTTGATGTGCTGGAAGGTGATTCAATCACGATAAATTCGGTAGCGGGATTGGGGAAGATATGAAACGATGATGCTGCCCTTTTTTCATCCACCGAAAGCGGGTAATACCAGCCGTTCATGAGTGAAAGAAAACCAACCTGCACATGGTCATAATTGTTGGTCCGCAGGTACTCGCAGCAAGTACCCTTAAGCAGGTTGTATGCTGAATCAGGGGCGGGGAACCACTCTGTATCATGGCCAACGCCTGCGATTACATGCATGATGGTTTGAACATCCGTTGAATCGTTGTAATATGTTACCGTGGTTACATCACCGATAATTTTCCAGGATACGGAGATAACCCCGTGTATCGGTCTTACTGCACCTTCTATCCGGTCTTTGCAGATGCTGCAGTTGCCAAGTGTATTGAATGAAACGGCAATCGTATCGCTGTAACATTGTGATGCAATGCAGAACAGAGCAAGAAAAAGAATGATCCTGTTTCCCATTGTTAAAGTGTTTTTATCCGTACCAAAAATAGGTAAAAAAGCAATAGTGGGCGACGACCGATTGTTAAACCAGTGATGTTGCCGTAAAAGGGGGCAGGTATGGAAAGCGGGCTCAATCACCCCCTGACTGTGAAATAATAATCAAAGCCTTTTAAACTTTACCAATAAAGTTTATATTTGCATCACGAAAAACAAATCCTATGAAAACAAAACTCATTCTTTTCTTTCTCGGAGCAGGATTGATCCTGGCTTCCTGTACCAAGTATCCCCCTTCATCCGACCGGTTGCTGGAGGACCTCGTAGTCTATACAAAATATGATACGTCAGTTGACTTTACCCAGTTCAAGACGTATTATATGAGTGATTCACTGGTTAAAGTTTCAGACAAGGACAGTGGCTGGCTGTATAATGCACAGGTTCAGGTCATTACTTCTCAGATAGCTAAAAACATGAATTCATTGGGATACACAAGGACCTGGAATGCTAAAACCTGTGACCTTTACTTAGGTGTATCTTATGTTGTAAACGTCAATGTCACGGTTTACTATCCGGGCTGGTACTGGGGATACCCGGGCTATTATCCTCCCGATTACTGGGGCGGCGGCGGATACTATTATCCCTATTACCCGACCTATGTTACCTCTTATACTGCCGGTACATTACTTATGGATATGATGAACGTGAAGCACCCGATTGATAATAAAATTCCTGTCTGCTGGAATGCTTACATCCGTGGATTAGTTACAGGAACACACACCAATGCCCAGTTGCAACAGAGTGTTGACGCAGCTTTTAACCAGACAAAAGGTTTTCCCGGTCATTAATAACATAAAAAAACTCAGATATGAAAAAGATATTACTTGTTATTCTTGCACTGATCATGACGGCAGGAATCATTCAGGCACAGGATAAGCCGGCATCCCTGGGATTCACGCCCAGTTCCTATTATACCTTCTCATGGAATACAACCTTTACAATGGGTGATTTCAACAAATGGGTAGGCAACGCCAGCCCGGCCGGTTTTGACCTTGGCGGCCGTTATTTTATCAACGGGGGCCTTGCCGCCGGTTTCAATATTTGCTGGCAAAGGGTTAGCCAGAGCTATGGATATCAGACCTTTTACGGTGATGACGGCTCAGCAGTTACTGCCACAAACTATCGCTTCACCTGGATGGTACCTTTCCAGGGTGTGATTGCCTATCACTTCATGCCCGATAAAATGGTTTCTCCTTTTGTCGGACTTGGAATTGGCGGCGACTACATGGAGCACCATCTCCTTGTTCAGGAATATGATATTTACAAAACCCGCTGGGATTTCTCCCTTACTCCTGAAGTCGGAGCGCTGATCAAGTTTGGCGCGTTTTCAAGTTGGGGCGGTCTTGTTGCATTTAATTATAAATGGACAACCAATAAAATTGAATTCAACAATAATGTTGCCTCAAAAGATCTGCAGATGCTTAACCTCAAGGTTGGGCTGGTGATGGTCATCAGGTAATTAAAAGATAAAAATACAGCTAACCCCGGGCGTTCTGTCCGGGGTTTTTTGTTGTATCGGATTTTGAAAAATTTATTGTTATTTCTTTAACGCAACCAATTTGTTTGTAATTTTGAAAAACAAATCCAGAAACCATGTTTAAAACAAACGAGTACTTTGACGGTAAAGTGAAATCCATTGCTTTCACCACATCCGACGGCCCCGCCACCATGGGTGTAATGGCTCCGGGTGAATACGAATTCGGCACTTCAACCGTTGAACATATGACGGTGGTTGCCGGAACCATGGTCGTACAATTGCCCGGTGAGGAGGAATGGAAAGAATATATGCCATTTGATATGTTTATCGTTCCGAAAGACACGAAATTCAAATTGCGCATTGAGTCTGATGCTGCCTACCTTTGCCTCTATTGTTAACCACCATTAAAAAGGAGATTATGAAAAAGCTGACAGCTGTTTTAATGATCGTTCTGATATCCGGAACTTTCTCTTCATTCGGCCAGAATAAGGATCTGAAATCCAGCGGACAAAAAAATGACCAGGTGAACCTGAACAATGATTTTTATATTTCCTATGGCACAGGATCGGTGTTTTATTTCATTGACAACGAAGGGATGACGGCCAATTCAATGTCGGGAACCTTCACCGTTGGGTTTTCCAGGTCTCTCAACCAGGTCATCGCCGTGGGATTTCAGATGCATTATATCAGAATTGACAGAACCGGAAATAACTATTTATATAGTAGTTATCCTCCTACCACCACGAAGGAGGAAATGACAGACAATTTATGGGAGGGGATCGCAAACGTGAGGTTTCGTTATCTCAACAGACCCTCGTTCTGCATGTATTCCGGTATCGGAATGGGCGTGACCATGGATTTTTACCAGAAAACCTATGATAACTCCAGCCCGAAAGGTCAGAAGCTTCTTCCCGCCGCACAGTTAACCCTTCTCGGATTCCGCGTTGGAAGGGCGCTCAGCTTTTTCGGAGAATTCGGAGTCGGAACCAGCAATATTCTCAATGCCGGGATCAGCTATAAGTTTGGAGAATAAAAAGCGGTAGCGATTTTAGATTGAACCTCCTCCCTTAATTTGTTGGTACATTGCCCAGCCTGAAGATGAGTCCTCCGGTGAAACCAAACTGAACCAGCGTGGAATAAACAGAAACGCCGCCACCTGAGCCGCCTGTTCCCACGAACATGGAGAACCCGGATCCCTGGATGGGCATGAGCGCCTGGGCCTGTAACCGCAACCCAACACGTTTGCTGAAATATATCTTTGCTCCGGCATTCATTCCCATGGAGAAAAACCACGCTTCCTGGTATTTGTAATTGTTGTCATCTTTGGGATAAAAGAGGCAGGCACCCAGGTTGAAACCGACAAAGGGTGAAACCATCGGGTTTATCCTGAAATTTTTGGTGAACCCAACATGCATGTAGTTGATACTTAATGGTACCTGTGAGGCATATCCAAGAAGCGTATAGTAACTGCTGAGGTCAGCCTTGGTGTCGCTGCGGTTGTAGATCAGGTCAACATCCATCACCCGGCTTACACCGATGCTGATCATGCCCCCGTATTGCGCATTGCCATTAATGTAAACATCAGCATCATAACCGTTAAGGGTTCCCGGGAAAACATAGCCTCCGAAAGGAGTAACTTCAACCGTTTTCTGGGCGCTGAGCAAAAAAGGAATGCAGATCATCACTGCAAAGAATAGGATTTGTTTTTTCATAGGTTCTTAATTTATTGCAAAAATAATGAAATTGGGTTATCTGGCAATTGCCTTCCTGTTTATCGTTCCTGTTGTATCTGTTCAGTTAATTGTATGAACTTTGATGAAATTTGTTCCCCCGGCCTGGTGAGCGGGAATTCCACCAAGCAGCAGGATATTGTCTCCGGCAGCGGCAAGTTGTTTGGCAACAAGGTGCTTCCGGGCAATTCCTGCCATCTCCTCAAAGGTGTCGGGATGTTCAGGAATGAGGATCGGCCGCACACCCCACAACATATTCAGTGCATGGTATACATTCAGATTGGGGGTGAATGCATAAACCGGTACCCCCGGTCGTTCAGCAGCTACAAACTGCGCACTGCGGCCACTGGAGGTAAATACAACGATACATGCCGGTTCAATGATTCTGGCAACCAGGATGGTAGCCCTGCTTAAGGCCCCAATCGGGGAATGATCGGTGGGAGGATATGTTTTGAAGTCAATCTTCCCCTCAACATCGAGGGCAATGCGGACCATCATCTCCACCGCCTTCACCGGGTACTCGCCCATGGCAGTTTCGCCTGAAAGCATGATCGCATCGGTTCCGTCAATGATGGCGTTGGCCACATCGCTGGCCTCCGCGCGTGTAGGCCTGGGTTCGTGGATCATGCTCTCAAGCATTTGCGTGGCTGTGATAACCGTTTTTCCGCAACGGTTGCACAACTCGATGATATGCTTTTGAAGCATGGGAACCTTGTCGGGGCTCATCTCCACCCCAAGGTCACCCCTGGCCACCATGATGCCGTTCACTTCATTAACGATTTCCTGAAGGTGCTCAATGGCCTGCGGTTTCTCAATCTTTGCAATGATCGGTTTGATGAATCCTTTGTCAGAAATCAGTTTTCGCAGGGCGGTTACATCGGCTGCCGACCTGACAAAACTGAGTGAAATCCAGTCGACCTCCTGTGAAAGCCCGAAATCAAGGTCACGGATGTCTTTTTCAGTTAACGATGGAAGGCGCAGGTTGAGGTTTGGAAAATTAACCCCCTTGTGATCGGTGAGCGTGCCACCTTCAACCACCCGGCACAGCACATCATTGCCCCTTACTTCCGTCACTTCAAGTTCGAAAAGACCATCGGCAAGCAGCACCTGCATCCCTGGTTTTGCCTCTTCTGCCACATAAGGGTAATCAATGGGGATGGTTGAAGGTGCTGATTTATATTCATTTTCCGGGAGCAGGATGATAATCTCGTCCTTCCTGATCTCAATTTTACCGCCCGGAAGAAGGCCAACCCTGATCTTGGGGCCCTGCAGATCCTGCATGATGGTAACGGGTTTGTCGAGTTCTTCTGATATTTTCCTCAGGGAGCTGATCACGGCGGCATGATCCCCGTATTTGCCATGGGAAAAGTTTAACCGGGCCACATCCAGTCCGGCCATGATCAACTGCCTGATCATTTCCGGGGAACTGCTTGCCGGACCGATGGTTGCCACGATTTTTGTGCGGCGGTACTGATTGTGCATATTACCTTGGGTATAATTCTTAGTTATTAAACATGTGCTGAATTCCAATATAAATCTTGAAAGATTCTGACAGGTTAAACGTCCTTATGCAGAGTTAGTCCCTCCCTTTTTGGGGAGGGATTTAGGGTGGGGTCACACCTCCACACTCTCCCCATACTTCGGCAAAAACGGCTGCAACCCGTACCTCTGCCTGATAATGTCGGCCAGTGTGAGCCTGGCTCTGTCTTCACCGTGAGTCAGGACAACCCGCGGGCGGTCAGGTGCCAGTACGTCGAACCATGTCAGCAGATCAGACTGGCCGGCATGGGCGCTGAATCCGCCCAGCTTGTGAATCTGTGCCCTCACCGCAATGCGTTCACCAAAAATGTTGACCGATGTATGCCCGTCAACGAGTTTTCTTCCCAGCGTGCCCTCAGCCTGGTATCCGACGATAAGCACCGATGTTTCCGGCATCCAGAGGTTATGGCGAAGGTGATGCCTTATCCGGCCTGCATTGCACATGCCTGACCCGGCGATGATGATACAAGGTCCCTGCACCTGATTCAGGTGTTTCGACTCTTCAGCAGTTGATGTTGGGCGTATATATCCTTTGTCGCGCTCCTGTTCGCCGCTGGCGATAAATTCATTCATCTCTTCGTCAAACAGTTCGGAATGGCTCATGTAGATCCTTGTCGCCTCGATAGCCATCGGACTGTCTATGTATATTGGCAGCCTGGGCAGGCCTCCTTGTCTGAAGGCCTGTTCAATATAATAGATGATATCCTGTGTGCGGCCGATGGCAAATGAGGGGATCAGGATCTTGCCTTTTGTGTGCATGGCGTTCCGGATAATGCTTATAGCTTCGTCGATGGTTTCCTGTAGCGGTTTGTGGTCGCGGTCGCCGTAGGTTGATTCCATGATCACCATATCGGCTTCGCGAAAGGGTTCGGGATCCCTGACGATGGGCATCCCGGCAGCCCCGAGATCACCCGAAAAGATCACGGATTTTGTTTTCTTGCCCTCCTTGACAGTAAGTTTCAAACTGCCCGAACCAAGAATGTGGCCTGCTTCATCAACAACGATCTCCATTCCTTCGGCCACTGAAAATGGCTCGTGATAGGGCAGGGGTTTCATCTGTCCGATGGCACCCTCTACATCTGCCTCATCAAACAGCGGTTTTATCTTTGATTTCCCTTTGCGAACCAGCATCCGGTTCAGTTTATCGAGGTCGCCGGTCTGAACTTTCAGGGAGTCACGCAATACAAGGGCCACCAGGTCCATTGTGGCAGGTGTTCCGAAAATCGGCCCCCGGTAACCGTTTCTTACGGCCATTGGCAGTCGCCCGCAGTGGTCAAGATGGGCGTGGGTGAGCACAATGGCGTCAAGGGTGCGGTAATTGACAGGTGGGGCCGTTTTATTCAGGGATTCATCCCGTTTGCCTCCCTGGAACATCCCGCAGTCAATCATGATGCGTGATGACGATGACTCGCAGTAGTATGCAGTTCCGGTTACACCGCCGGCTGCACCGTAGAAAGTAATTTTCATAGTTAACGTATGAGTAACTGGTGAATAGAACGTAAAGATAGAAAATTTCAGGAAACACGGAGGTTGTTGGACTATTATAACGGTCACCGGATAAAACTACCTGGAGAATCGCTGAAAAATAATTTCAAGACAGCAGTGGAAACAAATGAAAAGATGCTATATTTGTGTTAAACCTGAGAAAGCAGGCAAATGCTCTTACTTAAGCATGCAGAAGCGGGGCGGTAAACCATATCAAAAGAAGAACTGTTACATGAATCGTTTGGGGGCGGTCATTCTGGCCGGCGTATTGATGCTTATCTAAAAAAGGGAACGGGGATGGAAAAACACGATAACATATCAGAAGCATCGGATTTGCGCAGGAAGGCAGAAGCGTCGCTGATAAATAAGGCTTTGGATGACGATTCTCAACTTTCAGATGTTGAATATCGCAAACTCATCTATGAGCTGCGGGTGCACCAGATTGAACTGGAATTGCAGAATGAAGAACTCTGCCATGCCCGGGAATTGGCAGAAGTTGCGAGTGACAAGTATATCAGATTGTACGACCTGGCTCCCGCCGGTTACTTTACACTAACGTATACAGGAGAAATTATAGAGTTAAATCTCGCCGGAGCGCTTATGCTGGGCAAAGTTCGTTCACATTTAATAAACAAAAATTTCCATTTTTTTCTTTCCGGGGCTTCCAAGGATGTTTTCAAACTCTTTTTGGAGAACTCATTTAAAAAAAACACTCAAGAATCCTGTGAAGTATGTCTGACAAACTCCGGCAAGGAGTCCTTGTTTCTCAATCTGTCGGGCATCACCTCTGAAAACAGGAAGCAATGCCTGGTAACTGCAGTTGATATCACCAAACTAAAACAATCAGAAAGTGAAATAAAGAGAAAATCAGCCATCCTCAATAATCTAATCATCCATGTTCAGGAAGGTATTTTGCTCGAAGATTCAAACCGCAAAATTGTATTGACCAACCAGCTTTTTTGTGATATGTTTTCCATCCCTGCCCCACCCGAAGCGCTTGCAGGGGCCGACTGTTCAGAATCGGCGGAACAGACTAAACACTTCTTTAGGTATCCGGATAAATTTGTTTCAGGCATCAACATGGTACTCGCCAACCAAAAAGCGGTGTATAACGACGAACTTGAACTGCTTGACGGAAGACATTTTGAAAGAGATTACATTCCAACATGGCTTAACGAAGTTTACTCAGGCCATTTGTGGAAATACAGGGACATTACGGAGCGTAAGCTGTCTCAGCAAAAACTGCAGGCATCTGAAGAGAGGTACCATTCTATTTTTGAAGGAAGTCCTGACGGAATATTGATTGCCGATGCGGATACTAAAATGATCACCTATGCCAATTCCGCCATCTGCAGGGCACTCGGCTATACAATGGAACAATTAAAAGCGGTGAGCATTGCTGCCATTCATCCGCAGGACAGCTTCCAGCAAATTCTTGCAGAGTTCGAAAGTATGTTGCACGGAGATAAGATTCTTGCCGAAAATATTCAATGTCTCAAAAAGAATGGCGAGATTTTTTTCGCGGATATCAGCAGTGCGCTTATCCTGATAAATGGAAGGCCCCAATTGCTTGGTTTTTTCAGGGATATTACGGTACGTAAAAAGGTTGAAGACGAACTGAAAAAACGCTCGCAAGCCATTGAACAAAGCCCGGTAATCATCTATATAACGAATCGGGAAGGGATTATTGAATATGCCAACCCGAAAGCAACAGAGGTCTCTGGCTATGCCAGCAACGAAATCGTTGGACAGAATCCCCGCATATTCAGTTCGGGGGAAAAACCAAAAGAAGAGTACAAATCCTTATGGCAGACAATCAGTACGGGAAAAGAATGGAAGGGCGAGTTCCATAACAAACGTAAAAACGGCGGGCTATACTGGGTAGCTGCATCCATTTCGCCTGTGATAAATAATATTGGGATGGTAACGCATTACCTGGCCATCGAGGAGGATATTACCGAACGTAAGATGGCAGAACAGCATATTCATGAGCTCAACGCAAATCTGGAGCTAACAGTCAACAAAAGAACCACACAGTATAAAGAAGCCTTAGGGAGGCTGGAAAAGATTGCCGACAGGGTTCCCGGTGTTGTATACCAGTATCTTTTAAATCCGGATGGCTCTTCCTGTTTCCCCTTTGCCAGTGAAGGCATCCGTGACATTTACCAGGTCAGCCCTGAAGAGGTAGTTCATGATGCTTCCGCTGTATATACACGAATACACCCCGACGATTTTGACAGTGTGGTTGCCTCCATTCAGACATCTGCAAAAGACAATTCGCTATGGCAACATGAATATCGGGTCAGGTTCGATGACGGCACCATGCGTTGGTTATCTGGTAATGCCAAACCGCAAACCGAACCTGACGGCACTGTACTTTGGCATGGTTATATCTCGGATATCACCGAACGTAAACAAGTAGAAACGGCCATCATTAAAGCAAAAGAAGAGGCAGACAAAGCAAATCAGGCCAAAAGCGAATTCCTTTCGCGCATGAGCCACGAACTGCGAACACCCATGAATTCGATACTTGGCTTTGCACAGTTGCTGGAGATTGGCGAGCTGAAAGCATCGCATAAAACCGGTGTAAATCATATTCTGAACAGCGGCAAACACCTGCTCAACCTGATCAACGAGGTTTTAGACATTGCAGGCATTGAAGCAGGCCGCGTTTCACTTTCTTTTGTTCCCGTTGAGGTAGGCAGAATAATCACGGAAACCATAGACACCCTTTATCCATCGGCTAATAAAATGCGTGTAACACTTGAATTGATAAATCATGAGTCGGACTCATTTTTTGTCAACGCCGATCATCATCGCTTACGGCAGGTTTTGATTAATTTAATCAGCAATGCTATCAAATACAACCGTGAAGGTGGCTCAGTCATGATCAAAACTGAATTACAGCCGGGAATAGCACA
>CAJBYO010000017.1 GCA_903959905.1 uncultured Bacteroidales bacterium
ACCCGTCACCCGTCACCCGTCACCCGTCACCCGTCACCCGTCACCCGTCACCCGTCACCCGTCACCCGTCACCCGTCACGCGTCACCCGTCACCCGTCACCTAATACTCTATCTCCAGATCCAACTCCTCCCTCAAATTCCTCAGCACGGGATTTTTTCCTGCCATCAGCTCAAATTTCTCCTTGTCGGTGTAGGGTTTCAGGGTTTTGTGTGTCTCAGCAATCGTGGTGCGGAGTTGAATCCTGTAGTTTTTCAGGTTTGCCCGGAGGAATTCCATCATCTCGGTTTTCCGGAGGGTGAGATCATCTTCCTGGACTTTGTTGTCGAGGATGAATCCGATATTCCAGTCATCCTGCATCGTTGGACGTGAAGTTTTCAGGGTAGCATAAAGATGGGGGGACTCACTTTTCAGTTTTTCGGCATACTCGTCCCAGTAAAGGGCCAGTTCAGCCTGGGTGAAGGGAGTGGCAATGGCTTCACGGGCCTGCTCTTCATCCGGTGTCAGGATTTCATCGCCCGCTTTCTGGATAGGTTTCCTGATAGAGGTTGCACTGGTGAAATCATTTTTAATGTCACGCATTCTAACAGTTTCAGCCGGCTTTTTCAGCATCGGTTCAGCAGCAGGTTCTACCGCATGTACTTGCCCTGTTTCCACTGCCTCAGGGGTGGATGACGGTTGGGGCGAGGAAACTGCCTGTGTGGGCTGTTGCGTCGCTAACCCGGTTGCAACAGGTGCAGCAACAGGGATAACCGGAGCGGCAGGTGCCACAGGTGGAACAGGGGCAACGGGAACGGGGCGTACCGGAGAAGGAATGGGAGCAACCGGCTGTGGCGCCTGGGCGGCATCAAGCCGCATCATGGGGGCACACATTTGCAGCAGTGAAAGCTCAAGATGCAGCCGCTTGTTGTTGCTGGTCTTGTAATTCAGGTCGCAGCGGTTGTTGATGTCAAGCAGTTTCAGCAGTTGGGCCACGGGGGTCCGTGCCGACTGTTCTGTATACTGGTTCCGGATGGAAGGCGCTGTTTCAAGCAGCTTCGCGGTGGCTGCATCTTTACATACAAGCAGGTTTCGCAGATGTTCACCAAACCCGATCAGAAAGTGCTGGCCTTCAAACCCTTTTGAGATGATATCATTGATAGTAAGCAGAGTGCCTGATGTGTCGCCCTGGAGAATATAGTCCGTGATTTTGAAAAAATATTCATAATCCAGCACATTCAGGTTTTCAAGGACAGTTTCGTATGTCAGCTTATTCCCGGCGAAACTGACAAGCTGGTCAAAAATGGAGAGGGCATCACGCATCGCGCCATCTGCTTTTTGTGCAATGATATGCAGCGCGTTGTCATCGGCCGAAATATGCTCCTTGTCGGCCACGTGGAGGAGATGGCGTGCAATGTCGTCGACGGTGATGCGTTTGAAATCAAATATCTGGCACCTTGAAAGAATGGTGGGAAGAATCTTGTGTTTTTCAGTAGTAGCCAGGATGAATTTTGCATAGGCAGGCGGTTCTTCCAGCGTTTTAAGGAACGCATTGAACGCAGATGCCGACAGCATGTGAACTTCGTCGATGATATACACTTTATACAGTCCCATCTGGGGTGGGATTCTTACCTGGTCAACCAGGTTGCGGATATCGTCGACCGAATTGTTTGAGGCGCCGTCGAGTTCATAAATGTTGAAAGAGGCATTCTCATTGAATGAAACGCAGGAATCACACTGATCGCACGCCTCCATGCTGGCAGAGAGGTTGTTGCAGTTTATTGTTTTGGCCAGGATACGCGCACAGGTGGTTTTGCCAACTCCCCTGGGTCCGCAGAAAAGGAATGCCTGCGCAAGCTGGTGGTTTTTAATCGCATTTTTCAGGGTGTTGGTGATTGAATTCTGCCCCACCACCGTATCAAATGTCTGTGGACGGTATTTCCTTGCCGATACAATAAAATTCTCCATTTAGCTGTCCCTTTCAATTCTTAATAATCATTCAAAAGTACGAAAGTTTTTGTTTTTTTTGCGTAATTTGGCTGCAATTAACAACCCTGAACTATGTTGCTCATCCTTGCTGCCTCTGTTCCGAACAGGCTAAAATACATAGCCGGGCTGATGGTGAGCGACATGCTCGGACTGGAAGTGGGTTTTACCACTTCACCGGAGGAATTCAGCAGTCATGACGGTCCAAAACTCGCGTATGGACATGAACCGGCCGGCAATGGCGTTTTTATTCATGCTTCCGGACTTCTCTTTGAAACGGCCGTTTCACCGTACCGGGTATATCCGGTTCTGATTGACGGGGAAACGGTCCTTTTTGAATCGGAACATCCATCGTCCGAGCTCCGCTTTGACCCTTTTGCCGCAGGCTTTTACATGGCTACAAGGTACGAGGAGTATCAAACGCACAAAAAAGACAAATTCGGACGCTTTCCGGTTGCTGAAAGCATCGCCTGGCAGGGGAAGTTTCTTGATGTTCCGATTGTGCATCACTGGGCTGCGAAGCTCGGGGAACTGCTGGTTAAGAGATTTCCCGGATTGAAATTGAATCAACGGGTATATAATTATGTTCCCACCATCGATATTGACCATGCCTGGTGCTACCTTGGAAGGAACTTCACCCGCACCCTGGGCGGTTTTGGAAGGTCGCTCGTGAACGGTCATTTCAGGGAAGTTGGAAACAGGTTCAGGGTACTTTCCGGCATGGCTTCCGATCCTTATGATAATTACGATTTTATCAGGAAGGTGCATGAACCTTATGACAGTCACCCGCTTTTCTTTGTCCTTTTTGCCGATTACGGAGGCAACGACAACAATGTCAGCGTGGACGGAAGAAATTTTCTGAAACTGCTTCACGACCTGGACGTTCATCAAACAGTTGGGATACACCCGTCTCTCTCGTCCAACAAATACCTCTTTAAACTGGAAGATGAATATGACGGCCTTTGCGAGGCCCTCGACCGCGATGTCACCCTCAGCCGGCAGCATTTTCTTAAATTCTCGATGCCCCGAACCTACAGGACGCTGATCCAACTGGGGATTACACACGATTATTCCATGGGATATGCGTCCAACCCGGGATTCCGGGCAGGGTTGGCCATTCCCTTCCGTTTTTATGACCTGGTGCGGGATGAGATCACTCCCCTGGTTATTCACCCTGTTACACTGATGGATGTAACGATGAAGGATTATCTTCGTCTAAGTACCGAAAAAAGCCTTGAAGAGATCAGCAAAATGATTCAGACCATTCGTTCGGTAAACGGTGAATTTGTAAGTATCTGGCACAACGAAAGCCTTGGCGACACAGGCCGCTGGGCCGGATGGAGGGCTGTTTATGAACAGATGGTTAAAATGGCCTCATCCTGATTTTTAACCATGATAATATACCTCCGACACCAGGAAATTGATAAAGTCCGCTGGGACAGTTGCATTGCCAGCTCTGTAAACCGGCGGGTTTATGCTTTCTCGTGGTACCTTGACTTGTCAAGCCCGGGATGGGATGCCCTGTTGGAGGACGACTATTCATGTGTCTTTCCGCTTACACATAAATGCAAGTGGGGGATAAGCTATCTCGCACAGCCATTTTTTTCCCAGCAGCTGGGCATTTTTTCTGCGATGGACGTTTCAGCCGACAGGGTTTCAGAATTTATCCGGGCGATTCCGGCCAGATTCAGGTATGCTGAGATCCAGCTAAACGCCATGAATTCGGTTGCCCCCGGTAACGGTGAAATTGTAAAACGTTCAAATTATGAACTTTACCTGGGAGCGGAGTATGCGCAAATCGCAGGGAGTTATTCGCAGAATACACGACGGAATATCCGGAAAGCAAAGGAATCTGGTGTTACCATTGACCTATCCTGCACTGCAGAGAACCTTGTTCATGTGTTTCGTGAAAATTTCGGCCGCAAGGAGGGGAAACTTGCTGATGCCAATTATTGCACAATAACAAGCATCATCAATCATGGCCTTGCGAACAAGATGGGATATATACTTGCTGCAGGTTCAGGGCACAGCAAACACGATGCCTGTGCTTTCTTCATGACTGACCGGCAAAGGGTATACTTCCTTTTTGCAGCTTCTACCCCTGAAGCCCGCAACAACGGCGCAATGTTTTTCCTCATTGACCATTTCATTGCCCATCATGCGGGGAAAGGGTTGACCGTCGACTTTGAAGGCGGAAACGACCCGAACCTCGGAAGATTTTATGGCAGTTTCGGAGCCAGTGAAACAACCTACCCGCTTTTAAAGCTGAACCGGCTTTCGAAAGTGGCAAACGCCGGCCTTTATTTTTTTCATAAACTCAGGAAATAGAGAAATTTGGGTATTTTTGTGCATATAACTAAAAAATAAGGTCATGGTTACTGTTCTGTCGTCAGGCAATTCAATCCTGAATCAATTTATTGCTGAGCTGAGAGATGTGGATGTTCAGAAAGACAGTCTCAGGTTCCGGAGGAATCTTGAGCGTCTGGGTGAAATTTTCGCTTATGAGATCAGCAGAAAACTGGTGTATGAAACCAGGGAAGTGGTGACCCCGCTGGGGATTGCCAACGTTCCGATGCTGGTTGAATACCCGGTGCTTGCAACGATCCTGAGGGCAGGACTTCCGTTTCACCAGGGGTTTCTGAATTACTTTGACAAGTCTGAAAACGCATTCATCTCCGCTTTCAGGCGTCATCACAAAGACGGGTCGTTCTCCATCAACCTGGAATATGCATCTGTGACGGAGATTGAAAACAAGGTCGTCATTCTGTGCGACACCATGCTCGCATCCGGCTCATCCATGGTATTGGCCTACAAGGAGCTGATTTCCCACGGAAAGCCAAAACACACCCACATTGTTGCCGCGGTAACCAATGTGGAAGGGCTTGAATACGTAAAGAAAAACATATCAAAAGATGAAATCACCATTTGGGTCGGGGCAATTGATGACGAAATGACCGCCCAGTCATACATCGTTCCGGGATTGGGAGATGCAGGCGACCTGGCCTACGGTAAAAAACACTGACCATAACTATGAAAAACACACTGGTTCTTGAAAATATCAACATTTCTCTGGTTTCTATCAGGAGCCATCTTTTACGAACAGTCCTGACGATACTTATCATCTCCTTCGGGATCATGGCACTCGTCGGGATTCTCACTGCCACAGATTCAATCAAATACTTCCTTACCCAGAACTTTTCCATGATGGGTGCCAACACCCTGACTATCCGCAACCGCTCCATGAATCTTCATATGGGCGGTAACGATCACAAGGAAAAGAGGTATGAGCCGATCTCTTTTAACCAGGCCCAGGAATTTAAGGACAGGTTTGAGTTCCCTGCATACACATCTGTTTTTACCCGGGCAACCGGTATTGCCACCCTGAAGTACGGTACCCGCAAAACAAATCCGAATGTTGGTGTAATGGGAACCGATGAAAATTATCTCATCACTTCCGGCGACGAAGTTGAATCCGGCAGGAATTTTACAGCCAATGAGGTATATTACGGTTTCTCCTCGGTTATCCTTGGGGCCGACCTGGTTAAGGACCTCTTTAAAAACAAAGAGGACCCTTTGGGAAAGATCGTAACCATCGGCCCCGGGAAATTCAAAGTGGTGGGTGTGCTCAAATCAAAGGGTTCCAGCATGGGTTTCAGCGGCGACCGCACCTGTTTTATTCCCGTCACGAACGTCCGTACAAATTTTCCAAGGCCAAACATGAGTTTTAATATCAATGTGATGGCCAGGCGTCCTGAACTGGTTGATGCAGCAACTGGGGAGGCAACTGCCTTGCTGCGGAGTCTCCGCAAGGTGCCGGTTGGGGTGGAAGATACCTTTGAGATCACCAAAAGTGACAACATTGCCAAAATGCTGATTGAAAACATCAAGTATGTTACCTGGGCTGCTACCATTATCGGGGCCATCACCCTGCTCGGAGCAGCGATCGGCCTGATGAACATCATGCTTGTCTCTGTCACCGAACGTACACGGGAGATCGGGATACGCAAAGCCATCGGCGCCACCAAGCGTGTGATCCGAAACCAGTTCCTGGTTGAGTCAATCGTTATCGGACAATTGGGTGGGCTTCTGGGCATCATCCTGGGCATCCTGGTGGGGAATTTAATGTCCCTGGTGATCGGGAGCGCCTTTATTGTTCCATGGTTATGGATCGCTGTAGGTGTTGTCCTCTGCTTTGGTGTGGCACTGGTGAGCGGGATCATCCCGGCCAGGAAAGCGGCCAACCTCGACCCGATTGAATCACTCCGTTACGAATAACGCCAGCCATGGATATGTCGGGGGTGATTGGCATGCTTCACAAAGAATTTCCGTATGAGCCCACACCCGGGCAGGATAAATTGCTCGGGGAGCTGGCGGTGTTTCTTACCATTTCCTGGCGGCAGCAGAATGCCTTGTTCATCCTGAAAGGTTATGCAGGCACCGGTAAAACAACAGTTGTAAAAGCCTTGGTTGATGTGCTTCCCAAAATCGGAAAGAAAACAGCTCTGCTGGCACCTACCGGTCGTGCTGCCAAAGTGCTTACAAATTATACCGGGAAGCAGGCCGACACCATACACCGCAAAATTTATTTCGCGCGGACCAACAAGGATGGCCTGATCGATCTTAAACTCCAGGTGAATTACCACAAACACACCTTATTTATCGTGGATGAAGCATCCATGATCCAGCATACCATGGGATCCGACGGTGCATTGTTCACCGGACGGAACCTGCTCGATGACCTGTTTAAGTATGTATACAGCGGCGAGAACTGCCGGATGCTGTTTATCGGGGATGCTGCGCAGCTGCCGCCGGTCGGACTAGATCACAGCCCGGCATTGGATCATGAATTCCTTCAACGCGGATATCATCTCAACATCGATGCCTGTGAAATAACTGATGTGGTGCGGCAGGCCAGGGAATCGGGGATTCTTGTTAATGCAACCCTTGTCCGCAACCAGGTTCAGGAGAAAAAAGTGGTGTTCCCCATGTTTCACATCGGCCAATTCAGGGATATTGTCCGGCTGAGCGGCCAGGATCTTGAAGAGGCGCTTACGCATGCCTATTCCGGAGCGCAGAAAGAGAACAATGTGGTGATCTGCCGGTCGAACAAACGGGCCAATATCTACAACAGGGAAATCAGGCACCGGATACTTTTCCTGGAGGAAGAGATCTCAACGGGCGATTTCCTGATGGTGGTGAAGAATAACTATTACTGGCTCCCGGTTGAGTCCACCGCCGGGTTCGTTGCCAATGGTGATATTGTTGAACTGACGCGGATACGCAACATAGAAGAGATGTACGGATTCAGGTTTGCGGATGTCACCATCCGGTTTCTTGACTACCCTGAGGAGAAAGACCTGGATGTCAAGATCATCCTTGATACGCTGATGTCAGAATCACCTGCGCTGTCACAACCGGAAAACAACCGCCTGTTCCAGTCTGTCATGGCCGATTTTGAAGATATCCCGTCGCGGCGCGAGCGGCTCGAAAAAGTGAAGGCAAATCCCTATTTCAATGCACTGCAGGTGAAGTTCGCCTATGCCCTCACCTGTCACAAAACCCAGGGAGGCCAGTGGGACAATGTTTTTATCGACCAGGGATATCTCACCGATAAAATGCTCAACCCTGAATTTACCCGCTGGCTATATACGGCTGTAACGCGGGCGACGAAGAAATTGTACCTGGTGAATTTTGAGGACAGATTTTTCAAATGACAAAATACAAATGACGAATGACAAGTATTGCTTCACTTGTCATTCGTCATTTGTAACTTGTCACTTCTCTATCTTTTTACCAGCCCAACAAAGTAATCCCCACCGTGAACGGATACAACTCCGGTCCCTGGTTCTTCTGGAACATCTGGGTAAGCGAATAGGTTCCGAACAGGTTCAGGTGTGACCAGCCGATGCGGAATGCGGCATCCAGTTTGAACGGGCTCAGGTGATATGCACCACGGTCACGCACATCATGGTGCTCAACACTGTAAGTGGCGATCTTGTTGCCTTTGCTGTCAACCAGGTAGTATGATCCGTCTTTATCATCATAAACCTGCTTGGTGTATGAACCGATGCGCAAACCAGCAATAACGCCAACTGTTACGTGGAAACTGCTCAGCCTGCGGTAAGGGTTTGTCTGGTATTCAAAAAAGAGTGGCAGATTAAGCGTGGAAACCACCAGTTTGTTGACTTTAAGATCTACCGGGTTGCCATTCGCATCCTGAACTTTATACGCTGTCAGGCTCGCTGAATCCTTGATCAGGATGTAATCATCGGTGAAGTAGTAGTTGCTGATCTGGAAACCGAGACCGGTGGTGAACCCGAGTTTATTCTTCACCAGGTTGAGATTCAGCTCAAACGGGTTGATGTTCACCGTAAGTGAACGCGCTGTGTTCAGGTTCATGTATGGGTACCCTGGATTGAAGTTCATATTGAAATCAGGAGTAACATAACCGCCGATTCCAAGGTCGATACCTGCCCAATGTCCGTTGAATTTGTTCTTGTTTTTGCAGAATGGGAAATCCTCCATGTTGAAATCTTCCATGGCACAGGAGAAATCGTGCATCTGAGTGCTGTCGCCCTTGCTCCAGCCATGTTTGTGGAACGGACATTTCTTATTGTGCTGGGCATTGGTATTCAAGGACAAAAGCAGAAGGAGTGAAAATAAAGCAGTTACTTTCAATATGGTTTTCATAAAGAGTTTGGGTTTAGGTTATAAAATTTGGCAATAGGACGAAGCGAAACAGTAAATGTTACAGACTTGGAAAATATATCAGGAATCAAGCTTTAGCACTGCTAAAAATGCCTTTTGAGGTACCTCTACATTGCCGATCTGGCGCATGCGCTTCTTGCCCTTTTTCTGCTTTTCAAGCAATTTCCGTTTACGGGTGATATCGCCGCCGTAACATTTGGCAGTGACATCCTTCCGAAGGGCTTTAACGGTTTCACGGGCGATAACTTTTGCCCCGATAGCAGCCTGGATGGCCACATCGTATTGCTGCCTGGGGATGAATTCCTTCAGCTTTTCACAGAAACGTCTGCCAAAATCATAGGCATTGTTTCTTGTGATCAGGGCTGACAGAGCATCAACGATCTCCCCGTTGAGCAGGATATCCAGTTTCACAAGGTCGGCCGACTGCCATCCTGACGGATGATAATCAAAGGAAGCATAGCCTTTTGAAATGCTTTTCAGCCGGTCATAGAAATCAAATACGATTTCGCCAAGCGGCAGCTCAACGGTGAGTTCAATCCGGTCGGTGGTAAGGTAAACCTGGTTTTTCAGCATACCCCGTTTGCCGACACAGAGCGTCATGATGGCCCCGATGTATTCTGATTTGCTGATGATATTGGCGGTGATGGTGGGTTCCTCAATCTTAATAATATGGTTTGGCTCAGGCAGTCCGGAAGGATTGTAAACATCGATCACTTCGCCTTTGGTCGTATAAACCTTGTATGAAACGTTCGGAACAGTCGTGATGACGTCCATGTCAAACTCCCGGTCGAGCCGTTCCTGCACGATTTCCATGTGCAGCAACCCGAGAAATCCGCATCGGAAACCGAATCCCAGTGCTGCGGAGGCCTCCGGTTCAAATGACAGCGCAGCGTCATTCAGTCGCAGTTTCTCCAGTGAATCGCGCAAAACCTCGTAGTCATCAGCATCTGTGGGATAAATCCCTGCAAAAACCATCGGCTTAACACCGAGGAAGCCTTCAATTATTTCAGTGGTGGGCCTTCCGACATGGGTGATGGTATCGCCCACCTGCACCTCCTTGCTGTTCTTGATCCCGGAGATAATATACCCTACATCCCCTGCATATACCGTGTTTCGTACTTCCTGCTTTAGTCGGAGGATTCCTACTTCATCCGCATGATAGTCCATGCCGGTGGCTACAAATTTAACGTGGTCCCCTTTTTTGATGGAACCGTTGAAAATTCTGAAATAGGCTACTACACCACGAAACGGGTTGAAAAGTGAGTCAAAGATCAATGCTTGCAAAGGGGCTTCCGGGTCGCCTTTCGGACATGGTATCCTGCTGACAATGGCTTCAAGGACCTGGTCAATGCCGATGCCTGTTTTTGCGCTTACAGCAAGGATTTCATCGTGGTCGCAACCGAGCAGGTCAACGATCTGGTCTTTAACCTCCTCCACCATGGCTGCGTCCATGTCAATTTTATTCAGTACCGGGATAATGGTGAGATTGTGGTCAATGGCCAGGTAGAGGTTTGATATTGTTTGAGCCTGGATACCCTGTGTGGCATCTACAACGAGCAGCGCACCTTCGCATGCAGCAATGGCGCGCGACACTTCGTAGGAAAAGTCAACATGCCCGGGGGTGTCGATCAGGTTCAGCACATAATTCTCGCCATTATGCGGGAAGTTCATCTGGATGGCATGGCTCTTTATGGTGATGCCACGTTCACGCTCCAGGTCCATGTCATCAAGCACCTGTTCCCTGGAATCGCGCTCGGAAACAGTGTCGGTCCATTGAAGAAGCCTGTCGGCCAGGGTCGATTTCCCATGATCAATGTGGGCAATGATGCAGAAATTACGTAGATTTTTCACGGGTGCAAAGATACAAAATTCATTTTCATCTCAAAGAAGGGATATTCTTGCCTACGGCAATTGGTTTCTCGCAGATTTTCGCAGATTAAAGCGCAGATTAAGGCAGATTAATATTTTCTACAACTCATCTCATTCTAACAGTTTATCTGCTAAAATCTGCGTTGTAATCTGCGAAAATCTGCGAGAAATATTTGATCTGCGAGAAACAATAGATCTGCGAGAACTGCGAGAAATATTTGATCTGCGAGAAACAATAGATCTGCGAGAACTTTTTCACCTGAGTATGGTCACCGATCCATGCAGGTTCCGCATAACCTTCCCCGCCAGCGTCAGCTCATAAACATCACAAACATAGAAGTAGGTACCGTCGCTGCAGGGCTGCCTTGTGGTTTTGTCTGTTCCATCCCATTGGATATCAGGATTTTTGGTCTCGAACACCAGCCTGCCCCACCGGTCATAGATGCTCATGCTCACTTCACTTACCGAAGTGTAGCCCGGGAAAGGAATAAAGAAGTCGTTTGTTCCGTCGTTATTTGGTGTGAAGATGTTTGGAAGTGCGTATTGCGGGCATGCAATATAGTCAACACAAATGATGTTGCTTGTGTCGCTGACGTTGCCAACTGAATCCACCGCAGCAACCCCGTAGCAGCCGGCAACCGTACCGGTTGGATAATGGTTGTAACTTGTATCGTGCGGGTTGGAAACAGAGTCGGTCAAAACCGGGATGCCCAGTGTTTGGGAATAATAAATATAAAATTTCGCAATGTCATGCGGACAACTGTCGGTGGGTTTGATCCACGACAGGATGTTCGCCTTTTCGCTGCAGATGGTGAAGATACTGAGCAGGGGAGGGCAAGGGGGCACATTATCCACAGGTATGGCACAGGTTTCCTGCGAGTAATTAATAATCGGATCAATAAACCCTGCCGCTGAATAGTTGCCAATGCTCTTTACCCTGTAACAATAATTCAGGCCGTTGACCAGCCCCTTGTCATTAAATGCCGGAACAGAACTTGAGCCGACAGAATCAAATCCAGCCGACCCCGGATCTTGCCTGTATATCGTGAAGGAATGATTCGTCCACGGTATGTCGTTGGTCCATGTTAATTTTACCATTTTGTCAGTTGCATAAGCAGAAAGGTACATGGTGGATGCTACCAGCGAAGATCCCACAAGGAACCTGTTTCCCGGGGTAATGTTGTACAAGTCAATACGGTACAGGTATGCGAATTGTTTTGTGTTCAGCTGAAGGTTGTTAAAGACCGTATCGTTAAGGTTCGACAGGGAGTCGATGATCACGAACTGGTCCGGTGCATCCGAACGTGACCTGGCAATAAGATACTTATACGGCCCCGGAATTTGAATTGTATCCAGTTCTGTGGGTTTTGACCATGCAACATAGACGGCCCCGTCGTTGGTGCCGGTTGTATTTATACTTGCATGGGTGATGACCGGGACATCCTTTTTCAGTTCGGCGCAGGCTTCACGTGAAGCGTAACTTTCTGCTCCGTCCGGGAAAACTGCCACCACCATATAACAATACTTCAACCCCCGCCGGAGCCCTGAACCGCGGTTGTCGTCAAGATATGAAGTTCGCGTACCGTCTGTTATTGCATCAATTCTTGAATACCCGAGATATCCGGGCACCCCGGTCTGGCAGTAGCCCGGTATGTACCCGGTTGAATCCGCTTTGCGGTAGATGTGGAACCCGGATGCATTGGGGCAACTGTATGGGTCCCACTGAAGTGCAATGGTATTCCCGGATGTTGATGTGGCAAGGTTTTCCGGAGCCGGCCCGATCACCCTGATATTTGCTGACTTGATCGCAACAAGGCTTACAGGCCTGGCATCATCCTTAGCCTTGAAGAATACCTGGTACGGCCTGTTCTGGATATGATTGCAGATTGTATTCCACCGGAAAAGCGCCTGGGTATGTCCGTATCCTGTGGCAGGATTGGGCTCAAGGGTGGCCGGACTTTCGGGCAGAACCAGCGGCCCCCCGGTTCCCGTAAGTGTTACATTGTTGCTGTCGGGATCATACGCCCTTACCGGGAACCTCAGGATTTTTCCTGCTTCAACACAGGTGTCAAAAACAGAGTCAATAACTGGCGGCTTGTTGTTGCATGCAACAATGATAATCTGCATGTCGCGAAGAATGCTCCCTATCTTTTGTCCGTTTCGCCACTCTTCAATCAGGATGGCGATGTTGTATTCTCCCTGTTGCTCCGGACTGTCCCAGGTCAGATCGCCCGTGATCGCGTTCAGCGTCAGGCTCGTGGAAGCCTGCGGATAGGTGTAACCGGGGATTAATTGCCCGAGGGCGCCACGGCAGGGTACGAGTTTGTACGACAAGCTGTCGCCGTCGGCATCATAGGCACCGGGGTTATGGTAAAACACCTGGTTCACACATCCGTTATCAACCGGGGGCATCAGCAGTACCGGGGAGTTGTCGTACCCGCCGATAAAGGGGCTGATTGTGAGCACGGAATAGATGTATAACGGGGTGTTTATGGAATTCGGAATATTCAGGATCCCCCCGTTCCTGTTCGGGTCCTCGCAGGAGATGATGTAGTTTGAAGACCCCGGAAAATCGTGTGTGCCGATATACTTGTTGTAGGTTATATCATCGGGAAGGTTGGTCTGGACCACCCTTGGTATTTCGTTGGATGTGCCGTCGCCCCAGTTGATCAGAAGATAGTCGCGATATGCATTGGCGGGGCTGGGGGTGAAGGTGTATGAGATCAGGGTGATTTCGTAAGTGAGTCCCGCCAAATGCCTGAAGGTGATCTCAGCTGCACGCTGATGCGTCGCAAAAGCCAGTGCCGGAACGAATGCAGGCAGGAGCATGATCAGCTTCAATAAGTGCAATATGAGTCGTTTGGGCATATCAGGCGGATGGGGTCGGAATCTAACGTCAAAAGTAATAATTTTCTGCCCCCCCGGGGGAGTTTATGGTACAATATTTAAAAGGTACTAATTTTTACTAATTTTGCATAAACCAAGAAAACAGCCACCATTGATGTATCATCCGGATGCCGAAGTTGAAAAGCAGGAGATAATTAAGCGCTACCGGAATCTTCTGCGATTGTGGAAACCGCGGAACCCTGTTGATAGAAAAGTTGTACGCAAAGCCTTTAAAATGGCTTTGGAGGCGCATAAGGACATGCGCCGGAAAACCGGTGAACCTTATATTTATCACCCATTGAGTGTGGCAACAATTGCTGCCGGTGAAATCGGTTTGGGTGCTACCTCCATCATCTGTGCACTGCTCCACGATGTTGTGGAAGATACCGAATACACCATTGAAGATATCAGGGGACTTTTTGGTGACAGGGTGGCCACAATCATCGACGGGCTTACCAAGATCAAAGGGATTTTCGACCAGCACACCGCTTCCATCCATGCCGAGAATTTCAAGAAGATACTGCTTACGCTGTCTGATGATGTTCGCGTAATCCTGATCAAACTTGCCGACAGGCTTCACAACATGCGCACCCTTGACGCACTGTCGCATGAAAAGCAGTTGAAAATATCCTCAGAGACCATTTACCTTTATGCTCCGCTTGCCCACCGTCTTGGTTTACATGCAATTAAAAGTGAACTTGAAGACCTTGCCCTGAAATACACTGAGTCCGGGGTGTACGAAACCATCTCCCGGAAACTGAAAGAATCTGCCAGGAGCAGGACGCGGTTCGTTAACAAGTTTATCTATCCAATAAAAAAAGCGCTGACCGAAAAAGGGTTCAAGTTTGAAATTCACGACCGGGAAAAGTCAATTGCAGCCATCTGGCTCAAGATGCAAAAGAAGGAAGTTCCCTTTGAAGAGATCTATGATATTTTTGCAGTAAGGATCGTCATCGACTCTCCTCCGGAAACTGAGAAGTCTGACTGCTGGAAGGTCTATTCCGCCATCACTGATTTTTACCGCCCCAACATGGCCCGGCTCCGCGACTGGATCTCCATCCCCAAGGCCAATGGGTATGAGGCACTGCATATCACCGTCATGAGCCATACCGGTCAGTGGGTGGAAATTCAGATCCGTTCCCGCCGAATGGATGAAATAGCCGAAAAGGGCTATGCCGCCCACTGGAAATACAAGGAATCAATGAACATGAACAGCCGGCTTGACAACTGGCTTGACCGCATCAAGGAGATGATTGAAAGCCCGGATGCCGACGCTCTTTCGTTCATTGACGATGTAAAAGGCTTTTTTTTCCTGGATGAGATATCTGTGTTTACTCCCCAGGGTGAATTGAGGACACTTCCGGCAAAATCAACCGTGCTTGACTTTGCGTATGCGATTCACAGCGAACTCGGAGATACCTGCATCGGGGCAAAAGTTGATAAAAAACTAGCACCCATCACCCATGTACTTAAAAACGGCCAGCAGGTTGAGATCATAACATCCAGCAAACAATCGCCTAAAGAGGATTGGCTTGGCCATGTCATGACCACACGGGCTAAAACAAGCATCAAACTGGCGGTGCGGGCGGAAAAAAAGAAATTTGCAAAGCCGGGTAAAGAGTTGCTGGGGAAATGGTTTGAGCAAATGGGCCTCGACTTCTCAAACAGCAACGTTAAAAAATTCCTGGAGGCTGGTCAGCTAAGCAGCATCGTAGACCTTTATCATGCGGTTTCTGTTGGTACAATCACGTTAAGGGATGTGAAACTTTTTGCTGCAAGGAATGTCAAAACCGGGAGGCTGAACTATGTTGCAAGGACATCTGCCGACGGAAGCCCCACCATCCAGAATAACCGGAATATTCACACAGAATCGAAATCCAGTGAAGTTGGTCACGGTGAAACAACTGGTAAATCAGCGCTGGATTATACTGTCGCCCCCTGCTGCAACCCGATCCCGGGCGACGAGGTGATCGGCCTTGTTGCTTCTGATGTCGCCGCGATGCAGATCCACCGCACGAAGTGTTTAAAAGCCCAGGAACTGATGACCGTTCATGGCTGCAAAATGCTGAGGGTGAATTGGGCAAATCATGAATCCATCTCGTACGTGGCTGAAATCAAGGTAATTGGAATTGACCGGCAAGGGCTTTCCAATGAGATTTCGCGCATTATTTCCAATGACCTTAACCTGAATATCAAATCGTTTCACATCGACGCTGAAAACGGACTGACTGAAGGAGCCATCGCCTTTTTCGTAAAAAACACGGCGGATTTAAACGATGTTATTGATAACCTAAACATTGTGGAGGGTATTACCCATGTTACCAGGGTAAATTGAAGGTGAATTGCTCTTTGGAACTGAGCATCGTTCAGTGAACAAATGAGAAATTATAAGGAAAGTTTATAATTTTTAATTTTTACTCGTTCTAAATACTGATTATTGTTTATCTTTACAACAAATTTGATGCTATGATCAAAAAACCTATTGAAGATTTGTTTGAAACCGCACGTAATCAATTCACAGATTATCTTGAAAGACATGGGCATCGCAAGACTCCTGAACGCTATACCATCCTCAAGGAGATTTTTGCAACTGAAGGGCATTTTGATATTGAAACGCTTTACATCAGGATGAAAAATCACAAGTACAGGGTTAGCAGGGCCACCTTGTATAATACCATTGAATTGCTTCTTGATTGCGGGCTTGTTACCAAGCACCAGTTTGGAACGAACTACGCCCAGTTTGAAAAATCTACGCTGCTTATACAGCATGATCACTTTATTTTTGAAGATACCGGAGATGTTCTTGAATTCTATGATCCTCGTATTGAAGAGGTGAAACAACATATTGAATCATTGTTCAATGTCAAAGTCACCCATTACGCACTTACATTTTATGGTCATTTGAAATCCAAGAAATAACAATACATGACAAAGGTTGATGTTATCCTGGGTCTTCAGTGGGGCGATGAAGGCAAGGGTAAAATTGTAGATGTATTCACCCCGAGATACGATATTATAGCCAGGTTCCAGGGAGGGCCGAACGCCGGTCATACCATTATTTTTGACGGTAAAAAGTTCGTTCTGCATACGATCCCTTCCGGAATTTTTCACAAAGAAACACTGAATGTAATCGGCAACGGGGTGATTATTGATCCGTTCATCCTCTTCAAGGAAATTGATAACCTTGTTGCCGCAGGGATGACTCCCGGAGACAACCTCCTCGTGTCAACACGTGCGCACCTGATCATTCCTACTCACCGGTTGCTGGATGCAGCGCTTGAGTCTGCCAAGGGCAATGCAAAGATTGGCTCCACTCTCAAGGGTATAGGACCAACCTACACAGATAAATATGGCCGCAACGGCCTTCGTGTCGGCCTCATTTCTGAGCCTGGATTCACGGAACGTTACAATCAGCTGAAAAGTGAGCACCTGGAAGTGATCATGAACATGGGCTTTGACTTTTCCCTTCACAAGCTTGACGGGCTCTCTTTTGAAGCCTATGAAGCAAAGTGGTTTGAATCCATTGAACGGATGAAGGGGCTGAAAATCATCGACAGTGAATCATTTCTGAATGCATGCCTTGACAAGGGGCAGACCGTACTTGCCGAAGGGGCACAGGGTACCATGCTGGATGTGGATTTCGGTTCCTACCCATTCGTGACATCCTCCAACACGATTACAGCCGGGGTTTGCTCCGGACTGGGGATTTCGCCGCACAGGGTAGGCAAAGTATATGGAATTTTTAAAGCATACTGTACCCGTGTCGGGAGCGGCCCTTTTCCTACCGAGTTGCATGATGATCACGGAGAGAAACTTCGCGTTGGTGGCAACGAGTTCGGATCAACTACCGGCCGCCCGCGCCGTTGCGGATGGCTTGACCTTCCCGCCCTGCGGTATTCCATCATGCTGAACGGGGTTGACAGCCTGATCATGATGAAGGCGGATGTGCTGAATCCGTTCCCGACGATCGACATCTGCACAGGATACGTTAAGAACGGTGCGCTGCTGGATAACTTCCCGTTTGAACTGAGCGATGAAAATATTCACCCTGCCTACAAAACAATGACAGGCTGGCATACCAGCCTGGATCAATGTACGAGCCACGCCTCAATTCCGGGCGCACTGGCTGATTATATAAGGTATATTGAAAATGAAGTAGGGTTGCCGATTGATATTGTATCTATCGGGCCAGACCGGCTTCAGACACTCCTACGATAAATCCCTGTTTTAGAGTTTCCTTTTGATCTCCGTGAGTTCATAACCCTCAACGATATCGCCAACTTTGATATCATTGAAATTTTCTATGTTTAACCCGCATTCATAACCGGACAGAACTTCTTTGACATCGTCCTTGAACCGTTTCAGCGACCCGAGTGAACCTGTATATACAACAATGCCATCGCGGATAACCCTGATTTTGGTGTTCCTGGTTACCTTGCCGTCCAGTACCATACATCCGGCAACGGAGCCCACCTTGGTGATCTTGAATACATCGCGTACTTCAATGTTGCAGAGGATCTTCTCTTCAATTTCGGGTGACAACATGCCTTCAATAGCAGCTTTGATCTCTTCAATGGCCTGGTAGATGATGGAGTAGAGGCGGATGTCAATCTGCTCAGCCTCTGCGAGTTTCCTGGCACTGACCGACGGACGAACCTGGAAGCCGACAATAATGGCGTTGGACGCCGAAGCAAGCAGTACATCCGATTCCGTAATGGCTCCCACTGATTTGTGGATGACATTCACCATCACCTCTTCATTGGACAGTTTCAGCAGCGAATCCGAAAGTGCTTCGACAGAACCGTCCACGTCGCATTTGACAATGATGTTGAGTTCCTTGAAATCACCAATGGCGATACGGCGCCCGATTTCATCAAGGGTGATGTGTTTCTGGGTCCGTAATCCCTGTTCACGCTGCAATTGCAGACGTTTGGTTGCAATAAGTTTTGATTCTTTCTCATCGGCCATGACGTTGAACCCGTCGCCGGCCTGGGGCGCCCCGTTCAAGCCAAGCATCAGAATGGGCTGCGATGGGTCTGCCTCTTTAATAGGCTGGTTACGCTCATTGTACATGGCCTTAACCTTGCCGTAGGTTGCTCCGGCCAGCACGATATCGCCGACACGCAGGGTGCCGTTTTGCACCAGCAGTTTGGATACATAGCCACGGCCTTTGTCGAGGGAGGATTCAATAACTGTTCCGGTAGCCATCCTTGACGGATTGGCTTTCAGGCTGAGCATTTCTGCTTCCAGCAGAACTTTCTCGAGCAACAACTCTACATTTGTTCCAACCTTCGCAGAGATCTCCTGGGTTTGGTATTTGCCGCCCCATTCCTCAACAAGAATATTCATCTTTGATAATTCTTCGCGGAGTTTTTCAGGGTTGGCATTGGGTTTATCCATTTTGTTAAAGGCAAAAACAATAGGAACACCTGCTGCAAGGGCATGGTTGACGGCCTCACGTGTTTGAGGCATCACCGTTTCATCAGAAGCGATCACAATGATGGCAACATCAGTCACGCTGGCACCACGGGCACGCATAGCGGTAAAAGCTTCGTGACCAGGTGTGTCAAGGAAGGTTATTTTTCTGCCGTCTTCACGCATTACTTCGTACGCCCCGATATGCTGGGTGATCCCGCCTGCCTCACCTGCAACAACATTGGTGCTGCGGATAAAGTCAAGAAGTTTTGTTTTACCGTGGTCAACATGGCCCATGACGGTGACGATGGGCGGACGTTCAACCATGTCTTCGGGCCTGTCCGGTTCGTTCTGTTTGATGGCCTCCTGAACTTCAACGCTGACGAATTCAACCTTGAAGCCGAACTCTTCAGCAACAAGGGTCAGGGTTTCGGCATCAAGCCGCTGATTGATAGAGACGAACATGCCGAGTGCCATACAGGTTGAAATAACCTCTGTGACCTGTACATTCAACATGGATGCCAGTTCATTTGCCGTCACAAATTCGGTGACTTTGATGACCTGTTTGCCCTCTTCCATGCGCTCCATTTCCTGGTGCATCTGGTGGCTGACAGCATCGCGCTTTGCCTTGCGGTACTTGGAGGCTTTTGATTTTCCCGACGGGCTTAACCGTGCCAGTGTCTCCTTGATCTGCTTTTCAATATCCTCTGAGGTAACCTCAGGTTTCTGGACATCCTTCTGATATTTTTTATCCTTTGCGAGCGTCAGTTTGTGCTGCATCGGTGGCCGCGGTGTGTCGGTACTTACCGTAGTGGACACGGTGCCTTCTTCACCCTGGCGTTTGATGCGCTTACGCTTCTTTTTCTTTGATTTGAGTGTTTCATCCGAAGAGGAAGCAACTGGCTGGGGCTTTCTCTTTTCAAATTTCTTTGGTTCGGGAAGAACAATAGAGCCAAGAATTGTCGGGCCCTCAAGTTTGATTCTCTCGGTAGGCAGAAAATTATGCTCCTGAACAGGAGCGGCTGCACGCGGGATAACCACTTCCTCAACCACCGGAGATTGAGCAGGAACTTCAACTTCAGCAGCAACCGGAGCATGTTCCGGTTCCGGGGTTTCAGTTACAGGAGTGGGCACAGGTGCCGGAGCCGCTGTTGTCACAGCATCGTCAGGTGTTTCAGGCGATTTCCCTTTTGCTTTTTTTTCCAGTTTTTTATCAAAAACGGCCAGGTCCATTTTACCTACGATTTTCAGATCGTTCAAAGGCTTTTGTTCAGGGGCAGGATCCGGTGATTTTTCTTCGGCTACTGGTGCAGGGGCAGGTTCAACATGAACTTCGGCAGCAATAACTTTTTCTGCCGGAGGTTCGGCGGTAACAGGTACCTCCGTGATTACAGTCTGAACTGGCAGGGCCGGCTCAGGGGTGACGATTGCTGCCGGCTCATCAATAATGACAGGCTCAGGCTTTGTATCTTCAGCCTTTGCCACTGGCGGTGCCACAGGCTCAGGCGGTGGCGGTGCCACAGGTTTTTTCTCTTCTTTTACAGGCTCGCGGGAGATTACCTCCTTTGGTTTCCTGGAAACTTCGTGCTGTTTCTTTTCAAAATCCATTGAGACATTTTTGATAAAAAGCTCATCAAGCTCTTTTTCGCGGTCTTTGGAGGCCGTTTTTTTGTCTTCAATGGTAATGGTTTCGTGCGCAATAAACTGGAGCCCAATTTTTTTCGCCTCTTCCTTGACATGTTTTTCTGAAGCGAATTCCTTCAGCAGAAGGTTATACATCTCCGGAGATAATTTCGCATTGGGATCCATATCCATCGGAAATCCTTTTTTTGCAAGGAAATCCACTACGGTTTTAATCCCAATGTTAAATTCTCTGGCAGCTTTGCTTAACCTGGTGGTTGTTATACCTTCACTCATTCAGCAAAATTATGGTTTTTTATTCAAATTCTGATCTTAAAATTCGGACAACTTCATTGATTGTCTCTTCTTCAAGGTCAGTACGCTTCACCAATTCTTCAACATTCATGTCAAGTACACTCTTGGCAGTGTCGCAGCCGATCGACTTCAGCTCATCAATGATCCACTGATCGATTTCATCGGAAAACTCCTGGATGTCAACATCTTCATTGTCTACATCGGTGTCGCGGTAAACATCAATTTCATAACCGGTCAGTTTACCGGCAAGTTTGATATTGAACCCGCCTTTACCGATGGCCAGTGAAACCTGGTCGGGTTTCATGTAAACGTCCGCTCTTTTTTCCTCTTCAATGATCACGATGGAGGAAACTTTTGCGGGGCTCAGTGCACGCTGTATAAACAAGGAGGGATTCGAGGTAAAGTTGATCACGTCAATATTCTCGTTTTTCAACTCACGCACAATACCGTGGATCCTGCTTCCCTTCATCCCCACACATGCGCCCACCGGGTCGATCCGGTCGTCGTAGGATTCAACGGCGATTTTGGCGCGTTCTCCGGGTACCCTGACAATTTTCTTGATCTGTATCAGCCCGTCATAAACTTCAGGTACTTCAGATTCAAACAACCTTTCCAGGAATGATTCTGACGTGCGCGACAAAATAATGATCGGGTTATTGTTTTTCATTTCAACCTTGGATACCACGGCGCGGATGGTGTCGCCCTTCCTGTAAAAATCGGACGGGATCTGCTCTGATTTCGGCAGGATCAGCTCAATGTTCTCATCGTCAAGCACCAGGATCTCTTTCTTCCAGACCTGGTAAACTTCCCCGGAGATGATTTCGCCGATCTTTTCACGGTATTTGGTGTAAACGTTGTTTTTCTCGTATTCCTGTATCTTGGATATCAGGTTCTGCCTGATGGCAAGGATTTCGCGGCGGCCGAAACTGCCCAGTTTGATCTCTTCTGACAACTCTTCGCCAACTTCAAAATCAGGTTCAACCTTGATGGCTTCCGATATGGGTACCTGGGTGTTTTCATCTTCCACAGTTCCATCTTCGACGATGGTACGTGAGCGGAAGATTTCAAGGTCTCCTTTATCAATGTTAACAATGATGTCGAAATTATCGGCCGACCCAAACCTCTTCGTCAGCATGTGCTTGAACACATCTTCCAGGATGCTCATCATGGTTTCCCTGTCGATGTTTTTGAATTCCTTGAATTCCGAAAAGGTTTCGACTAAATTAAGATGTTCCATTGTGTGATAATTCTACTGTTTAAATGTAATTACTTCTTTTGCGGCTTTAATGTCGCTGTACAACAACGTCATTATTTTTATTTCCTGTTCTTTTTTTGTTTTCTTTACTGGTTCAATTTTCAGCTCCACGCCGGTTTCACTGGTTGATACAACCAATCCTGTATACTTTTCACCGGTTTTAGTAATGATTTCAAGTGATTTGCCGGTGTTTTTCCGGTATTGCCTGGGGAGTTTCAGAGGCCTGTCAGCCCCGGCAGAAGAAACGGTCAGATCGTAGTCTTCTTTTTCCCGGTCAAGGTTTTCATTGATGAAATGGTTGAGTTCCCGGCACGCTTCAATGGTGACACCGTGATCGCCGTCAATGAATATTGAAATCCTGTTTCCGGGTTTAACCACCACATCTACGTGGAAAACTTCACTCCCTGCGAGGTGTGATTCAATCAATTTAATTATTTGCCTTTCGGTAATCATTGGTAGTCAATAAAAGAGGGGACTTTCTGTCCCCCCGCATCGTGCTCAATTAAATCGTGTGCAAAGATACACATTAATTATCATTCACCAAATTTTTTATGAACCTGATTTTCCTACCTTTGATCACTAAAAACAGAACCATGGAAACAAACATGCCGAATAATAAAGGATTTTATTTTCCACCGAAGGAAATTGTAAGAAAAGCAAACATCAGGGAATACGATGCCCTTTATGAACGCTCAGTGGCCGATCGTGAGGCGTTCTGGGCTTCAGAGGCAAAGAAACTGTACTGGTTTAAAAAGTGGGACAAGGTTCTTGACGACAGCAACAAGCCATTTTTCAAATGGTTTACCGGGGGCAAAATTAATATCGTTTACAATGCACTCGACCGTCACCAGGAGAATGCCACCCGCAATAAACTGGCCATCATCTGGGAAGGGGAGCCCGGCGATGTGCGCACTTTCTCCTATCATGCACTGAATCGTGAAGTCTCAAAATTTGCGAATATTCTCAAAGCAATGGGGGCAAAAAAAGGTGATGTGATCACCATCTACATGCCGCAGATTCCTGAACTCGTGATCGCGATGCTTGCCTGCGCCAGGATGGGGGCCGTACACAGTGTGGTTTATGGCGGATTCAGTGTTGAAGCACTGGCTGAAAGGATTCACGATTCACAGAGCCGTATTCTCATTACCGCCGACGGAGGCTACCGGAGAGGTAAAACCACGCATCTGAAGGATATTGCCAATGAAGCGATGCAACGCTCGGCTACCATTGAGGTGTGCATCACGGTTAAACGCACCGGGGAAGAGTGTTTCATGGAAAATGACCGCGATTTCTGGTACCACGACCTCATGATGATGCCCCTTGACAGCAAGGACTGCAAGACAGAGGTGATGGATGCCGAGGACCCACTTTTTATTCTCTACACATCAGGTACTACGGGCAAACCCAAAGGGTTGGTGCATACCCATGGCGGTTATGCCGTATATACTGCAACCACCCACAAGTATGTATTTGATATCAAACCTGAGGACCGGTGGTGGTGTGCAGCTGATCCGGGCTGGGTTACCGGTCACAGCTATATCGTTTACGCTCCGCTTATCAACGGCGCCACCATCATGATGTACGAAGGTGCGCCCAACCACCCTTATCCCAACAGGTGGTGGCAGATCATTGAGAAATACGGAATAAACATTCTCTATACCTCGCCAACAGCTATCCGCGGACTGATGCGATACGGTGCTTCATGGGCCAACCGTCATGACCTCAGTTCGCTGCGTTTGCTCGGTTCGGTTGGTGAACCGATCAATCCGGAGGCGTGGAAATGGTACCACGAAGTGATCGGGAAAAACCGATGCCCGATCATGGACACCTGGTGGCAGACCGAAACCGGTGGTTTTATGATCACACCACTGCCTATCATGCCACTGAAACCGGGCTCCTGTGCAAAACCCTTTTTCGGGAATGAGATTGCCGTCGTGGACGATCATGGAGTAGAAGTTAAACCAGGGGAGGAGGGAACCCTCATCATCAAAAATCCATGGCCTGGGATGGCCAGAACAATCCTCCATGATCCGGCACGCTTTATTGAGAAATACTGGGAGAAGTACCAGGAACAGGGCTGGTACCTTGCAGGCGATTCTGCCCGCCGGGATGAGGATGGCTATTACTGGATCATCGGCCGAATTGACGATGTGATTAAAGTGAGTGGCTACCGGCTCGGATCGGCTGAAATTGAGAGTGCGCTGGTGAGTCATCCTGCAGTAACAGAGGCAGCTGCCATCGCCCTCCCCGACGACCTGCGTGGCAATATCATCCACACCACGGTCATCCTGCGTGAAGGAATCGCGCCCAGTGACAAACTTGCCGAAGAAATTAAAACACATGTTGAAAAGGAGATCGGACCGATTGCCCGGCCTGCTTTTGTTGTATTTGCCGACAAACTGCCGAAAACACGAAGCGGAAAGATCATGCGGCGGGTGTTGAAAGCACAGGCACTGGGGCTTGATACGGGCGATCTTACCACGCTGGAAGAATCACGCCAGTAGTTTATTAAATTTTTATTATTGGTACTTTTTTTCTTTATCACAAAAGAAGAAACATGTACTTTTGCAATACAAAATGATACGTATCGCTTGTTCTCATTGAGTTTCAGGCTAATAAACAAAAGTTGAATTTTTTATTAACTTAAAATCAACCTAATAAATACATTATGAAAAAACTAATCGTACTTCTTTTTTTAACAGTATTCGTGGCTGAATATTCATACAGTCAATTTGCGCTGGGGGTTAAACTCGGATACAACGCAAATAAATTATCAACAAACCTAGACTCGGTCAAGTCACAGTTCAACAGCGGCTTCCATGTTGGAGTGTGGACGAGGATCGGTAAAAGGTTTTATGTTGCTCCCGAAATTCAATATTCCATGACCGGAGCAGTATTTACCAACGAAGGAAATCTTTCAACCAACAACTGGAAGCAGAAAATTAAAATCGGAAGTGTGGACGTTCCTGTATTGCTTGGTTTTAAGATCATCCATTCTGATTTTATCACATGGAGAATAGAACTCGGCCCCCAGGCTTCATTTAACGTGAGTAAGAAAGTGTCAGATGAAAATTCTGTACTTGGTCCAATCAAAGAGTCAAGCCTCAGTTCAATGTCCTGGTATGTGCTGGGAGGTACGGGAATTGACTTCCTGTTCATGAAACTGGATGTTCGTTACCAGTATGGCCTCAACCAGCTTATTAAAGATGTTGAAACATCAACAACTTCAAGTGCTTCCTTTGATACGAAAAACCAGATGTTTGTCGTGTCGCTAGGTTTCAAGATCTTAGGAAAGAAATAGGTTTGACAATGGCTTGCCGGGCATCATCCGCAATGATCGGATGTTGCCCGTTTTTTTGTTTAGCCGGGCTAATTTCCTGGCGACCTTTGTTAAAAGCCCATTTCTTGATTTGTTGGCCGGAACAAATTTTACCGGGAAATTAACCGTCTTGATATATCTTTGATCACTGTTTGATGCCCCGGGCAAACAAATTTTAATCATATGATTAAACGACCGTACCGTTTTCTGATACCTGGCCTGCTTGTATTTTTCATTTTCTTTCAGACGAACCTGAAACCCGCGTTTTCACAGGCGCCGAAAAAGGATTCAGCGCTCAGCCTGTCAATGGGATATGAACAATTATCCTCAAAAACCAAAGTGGTTGTTGCAAGGGAGTTGGTAAACAGTCGTATTGAATTCAAAGCACATCAGGCAGTTATTCAGCAGGGGCGGACCTTTGTCCTGATAAAAAATGAAATTGTCCGCACCAGGAACTTTCTCAAACAGGGATATTCCTACCACGAAATTAAACATGAGATTGACAAGCTCAATGAATGGAAAAAACTGGCAGGTGAAGGGGTTATAAACAGCAAGAATTCCCGGCCCACTGTCAGGAACCTCACCACAACTTCCATCCTGTTGAAAGAGCTGTTGAAACGGACGGAAAACAGGTTGCAGCACATTTCTGCCTATCACAGATCACTTGGGCAATGTCAATATATGCTTGACTCCCTGATGATGGACAGCATCCTGTATGTTGTACCAAACGATTCTGTCGCCCTGATCCGTTATTTTCAGCGACTGATGTTGTTGGGAAAAGATTACAAACCTGTTATTGTTCCATTGAAAATTGCCTTGGACAGCATTGAAAAGCTTGCCATCCAGGTTAACCTGATAAAATTCAGCCTCGAATCAGACATTGCCGAAACAGAGTCAAAGAGGCAGGACCTCATGGCCAAAATCGGGATATTTGAAGCCGGATCGTTACACAGCGCTGATTCCAACGATGTGCCTTTGTTTGAAGCGGTCCGTTTTTCGGCGGGCAAAGCAGGCCTGGTACTCTTTTTTTATGTTGGAAACCATTTGAGCGCGCTTATCCTGATGGTATTGTTCATTATCGGTTTTGCATTTTACCTCGCATTGTTGAAGCGCAAAAGCAAGGATGATCATCTCCGGGAGGATTTGAAGCAACGCCAGGAAGTGCTTTCTCACCCCATTGCAGCATCAACGTTGTTGGTCATCACGGTGTTTCAGTTTTTCCTCCCTGTACCGCCTTTTGTGTTAAGCGGATGCCTTTGGACCATCAGCGGTATTGCACTGTCGGTCATTATGAGAAATGCCATAACACCATATTGGTACAAGGCATGGATGGCATTGTTTTTACTCTTCCTTTTGGGCTCGGCCGACAACCTGATGCTCAGGCAGTCGGCCCCCGAGCGCTGGACGGTGCTGCTTTTAAGCATAGCAGGTCTGGTATGCGGAGTTGTCCTTCTGACCGGAAAGAAAAGACACGAGATCAGGGAACAGCTGATCCTGGTTTTTATTGCCATCATGATCGTCTTTGAAATTCTTGCCGTTATTAACTTTTTTTCAGGTGGGTACAATCAGATTAAAACATTCATGTCCAGCGGTTTTTTTACGATTATCGTTGCCTACCTGCTCTACTGGACTTTTCGACTGGGAAATGATACACTCCTGATTTCTTTTCATTTTCATAAGGCAGGAGAAGATGAACATCATCAGCAGCAGGCTGAAAACTCAGCGAAAAAAGTTCCGTTATACCTCTATCTGTTGTTCTTTGCAGGTTGCTTTATCCTGATTACCCGCAATTTCTATTTTTACCAGTCAATGTTCGAGCCTCTGAGTGAAGCGCTCACCGCAACCCGCACCCTTGGCGCGTTTGCATTCACCTACAGCAGTATTTTTATCTTCATTTTTGTACTGGTACTGTCGGTGGTGATCTCACGCGTTGTCTCTTTTCTTGCCTCCGATCAAACCGTGACAGCGGCAGGGCAGAAACCTGGCGGACTCGGCAGCTGGTTGCTTTTAATCAGGATTGCGATCATAACGCTCGGGATCATGCTTGCCTTTGTTTCAGCAGGTATTCCCATGGATAAGTTCGCTATCATACTCGGAGCACTGAGCGTTGGAATTGGTTTCGGACTGCAAACCCTGGTCAATAACCTTGTAAGCGGAGTTTTTATCGCTTTTGAAAAACCTGTTAATGTGGGTGATATTGTTGACATCTCCGGGCAAACCGGTAAAGTAAAGTCAATAGGGATCAGAAGCAGTATCATCACCACCTGGGAAGGAGCGGATGTGATAGTTCCCAACGGAGATTTACTGAACCTTCACCTGGTCAACTGGACCATGGGAAACAGCAGGCGTCGGTATGAAATTATGGTTGGTGTGGCCTATGGAACCGACCTTGACACAACAAAAGGCCTTCTTGTTGACCTGATGATGAAGGATCAGCGGATATTGAAAAATCCGCCTCCCTTTGTTCTTGCAACCGAATTCAGCAACAGTTCAATTGACCTTGTGCTGAAATTCTGGGTTCCCCATTTCAGCATCGGTGTGGATGTTAAAAGTGACCTGATCCTGGCAATTGACGTTCTCTTCAAAGAGCACGGAATTCAGATCCCGTTTCCTCAGACAGATGTTCATATCAAAACCGCCCTGGATTCACCTGTAACTGAAAAGGATTGATTTCCTATGGCATTTGTTATGTTGACCCACCAGGACTAATACCTTCATCATTCATTATCATTCTTTACACATGAATTATTTTGGCATGTGTTTGTTTGTTAGTATTTTACAATACTCTTAAGGTGTTTGACCGACCTTGGTTATCATTCAATATCACTCAATATTCCTGTACAAATCCTGCACAAAGGCTGCACAAAACATGCAATGCAAATCCCCCTCCCCGGGCAACCATGATAAAACACCCCGGTAATTTATATTCTCAGAAAATATTTATTTGTATTCAATCTAAATTAGTTATATTTGTCTTTCAGACATAACATCTTCCTATGAGAAAATTTGTTCCTTCGCTCGTCCTGTTCATTTTGACAAGTATGGTTTCATACGCCCAGGTGGGCATCAATACCGATAACAGCGCACCGAATGCGTCTGCCGGGCTGGACGTAAAGTTCACAAACAAAGGGTTTCTGCCTCCGCGTATCGCCCTCACGGCAATGAATTCAGCGTCGCCGGTAGCCACACCGGCAAACGGTCTGCTTGTGTACAATACCGCAACTGCAGGGGTCGCACCAAACAATGTAATGCCCGGGTATTACTGCTGGAACGGGACAAAATGGGTACAGGCCACGGCACCCCAGGGCGCAAATATCGGGGACATGCAATACTGGAATGGAACGCAATGGATACCTGTTCCGGTCGGTTCAAACGGGCAGGTTCTTACTTTAAATAATGGTGTACCGGTATGGGGGGGAATTCAACTGCCTGTGATCAGCACGGTGGCTGCTACGGCGATTTCCTCCACAACTGCCGTCAGCGGGGGTGAACTGGGCTCAAACGGAGGAACCCCGGTTTCAGCCATGGGTGTATGCTGGAATACCTTACCAGGCCCTAATATCTCAAACAGTCATACCTCCGATGTCATTGCTCCCGTATCCTTTGCAAGCAACATTACCAACCTCGTGCCAAACACGCTTTATTATGTAAGGGCATATGCCACAAACACGCTTGGCACCAGCTATGGGAATGAGTTGAGTTTTACAACCCAGAATTCCTGCGGCAACTTTACAATTAACCATGTTGCGGGCGCTGTGGCACCGGTTAGCAAAACAGTTACCTACGGAACAACGATCAACCTGCCCGGGGAACCCGGAAAATGCTGGACGACCAGCAACCTGGGCGCCGATCACCAGGCAACTGCCGTGGATGATGCAACTGAACCTTCGGCGGGCTGGTACTTCCAGTTTAACCGTAAGCAGGGATACCAGAATGTTGGCGGGAATTCCAATACACCAACATGGACGATCACTGCCATCAGTGAAACTACTGACTGGATAGCAGCCAATGATCCGTGCACCATTGTTTTCGGATCACCCTGGCGCATACCGACCTCTGCTGAATGGACCAATGCAGATGCAGGCGGAAACTGGACAAGCTGGACCGGCCCATGGAACTCCGGGTTAAAACTCCACGCAGCAGGGTATGTCGACAGTAATTTTGGTTCCATGATGAACCGTGGTTCGCTTGGTTATTACTGGAGCAGTACGAACGCAGGTTTCACAGCCGGCAACGACCTGCAATTCAACAGCAGTGCATGTGGGACTAATAGCCACTACAAGGCATTCGGGACCTCCGTGCGATGTGTGCGAATTAATTAAGGAAGGTTTTTCGGCAGAAACCGATATTCCCGGGTAAAGTACAAACTGGAATGGTAATTTATTGTTTGTGTTTACGTTGACCGGTCTGCCCCCCCCCGGCGTTTCCTACAGGGAAAATTTCTTTTATAGGATCATCACTTATATTAACTTTAGATCCACCTTCGTAGATAGCATCTACAAATAAATCTGAAGTTTTGTTTTTTAGGGAGTATTCAGAAAAGTGTGTCAGGGGGACGTCTTCCCCTTCTTTGATGAAAAATAAATTGCAAAAAGAACATAACAATATAATTCTTTCGTATATTTGGATAATAATCTTATATAGACCAAATCCATATTGTAATTAATTCGAAAAAGACACAAACATGACAACAACCGACAATTTTACCCTATTTGATTTCGACGAGTTCAGCGCCTGGCTTTTCTCGCACAATGTTTCCAGGGTCATTAAACTGGTACAAAACCACCATACCTATATTCCCGGTTACGCGCACTTCAAAGGTGACAACCACATTACCTTGCTCAAAGGGATGGAACGCAGTCACCTTGAGCGGGGCTTCGCGGAAATTGCCCAAAATCTCACAACGTTCAACGATGGCAAGATTGCCCTTTGCCGCAGTCTCGATAAAATTCCTGCCGGGATCAAGGGTGCAAACCAATACGGAATCTGCATTGAAAATGTGGGAAGCTTTGACCTGGGCCAGGATGTTATGACTCCGGTGCACAAAACCCTCATTGTAAACCTGAATGCGTTACTTTGCAAAAAGTTTAACCTCGTCCCAAACACCGATACCATCGTGTATCACCATTGGTATGACCTGACATCAGGCGAGCGTACAACGGATAAGTCGCGGACAAAAACATGTCCGGGCACCAGTTTCTTTGGCGGCAATACCATTGCCGATTGCCAGGCTAACTTCATTCCGCTGGTCAAAGGGGCGATGGACAATTTTGCTGGTACCGCCACAAGCGCAGTTGAGAGTCCGGGTGTGAAGCATGGTGTCGTGAATGTGGCAACCCTGAATGTAAGGGCAGCCACCAACACCAATGTACCCATCCTCAAGGTGCTGCACCAGGGAACGCCCGTCGCCATTTATGAATCCGACAACGGGTGGTACCGCATTGATGCAGGCCAGCAATGGGTGAAATCGGACTTCGTGGACCTTTCGTAAGCAACCAATCCTAACCAGCAAGCGGCTTGCTCATCATCAATTGACCCATGGAATTGTAAATGATGATGCTCACGGGCATTTGAATGTTTCCACGCAACTTTACATACAAGATCCCATTGCCGGGGTTGGGTGATACAGAAAAAGATGATGGGAAAATCTCGCTGATCGCGCTGATCGGGTCGCTCAGCAGTGATAAGACACCTGATCAAAGTGGCAGACAGGATGCACAATATGCGCACCCTCAACGCACTGTTGAATGAAAAACAACTGAAAATATTTTCCGAAACAATCTATCTCTGCGCACCGCTATCACATCGGCTTGGATTACAAGCCATCAAGAGTGAACTTGAAGACCTGGCCTTAAATAGACTGAACCTGCTGTATTTGAGTTAAAGAAAAGGGAAAAGTGCGAAGTCAAAAACGAAAAGTGCAATTTGCAAAGTATTGGACTTTGCAAATTGCACTTTGCATTTGGTTGTTGACCCACCAGGACTAATACCTACATCATTCATTATCATTCGTTATTCATGGATGAATTTGACATGTCTTTGTTTTTTAGTGAATTACAAAATTCAGAAGGGCTTCAACTGACCTGGGATATCATTCAATATCACTCAATATTCCTGTACAAATCCTGCACAAAGGCTGCGCAATTTGTGTCGGAAAGTAGTCAGATTCATCATCCCACAACAATATTCCAGCGGGAATGATGACACAGGTTCATGGGGCCATTTTCATCTTTTATAAAATTCGTAAAATCATGTATCTTTGTACAAGCGAATCACAATATGACCCGTCAGGAAATAATCGATTTCTGGAAACAATCGTCGGATAAGGACTTCTTAACGATGATCCACTTGTATGAATCGGGAGACTACATTTGGTCGTTGTTCATCGGCCACCTTGTCATAGAAAAACTCCTGAAGGCATATTATGTGCGAAATGTTGGTGTGGATTATCCTTTGATTCATAACCTGCTCAGGATTGCCGCAAAGGCTGGTTTGGATCTGACAGAGGAACAGCAGGAGTTCTTCTCCACAGTCACCGGCTTCAATATCAATGCCCGATACGACGATTATAAACAGTCATTTTACAAAAAATGTACACCCGAGTTCACCCTCATCTGGATTGAAAAAATAAAGGAGTATCGAAAATGGATCAAAGAACAGCTATAGAGATCGGTCAAAAATACCTGCTCCTTTTACAACAAAGGAATTACCCGGTGAAAAGGATGTTCCTGTTTGGTTCCTATGCCAAGGGTCAGCAAAATCCTGACAGCGACATTGATCTTGCCATTTTTTTCAAGGAATTACCAGATCCCTTCCAGACACAGGTAGGCCTCCTGAAGCTTACATGGAATTTTGACACTCGCGTCGAGCCGCACCCATTTGATGAAGGGGACCTTGCCTCGCCTGCTCCCGTCATTCAGGAGATCCTACGTACAGGTATTGAAATACCGGTTTAGAAAGTACGCTCTGTCTTACGACATTACAGTGAATTCACGGTGAGTTTTTGGTTTAAGTGAAAAAAAGCATTTCAGGCTTACCGATCGATTATAATTTTAGGTGTTTTAAGATATCTTTGTACATTGATTTTAAATATTGCAGAAATACGAAATTCTGAACCTGAAAAATTTCTTTCCATGTTTGGCCATCAAAGGTACAGTGCTTCGTTCATCGTCCTCAAGATCTTTTGCTGAACCAATGAAGACCGTAGTATTTATTATTTTTTGTTTGGTTGCGGTTCATTCCTTTTCACAGCCTTGTTTGCCACAGGGTATCACGTTTACGACTCAATCGCAGATCGACAGTTTCCACATGAATTATCCGAACTGCAGGGAAATTATCGGAGATGTCATAATTATGGGTGGAACATCGATTACTAACCTCCTTGGATTGACCGGACTGAAGTCCGTTGGAGGCGAATTGCAAATTAGCTCATCCAATGTCTTGACAAATCTAACAGGACTGGATTCTTTGACATCAAGCAACGCGTTAAAGATTTATAACAATGCAGGGCTAACCAGCCTGACCGGGTTAGATCATCTGGATTCTGTGGGTGAATTTTTCACAATCAGCCAAAATCCGCTGCTGACAAGTTTTACCGGTCTGGAAAAGTTGTCGGTCATTAGTGGCAACTGTGTGCTTGGTGGATTCGTATCTGGAATGGCAGGGCTCAACAACCTGAGGGCCGTGGGTGGTTTTTTTCATATAGTTTCATTACCCAACCTGGTCACTCTGGCCGGCCTGGAACGACTGAAATCTATCGGTACTGAGTTTACCCTTTCATTTTGTCCGGTTTTGAATGATATGACTGGACTGGATAGCCTTTTATCCATTACAGGTAATCTGACGATCATGAATAATGGACTGACGAGCCTGAATGGTCTGGAATCACTCACTACGGTAGGGTGGTACATTGGTATTGAATCAAATTCTGCGCTTTCAGACATTACGGGCATAGAAAATATAAATGCTGGTGCAATTGGTGGGGGAATTGCTTTCCGTTCAAACCCCAATCTATCCTCTTGCGCGATTCTATCGGTTTGTGATTATCTTGCCATACCGGGTGGCAACGTTTTTATTCTTGACAATTCACCGGGATGCAATAGTCCACAGGAAGTAATGGAGGCTTGCGGAATCCTTTCAGTTCGTGAGGTTGGGATGCAACCGGACCTGGTGATTTACCCCACTGTTGTAACATCAAGGATCACCATTGAGACCAGACCGGGTAATATTGGTTCCCGGTTTCAGATACTGGATATGGCAGGCAGAACAATTCTTGATGGACAGATCCTCCAGACACCTTATTCACTTGACATTTCAGGCCTCCAGGGAGGAATTTACATGATTCGGATTGGGGATTCGGGAAGCAGAGCACCAGTGAAAGTAATAATCATAAACTAAGGACAAGGGAGAAATGAACCACTAAATCCCGCTCAAACGCTGCTCAATTCCAATAAAAAACCCCTCAATAGCTTTGACTATCAGGGGGTTGTGATAAAAATCCGTTGACCCACCAGGATTCGAACCTAGACTGAGTGAACCAAAATCACTTGTGCTACCTTTACACAATGGGTCAGGTTAATTTACGATTGGACGAATTACGAATGATGAATTCGCCGGTCGCCTTAAGCGCGGGTGCAAAGGTAAAAAATATTTTCCTTAAGACTTACTGATCATTCGAAAAAAATTACTGGCCGCTTTTTGCCGTTAAATTTGTAATTTCGCGGCAAAATTCCTGATAAAATTTATTCCATGAAGAATTTCCGGAAACTGAACAATATTTTTGGCTGGGCTACCTTTCTCATCGCTTCGGTTGTTTACCTGCTGACCATTGAGCCAACTGCCAGCTGGTGGGATTGCGGCGAGTATATTGCCACTGCATTCAAGCTGCAGGTCGGGCATCCGCCGGGAGCGCCCCTTTTCCAGATGATCGGCCGGTTTTTCTCACTCTTTGCATTTGGGGATGTATCGCAAGTGGCCATGATGGTTAATTCCATGTCGGCCCTTTCAAGCGGATTCACCATCCTGTTCCTCTTCTGGAGCATCGTCCTGTTTGCGAAAAAACTTGTTTCTCCTTCAGGGGAGATGACTGCCGGAGAGATGTATACCATTTTTGCTGCGGCTTTTGTAGGTTCCATGGCCTATACTTTCAGCGACACATTCTGGTTCTCAGCCGTTGAAGGTGAAGTCTATGCCATGTCGTCTGCTTTTACAGCCATCTCATTCTGGGCAATCCTGAAATGGGAAGATGTAGCCCACGAAAAACACTCTTATCGCTGGCTTGTACTTATCGCGTTTTTGATGGGGCTTGCCATCGGGGTTCACCTCCTGAACCTGCTGGTCATTCCTGCAACCTGCATGGTGTATTATTACAAGAAATACCCGAAACCTAACAAACTTGGGATGCTGGTGACGTTTGTCCTCTCTATCCTTATCCTCGCCTTCGTGATGTTCCTTATCATCCCGGGCATGGTCCAGTTATCGGGTAAATTTGAAATTTTATTCGTGAATTCGTTCGGTATGCCATTCAACACGGGTACTGTTTTCTTCTTTGCACTGCTATTTGCCTTAATCATCTGGGGATTGGTTTTTACCCGCAGAAAAGGAAAAACCTTATTGAATACCATTGTCCTGGCATTTGCCTTCATCCTGATCGGTTATTCATCCTTCCTGATGCTGGTTATCCGCGCCAATGCCGATACACCAATCAATGAAAACGCCCCTAAAGATGCTGTTAGCCTCCTTTCCTACCTGAACCGCGAACAGTATGGCGATTTCCCCATTGCTTACGGCCAGTATTACAATGCTCCCATCGTGGATTATGCCGACGGGAATCCGGTTTATCAAAGGGATGAGAAATCGAAAAAGTATATCATTATCGACAACCGGAAAGGCACCGTGCCTGTTTGGGATCCGCAGTTTACCACCCTGTTCCCCAGGATGTGGAGCAACCAGCGCAGAGGTTCTGCCGATTTCTACCGGAAATGGGCCGGACCGGGTACACCCATTGAAGTTACTTCACAGGATGGCAAGGTCGAAACACTGAATCGTCCCACCTTTGGTGAAAACCTGAAATATTTCTTCTCTTACCAGATCGGATTCATGTACATCAGGTACTTTATGTGGAATTTTGCCGGCCGGCAGAATGACGTGCAGGGCTTCGGAGGCATTGAAGACGGAAACTGGATCAGCGGGATCCCGTTCCTCGACAAGGCAAGGCTCGGCCATGATCAGACCGACCTTCCCGACAGCAAGAAAAACCGCGGTACAAACAAATATTATTTCCTGCCGCTGATCCTGGGGCTCATAGGTTTCTTCTTTCATGTGAACAAAGACTACAAAAGCACCATGATCATCTCACTCCTGTTCATCATGACAGGCCTTGCTATCCTCGTTTACCTCAACCAGCAACCCTATGAACCCAGGGAGCGGGATTACGCTTATGCGGCTTCGTTCTATGCTTTCGCAATATGGATCGGGTTGGGTATAATTCCGCTTGTGAATTATCTTAAAAAGAAATTGTCGGAGAACTTGTCGTTGGCCATTGTTTTCGGACTTTGCCTCCTGCTTGTTCCCGGGATCATGGCAAAAGAAAACTGGGATGACCACGATCGTTCAGGAAAATATGCCTGTCGCGATTTTGCTGCTGATTACCTTAAATCATGCGACCCGGGGGGTATCCTGTTTACAAACGGAGATAACGATACATTCCCGCTCTGGTATGACCAGGAAGTGGAAGGGATCGGTACAGATGTGCGGGTTGTTAACCTGATGCTCGCATCAGGACCATGGTATATCAATGGTTTGTATAAAAAAGCTTACAATTCAGAGCCCATTCCGCTTTCCCTTAGCCAGGAGCAATACCGTCAGGGAACAAACGATATTTTACCATTTTATGATGTAGGGCTCAGGGGATATGTTGAGTTGAAAGACATGATAGACTTTATCAAAAGCGATAGTCCCCAGTCGTATCTTACACTCCAGAATGGCGACAAGATGAAATTCTTCCCGTCAAAAAAGGTTAAGATCACGGTTGATTCAGCTGCCTGCGTGAAGTATGGTATTGTTCCGAAGCACCTTCGTGGAAAAATGGTTGACTCCATCTGCTGGACCATCCGCTCCAACCAGTTGTATAAGAATGACCTGATGTTGCTTGACCTGCTTGCTTCCAACAAATGGGAACGTCCGCTCTATTTTGCAGCCCCTTCAAGCGTCAGCCACTGCGTTGCCATTGATTCCTTCTGCCTGGTTCAGGGATGGGTTTATAAATTCATGCCTGTGAAAGCCGAGGAGGCTGATTATATCCAGGGTATGGGCGGCGTGGATGCCCTTTCATCCTACGACATCCTTAAAAATAAGTGTGCCTGGGGTAACCTCAGCGACCCGCACGTGTATGTTGACCCTGAAAGTTTGAATAACTCTGTAAGGCCAAAGACCAACTTTATGCGCGTAGCCCAGGCGCTTGTCGCACAGGGAAGGAACAAGGAGGCCATTGAAATGCTTGACCTGTATATCAAGAATTTCCCCGACTCCAAGGTGCCATTTGACATGTACATGCTGCCTTTCGCAGAGATTTATTACAAGGCCGGCGCACCTGAAAAAGCAAATAAACTGGTTGAGCGGGTTGCCGAAATCTATTGCCAGAACCTTGACTATTATTTTGCCTTTTCAACAACAAACAAACAGTATTTTGAGCAGGATGTGCAAACTGCCCTCGGAATCCTGAAGCGTATGTCGATGGTATCTTCGGAGAATCACCAGCCAAAACTGGCTGCTAAGATTGATACGATGTTTAACCAGAAGATTAGGTCATTTGAATAGGGTGATCTGTGAGTTGTGGTTGGTGAGTGTTGGTTGCTAAATATTTTTATTTGTGATTTTACTTTCTGTAACATGGAATCCGAGTCCTGAGATTTTTGAGATCTGGGGTTTTGCCGTGAGGTGGTATGGTTTGTTCTTTGCCTTGTCATTCTTCTTTGGCTACCTGATCATGCAGAAGTTTTTCAACAAGGAAGGCGTTCCGATCAGTTTGCTTGATGAGCTCACTACCTACATGATTGTCGGAACCATCATTGGAGCCAGGCTGGGCCATGTGTTCTTTTATGAACCTGAATGGTACCTTGCCCATCCCATCAAAATTTTAAAGGTGTGGGAGGGAGGCCTGGCCAGTCATGGAGCCGGCGTCGGAATCATCCTGTCCATCCTGGTTTTCTCCTATTTCAGGAAAAAACCATTCCTGTGGGTGATGGACAGAATTGTGATTGTTGTGGCCCTTGCCGGGTTCCTCATCCGCATGGGAAACCTGATGAATTCTGAAATTTACGGACTGCCAACAACGCTTCCCTGGGGATTCAATTTTCTCAGCTCAACAACACCTTCCGATGCATTGCTGCCAAGGCATCCGACTCAGATCTATGAAGGGCTGTCGTATCTTGCCATATTCTTCCTTCTGTGGTGGTACTATTACAAGAAAGATGGCAAGCCTGCACCCGGTTTTCTGTTCGGGGTTTTTATGATCCTGGTTTTCGGAATGCGCTTCATCATTGAATTCATCAAGGAGCCGCAGGTTGGGTTTGAGCATGGCTTATACCTTAACATGGGCCAGCTGCTATCCATCCCGTTTGTTATTGCGGGGATCACCTTTGTATACCTGTCAGGCCGGCGCCGTTGACCTGTTCATTACCTCTTTAATCCTTTCTTCAAGATCCCTGTAATTGTTGCGGATGACCATCCCGGGGAAATTCTTTGACATTTCAAGGGCATACAGAAGGCTAAAATCTTCCTGCCCCGTCGAAAAATAGATTTTCTTCTCCATCAGGTAATGTGCCAGGTATTCCTGTTCCGGCTGACCGGGGGTCGGGATGAAAATTGCCCTTTTCCCAAGTGTAACGATATCCATGATGCTTGAATACCCTGAACGGCATATCACCATTGCCGACCTGCTGATCAGCTGGAACAGTTTCTCAGAATCGAGGTGGGCAAAAACATGAATCCTGTTGTCAAGGACATATGCCTCGTCTGATTCAGGCATGCCGCGTACCATGGCGACCTGCATGTTGATGCTCACCAGTTGCATGAGTATTTTATCTTCCAGGATGGTGCGTTGCGGTTCCGGGCCCGAAAGCATAACCAGGAGTTCAAAGTCGGGACTGACGGACCGGTCAAAAGGATCGACATACCTGGTGAACCTGGAGAGAATGCCTATGTAGTGAGCTTTTGCAGGCAATACAGGGGGGTGAGACAATGCCCCGGCTATTCCGTGATGCGCTTCAAAATCGGGGATCCAGCAGGCATCAAATTTGCGTATAAAACGGTGGTTCACAGCATCAATGATTTTGCGGAGAAATTTGATTTTTCCGGTAAGCTGAATGCTGAGCTGATGCGTGATGAAAACAGAGGTGATTCCCGGAACCCAGCACCCGTATCGGTTATCTGACACAACAAGGGTTACTTTATTTTGATATGCAATGTTTTTTACCATCCTGTGCTCGCGCCATATCCCTGCAAGAAACCTGGGTAACAACCGCAGTATTTGCAAGGTCATCCTGCTGTTCCTGGGGTAATTGACACGAACACCGGGAAAATCAACCGTCTGAATGTCGGGATGTTCCCTGCGTATGAATTCGAGGGGGCGCCCGCTGGCTGCAACAATGACATGGTATCCCAGCTCAATAAGTTTTGAAATAACCGGAATACATCGGGTTGAATGACCTATTCCCCAATCCAGCGGACAAACAAGTACGACCATTTTTCCTGCCATGGGCATTGAACATATTTAGATCAAATATAGATTAATACACGTCTGCTCTGAAAAAAAGTTATTCACACGGTATTAACTTTTTACCGTAATCCTGATAAAGCGAAATTAACCACCATGCAGGAGGAGGTGAGAATAATCATGAAAACCGAAAAGACATGTATGATGAAACATTGAAGTACCGGATCGGGCTGACCCTGATCCCGGGGGTAGGGGATGTGATGGGCCGGAAACTGGTAATGTTGTATGGATCTGCGGAAGCTGTTTTCAGGGAGCCACGGCGCCATCTGAAAAAAATGCCAAGGATCGGAGAACTGCTGTCGCAGGCTGTATCGGGTGGTGGCGTGTTGAACCAGGCCGAAAAAGAGATCGCCTTTATGGAACGGTACCGGATCACACCGTTATTTTTCCAGGATGAAGGATATCCCCGTCGGCTGAAAAACTGTGTTGACAGTCCGATCATGTTGTTTTACAAGGGGAATGCCGATCTGAATGCAACCCGTGTGATCGGGATGGTTGGAACACGTAAGGCTACCGACTACGGCAAAAGTGTAACACATGAGCTGATTAACGGGCTGGTGAATCAGCAGGTGCTGGTTGTAAGCGGGCTTGCATATGGGATAGACTGCTGTGCGCACCGGGCAGCGCTGGACCAGGGCCTGAAAACGGTGGGGGTCCTCGGCCATGGCCTTGACACGGTGTATCCCTGGCTTCACAGGCCGCTGGCGGAAAAAATGCTCATCCAGGGTGGACTTGTTACCGAATTTCTGAGTAAAACAAAACCTGACAGGTCAAATTTCCCAAAAAGGAACAGGATTATTGCCGGCCTGTGCGATGCCATCATCGTTGTGGAGGCTGGCAGGAAAGGTGGTGCACTCATCACAGCCGATATTGCAAACTCCTATAACCGTGATGTGTTTGCAGTGCCGGGACGGGTGAGCGACCCATTTTCGGACGGAACCAATTACCTGATCAGGACAAACCGGGCCGCGCTGATTCAGAAACCGGACGATGTTTCCTACCTGATGGGATGGAAAACATCCACGGAGGCGGTCACGGTAAGCCAGCGTAAGATTTTCATTGAAATGACTCCGGATGAAGAGCAAATTGTGGCGTTGCTTCAAGAAAGTGGGCAGACGGGGATTGATGAAATTTCTACCAGGGTGGAAATCCCCATGAGTAAAGTGTCGGCCGCCCTGCTTAATCTTGAGTTTGAAGGCGTTGTGAAATGTATGCCCGGGAAGGTCTATGTACTCTGCTGATAGGATTTCCGGGCGGTTGCAATTTATTTTATACTTTTACAGAATACTAATGCAAATTCTGACAGGTTGGAAGGAATCGTTGTTAAATCCACCGGGAGCTGGATCATCGTTCGGCTACCGGATGGAACAAGGCATGAGTGCAAACTGAAAGGGCAGTTCAGGATGCGTGACATCAAGCACACCAACCCGGTGGCCATTGGTGATCATGTGCATGTTGAACTGATGCAGGGCGACAGCCACGGGATGATAACCGACATTCGTCCCCGCGACAATTACATCATCAGGAAAGCAACCAAACTGTCGAAAGTTTCGCACATCATTGCAGCCAATCTTGATCATGCATACCTTGTTGCCACCCTTGCACAACCACGCACCTCAAATGGCTTCATTGACAGGTTTCTTGTTACTGCAGCAGCCTACCAGATCCCGGCCAGCATCATTTTCAACAAAACAGACCTTTACGATGCAGAAGTGATGGAAAATCTGAAGAAGTTGAGCAGGATTTATGAACGGGCCGGCTACCATTGCTATCAGACGTCGGCACTTAAAGGCGACGGGGTCCCGGTGATCAGGGAACTGCTGAACGGGAAAGTCAGCCTCTTTTCCGGCCACTCTGGGGCGGGAAAGTCTGCTTTGATCAAGGCGATTGACCCCGCTTTGAATCCCCGGATCGGGAAGTTATCATCGGTGCATTTAAAAGGCATGCATACCACCACCTTTGCTGAAATGTATGAGCTTGACAATCATGGTTTTATTGTTGATACCCCGGGTATAAGGGAATTCGGACTGATTGATTTTGAAAAAACAGAGATCCACAGGTGCTTTCCTGAAATGGATAAGTTACTGCCTGACTGTAATTATAAGAACTGCACACATACTCATGAGCCGGGATGTGCGGTAAAAGCAGGGATTGAAAATGGTTCAGTAAGCGTGTTACGTTATAATTCATACCTTAGCATCCTCAATGATAGCTAAACAATTAATCACAAATAGCTTTGTGCCGTTAAAAAGCACTGATACCGGTGCTTTTGCCCTCACCCGGATGGAGGAATCACACCTGGTTAACCTGCCAGTTGTTGATGACGGGGTATTTGCAGGGATCGTTTCCGAGCAGGATATCCTTGCCCTTGACTCCCCTGAGGTGGAAATCAGCCTCGTCAGTGATCTGCATAAGATGGTGTGCGTGAATGGCGGACAGCATGTGTATGAGGTGCTTAAACTGTTTTCGATATACAGTATTACAGTGTTGCCGGTGGTGGATGACAACAACATGTACCTCGGAGGCATCACACCTCAGTCGGTCGTTGCTTCACTTGCTGAACTGATCGGCAGCCAGGAACCGGGCGGAATTATCGAGCTTGAAATCAGGGATCAGGACTACAGCCTGGAAGAGATTGTACAGGTTGTTGAATCAAATCATGCAAAAATCCGCAGCTGCACTGTTTCTTCGGTTCCCGGGTCGTCGAACCTGCAGGTTACCCTGAAGCTTAACCTGCTGGAAATCGGCCCGTTGTGCCAGGCCTTTTTCAGGCTTGATTACAACGTAACGGCCTCATGGTCAAGTGAGAATATGTATAACGATGGCCTGAGGGACCGATTTGAGGCTTTGATGAACTACCTGAATATCTGAGCAATGCGATTTTCATCGTTCCGCATGCTCCTTGCTTTCTTTTTCTTTTGCAACCTTTTTCTCCTTTGTAACATTGCCAATGCCTCATCACCCGCCACCGATACGGTAACTGGGGAGCACGACCTTTCTGGCAGGGTGGCCATCAGGCATATCAATATTTCCGGGAACCGAACCACAAAGAAGGGAATCATTCTGCGGGAACTTACATTCCATCAGAATGATACGATGAAACTTGCCATGATGGCTCAATTGCTGGAAATAAACAGGCAAAATGTATTCAACACCAGGCTTTTTAACGTGGTCACGTTGGATACCGTGCATATTTCCGGATCCATGCAGGTTGACATAAACATCACCGTTATAGAGCGCTGGTATATCTGGCCCATCCCGTTCCTGGAAGTTTCCGACCGTAATTTTAATGTGTGGTGGGAGACACGTGAACTCAGCAGGCTGACCTACGGCATTGATTTTACCTTTTTCAATGCCCGGGGCAGGAATGAAACACTGAAGATCATGACACATTTCGGGTTCAATCAATTATATGGATTTAATTACAGGATTCCCGCCTTAAACCGGCAGCAAACCATCGGAACATCTTTCGGTGGCTATGTGCAGCTGAATCATGAAGTTGCAGTGTATACCATGAACAATAAGCCGGTTTATCTCAGGAGTAATTCAACCTATCTGAAAAAAGCGGTATACGGATTTGGCGAGGTACTGTTCAGGCCTGACCTTTATTCGACCCACTCACTTCGGCTGGCATATTCAGGAGCCAATTTTGACTCCTCCCTGCTTTCAATCCCCGGCTATACTGACGCTAACGAAAATCCGCTTCAGTTTGTCACCGTTTCTTACCTCTTTAAGGCAGATTACAGGGATGTTCACTTCTATCCGCTGAAGGGTTATTATATTGATGCAGAAGTGAGCCATTCAATTCCTTACAATATTGCACACAACAGCTATTTGAAATCTAATATGCGGTTGTACCTGCAGTTGCAGAAGCGATGGTTCTGGGCTTCAAGAGTAACCGGTAAGGTGAGTTTTGAAAAAACACAGCCCTATTATTTGCAGCGCGGCCTGGGATGGGGGCAGGATTACGTGAGGGGATATGAATATTATGTGATTGACGGCCAGCATTTTATTCTGCAGAAAAACAATCTGAAATTTGCCTTGGTTCCCCGCAGAGTTGAGAAACTGCAATTCATACCTGCAGAAAAATTCAATACCGTCCCATGGGCCCTGTACGTAAATGCTTTTGTTGACATGGGTTATGTGTACCATTACCCTGGCCTGTCCCCCGGTGCAGCCAATGGTACAAACAACCTTCAAAACCACTTTTTACTCGGATACGGTCTGGGCCTGGATTTCACCACCTATTATGACGTTGTCGTGCGCATTGAAAGCACCCTCAACCTGATGAATCAGCCCGGAATCTACTTCCACTTCACCGCCCCGATCTAACCAACCCCTTAAAAAAATGCCAAATGTCAAATGTCAAATGTCAAATGTCAAATGTCATCTGTCACCTGTCACGCGTCACGCGTCACCTGTCACCCGTCACCCGTCACCCGTCACCCGTCACCCCTCCATGTCAATCGTTTCAATATTTCCCCTACCTTTGCACGCCGGTAAAAAATCATCCCTGAGAATGAATGTTGCCTTGTTTGGTAAAACTTTAACAGAACCAGTACTTCCGCTGATCCAGGAATTTATTGATGCTTTGTACTCCATGAATGGCGGTGTGCTCATTTATAAACCATTTTGCGAAAGTCTCCTTCACCGGATTACGTTTCCGGAAGAGCCGAAAACGTTCACCAAACAGTCGGAAATAGACAAGGTAACAGATGTTCTTTTTTCCATTGGCGGCGACGGAACCATCCTTGATTCTGTTGGCCTGGTTGGTGATTCAGGAATCCCGGTTACAGGCATTAACCTTGGGAGGCTTGGCTTCCTGTCAAGTATTTCAAAAGAGCATATTATTCCGGCCATTCATGCCATTCAGAACGGGCAGTTCCAGATTGAAAAACGAACCTTGCTGCGGCTTGATTCACCTGAGCGGTTATTTGGTGCAACAAATTATGCACTGAATGATCTCACCGTGTTCAAACCGAATGTAATGGCGCTGCTGACGATAAAAACCTGGATCAACGGTGAATTTTTAAATGCATACTGGGCCGACGGGCTCATCGTTTCCACCCCAACCGGTTCCACTGCTTATTCGCTAAGTTGTACCGGGCCGATCATTGCCCCTGATTCTGAAAACTTTCTCATTACACCGATCGCAAGCCACAATCTCACCGTCAGGCCCATCATTCTGAGGGACGACTGTGAAATAAAAATCCGGGTGGAGGGGAAAAACGGGGAGTTTCATGTCAGCCTGGATTCACGCATTGAAAGGGTCAACAATGACGTAGAGTTAATCATTCACAAAGCACCGTTTAAAATAAACCTGCTTCGTTTGAATGATAAAAACTTCTTTCAAACGATCCGGGAAAAGTTAAACTGGGGCCTGGATAACCGGAATTGAAGAAATTTTCTCCGGTCTGCTTAGGTTTTATCCAATAAAAGCATGATGAGAGCGTTAATCAATGTTGTTGGAAGAGACGATTCAAACAGAATATTTTAAACGCATGGGAGATTACATCAGGAAGCCGTTTTTCGTGGTATTCCTCGCTTTTTTTTCCAGCCTGGCAGCTGAATCCCAGGATATGGAAGTTGGTTTCAATGTGGGCGGCAGCTATTACCTCGGTGATCTCAACCCGGGCATGCACTTCCTCAACTCCCGTTTTGCCTATGGCGCGGTTGCAAGAGTGACCCTCGACACGCGCTGGGCTGTGAAAATCAATGCTTCACGCGGAACGATCATGGGCAGTGCATCTTCATCAGGTTTCCTTCCTGAGCGGGGACTTACCTTTACCAGTGATCTCACCGATGTGTCGGGTACTGTGGAATTTAATTTCATGCCATACTTCACAGGCAGCCGGATGAACCCAATATCGCCGTATATTTACACCGGCATTTCTGTGTTCTTTTTTAGCCCGGTGAACAACGGGATTTCCTTGCGTACAATGGGAACAGAAGGACAGAATGTCGGGTTTCAGGGACGTACACCGTATGGCTCAGTAAGTGTATCCATACCAATGGGTTTAGGGGTGAAAATCAGCCTCGCGAAGCGTTTGGGGATGCAGGTTTATTGGGAAATACACAAGTGTTTCAATGATTATCTGGATGATGTAAGTACAACATACTATCTCGATTATCGGAACATCCCGGCAGGTGACCAGGCTGGTATAACCTCTGATCCGACACTTAACCATGAACCTGGGATGCAACGGGGAAACCCCTCTAATAAGGATTGGTTTTCCTTTTATGGTGTTGCATTCACGTATAAATTCAGACTGTTATCGTCAAAAAAGTGCCGGGACTTGGATCATTGATTCTCCGGTTTTAAAAATGAAAGAAATCAAAGACCAGATTGACAGGAAGAGGTTGCCGGTTCATGTAGCTGTGATCATGGACGGGAATGGTCGTTGGGCAAAGAAGCGCGGTTTTATCAGAACACTTGGTCATGAAAAAGGGGTGGATGCAGTGCGTAATACTGTTGAGGCGGCCGCAGAAATTGGCATTGGTTACCTTACTTTGTATGCTTTCTCTACAGAGAACTGGAACCGCCCAAAGTATGAAATTGATGCGTTGATGCGCATCCTTGTTAATTCTCTCAATAAGGAGATGAAAACCCTTATGAAGAACAATGTGAAACTCATGGCGATCGGCGATTTAAAAAGCCTGCCCGCTAAGAGTTACCGCGAATTAATGAAGTCAATAGATGAAACAGCCGGGAATACCGGGTTAACCCTGATCCTTGCCCTGAGTTACAGCTCAAGATGGGAACTGGTGGAAACAGCCCGCGCAATTGCACGCAAAGTGGAAGCCGGAGAATTAACTTCCGGCCAGATTGATATTTCAACATTTACCTCATGCCTTTCAACATCGGCATTTCCTGATCCGGAACTGTTGATCAGGACAAGCGGTGAATACAGGATCAGCAATTTTTTATTGTGGCAGATTGCCTACTCGGAATTTTATTTTACCAATACATTATGGCCTGATTTTGGAAAAGACGATTTTTTTAAAGCCATTCTTGATTTCCAGGGAAGAGAGCGAAGATTTGGGCTTACCAGTGAACAGATTAATGAATTTGAAGGTAAACTTCGTAAATAGACCTGAATGAGACTTCGCATCCTCCTTATTGTTTTACTTCTGAACTTTGTTGCCATGCAGCTGTCTGCCCAGATCAGCCTGGGAGATGGCCACATTGCTGACTATAACAGCCCGAAAGAGTATTATGTCGGCGGAATAACGGTCAGCGGTGTCAAATATCTTGACGGTAACGTACTGATCATGCTTTCCGGACTTACTGTTGGTGAAAAGGTTAAAATTCCCGGCGACAGAATCTCGCAGTCCGTCAGGAAACTGTGGGACCAGGGCCTGTTTGAGGATATTAAGGTATCTGTATCAAAGGTGGTCGACGACCAGGTTTTTATCAACTTTTACCTGAAGGAACGCCCCAGGCTGTCAAAGTTTCAGTTCAACGGGATTAAAAAGGCCGATGCTGACGACCTCAGGGCGAAAATAAGGCTTGTCAAAGGCGATTATGTAACAGACAACCTGATTATAAAAACAAAGAACATCATCACTAAATTTTATAACGACAAGGGTTTTTTAAATACCGAAGTTGATATCAACCTCAGGAAGGACAGCGCCACTGCCAACGAGGTGACCATGTACATCAACATTGATAAAAATGAAAAGGTAAAAGTCTATTCAATCGGAATTCACGGGAACAAGAGCATTGGCACAGATGTTATCAAGGCTTCCCTGAAAAAGACAAAGGAGAAAAGCCTTTTCAACCCGATGAATGACATGGATAAGGTTGTTTATAATTCTGCCAAAAATGCCGCGACTCTTGACTTTGTAGAAATAGGCAATGTCCTGGGGCAGCAGGCTACCGACAATGTGCGGATCAGGATATTCAAGTCTTCAAAGTTTATTGATGAAGATTACCAGGCCGACAAACAACTGCTCATTGCCAAATACAATGCCCTTGGTTACCGTGATGCCCGAATCATAAAGGATTCAATTTCAAAAAATGATGACAGCACCATCAACATTGATATCTGGATTGAGGAAGGCCCGAAATACTATATCCGGCGGGTAACCTGGGTAGGTAATACGAAATATCCTTCCATGTTCCTTGACAGGATACTAAAGATAGGGAAGGGGGATGTGTATGACCAGGCTGCCCTGGAAGAGGCACTTACATACAACCCGAACGGCGCTGATATACGGTCGCTTTACATGGACGACGGGTATCTTTTCTTTGATGTAACTCCTGTTGAAACCAGGGTACAGAATGATTCTGTTGACATTGAAATCCGCATGCACGAAGGGAAGCAGGCAACCGTGAATAAGGTGTCCATCAAAGGAAATACAAAAACCAATGACCATGTGGCTTTGCGTGAAGTACAGACCCGGCCTGGTCAGCTTTTCAGCCGCGACAGGCTTATCCGTTCACAGCGGCAACTTGCCCAGCTGAAGTATTTTGATGCAGAGAAACTTACTCCCAATGTGAACCCGAACCCTGAAGACGGAACAGTTGATATCGGCTATGATGTAACCGAAACCTCTGCCGACCAGATTGAATTGTCGGGTGGCTGGGGTTACGGCAGAATCGTTGGTACCATCGGCTTGTCTTTTAACAATTTCTCGCTGAAGAACATTGCAAACCTGAAATCGTGGAAACCGATTCCTGCCGGCGACGGGCAAAAGCTTGGTTTAAGATTTCAAACCTACGGTAAAGGCTATTTCAGTTATAGCTTCTCATTTACTGAACCCTGGCTTGGTGGCCGCAAGCCGCTTGCCCTCAGTTTATCTTATTATCATTCCAAATACACCAACGGGCTTGCAGCAAATGCCGCCGGGTTTGCCTATTTTAAAATTGACGGTATCTCCGTTGGCCTGGGGCAGCAGCTGCGCTGGCCGGATGATTATTTCTCCCTGTACCAGAGCCTCAACTACAACAGGTACAATACCTACAACTATTCCTCCATCTTCACCTTCGGTGGAGGAAACGGTGTTTACAATGCGCTGAGTTATTCGGTGGCATTGTCACGCAATTCGGTGGATGCCCCTATTTTTGCCCGGAACGGATCTGAAGTCTCTCTTACCCTGGAGCTGACCCCTCCGTATTCATTATTCCGTGGAAACGTTGACTACAAGGCCATGTCGGCAAATGAGCGATACAAATGGGTTGAATATTATAAAATCAAATTCAAGGGTGCCTGGTACATCAACCTGGTCGACAAACTCGTGATGACACCACGCCTGCAACTTGGATTTCTTGGGGCGTATAACAAAAACCTCGGAGAAACACCTTTTGAACGGTTCTACCTTGGCGGAGATGGTTTATCAGGCTACAACAACATGGACGGAAGGGAGCTGATCGGTATGCGCGGTTATGCGAACAATTCACTTACACCTGGTTATCCCACAACGATCGGGGGCACAGTATACACTCGTTACACCCTTGAATTAAGATACCCGATTTCACTCAATCCCAGTGCAACCATCTTCGGTCTTGGATTTGTGGAAGCAGGGAATGACTGGTTATTCTGGAATAACTTCAACCCGTTCAATGTTTACCGGTCGGTTGGAGTGGGGGTGCGGGTGTTTCTGCCCATGTTTGGCCTGCTTGGCCTTGACTGGGGTTACGGACTGGATGCGGTGCCCGGTGTGCCGGGAGCCAGTGGCGGACAGTTCCACTTCTCTATTAATTCGTCCATTGATTAACCCTGTTTCTCTTTTGCGTTTACTTGTTTATAATTTATAACACAAAGCCAGATCAAAATCAGACACATGAAAACAAGAATTATTCTTTTTACGGCAATCCTTTTTGCGGTGATATCTGTTCAGGCACAGAAATTTGCCTATGTTGACACTCAGTATATCCTCGATAACATCCCTGAATTCTCTGAAGCACAGTCACAACTTGATGAAATTTCAGTTCAGTGGCAGAAGGAAATAGAGACCAAGTTTGCCGAGGTTGACAAAATGTACAAAGATTACCAGACGCAGGCGGTTCTGCTTCCCGATGATATGAAAAAGAAGAAGGAACAGGAAATCGTTGACAGGGAGAAAGAGGCCAAAAACCTGCAGAAAAGCCGGTTTGGAAAAGATGGCGACCTGTTTAAAAAGCGCCAGGAACTTGTTAAACCGATCCAGGAGAAAATCTATAATGCCATACAGGAACTTGCGAACAGCAATAATTATGCTGTTGTATTCGATAAAGGAGGCAGTTTAACCATGATGTATGCCAATCCCAAATATGATATCAGTGATGATGTTCTTGACAATCTTGGCGCCAATATGAGTAACCGGAAAGGGAAAGGCAAGTCGGGCAGTTCAGCGCCCGGTTCACAAAGTGGCGGTAAATCCGGAGGCTCTAATGAAACACCATCTTCCGGAACTGAATCCCGGGAACCAAAAAAATAAAAAAAAATGTTTACTTTTGCATCACCAAATTATAGTATAAACCATTTAATTATTGAAAATGAAAAAATTAGCTAAATTCGTTGCTGTTGTTGCATTAATCGTTGGTTGTTCGTTCGCTTCAAAAGCACAAAATGCAGTCAAGATCGGATATATTGATTTCAATTCTCTTTTAGCTGCCATGCCCGGGATTGATTCTGTTAAAATCAAACTTCAGACTTACCAGAAAACGCTTACCGATCAAATGGATGCCATGAAAGCCGAGTTTGAAAGCAAATACCAGGATTATCAATCACAGGCTGCCAGCATGTCTGACCTGATCAAGCAAACCAAAGAAAAAGAATTGTCAGACCTCCAGGGACGTATTGATGCATTTCAGCAGAAAGCCAGCCAGGATCTGCAAACCAAGCAACAGGAGTTAGTTGCCCCTTTTATTGATAAGGCAAAAGTGGCCATTAAAGATGTTGCCAAGGAAAATAAATTCACCTATATCCTGAATGCAATTGAGGATGTTGTGATTTACAAGGATGAAGCCGATGACGTAATGGTATTGGTTAAAAAGAAACTCAGCATTCAGTAAATATTGCTGTAATAAAACAGAAAAGCCGGTATTCATCAGAATTACCGGCTTTTTTATTTGGTCCTGTCAAGGAGTTCTTTGCCAACATAATCGCCACGGTCTCCTTCACTGTGGTACCTGCTCTTTAAAAAATTAGGGAAAAAGAAGAGCCGCAGTATGAAAAACAGGATGAAAAGTTTGATGATGATGATCGTCCATAACCTTTTCCCGATGGTCATTCCCCTGAAGCCATCATAATAAAAATACCATATCCTTTTTAATATTCTCAACTTGCATCCATTTCATTTATCCGGAATTACCAACTCCCACCTGCTCCACCTCCCCCAAAACTTCCGCCGCCAAATCCACCGAAGCCGCCTCCGCCACCTCCTCCAAAACCACCGCTGCCGGAGCTGAAATCATTCCATGAGCCGCTATGTCCTCTGCCCATTGAGCCGAGGAGCCAGAAGGCTGTCCAGAAAGGAATGCTCTTCCCAACTGACATACCCCTTGCACTGCTGCTGCGGATCAGCATGAAAACGATTCCAAGGATAATGACAGGGATCAGGATGCCCAAGGGATTAGCTTTCTTACTGGTTCTCTTTTTGTACTGATCGGCAGTGTATTCTCCTTTGGCGAGTGAAATCATGGTCGTGGTGGCAGCGTCAATGCCTGCGAAGTAATTGCCATTACGGAAGTTGGGAATCATCTCATTTTCAACAATCCGCTTGGCCAGGGCATCGGGTATAACCCCTTCCAGTCCGTAACCGGTTTGAATGCAGGCTTCACCCTTTTCATTGGGGTATTTTGGTTTGATCAGCAGGACTGCACCGTTGTTTTTGCCTTTCTGTCCCACTCCCCATTGTTCGCCGATCAGCCGGGCATATTCGTTGTAATTGTATCCGTTCAATGACTTGACTACCACGACAACAATCTGGGTGGATGTAGAATCATTGAACATGACAAGTTTCCGTTCAAGGCTTTGCGCCTCGTCACCACTGAGAACGCCGGCGAAATCATTTACCAGCCTTGGCGGGTCCGGCCTTGCAGGGATATCCTGGCTTTTGGCCGTCCAGGAATACCCGAACAGCAACGTCAGAATTAACAGAACCTTACTGTATTTTTTCATTTGTATAAATGTCATTAATCCTTTCCGAATGAAATTTCATCCGGTAGCTCATTTACATCATTCCGTTCATACGGAAAGTGCTGTTTCAGATGCATGCCTGTCGAGGTAATCGCTTCAATCAGGCCGTCGGTAAACCGGTTCTCACGGAAATGATTCAGCATGTTTGATTTAATGTCGTCCCAGTAGGTTTCAGGAACAACTTGATGAATGCCTTTATCTCCAATAACGGCGAACCGGCGGTTTTTTACTGCCAGGTAAATCAGCACGCCGTTGCGGAGTTCCGTGTTATTCATGCCAAGTTGCCTGAAAATGAATGCAGCTCTGTCAAGGACCTCCCCGGTAAAGGTGTTCTCAATGTGAACACGGATCTCACCGGAAGTATCCAGTTCTGCATTCATGATGGCCTGGGTGATATCCTCCTGCTCCTGTGCAGAGAAAAAATCTTTTGCAGCGCTTCCCATTTGGTTTTGCTTTTTTTAGAATTTCACCTCAGGTGCCTTTTCTGCTCCGGCCGTGGCCTGGAAATAAGCTTTTTTCTGGAAGCCAAGCATCCCTGCAAACATACTGTTCGGGAAGCGGCGCAGGTAGGTGTTATAATCCTTGGCTGATTCATTGAACTTCATGCGTTCAACCGTGATCCTGTTTTCCGTCCCTTCCAGTTGCGCCTGCAACTCAGAAAAGTTCTGTGTGGCTTTTAATTCAGGATATTTCTCAACAACAACCATCAGCCTTCCAAGTGCGGAACTTACGCCGTTCTGAGCTTCCTGGAACTTTTGAAGTGATCCTTCGTCGAGGTTTTTGGGATTGATCTGAACACTTGTCGCCTTTGCCCGTGCTTCAATCACAGCCGTCAGCGTTTGCTGCTCAAAATTAGCAACCCCTTTAACCGTGTTGACCAGGTTTGGAATTAGGTCAAGCCTCCGCTGATAAACATTTTCTACATTGGCCCAGGCCTGGTTCACACCTTCCTCCTTGGTGACCAGACTGTTGTTAATACCGGTTCCCCAGGCGATCAGAAGGAAAATTACACCTACGACAACGATTAATACGATCCAACCTTTACTTAATTTCATGATTTATTGATTTTAAGGTTTATTTTACTAAGATAATGAAAAAGACGATTAAAAAATAAAAATGCAAAATGCAAATTCAAAACGCAAAGCTGTATTTGTCAACCCGGCAACTGATATTAGACGATAGTTTTAATAATGGTTACTGTTTCACCCTCCACTTGGCACCCGTCACCTGTCACCTGTCACCCGTCACCCGTCACCTGTCACCCGTCACCCGTCACCCGTCACCTGTCACCTGTCACCCGTCACCCGTCACCTGTCACTTCGCATTTCCAGTTAACCCAACTTCTCCGTACTTCTCCTGATGAAATCCGCCAGGTCCTTGCCTTTCAGCATATTCTGTGCCAACAGGGCAAGGTCAAAGAGGTTTTTCACAATCGCTGTCTGGTTGTCACCGTCGGTTTCAGCCAGCAGTTTGCCGATCAGCGGACTGTTGGAGTTAATAACCATGTTGTAGTTTTCGGGCATTTCGCCCATAAAACTGTAGCCGCCTCCGCCGCCAAGCGCCGACATGTCTTTCATGCGCCGCATGAATTCATTCTGGGTGATCAGCAGTGGTAATTCTTTCTCGCTCAGACTTTCAAAGGTGAGATTGAATTTCTTGGTGTCAATTTGTTTTTCAAACATTTCCTTTACCAGCTTTTGCTGATCTTCGGATAATTTGGAAGGGAGAACATCCTCCTTTTTAATTAGTTTTTCGACTGTATCGGCATCCACCCTGGTAAACCGTGTTTTCTCCAGTTTCTGTTCAAGGGTGTTGATGAAATGGGCTTCCAGGATGCCGTCCATCATCAGCACATCATATCCACGGTCTTTAACCGATTCAATAAAGCTGTACTGTTCATGCTGGTTGGTGGCATACAGGTATATGAGCTGGTCATCTTTGTCTTTCTGGGCCGGTGAAACATGTGCTGCATATTCCTCCATTGTGAAGTACTTTGCATCTACATTCTTCAGCAGGCAGAACTTTTTAGCGCGGTCATAGAATTCAGGCTGGGAGATGATGCCATATTCAATGAATACCTTGATATCATCCCATTTGGCTTCAAAATCAGGCCTGGAATCTTTAAAAAGGCCTTCCAGTTTGTCGGCAACCTTTTTGGTTATGTGGTTTGAGATCTTCTTGACATTCGGATCACTCTGCAGGTAACTGCGCGAAACGTTCAGTGGAATATCAGGTGAATCGATCACCCCGTGAAGCAATGTGAGAAAATCAGGGACAATGCCTTCAACGGAATCTGTTACAAAAACCTGGTTGCAGTACAACTGGATTTTATCCTTCTGAACCTCCAGGTTTCGTTTTACTTTTGGGAAGTACAATATCCCGGTAAGGTTGAAAGGGTAATCCACATTGAGGTGGATCCAGAACAAGGGCTCATCAAAAGTATAAGGATAGAGTTCCCTGTAAAAACTTTTGTAGTCTTCGTCCTTCAGGTCTACAGGTTTCTTTTTCCATATAGGATCGGTATTGTTTATAATGCGCGGCTTTTCAACCTCCACACTTTTATCGTTCCCGTCTGCATCTTTTTCTCCTTCAACGGTTTCCCATGATTTCTCGGTGCCGAACTGAATGGGTACAGGCAGGAATTTGCAGTATTTTTTCAGAATCCCAAGAAGGGTGTGCTCCTCAAGATAGTCCTTTGAGTCTTCGGAAATATGCAGAATCACTTCAGTTCCGCGGTCGGCTTTATCCGATTCATCCATTGAATAGTTGGGGCTTCCATCGCATTCCCACCGAACGGCACCGGTTTCGCCACGTTTCTGGTAAGTCTTTGTGATCAGTTCAACTTGATCGGAAACCATGAAGCTTGAGTAAAATCCTAACCCGAAATGGCCGATGATGGCATTCATCTCTGATTCCGATTTGGTCTTGAATTTTTTCACAAATTCCTCTGCGCTGGAAAATGCGATCTGGTTGATATATTTGTCAACTTCGGCAGATGTCATACCGATCCCCTTGTCCTTGATGGAAATGGTTTTTTTCTCCTTGTCAAGGGTCACCAAAATTGTCAGGTCACTGATGTCTCCGCTGAATTTTCCCAGTGCAGCGAGTGTCTTTAATTTCTGGGTTGCATCCACTGCGTTGGAAATCAACTCGCGCAGGAATATTTCATGCTCAGAATATAGAAATTTCTTGATAATTGGAAAGATGTTCTCAGTTTGAACGTTAATTTTACCTTGTTGCATAGTGATAATGTTTTTTGTTTAATGCTAATGGCATATCAAAGGGAGTGCCATGGCATTTTGGCTGACAAAATGACAATAGACGATTGTTGAGGATTTTTTTACCGGATTGGAAATTCAATGGGTAAAATTCATATTTTTACAATGCCATTCAACTTGAAATACACAAAAATACCGGCGGGTCATTTTCGCCTCTAACCAACCAAAGGCAGTGCATGCCCTGCCTCAAACACACTACGATATGAACACCATTGATTGGAAAAACCTCCCGTTTGGTTACTATAAAACGGATTACAATGTTCGTTGTTATTTTAAAGACGGAAAATGGGGCGAGCCTGAAGTCTCCGACTCCGAATTCATCACCATGCATATGGCTGCGACCTGCCTCCATTACGGGCAGGAAGCATTTGAAGGGTTGAAAGCCTTTACCGGTAAAGACGGAAAAATCCGGATATTCCGGCTGGAAGAGAATGCCAGGCGGATGATCAACTCAGCCAAAGGTGTAATGATGGCTGAAGTCCCCGTCGAATTATTCACTGAAATTGTTCTGAAGGCTGTAAAACTAAACCTGAAATACGTACCACCCTACGGTGAAGGGGCCTCCTTATACATTAGGCCTCTACTCATCGGGACAGGTGCGCAGGTCGGTGTTAAAGCTGCCAGGGAATTTTTGTTTATGGTATTTGTCGGCCCGGTTGGCCCCTATTTTAAAGAAGGATTCAACCCGGTGAAGATGCAGATCGTCCGTGACTTCGACCGTGCTGCCCCCCTGGGCACCGGCCACATTAAAGTAGGCGGCAATTACGCAGCCAGTCTGAGGGCCGGTGATCGCGCACATGCCGATGGATATGCATCTTGTATATTTCTTGATGCAAAGGAGAAGAAATACATTGATGAAGCCGGCCCTGCCAATTTCTTCGGAATAAAAAACAATACCTATATCACTCCTGATTCTTCATCAATCCTGCCCTCCATTACAAACATGTCGTTAAGGGTATTAGCGGAGGAGATGGGGATGAAAGTAGAAAAGCGTCAAGTAGCTGTTGACGAGCTGGATGAATTTGAGGAGGTTGGCGCCTGTGGTACTGCGGCTGTTATTTCTCCGATCTGCATGATTCACGACCGCGATACCGGAAAGGAATACAAATACTGCAAAAATGGCCAGCCTGGCACCGTATCCCAGAAACTTTACAGTAAACTAAAAGGCATCCAGGAAGGACTTGAGCCTGATACTCACGGCTGGATAACGATTGTTGAATAGTCGTCCGGCATTTTTCAGTAGCGACCCAACCTGGTTTTACCCACAATAAATTTATCCTTGGATGAATGCATCACCTCTATATTTGTACGCTGAGGTTTGATGACTATGCAAGCAGAAGTTCCATTTCCTGCTGTATCAACAGTGCTTCCTGCCGCGCCCTGGCGGCATAGTCGGTGCCGTTTGAAGCATAGATGATGTTTCTTGAGGAGTTGACGATCAGTCCGCAGTCTTTGGTCATGCCGTATCTGGCGACTTCCTGCAAACTGCCGCCCTGGGCGCCGACACCGGGTACAAGGAGGAAATGATCAGGAACAATTTTCCTTATATCAGTCAGCATTTCAGCCTGGGTGGCGCCAACTACATACATCATGGTGTCCGCACTGCCCCATTTCTGCGATTTTCCCAGTACCTGCTCAAATAAGCGTTCGTCCTGGTTGCTGAAAAACTGAAAGTCAGCGGCCCCTTTATTGGAGGTAAGGGCCAGCACAATGATCCATTTGCCGGGATAGGAGAGGAATGGCTTGACGGAATCCTCACCCATGTATGGTGCAACGGTCACCGCGTCAAAGTTCATACCGGAGGATGAAGGATCAAACATGGCACGGGCATATTGCTGTGAGGTGTTGCCAATATCTCCCCGCTTGGCGTCTGCGATCGTGAATAACTGTCCCGGGTAGGCAGTGTTGATATACTGAATCGTCTTTGTGAGGCTGTTCCAGCCCCGGGCCCCGTAACATTCATAAAAAGCGAAGTTAGGCTTGTAGGCAACAGCCAGATCGTGAGTGGCATCAATGATCGCCTTGTTGAATTCAAAGATCGGGTCCTCAAGGTCAAGCAGGTGGGCAGGGACCTTGGAAAGATCTGTGTCAAGGCCGATACAGAGGAACGATTTTTTTGAATGAATCAGGTTGATGAGTTCGCTACGGTTCATGGGTTTAAGGTTAGACGATGTTAGTTTGTTCCTGCTTCCTTCAGTCTCTCAGCATTCTCGGCAAGCTGTAAGGCCTCTATCAGCGATTCCACGTCGCCATCCATCACAACCGGCAGGTTATACACCGTCATGTTGATGCGGTGGTCTGTGACCCTGCTTTGAGCATAATTATAGGTGCGGATCTTGGCAGAGCGGTCGCCGGTGGAGACCATTGTTTTCCGTTTTTTGGAGATCTCGTCGAGGTATTTCTGGTGTTCCAGCTCATAAAGCCTGGTTCTCAACACCTTCATGGCTTTTTCAAAATTCTTGATCTGCGATTTTTCATCCTGGCACGATACCACGATACCCGACGGCATATGGGTAAGCCGGATGGCAGAATAGGTTGTATTGACAGATTGTCCGCCGGGGCCGGAAGAACAGAAGGTGTCCTTGCGCACATCCGACTGTTTCACCTCCACATCAAATTCATCGGCTTCAGGTAATACCGCTACAGTGGCTGCAGAAGTATGCACACGGCCCTGGGTTTCCGTTTGCGGAACGCGCTGCACGCGATGAACGCCTGATTCATATTTCATCAGCCCGTAAACATTTTCTCCCATGATGTTGAAAATGATTTCCTTAAATCCACCCATGGTGCCATCGGTGAAGTCGACCAACTCAACTTTCCAGCGTTTGGTTTCCGCAAATTTGCAGTACATCCGGTACAGGTCGCCGGCAAAGATGCTGGCTTCGTCGCCACCCGTGCCTGCCCTGATCTCTATCACAGCGTTTTTACCGTCTTCAGGATCTGCCGGGATCAGCATCATCCGGATGTCTTCTTCAAATTTATCCTTTTCTGCGGTGAGCACGTTGAGCTCTTCCTTGGCCATGCTGCGGAATTCCTCATCCTTTTCATTGTGGATGATATCTTTGGCATGGTCAATGTTTGACAGGATTGTTTTATAGGTTTCAAATGCCTCCATGATCGGCTGCAGTTCCTTGTAATCCTTGTTGAGCTTGATATAATTCTTCATGTCGCTCATTACCGAAGGCTCGTTCATCTGCGACTGGATGTCTTCGTACCGTACTTTAATTGCCTCTAATTTGTCTAACATAAATAATATTGAAATGGGAGTGCAAAGTTAACCAATTCCGGTGGAATAATACCACTGAGGCACTAAGGACACTCAGTAACACTTAGTGACTGTCTAAAATTAATATAAAGGCTAAGCATCCTAATAAAAAGACGCAAAAATATGTTATAAAAGATTGACTATCAGTTGTTTAAATGAATATATTTATGTAACTTTATGGTGTCCAAACACATAGAGAAACATGAAGACATATCCAAGCAACCTCACCGATAGTCAATGGGGAACAATATTAGACATTTTAAAAGACAAAAGGAAACGCAAGTACACTTTAAGAGAAATTTTCGATGCCATCTTCTATTTGCTTAAAACAGGTTGCCAATGGCGTATGCTTCCGGCCAATTTTCCCTCCTGGAAGCTCGTCTATTACTACTTTACAAAATGGAAGAACGACGGCACAATTGAGCTTGTTCATGAATCATTGAGAGATAATACTCGAAGAAAGGCAGGTAAAAATGAATCACCAAGCATTGGTATAATTGATAGTCAATCCGTAAAAACGACAAGAAGTGGTGGCGTTTGCAGAGGCATTGATGGAGGTAAAAAAACAAAGGGAAGGAAAAGGCATATTATTGTTGATACCATGGGACTTCTGTTAGCAGTGATCGTTCATGCAGCCAATGAACATGACAGTAAATCAGCACCGATGGTAATGGCAGAGTTGAGAGGCCGATTTTATCGTCTGGTAAAAATAATAGCCGATGGAGGCTATCGGGGAGAATTAATTGAAAATACCCGCAGAACCTTTGGCTGGATAGTTGAAATCGTGATGAGAAAAGACACTTCCAAAAAATTTGAAGTGCTGCCTCAAAGATGGATTGTGGAAAGAACTTTCGCATGGTTTGAAAGTTATCGTAGGCTAAGCAAAGACTTTGAATTTCAAACTGAAACTAGTCAGGCAATGATACAATTAGCAATGATCAAGCTGATGCTTAACAGAATCAAAAATTAAATTTTAGACAGTTTCTTAGAATTTTGCGAATCTGATCCGCTCCTAAAGTCTCTGAACACCTTAATAACGAGATTCCAGCTATGGCTTCAGTTCCTTATCCTTAGTGCCTCTTAGTGCCCTCCGTGCCTTAGTGGTTTTTTTGAAGAGGATCCTGCTACCCTGTTCTATTTCCCAATATAACTTGGACTCACGCTGTCAAAAATGGACTTATCGAACATCAGGTATGAAAATTGGAACTAATACGTGAACTGCCCTGCATCAGAAAGGATGGTGAGTTTTTTTGCAGCAGCAGGTTCACAGTACCCCACAACCCGGGCCTCAATTCCAAACGATTTTGAAATTTCAATCACCGCTTCGGCTATTTCTGCAGGAATATAAAACTCGAGCCTGTGGCCCATGTTGAACACACGGTACATCTCTTCCCATGAGGTGCCCGATTCTTCACGGATCAGCCTGAACAGGGGAGGAACTTCCAGCAGGTTGTTTTTAACCACATGCAGGTGGTCAATGAAATGTAGGATCTTCGTCTGTCCTCCGCCGCTGCAATGAACCATCCCGTGTACCTGTGAACGGTATTTTTCCAGGATTGCCCTGACCACCGGTGCATAGGTCCGTGTAGGAGAAAGGATTAGTTTTCCAACGTCAACACCAGGTATTTCAGACGGGTCGGTGAGGCGCTTGCTGCCGGAATAAACCACATCATTATCCAGGGCATTGTCATAGCTCTCAGGGAAATCAGTGCCATATGCTTTTGCCAGTACATCGTGCCTGGCAGATGTCAGCCCATTGCTGCCCATCCCGCCATTGTATTCTTTTTCGTAGCTGGCTTGCCCTGAAGAGGAGAGGCCTACGATTACGTCTCCGGCCCGGATGTTCCCGTTGTCAATGACATCACTCCGTTTCATCCTGCAGGTAACAGTGGAATCGACAATAACTGTTCTTACCAGGTCACCTACATCTGCCGTTTCTCCGCCCGTCGACATGATTCCAATGCCGCTGTCGCGCATTACGGAGAGGAATTCCTCCGTACCGCTGATAATTTCAGAGATCACCTGCCCGGGAACAAGGTTTTTATTCCGGCCGATGGTAGAGGAGAGAAGGATGTTGTTGGTGGCGCCGATGCAAAGCAGGTCGTCAAGGTTCATAACGATGGCATCCTGTGCGATACCGCGCCAAACAGAGAGATCGCCGGTTTCTTTCCAGTAGAGATAGGCCAGCGAGGATTTGGTTCCTGCACCGTCTGCATGCATGATGTTGCACCAGGCATCATCGCCACCCAGGAAATCGGGAACGATTTTGCAGAATGCTTTTGGAAACAACCCTTTGTCAATGTGCTTTATCGCTTCATGAACATCTTCCTTTGAAGATGAAACTCCGCGTTTTTCATATCGGGTGGGAGTGGTCATTCAAAAATGATCTCGCTGGATGTGTCGTCAATACTGTATTTGCCAAATTTCCGGAGCACCTGGTCCCCGAACTGCAGTGAGGTGACTTTCTTGTTCACTGTAGCCTTCAGGTTCTTTACCAGGTTTTTGCCGATCCTGATCTCTTTGATCGTAACAACTGCCTTGTCAGCAACAGTGCCCTCGCCAAGGATCTTTGTAGGATCGCCTTCAAAACTCATTTTATCAATCACACCGTCTTTCAGCAGTTTCATCGTGACAGTGGGTGAAATGAAGAATTCTTTCTCCTTCGCATCATAGAGGAATTCGGTGGTCAGGCCGCTGATATAGCAGGTTGCCAGTCTAAGCCCATCCTTCGTTTTGGTGAAAGGAACATTGTTCTCTTCCGGGTTGACAACCATTTCAATTTTTGTTGCCGGTGCATTTTTGGCGACTTTGGTTTTTGGCACAAAGTCATTCCTGAGAATTGAAAACTCTGTCCGCCGGTTCATCTGGTGCGCGGCTTCTTTTATATTGTTCCCGGGCAAAAGATTAATAACAGAATCTGTGAGAACTGTTCCGGCTTTAAAAGTATAACCTTCCTTCGTATAATCCTTGTTGAGGGTTCGGGGTACACGTTCACCATAGCCTTTGGCAACGAGCCTGTCAGGATCAATGCCCCTGGAAATAAGGTAATCAACAACACTCTGGGCACGTTTCTGCGACAAAATGTCATTCCGTTCATCAGAGTCGCGGGAGTCGGTGAAGGATGCCAGTTCAATGACGATGTTTTCATTGGCATCGAGCGTCTCAATCAGGCCCTGCAGTGAATCGCGGTACTGAGGTTTGAGATCCCATTTAGCCAGGTCGTAAAGGATGTCGGGCAGCACAACAGGTTTTTTGGGAATAGGCCGCAGGACGATGTTGCGAACAAAATCCTTACTCCTTTCAACACCGACAGTAGTTTCGCGGGCTTTTTCATTAAAATAGTCCTTCCGGGTCACCATCATGTCGTAGGTCGTATTGGCAAGGATCTGCATTTTGTTGAACGCATAATGGCCCTTGTCGTCGGAAGTATAAACACAGACTTTCCCGTCTGTTCCGACAATTCTTACGACGGCACCAGCAACAGGCTGCAGGGTACGGTCGTCGGTGATGGTCCCTTCCAGGGTATAATAAACTGGCGGGATTACGAATGAGTAAATGTCATCCCGTCCCTTACCTCCCGTACGTGTGGAGGAGAAGAGTCCCTGTTCAAGTTCATCCCCGTTGAATACGATGCCAAAATCATCGGCGGGTGAATTGACGGGCGACCTCATGTTGATCGGCCTTGACCATTTATCAGTGGTCATGGCACCTCCTGCCTGGTAAGTTTCAGTGGTAGCACCGTTAACGTTTGCAAAGGATTTGTTATCAATAGAACTCTGCCACTGGTAATTTGTTGCCCCGTCAACATTAGCAAAAGATTTGCTGTTGATTGAACTTTGCCATTGGTAGGTATTTGCAGTGCCGGTTTTTGACCTGGTTGAAACAAAGATATCAAGTCCCCCCATCCCGGGCAATCCGTTGGATGAAAAGTAAAGAATGCTGTCATTCCTGATAAATGGAAACACTTCATCACCAGGTGTGTTGATCATCGGGCCAAGGTTTACCTTGATATATTTGCTGCCTTTTTTCTCTTTTTTTGCCATCCATATATCCTTGCCGCCAAATCCACCCGGCAGGTCGGCGGAGAAAAAGATGGTTTCATCAGAAGCTACGCTCGGATGTCCCATGACAGAAGAGGAGTCGCCTCCCAGTTCCACTTTTTCAGGTTCCGACCATGTTGTTCCTCCCTGCCGGCTGGCTTTCATGATGGCACAGCCGTTTTTGAGTTTTGGTTCGTTCCAGCACCGTGTGAAATAATAGGATGAAAATCGTGCATTGAACTGCCCTACACCGTCGTTGGCTTTTGAGTTGATCATGCCTTCTGCATCTGCAGGCAACGGTTTGCTCCAATCACCTTTTCTGTCAACGCGCGAGAGAAATAGATCGGAAAACCCGGACCCGGTCCAGTTGTCTATCAAGCGGCCTTTGGCACCACTGCGGTCTGAGGTGAAAACGATGGAGCCATATTTCTTATCGGCATATGCTGCAGCAAAGTCATCTTCTTTGGTGTTCAGCATTTTTTCCCATTTCACCGAATACTTTGTCGGGTTTTCAACCCATTCCTTCGCGAGGGTACAGGTTGCAATTCCCAGGTCAGCACGCGGGTCGGCAGGGCCTGATTCCTTGTATGCTTTATACTGTTTTATAGCCTCATCATAATTGCCATTTGCTTTGAGCATGTCGGCATAAGAAAGCAGTATTCTGGGGTTGTCCTTGACATACTTTGCATTGATCACAAGCCTTTTATAGGAAGATTCAGCTTTCTTGGTGTTATTCATCATCCGGTAACATTCGGCAATCCGGAGAGAGATTCGGTCGCGTTCGTTCTTATTGTTTTTTACTTTTGAATACGCTTTCTGATATTTCTGCAATGCCAGTAAAAACATCTGGTCAGCATAGGCTGCATCAGCTGCTTTGGAAAATTTATTCTGTGCAAATGACCCCGGAGTAAAACCCATGAAGAGCAGGATCAAAAGAGAGAGAAGCGGATAACGCATGTTGATGCAATTTGGATTGCCTAAATAACGCACAAATATAGATAAAAGTCTGATGAGGGACTAAAAAAAATGGCTATCCCCTAATTCGGAACAGCCATTTTTTCATTGTGTTTTAAAAATTATCTGGCTTTGTTTTTTGCAGCTTCCAGTTCTTTCTTTTCCCTGCGGCGGCTTTGCCACAGTAAAATGTCAAAGGCAACCGGTGTTGCATTAAACACAGACGAGTATGTTCCGATCACAACCCCGATGATGAGGGCGAATGTGAACCCGCGAAGAACTTCACCGCCAAAGATAAAGATGATGATCAAAACGACCAGCGTAATACCGGAGGTGTTGATGGTACGTCCGAGGGTGCTGTTGATAGCCGCGTTGATATTGATACTCAGTTCTCGTTTGGGATATAAAGCCCGGTATTCACGGATCCTGTCGAAGATGATAACGGTATCCATAATGGAATAACCGATAATGGTCAGGAGGGCCGCAATAAACGACTGGTCTACTTCCATACCAAAAGGCAGAATACCGTAAAACAGGGAGAATACGCCGACAATGATCAGTGAGTCGTGGAAAAGTGCCGTAACCCCTCCAAGTCCGAACTGCCAGTTCTTAAACCGGAGCGCGATGTAAACAAATATAATTACCAGCGAGAACAGAACGGCCAGGATAGCTTTCCAGACCAATGCATATGAAATGGTCGGGTCGACACGCTGCGAACTGAGTTCACCAACAATTTTACCCGGGATATTGGCTTTAAAGTCAGCCATGGTGATCGGGGTTTTGTAGAATGCCTTAACCCCTTCAAACAGTTTGTTGCTGACAATGGAATCAGATTGTGTTCCGCGTTCGTTGATCATATATTTGGTGGTGATCTTCACCTGGTTCTTCGGGCCGAAAGTTTTTACTTCGGGAGATTCGCCAAACGTTTTCCGCAGTGATTCGCGGATATCAGTGGTTGATACGTTCTGGTCGAAGCGAACAATATAACTGCGTCCACCGGTGAAGTCAAGACCCGGATCGAGGCCGCGAACGGCAAGGCTGATCATGCCGGGGATGATGAGGGCAAGAGAAACGATATACATCTTTTTCCTGAGGCCGATAAAATCAATCTTGGTGTTCTGGAAAAGTTCCATGGTGAACCTGTTCCCTGTGGTGATGTTCATATTCCTGTCGAGCATCCATTCAAAAACCAGTCGGGCAATGAAGATGGAGGAGAAGAGTGACAGGACCAAACCGATAACCAGGGTTGTTGCAAAGCCCTGTACCGGACCGGAACCGAAAATATAGAGAACGATACCGGTAAGGATCGTGGTGACGTGACCGTCAATAATAGCAGAAAGTGCATGGTGGAAACCGTCTTTAACAACAAGCCTCATGCCTTTGCCTGCCCTGATTTCCTCACGCATTCGCTCATAGATGATAACGTTTGAGTCGACGGCCATAGCAAGGGTAAGCACGATACCGGCAATACCGGGGAGGGTAAGAACAGCACCGATTGAAGCCAGAACCCCAAACAGGAAGAATACATTCGCGAACAGTGCAATGTCAGCAACGTGGCCGGCACCGTTATAATACAAAGACATGTAAAGCAGAACGCCGATGAAGGCGATGATGAAGGATAACAAACCGGCATTGATGGATTCCTGTCCGAGTGATGGTCCGACAACTTCTTCAGCAACGATCCTGGCAGGGGCCGGAAGTTTACCTGCTTTGAGAATGTTAGCAAGGTCAAGTGCCTCTTCAACAGTCATTTCACCACCAGTGATGGATGACATTCCATTGGGAATCTCACCGTTTACATTGGGGTAGCTGTAGATATAACCGTCAAGTACGATGGCGATCTGCTTGCCTACGTTGTCGCCGGTAAGTCTTTTCCAGATACGTGCACCTTCACTGTTCATTGACATGGAAACTTCAACACGGCCGTTTTGATCATAGTCCTGGCGGGCTGCAACGATCACGTCGCCACCCAGTGCCGGTGATCCGTCGCGTGATGTAACCTTGAGTGCAACGAGTTCCAGCACGTCTTTTGAATCAGCACGCGGTTTGACAGACCATGCAAGTTTCATATCGCGCGGGAACATCCCTTTGGTTGCGCGTAGCATATAATTTACGCGGGCGGTATCCTTGATGAATGCGCGTCCGACCATCGCTGTCTGGCCAGCAACATACTGACCGTCTTTGTTCTGATAAATCGCAGGGTTGAGGTATGCGAACAGCGGGTTTTTCTTTGCATAGTCTTCAAAAGACTGTTTTTGCTTGTTTGCTGCGGCAGCCTTTGAAGTGTCATTGTCAAGTTGTTTCAGCAGGGCATTTCCTTTGGATGTATCGGCTTTGGCTTTAGCTGTATCAGCTTTTTTAACGGGCTCTTTCTTTTCTGCAAGCACCTGTTTTGAGGCAATGGCTTTGGCGGTGGCTGCAGTGTCTGATTTGAGTGTGCTGTCGGCCCTGGTCGAATCCTGGGCGGATGAAAGGATGGATACAAGCCTGTTGTTTGCTTCTGTAAAGAAAGGCTGTAACGTCGGGAACTGGTATGTTTCCCAGAATTCCAGCTGAGCAGTTCCCTGTAAGAGTTTACGGACACGTTCCGGGTCTTTGATGCCGGGAAGTTCAATCAGGATGCGGCCGGCAGTCTGGAGCCTCTGTATGTTCGGCTGAACTACGCCAAACCGGTCAATACGTGTTGTAAGAATATTATAAGTGCGGTCAATGGCAGCATTGCTTTCCTCCCTGATGACTTTGATAACTTCCTCGTTGGTAGAGTTGTAGTTGATTTTGTCTTTCAGTTCAACAGTGTTGAAAATAGCAGCCATTTTGGCGTTTGGATCGGTTTCCTTGAATGATGCTGAAAACAGGTCAACAAAGTCAGCGGTGCTGGTCTTTTCCTTGTCAGTGGCTTTTTTCAGGGCTTTCAGGAACGTAGGGTCCTGGTTGTAACCAGAAAGTGCACGAATCACATCAGGCACAGAGACTGCCATCGTGACGTTCATACCGCCCTTGAGGTCAAGGCCAAGGTTGATTTCGCGTTCACGAACATCCTTCAGTGTGTATTTCTTCAGGAGAATATTGTAAACATCGACGGATGCCATAGAATCATTGAAGTATTCCAGACGTGATTTCGATATGGAGTCAAAGAAATATTCTTCCTTCAGGGGGTTTCCCTGCGCCATGTTCCTGGCCATCGTTTTCACCTGGGGGGCATTGGAGTAATCGTCGGCTTTGCCAGAATAATAGTAGCTGATGAAAGTAAACGACAACTGGAATAAACAAACCAAAATGAAGGTGATCGCGAAAAATTTAACAACGCCTTTGTGCTGCATGAGTTTTAAATTTAAAATGGATTCTGTTGCTTAAGCCTTTTTTTTGAGGGTGCAAAATTATAAAATTACTTGGAAATATCCAATAGAATTATCTGCTTGATTTTCTGAAGCTAATTTTACACAGATCATACGGGGTGTGAAAGGTTGAATGGGTGCTTTTAATCCGGGCAAATTGCATTGTCAAAATGTAACCGTTTACCTTCTTTATTTAAATTGCATGCTGAAACCGGGAATTTTGGGGAATCGCAATATTTTAATAAATTTGTATCATGGAATTGATTAGGCACAATCATACACCACGACATAGTTTGGCGTATTCAGAGATTGCCTTTGCATGAAAAAAGAGATGAATATGATTTGAAAATAGTATTTACGCCGATTTGGCCGAATGACGCAGGACAAAATTGTCGTCTGTTCTCAAGTGATGTTCGGCTGTTCTCAAGTGATGTTCGGCTATTCTCAAGTGATGTTCGGCCAGGCTCAGTCGTTGTATAGCCGCGGTATAACCGTGGTATAGTGGTTGTATAGGTGAGTTCATGGACCAAAAGGTAATTCACTGGTTTGATAGTGCTCAATCAATCATGGAATAGCCGAATTGTTAAGTGAACCTGGGAATGATGAGCTGTTGTCATAATGATGACACATATAAACAAAAGAAGTTTTAAATTAATATGATTGATCGGAATCGTACCAGCAACCGTTACTGAACACCATTTATCTGGCAGTAAAGAATTGTATGTCAATTTTATAACCACAAAGTCGCACAAAGTCCACACAAAGTCGCACAAAGAGTTTAATTATAATGTGAGACAT
>CAJBYO010000018.1 GCA_903959905.1 uncultured Bacteroidales bacterium
CAACCCTTCGTGCGACTTAGTGTATCCTTTGACGCCTTAGTGGTTAAAATAACACCAGTGTTCTCAAACTGCATTGGAAGAGTTCATTTTCCAGTTTGATTTCGTTCCATCAAATAAATTATTTTAAAGCATCAGCAGTGAAATTCAATCTTCAATCTATAATCTTCCAATCTGAAATAACTATGTGGTGAAACCACGTCAATGTGTGGAGCATTCCGATTCACATTGAAATATTATTTGGAAATAAACCAAAATAATGTCGTATCTTTACAACTTGAACAATTCCGGATGTACTTGTTTTATAAATATATCCGAATTTTTATTGGCTGTAATACCCCAGATTCAGCCATGCAGATGTTAAGGTGAAATAGTTCAACCGTACTTTTGCAATTGTCGCATTGCAGCCTATAGTGGCACAACTGGTTTCAGATTGTATGGACTACATGCAAAGAAATAAAGAGGAACTTATTGATGATTTGATAAGCCTGAAGCAGGAATACAAATCCCTGCGCAAATTATTTCAGGGGGAGATCGCGAGGCGCGAACATGTAGAGGAAGGCCTGCGGTTGAATGAGGCAAAATTTGAAATCTTCACGCATAAGACCTCGGAATTAATTTTCGTCCTTGACAAGTCGGGGCGTTGCGTGTTTTTTAACGGTAGCCTGGAAACAGTGCTCGGTTATACCGCTGAAGAGGCTGTAGGAAAACCCTTTTCCAACTTTGTTCCGATCCAGGAAATTCCAAGGTATCTTCTTTACCTGAAAAAAACATTCCAGAACAAGGAGATCATCGATTTCACCACCCGGATCGTACATAAGGACGGCCACCTGGTTGATGTGGAGATCAACGGGAAACTGACCCGCAACGACGGTCAGCTTGCTGTTGAAGGCATCATCCGTGACATATCCGCGCGGATCCGGGTGCAGGATGCGCTGAATGAAAGCCTTAAAAGCTACAAAGGGCTTTTCGACTCTGTGTCGGAAGCGATTTATATCCATAAGGAGGACGGTGTTTTCATGGATGTCAATGCCGGCGCCACCAGTATGTATGGCTATTCCCGTGATGAAATGATCGGCCGGACACCGGAACTTCTTTCAGCGCCCGGCATGAATGACCTGAAGAAAGTGCGCGCCCTGACGGAGAAAACCATGCGCACAGGCAAGCCCGAACAGTTTGAATTCTGGGGTATCAGGAAAAACGGGGAGGTGTTTCCCAAAGATGTCATCTGCCATAAAGGCAAATATTTCGGGGAAGATGTGATCATCGTTACAGCCCGCGACATTACTGAACACAAACAGGCCGATGAAAAACTGAACCTCTATAAGAAGATCATTGACAATTCAACCGACGGGGTGGCCATCCTTGATAAGGAGTTTAATTTCCTGGATATCAATGCAGCCTATGGTGTTCTTACGGGATACAACAGTGTTGACCTGGCAGGAAAGAACATTGCCATGCACCTTGGCCTGGATTGTTTTGAAATGGTGAAACAGTCACTTTCCGGTCAGTGCAGCTACCACTCGGAGATGCTTACAATGGCCAGGGGTGAAGATATCTTCATTGACCTGACTGCCTTTTCGATTAAAAGAGATTGTGGGGATGTTTTATGTCATGTCGTTATTGAACGGGATATAACAAAGCGAAAGAAAGCTGAGCATGCGCTGCGCGAAAGCGAATCAAAATACCGGATACTTGCTGAAAAGATGCATGATGTGGTCTGGATCCTTGACCTTGACCTGAAACTGGCCTATGTCAGCCCGTCAACAGAATTTACACTCGGATATTCTCCGGAAGAGCGGATGACCATGCGGATTGACGAATGTATGGTCCCCGAATCGCTTGATTATGCCATGCAAACGCTGATCAACGAAGCCGTGAGCAGCCAGGAAGATATGGCAAACAAAAACAGGGGCGTCCTGCTTGAACTTGAATATTATCACAAGGACGGGACCACACGGTGGCTTGAACAAAGCATCAACGGTATCTACGATGAAAATGGTGACCTTACCGGCATCATGGGAGTGGCCCGCGAGGTAACAGAGCGGAAAAAAGCAAAAGACGCCCTTCAGCAAAGCGAAGAGAGCTACCGCGGGCTTTTCAACAGTGTGAATGATGCCATATATGTGCTTGACCAGAATGGAAAATTTATAGATGTCAACAAAGGTGCTGAAACCATGTACGGATATCCCCGGGAAGTATTGGTGGGAAAGGATCCGGCTTTTGTTTCAGCACCCGGTAAAAACGACCTGGAAAGTGTGGCTGAAATGCTTGGCCTCGCATACGAAGGAAAACCCCAGCAATTTGATTTCTGGGGGAAACGTTCCAATGGAGAGGTCTTTTTGAAAGATGTAAGGCTTTACAATGGAGTTTATTACGGACAAAAAGTCATCATAGCATTATCACAGGATATAACCAACCGCAAACAAAATGAAGTAGCCCTTAAAACCAAGGTGGAAGAGCTGGAGTTCATGAACAGGCGTATGATTGTTGAAGAACACCAGTTGGTAAGCCTTAAAAAAGAGGTAAATGAGCTGCTGTTAAAACTTGGAGAAAAGCAAAAATATACAATTCATTAAAATAAAAAGTGAGTATTCATAAGGGGAGAGTATTTAGTCTTAAAGAAGCCGAGCCTGCATCAGGGCCGGTCATTTATTGGATGCAGCGCGATCAGCGCGTAACCGATAACTGGGCTTTGCTGTATGCCCAGGAACGTGCACTGGAGATGCAGGAACCACTGATTGTCGTTTTCTGCCTGGTGCCTCGATTTATTGGCGCCACGATCCGTCAGTACGGCTTCATGATCAAAGGCCTCAGCACCATGTCAAAGAAACTGGCCAGGTATAATATCCCGTTCAGATTTCTTGACGGATTGCCTCAGGATGTTTTACCCAGGTTCCTTCTGGAAAACGGGGCCGGCATGCTCGTTACGGATTTTAACCCGCTGAGGATGCCGATGGACTGGCGGTTCAGGCTTGCCGACCGTGTTGACATCCCGTTCTATGAGGTTGATGCACATAACATCGTTCCCTGCCGGTATGTCTCTGATAAACCGGAGTATGCCGCCTTCACCCTGAGGAAGAAGATTGAGAATCTCCTCCCTGAATTTTTAACAAATTTCCCGTTGCTGGTCAAACATCCTTACTATGACGACCCGGAGCCGGGATATAAAATAGACTGGCCCAAAATCACCAGGACGCTGCAGATTGACTTCAGTGTTCCTGAAGTCGACTGGCTCACCCCGGGTGAGGCAGGTGCCTGCTCGGCCCTGGCCGACTTCCTTGGTGAAAGGCTCACCAATTATGAGCCGCAACGGAACTTCCCGGATAAGAACGGTCAGTCCGGCCTCTCCCCATATCTCCATTTCGGCCAGCTTTCAGCGCAGCGCCTGGCTTTATGGATACAGGAAGCCGACGACAGTGCCGAATCTAAAAAGGCATTGATGGAGGAGTTGATTGTACGACGGGAACTGGCAGATAATTTCTGCCTGTATAATCCGTATTACGAGAAATTCAATGGCTTCCAGCCATGGGCTCAGAAAACACTGAACGACCACCGCGATGATGTTCGTGAATATATCTATACACAGGAACAACTGGAAGAGGGTAGAACCCACGACCCGCTGTGGAATGCCGCCCAGCATGAGATGGTCGCCACCGGCAAGATGCATGGCTTCATGAGGATGTACTGGGCAAAGAAAATCCTGGAATGGACCCAGTCGCCTGAAGAGGCCATGGAAATTGCCATTTACCTCAACGACCGCTACGAACTTGATGGCCGCGACCCCAACGGTTATGCAGGAATTGCCTGGTCAATAGGCGGAACCCACGACCGCCCCTGGGGCGAACGCAAAATATTCGGAATGATCCGGTATATGAATTTCCAGGGCTGCAAGCGCAAGTTCGACGTAGAAACTTATATAAAAAGAAATTCCGCAGTGGATTTGTTTACAAAGGTAGAGTTGTAAGGCTCACCTGTCACGCGTCACCCGTCACCCGTCACCTGTCACTAATATATGATGCTCGATACCGATTGCCAATGGCCCACCTCCGACTCCCTCATGGTTCAGTACCACCATGAAGAGTGGGGCGTTCCATTGCACGATGACCGGAAAATCTTTGAATTCCTTGTCCTGGATGCCTTTCAGGCCGGGTTGAGTTGGCGAACCGTACTGCATAAGCGGGAAAACTTCAGAAAGGCTTTCAGCGAGTTTGATTATAATGCAATAGCTGGTTATAATGACGGAGACTATGATCGCCTGATGTCAGATGCCGGGATCATCCGCAACAAGGCAAAAATCCTTGGAACGATTCAGAATGCAAAATGCTTCCTCGGGGTGCAGAAAGAGTTCGGAACATTTGATAAATACATCTGGCAGTTTACCGGCGGTAAAACAATAAACAACAGGCTGGTGAGCCTGAAAGGGATGCCGGTCTCGTCACCCGAATCGGATGCGATGAGCAAAGACCTCAAATCGCGGGGGTTTAAATTTGTCGGCGCCACAATATGCTATGCCTTCATGCAGGCTGCCGGAATGGTGAATGATCACCTGGTCAGTTGTTCGCGGTACAAGGCAATATGCGAAAAAGCTTAACTGCCAGAATTTCAATTAACAGATGCAGGTTAATTTTAGAATATGAGAATTACGATTGCAGATTGAATTGTTTAATTTACGATCTACGATTGAGTGCTGCTAATCTTCAATCTGAAATCTTTTCAATTCAATCTGCAATCGTAAATCTCTTAATCTGAAATATACTTAGTCTTTCGGCTGCCTTGGTTCTACAATCGTGAACATCCTGCTGATATTGAATCCAAGGAATATATCACCGTTCGACCATTTGCCACGGGTGTCGGTAAGCATCGTCTCTTCATATTCACCGTAGGAATTCGTCAGGAAAATCTGGAAAACATGCCCGCCCGTTTCAATATCAACACCAATTGATAATGAGTTATATGCCTTGGTCGACACTACCTGTCCCTTGAAAAGATAATGATACTCTGCATTGATGGCAACGCGCTGGCTGAGTTTTACCCTGCCGCCGGCACCCAGCGTGAAAATATCGTTGTGATCCTCAGAGGTGGGAACCATGTTTTTGTGCACATACGAAGGGGTGATCTGTAAAGAAACGCTGTTGCTGAATTTTCTGGCGATCATGAGCTGAACGGCATAGGAGACGCGTGATGAGAAGTAATTTGTGCGTTCAGGTTCGGCCCACTTGGTGGTGTAAACGGCTGTATTGGCAAAGATATCTACAGTGAGGGGCATTTTCTTCGCTCCGGTACTTTGCCTGAGTACTTTTGCTTTAATGAACCCGTCCCAGGTGTTTTTGTCGGTGTTCAGTCCTGCGCCGAAACCAAGCCATTTGGTCAGGCCGTACTCCAGGCCGAGCCGGATGTTGGCCTGTTTCAATCCGTAAAGGTTCTCGTAACCTGAATTGATCGCGCCGAAATGATGGGAGATCAGGAACAGCAGGTTTCCCTGGGGCGGCAGCTCAATGGATTGTCCGACCACAATGCGGGTTGTTTTAAAGGTTGCAGTTGTGTAGTCAACCATTGGTTTTTCATTCTTTTCAATCATAGTCAGGAGGTCTTCCTGGCCAAAAGTTGAAGAAAGGAACAAGGTGCTGGTAAGCGCGAGCAGTAGTAGTATTTTAGTCTTCATGTTTATTGGTTTGCTTTTTCCAATGTGAGGTCAACTGTTATTTCAATGGTTTTGGCAATGTTGTTTCCAACATTTCCGGGGATGGTGATTTTATAATCGGAAAGGGTCAGGTTGAATTTTGACCTGGCGGATAACTTGCCCTGTTTTATTTCAAAAGTGCCTTTCTCGGAGATCTCCTTCGTCACGCCGTGCAATGTAAGTTTGCCTTCAACGCTGGCGTTGTACACCCCGTCTTTGTCAATGATAAGGTCTTTGATGTTGGTCACTTTGCCAACAAAAGTTGCAGTTGGATATTTATCAGATTCAACATAGTTCTCATTGAAATGCTCCTGCATCAGTGCCTTTTTAAATTCAAAGGATTTCATCAGGACCTTGAAAACGAACCCGCCTGTGGCCACATCAAGGGCACTGTTCACCTGCCTGTTGTTTGCCTCTATCTTTTCCAGGGGTGAATCCGAAAAGAATTTAATGTGTCCTGTCTTGGTGATGAACTTCTGTCCGCTTACAGAAACAGATATCATCAATGCAAAAAGTAAAACGATTATATTGGTTTTCATGATTTCAGGTTTGATTATTGTGGGATAATGGAACATTTATCAAAAACGACATCTGTTTCGTTATATCCGGTGCAGTAGCCTTTGAACTTCACCTCTCCGTCGGGCTGAAGTTTTGCGGCTTCATTGTTGAATTTTCCGAGCATGGTGCATCGTATGCCTTCATCTCCGAAGTCACCCTGGGTGAATACGAATACAGCTGTGACAAGCGAATCAGATGTTTCAACCTTGCTGAGTTTCCCTGTCAGGGCAATCACTTTGCCATTGTATTTGGCCGACGCGGCATCCTTATTTGTTTTGAATGCCTGGTATAAGTCTGTGGCAGTAAGGGTGAATGATGCTTCAATATTTTCGTAATCAGGATGTTGTTTGTTGTAGACAAACTTATAAACCAGGAAAAATGCGATTATTCCGAGAACGAATAATCCTGCCAAAACTTTGATCCATGTTTTCATGATGATTAAATGTTAAGTGCAAACAAACTGGCCTGGATTCTAATTGTTCGGAGCGCCGGCATCAATCCATTTTTTGATTTTGGTTCTGTCACATATTGAAATAGTATCGGTTGCTCCTTTGGGCATGGGGTTTCCCTGCCAGCTTACAGCACCCCAGAGCATTCCGCTCTGCGCCACAGCACTCAGATCATTATAGTTATCAGTAATTACACCACCTGAAGCAATGGCTGCACCATGGCATACATTGCAGTTGGCCGTCATAATCGGGGCAATTGACCTTGAATAGGTTATATTTGTTGTGTCTCCGCATGCCACATTCGGGTACAGTTCATTTTCCTTGTCATAATAACATCCGGAAAGTGCGATGGTGAGTAGAAGAATAGTGGCTGTCTGGCGTAACAGGGTTTTCATACGTGGGTTATTAGGAATACCTTTGACTTCGCTGTTTTGATAGTCTCGCAAAGTTAGAGAAAAAAAGAATTGATTATTTTTGTATCTCTGTTTCTTTGTCAATTGTGCTCAATGTTAATTATTTACAATCATGATAAATAATATTTTCCCTGAATACAGCCATGAAAAATGGATTAAACCGGGTTCCGAGCTTCTTGATATTGTCAAGTTTGATCAGATATACCGGATTTTTAATGGGGCAGAACCTGTTTTAACACCACTCGGTAACGAGTATGCCCATGAATCGGAGCGCCTGATCCAGATGATCATTACCGACCTGATGGCAGGTGCTGTGGAAAAGTCGCGGATTTCAGCCCCATTGCTTTATGCATTTCAAAAGGATGTTTTTGACTCAACCGGCGACCCATTTCCCGGAATATGGACAGATATCCTTGCATCCGACCCGTTTGTAACAGTGAAAACCACGGGGAAGTTCAACTCCCAGCCATATGGCCCGGAGGACGAGCTTTTTTCCTTTGCTTTTGTCACGCTCTCATCGCTCGTCAGGTCGGTAAATGAGTTTGCAACCTCCAAGCTAAGTGAATTCATCGTAGAGGAGTCCGATGCCCATCCTTTCCATGAGTTGCTTGCCATGAGTTATGAGCAGCTTCCTGCCGAAAAAAAAGTTGTGGTACAGGCGCTTAGCGGGATGCATCATTCCGGGATCGTACTTCCCCTTGAATTTGTTTCGGGTGTCATCAGTCCGATTGAATATGCCAAAGGACTCGTTGCACTGAAGATCATCGGCCAGCATGCCGCTCCCGGCATTCTCCTTGATCTGCTGCATGCCGGCGATTACCTCGGATGCCTGGCACAACGGCAGGAAGGGGGCCGCCAGGCTGCTTCAATGATGAAGGAAGGTGAAACCGATACCGTTGAATTCAAATCTACCTTCAGGTGGGATATAAGGGCCGGGAAAACAAACCCTGCCGTTGAACGTGCCTCCCTCAAAACCATGGCTGCATTCCTCAATTCATCGGGCGGAACCCTGCTCATAGGAGTGCGTGACGATGGCTCCATCGAGGGGATTGAAACTGATAAGTTTGCGAATGATGACAAATTCCTGCTGCATCTCTGGACACTGATACGCACTTGCCTGGGCCGGGAAGTCAGCCCGTATATCCGGACTGTTCTGGAGAAAATGGATGATAAGACTGTATGCCTGGTTCACTGCAAGCAGAGCATCCGCCCGGTATTTCTGAGGCAGCCGGGCTTTGATGAAGCTTACTATATCAGGATAGGGCCCTCAAGCAATGCCATGGACATCAGCGAAGCATTGAAGTATATTTCAGATCACTTTACAGGAAGATAAAACTACCATCTGGGGGCTCCGAATCCTCCCTGTGTTCCGAAAGGATCATGCATGAAGGGGTTTCTGTTCAGCGGGCCGCTGGAATAAGGGTTTACTCCGTCAATGTAATGAAACCCGGCCTGGATATACATATGGTCACCCACCCGGTATCCTACATTGAAATCAATTCCCTGGGCGCCCCTGGCCGACACAGGATTGAACGGGTTATACGGCAACGGGTCTTTTGTGACCGGAAGCTGTTTAAAAGCAGATCCGTAAACGGTTAACCGGTCATTGACAAGGTATTGCCCCTCAACAAAGATCATCGCACTGGTGAAATTACCGTTGCTGCCACGGGCCGGTTCATTGTAGCCGTACGACCTGGCATTGAAGTAATTGGACTGGATAAGGCTTACACCGCCGCCAATGCTCAGCCTCTTATTGACGTTGTAAGAAATACGCGGAGTGACAAAGGTGTTCAGGGCCGATCCGTAGCCGGAGACAGAGGCAAACTGTGATCCAAGCGTAACGCCATAATTGAACTTCTTTGGCTGAAATAAATGATTTGCAGGTGCCATCACAGTATCATGGTGCATCACCTGGCATAATGCCGGGAAAGAAATCAGGGTTAAAACAGCCAGGAATGACAGTCGTCTCATATCGTGGCAACAAAGTTAACCATTATCAGTAAGCTTAGCCGTGGGGTTCAGGGTGAAAAATGTTAAATTTTCGCTAAAATTCATCAGAAGTATCTTTAAGAGGATGAACCTGACAAGAATGCTCTCCGCCTTGTTACGAGCGATACCAGCCAGCCGCATGAATTTTGAGAGGGTGATGGAGGGGTTGTTCTCCAGGTATTCAAGTAAAAACTTCTCAGGCCCGGTAAATTTGAGGTAAACCCCTGTGGGGGCATTTTCAAACTTCCACACCCGCATCAGGATCCTGTTGACCACGAAATTCTGATCCTTTACGCGATGATAGGCAATCCAGTCGCCCTCTTTCTGCTGTGCATAATGAGGACGCAGGGCACTCTTTCTGATGGTGATCTCAAGGATGGTCTTTTTATTCAGGTTCCATTCCTTCACGGTGAAATCAACGGCGGGCCTGCAATACATTTTAGCGGCAGCCTCCACCATATAATATTCCTCTTCAGACCGAACGCCCGCGAGGGCACCATTGTCTTTGACACCAACTAACAATCGCCCGCCATCGGTATTTGCAAAAGCAACCAGTGTGCGGGCGATCTTGTGTGCATCAGCAATTTCAAATTTAAAATCCAGTTGCTGGTGCTCACCTTCGGCAATCAGTTTTGTAATATGATGCAACATTACCTGAATGCAATGTTGTTGCGCGCGGTTATTTTTTCACAGTAATGACATCTGAGTTTCAGCTCTTTCTTGTCGATAACAGTAAATTTAGTGCTGATCTCCTCGTTGTTTGTAATACAGTTCGGATTAAAGCACTTTACAATGTTCTCGGCATAATCGGGAACTTCAACTTTTTTCTTCTCAACCACCTCGTAGTTCTTGATGATGATCAGCGTGGCAGAAGGAGCGAAGAGGGCTATTTTATTGATCTCGTCACTTTTAAAGAACTTGTTGCTGACTTTAATGATCCCCTTTTTTCCTATTTTCTGGCTGTCGAGGTTTGTTGCGACCAGCAGCTGGTTCCGGAATTCTGTCAGGTTTAAAATTTTAATGACCTGAAAAACACTGCCTGAGGGGATATGGTCAATCACGGTGCCGTTTTCAATCGCCGAGACCTTCAGCTCTTTTCTGAGAATTTCTTTTTCCATGGATTTTGTTTGTTTCGATTATTCAACAACGCCGAGAATGGATGCAAGCAGTGCCTGTCTCACAAATACCCCGTTCAGGGCCTGGGTGAAATAGTATGCCTTTGGATTATCGTCCACATCAGTGGTTATTTCATTGACCCTTGGCAGCGGGTGCAGGATCTTCAGGTTTGATTTTGCTGTCTCAAGCATGCTGTTGCGCAAGACATAAGCATTCTTGACTTTTTCATAATCCAGCGGATCAGAAAAGCGCTCCTTCTGAATACGTGTCATATAGAGGATGTCAACCTTGGAAATCACCTCCTGCAGGTCGGTTGACTGAAAATATTCAAGTTTCCGCTCCTTGATGGACATTTTGACGGAACTCGGCAGTTTCAGTTCATTGGGCGAGACAAGGTGAAAGGTTGTATTATAGTTACACAGTGCCTGGACGAGGGAATGCACTGTTCGTCCGTACTTCAGGTCGCCTACAAACCCCACATTCAGGTTGTCGAGTGAGCCCTGCGTCTTTCTGATTGAATACATGTCAAGCAGTGTTTGCGTGGGGTGCTGGTTTGCGCCGTCGCCTGCATTGATAACCGGAACTGTGGCCACTTCGGCGGCAAAGCGTGCACTGCCTTCCCGGGGATGGCGCATGACAATGATGTCGCAGTAATTACTCACCGTGAGGATGGTGTCGCGCAATGATTCTCCTTTGGTGACACTGGAACTGGAGGAGTCGGTAAACCCGATAACCCTGGCGCCGAGCCGTGTTGCTGCGCTTTCAAAACTGAGGCGGGTGCGGGTCGAGGGTTCAAAAAACAGGGTAGCTACCACGTAATCTTGCAGGATGCGCTGTTTGGGTTGTTTTTCAAAGGCGCCGGCAAGGTCGAGAATACGGATGTGCTCTTCGCGTGTGAAATCGTTGATGGAAACCAGGCTTTTCTTTTTCATTATCTGTTGATTAAACTTTTGATTTTCAGATTGAAAATTATAAAAAAATCCCGGTGAAAACCGGGATTTGAATAACTACTTAATTTTGTGTTTTTTCAGGAAGCCATTGAGGATATCATCAAGATCGGGTTTTCCGATTTCCTGGAGGTCGTAATACACACGTGTGTTTGGTTTCTTGATTTTCACCAGGCGGTTGAGGTCGATCGGGGTGGCAATAACCACTGAATCGCACTTCACCTTGTTGATGGTGGCCTCAAGGTCCTTCACCTGCTGATCGCCATAGCCCATGGCTGGCAACAGTTGTCCGATGTTCGGATAGATCCGGAATGTTTCTGCCAGTTTGCCAACAACATACGGCCTTGGGTCAACGAGTTCAGCTGCACCGTATTTCTGTGCTGCAACAACGCCGGCGCCGATCTTCATTTCACCGTGGGTGAGCGTGGGACCGTCTTCAATGACAAGTACCCTCTTGCCGCGGATGATGGATTCATCATCCACACGGATGGGGGAGGCTCCGTCAACAACAACAGCCTTCGGATTGATCTTCTGGATGTTATCGCGAACGATTTTGATGTTTTCAGGATAAGCTGAATCAATTTTATTCAGAACGACAACATCTGCAATGCGGATATTCACTTCACCCGGGTAGTAACTTTCTTCAGCGCCCGGACGATGCGGGTCAGCAACGGTCACCATCAGGTCGGGTTTGTAGAACGGGAAGTCATTGTTGCCACCATCCCAGAGGATGATATCACAACCCTGTGGATCTTGTTCAGCAGCACGGAGAATGGCTTCATAATCAACTCCTGCATAAATGACATTGCCGCGAACCACATGCGGTTCGTACTCTTCCATCTCTTCAATGGTGCATTTGTGCTTTTCCAGGTCTTTTACAGTAGCAAAGCGCTGCACCTTCTGGGCAACCAGGTCGCCGTAGGGCATCGGGTGGCGAACAGCAACTACTTTCAGTCCTTTTGCCATGAGTATCTCAATGATCCGGCGCGAAGTCTGGCTCTTTCCGCATCCGGTGCGGGTTGCACCAACGGCAATAACCGGCTTGGTGCTTTTGATCATGGTGTCTTTTGGTCCGATCAGCAGGAAATTGGCACCGGCTGCATTCACAATGGAGCTGATGTTCATCACCCTCTGATAAGGAACATCGCTGTAAGCGAAGTTGCAGATCTCTACGTTGTGTTTCTTGATAAGGGACACCAGCTCGGATTCAGCATAGATGGGAATGCCCTTGGGATAAAGTTTACCTGCCAGTGCGGCGGGATATTTTCTTCCATCTATGTCCGGAATTTGCGCAGCTGTGAAAGCCACCACGTTAAAATTCGCATTGTCGCGATAATACGTGTTGAAATTGTGAAAATCTCTTCCGGCAGCACCAATAATGATTACATTTTTTTTCATGCTAACCTTGGTTTTTGTGGTTTGTAAGATATAGTTTGTGTAATAGATTTTTATGGAGATCCTTTTGCAAACCTACTCATTTTTTGGAAACTAGCAAAGGGCAGACACAAATTTTCTTGGCAAAAAAAAGAATAAAACCACTAGTGCCCTCCGTGCCTACTATATAACTTGTTTTTAACTTGCTGATTATGTTTAGTTTGCAAATAGTCATTACGCAGCCTTTTTTAATTGTTCCAGCAATTTTTCAAGGTGCTTGATCTTCTTTTCACGATACTTTTGATC
>CAJBYO010000019.1 GCA_903959905.1 uncultured Bacteroidales bacterium
TGACAGACAAAACGCCTATCAGAGACCTTTTCCTGACCTCCGAGATTATTGATGATATCGGTGAAAAAAACACTCAACTTGAATTTGCCTTTACGTATTGATTGTCGAAAAAAATTAATTGGACACTAGTGATATCTGATATTAAACTCTTAGTGCTCCTAAGTGCCCTAAGTGCCTCCGTGGTTAATTTTTGTTTTTAATCTTATTACTATGAAAAAAACATGTTTATTGCTGTTAATCCCCATTGTTGTTATCACTTATACAACAAAGGCCTCTGTTGCCTCCAGCGGCCCGGATGGCCCTGTTTCAAAAAAGGTTATTGTCTATACAACCGCGGAAAATACCGCGCTGAGATTATCCCTGACGGACAGCCTTACCCTGACCGACTTTGATCAGCCGCTTGAAACCCAGCCATGCGTTTTTGTTGATCCCGGAAAAACATTCCAGACCTTTTTGGGAATCGGTGGCGCCCTTACCGATGCCTCCGCTGAAACATTTGCCAGAATGCCAAAGGAGACCCAGCAGGAAATTCTTGAGCGGTATTTTGATGTCAGTAAAGGAATCGGGTATACACTTGCGCGCACGAACATCCACAGTTGTGATTTTTCCAGTGAAAGTTATACCTACGTCAAAAAGAATGATGCCGATTTAAGAACCTTCAGCGTTGCACATGACAAGGAGTTTCGGATACCTTTCATCAAACAGGCCATTGCTGCAGCTGGCGGTAAACTGACACTGTTTGCCAGTCCGTGGAGCCCCCCAGCCTGGATGAAAGACAACAACGACATGTTACAGGGCGGCAAACTGAAACCGGAATTTTACCAGACCTGGGCTGATTATTTTGTAAAGTTTATCAGGGCCTATGAAGCCGAAGGGATCCCGGTGTGGGGAGTGAGTGTGCAGAATGAGCCTATGGCAAAGCAAAAATGGGAATCATGCATTTTCACAGCCACCGAGGAACGTAATTTTCTCGGCAAATTCCTCGGGCCCACACTGGATGAGGCTGGCATGGGCAACCGTAAAATCATTGCATGGGATCACAACCGCGACCTGATCTACCAGCGCGCAAGCACCATCCTCTCCGATCCGGCAGCGGCAAAATATGTTTGGGGGATCGGGTTTCACTGGTACGAGAGCTGGACGGGCGGCGGAAACATTTACGACAATGTAAAGCGCGTGGCCGAGGCGTTTCCCGATAAAAATCTGATTTTCACAGAGGGATGTGCGGAAAGTTTTACTTTCAGCAAAATGAATGACTGGCAATGGGGTGAAAAATACGGACGCTCCATGATCAACGACTTCAACAGCGGTACTGTTGGCTGGACCGACTGGAATGTATTGCTGGATGAAACGGGCGGCCCGAACCATGTGAAAAATCTTTGTTTTGCCCCGGTCCATGCGAATACAAAAACAGGTGAGGTCTATTACCTGAATTCATTTTATTACATAGGTCATTTCTCAAAATTTATCCGGCCGGGGGCGAAAAGGATCATCAGCTCCTCGAGCAGGGGGCAGTTACTTACAACCGCCTTTCTAAACACTGACGGAAAGATTGCTGTTGTGGTCATGAACCAGAGTGATGACAAAATTCCATACCGGGTATGGATTTCAGGGCAGGCCGCCGAAACGACAAGTTTGCCTCATTCAATCCAGACGCTGATCCTGGAATAGTTACAATTATTGAACAGTTATGCTGAAAAGGGGAGGTTCATTTTTATTGATACTGGTGGCCTGGATCCTGTCCATGCATGCAGGCTATGCCCAGGTGTATAAAAATCCTGAATCAACCGTTGATGCCAGGGTGGAGGACCTTCTCGGGCGCATGACCCTGGAGGAGAAAATTGAACAGCTCTCAGGTCTCGGCGAGATTGGTTTTGACACCCGTGAAAACACCCGACTGGGAATCCCGGCATTTAAAATGGCCGATGGCCCGCTTGGCGTTCGATGGGGAAATGCGACCTCCTTTCCCTGCGGAGCCGCCATGGCAGCAACCTGGGACACCAGCCTGATGGCAAGGTTTGGTACAGCCCTTGCCCTTGAAACACAGGCAAAGGGGCGTAATATGTTGCTTGGCCCCTGCGTGAACATCCACCGGTTTCCAGCCGGCGGACGTAATTTCGAGAGCTATGGCGAAGATCCCTACCTGGCCTCCCGCCTGGCCGTAAGTTATATCAAAGCATTGCAGTCGCACAATGTGATTGCCAGCGTGAAGCATTTCGCGCTGAACAACCAGGAATGGCGGCGTACGGAAGTGAATGTGGAGGCGGATGAACGAGCCATGCGCGAAATCTACCTGCCCGCATTTGAGGCTGCGGTGAAAGAGGCAGGAGTTTACACGGTCATGTCGGCCTATAACAAAGTCAACGGCTGGTGGTGCAGTGAGAACCAGTTTCTCCTGAATGACATCCTTAAAAACGACTGGGGATTCAAAGGGTTGGTCGTTTCCGACTGGGTTTCCACACATTCAACAGTGAATGCAGCCAACAACGGCCTTGACCTGGAGATGCCTGTGGGCGATGTTTTTGCCCCGGATAAACTCAGATCTGCTTTGGAGCAGGGTAAGATTAACGAAGAGGTGATCAACGATAAGGTTCGACGGATCCTTCGGGTTAAATTCAAGGCCGGATTGTTTGACAGGACTGTAAATGCTGATACCGGTATTCTTACCGGGCAGGCACATAAAAAACTCGCCCTGGAATGTGCCAGGGAGTGCATCGTTCTCTTAAAAAACGACAACAGTATACTTCCGCTTCAGGCCGGGAAGATGAAAAAGATTGCGGTGATCGGTCCCAATGCTGCCATTGCCAGAACTGGTGGGGGAGGAAGTTCTCATGTAAACCCCTATTACAGCATTTCCCCGCTGGAAGGGATCAGGAAAATGGCCGGCAGGCGAACGGAGGTTATTTATGCACAGGGAGATGAACTGCGGTCTTCTCCTTTGCTTCCCATTAATCCAACATACTTCAGGCCGGGTGATTCGGGAGGAACCGGCCTTGCGGCGCAATATTTCAACAATATAAACCTTGAAGGGTCTCCTGCCTCCACACGAACCGATACGACCCTCTTTTTCTACTGGTCCGACAGCCCGCCGGCCCCCGGAATAGGAAAGGACAGGTATTCTGTTCGCTGGAAGGGATTTATTACCCCGCCTGAAACACGATCCTACACATTCTTCACCGCAAGTGATGACGGCGTGCGACTGTTTATTGACGAAAAAAAACTTATAGACAACTGGAGCGACCACGGCACGACCGTTGATTCGGCACAAATTGACCTCGTTGCAGGGATATCCTATTCCATCAGGGTTGAATATTATGAAAATGGTGGTGAAGCGGTGATGCTCCTCGGATGGGACCTTCCCATGGAGAAACATCAGAGTGACATGCTCGCTGAGGCCGTGAATGCAGCCCGAAACGCAGATGTAGCCATCATTTTTGCAGGAACTTCAGATAGCTATGAGAGTGAGGGATTTGACCGTATTGGGGGATTAAAACTGCCCGGTAACCAGGACGCATTGATTAAAGCAGTCGCAGCGGTAAACCCAAAAACGATCGTGGTGCTTAATACGGGAACACCTGTTATTACGGAAAGCTGGCTCGGATCCGTTCCCGCATTGCTTGAGGCGTTTTTCCCTGGCCAGGAGGGAGGAACGGCTGTTGCGGATGTCCTTTTTGGCCGGTACAATCCTTCGGCAAAACTTCCGTTTTCGTTTATCAGCGGATACGGGCAGACCCCGGCCTATAACCTCTATATGGACAAAAGCCTTAAAGCGCCTTACGATGAAGGGATCTTTGTCGGTTACCGCTTCCTTGAAAAAAATAATCTTGTGCCTACCTTCCCCTTCGGTTACGGGTTATCCTATACTTCGTTTGAATATTCCGGTCTCACCATGACAAAGGGGCCGGATAACTTTTTTGAAGTCACCCTCAGCGTGAAAAACACAGGGAAAGTTGCAGGAAGTGAAACAGTACAGTTGTATGTTGCAGGCGTGCAGAGTCACATTGACCGACCGGTAAAGGAGCTTAAAGGATTCAGCCGCGTGACGCTGAAACCCGGCCAGGTCAAAAAAGTGACCATGCGTCTGAACGCACATTCTTTTGAATATTATAACAGCAGGGAGAAGAGATGGATGATTGAACCTGGCAATTATGATCTGATAGCAGGCAGTTCGTCAGCAGATGCCCGGGTTAAAACAACCCTCGTGATCCAGTAGTTTTTTAGTAATTTTAAAGTTCATTATCCACGAAACATGATAATTATGCGAAAATTTACAATGAGCAGGATGATGCCGGGTTTACTCCGCATGGCCATGGCGATTTTGTTTCTGTCGGGATCCGGTTCGGTATTGTACGCCCAGGTAAGAACCATCAAGGGAACTGTAACGGCGTCTGATACAAAAGAAACACTTCCGGGTACTACCGTAATGGTAAAGGGCACCAGCGTGGGCGCTGTAACCGACCTTGACGGGAATTATACCATCAAAGTGAGCCAGCCGGGCTCGGTACTGGTATTTTCATTTATGGGTTATAAAACGCAGGAAATTCCTGTCGGCGACAACCCGGTGGTGGATGTTGTTTTGCAGGTGCAAAAGACGGCATTGGATGAAGTCGTTGTAATTGCGTATGGAACTGTCAGAAAGAGTGATCTTTCAGGGTCTGTGGGATCAATAAAGTCGGAAGATATCAACAAGATAACGGCACTTAATCCGGTACAGAGTCTTCAGGGCCAGGTTTCCGGTGTGCAGGTATCCAGTGTGTCGGGGACTCCCGGTGAAAACCCGATGGTACGTGTTCGGGGAACCGGAACAATCTGGGGGGCATCACCGATTTACGTGGTGGATGGGGTGATCCTTGACGACATCTCCTTCATTAATTCGTCCGACATCCAGTCGATGGAAGTGCTCAAGGATGCTTCCGCTACATCCATGTACGGTTCACGTGGTGCAAACGGGGTCATCCTGGTTACTACCAAACATGGAAAAGCAGGTGGAGAAAAAACAATATTTAATTTCAGCGCGGAGGCTGGCATTCAAAAGCTTGCCAAGAAAATTGACCTGCTGAACGGGCATGATTTTGCTGTCATTGCCAATGAAATAAAACCCGGGACCTTTAACAACGTTGACAAGGTAACCAACACCGACTGGCAGGAACTGATCTTTCACACCGCGCCAATGTATAACCTTCAGCTTTCAGCTTCCGGATCGTCAAAAACAATACAGTACTTTATCAGCGGCAGCTATTTCAAGCAGGGCGGCATTATTGACAAATCAAATTATGAGCGAATCACGCTGAAATTCAACAACACCTTTCAGCTTGCCAAACACCTGAAATTCGGGAACAACATCAACCTTGCTCCCTTCAGCCAGCAGATGGCCCCTGATGTGACCTATGCGGCTTATCGTGCCAGGCCGGTACTTCCCGCATATTACAGTGACGGAACCTTTGCATCGGTTGAAGGCGTCGGAAATCCGCTGGCCTCCCTGGAATACTCCAATAATTACAGGAAGGGCCTCCGTGGTGTCGGCAACATTTATGCAGAAGTGGATTTTTTGAATTCATTTACCCTGAAATCAAGCTACGGGGTGGATGCATCCTATACGAAGGGTGAAAGTTTCACCAAGGCTTACACGGTGTTGAATCCGGATGGTTCCGCATCGCAGCAGAGTGTTCCGCTGAGCGACCTTTCCAAGAACTGGAACGATGATTTTACCTGGTTGTGGGAAAATACCCTGAATTACAACCATACATTCGGCAAGCATTTTATTGATGCGGTTGTTGGTTATACCATGCAGGACAGCAGATCAGAATACATGAATACCGAAGGAAAAAACCTGAAACGCGACGATCCCGATTTCTGGTACATCCGGCCGATTTATATTTATGACCCAAACCAGAGTGTCAACACCATATCCAGCTTCTACAATGGAATAGGCCAGTATTATTCCATGATCTCCTATCTGTTCAGGGCCAATTACACCTTCAACCAGAAATACATCGCCACCATTACATTCCGCCGCGACGGTTCCTCGAAATTCAGTGAGAATAACCGCTACAGCAACTTCCCATCCTTTGCGCTGGGCTGGAACATATCGCGTGAAAACTTCATGAAATCCATCAGTTTCATCAGTAAACTGAAGCTGCGCACCAGCTGGGGTAAGGTTGGTAATGACAAGATCCCTTACCAGGGACAGTTTTCAACGGTAAACGATATGATTGCGGTGTTCGGCGTTTCACCGGTTCCCGTTTCAGCCGCTTCATACGGTGTAAACGGAAACCCTGACCTGACATGGGAAGTAACCACACAGTTTGATGCCGGACTGGAGGCCGGGCTGTTCAACGACAGGCTGACGGCAGAGCTTGACTATTACAGACGTGTTACGGATGACATCCTGATTTACCTCGCCACCCCCGGCCACCTGGGAAATGGTCCGGGTGCGCTTGTTCCGTTCAATGCAGGCTCTGTACTCAACCGGGGTTTTGAATTCAATGTAGGATGGCGCGACCAGGTTGGAAAAGTGAAGTATAATGTCAGCGTCATCGGTTCCACACTCCATAATGAAATGCTGACTGTTGGCGGCACCAGTGGCGCCGACAATGAACTGCTGGGCGGGTATCTTTCAAACGGGCAGCCTGTGACACGGACGGTGGTTGGGATTCCCCTCGGATCATTTTACGGTTATGAGACTGACGGGATCTTTCAAACCCAGGCCGAACTCAATGCTTACCCCCACATGAATGATGCCCAGGTTGGCTACCTGCGGTTTAAGGATGTGAACGGTGACGGTAAAATTGACGGCCGCGACCGGACCAACATCGGATCACCTATTCCCACCTTCATCCTCGGGCTTAACCTCGGTGTTGAAGTTTATGGTATTGATCTGTCTGTCAGCATCCAGGGACAAACCGGCAACAAGATCTTTAATGCCAAAAATGCTGTTCGTCCCGACCCGTATAATTTTGAGCAGACTGTCATGGATCGCTGGACGGGCCCCGGCACCAGTAGCACAGAACCGAAACCTTCTTTTGGCGGATATAACTACACGCCTTCCGACTATTTTATCCAGGATGGCTCGTTCATCCGTATCCGCAATGTTTCCCTCGGTTATTCCCTGCCCCAGGCATGGAGTGAGAAAATAGGGATCCGGAAATTCCGTTTGTATGTTAAAGCCGACAACCTTTACACCTTTGCAAAATATACAGGTTATTCTCCCGAAATTGGCAGCAACAGCGTGTTGTCAACGGGTATTGACTACGGAATTTACCCCATTACCTCTGTTTATTCTGTTGGGATTAATTTAAACTTCTGATGTATATGAAAACGATAAAAAACATAATTTTCCTTGTCCCCGCATTGTTTTTGCTGACCGTTGCCCCGGGTTGTAAGAAATTTCTGGATAAACCGCCGCAGGGCGAAATGACCCAGGATGTTTTCCCGACAACGGCTGCCGATGCGGTCATTGCCACCAATGCGGCCTATGCTACTTTGCGTGAATGGAATTACCATTCCGGAGGCTACCCGATACTTGACATCATGTCGGATGATGCCATGAAAGGAAGCAATCCGAGCGACCAGGTTGCCACAGTAGGCCCATATGAAACTTTTTCCATCTCACCAACCGCCGACGGGCTCGACCGCTGGTGGAACCAGCTGTATGTTGGTGTTAAAAGGTGCAATGTGGTCATTGAAAAAGTGGCGCTCATCAACATGGACAATGCCTTGCAAACACGTTACATCGCAGAAGCAAGGTTTATCCGCGGACTGCTTTATTTTGATTTTGTGCGTGCCTGGGGTGGCGTGCCGGTTGTAACAACACTCACCCCACCGTTACGCCTCGGCAGGTCATCCAAGGAGGAGGTCTATGTGCAAATTATCAACGACCTTAAGTTTGCTGCAGAGAACCTTCCGGAAGGCAGTGAATATGTTGCAAAAGATAAAGGAAGGGCTACGAAAGGCGCTGCAATTGCATTCCTTGCCAAAGTTGCCCTGTTTCAGAACGATTTCACAAACGCCGAGCTCTACTCCCTGCAGGTGATCAATTCGCTGCAGTATGGGCTGGAACCGGTATACGCCGACGCCAATGGGGTGAAAGGACAGAACGGGCCTGAGGATATTTTCCAGGTTGGCGCGCTGTCATACGAGGGTACAGAAAATGGCGGCGACCAGTATGGCAATACGCAGGGAGTAAGAGGAAATCCGAACCGCGGATGGGGCTTTAACCGCCCTTCCGTTGATCTTCGCAACTCTTTTGAACCCGATGATCCAAGGTACCCCGGAACTGTGATCAATCTGGGAGATACCATTGACGGTGTGGCGATCGTGGGCGACGGGCCTACCCCTGATGTTACCAAAGATGACCAGGGCAAGATCATTGAAGTGGAGTGCTACAACCGTAAAGTTTGGGTGCCAGGCGACAATGTAGCCACGCAATGGGGTACCAACCGCAGGCTGATGCGTTACGCGGATGTCCTGCTGATAGCAGCGGAAGCCCTCAACGAAAACGGCAAATCTGCCGATGCGCTTATCTACCTGAACATGGTGAGGGCAAGGGCACGCCAGGGTAACACTGCTATTTTACCCGACATCACAACAACGAACAAAACCGAACTCCGGGATATCATATTTAATGAAAGAAGGCATGAACTGGCCATGGAAGGATGGCGGTTCTGGGACCTGGTAAGAACAGGAAGGGCAGCAACAGTGCTGGGCCCGAAAGGATTTGTTGCCGGGAAAAACGAGTTGCTTCCGATCCCGCAAAGTGAAATTGACAATTCACAGGGTACATTGCAGCAAAATCCAAACTGGTAAGTAACTTTGTGAAAAAAACCACTGAGGCACGGAGGGCACTAAGGAACACTTAGAAAAAATAAATTTTAGATATTAATACTTAGTGTTTCTTAGTGCCCTCCGTGCCTTAGTGGTTAAAAAAGCTTTACCCGGTCATTCTTAGAGTTAAAAATGTAGTGCATCAAAACGATCAACCAAAATAATCCTAACCAAATACCATAAAACCAAGAAAAAATGAAAAAGAAGATTGTTTTCATGAGTTCAATGCTGGTAGTGTTGGCTCTGATGATCAGCGTAAGCAGTTGTAAAAAGAAAACAGAAACAACCGCCTTCAACGTTACCGCCATTACTGCAGGTACGATTGACCTGAACGGGGCTACCTCAGCAACCGGAGTTCCTGTGAACCCGTTTATCGAGGCTGTTTTTACCACCTCGGTCAACGCAGCAAGTGCTGCCAATGCTGTTACCCTGGTAAGGGATTATGATACGGCGACTATTGAAATCACCGTAACGGTTGCCGGTAACATAGTAACAGTCGTGCCAAAAGCCAACCTCAGCGGAGGTTCACTGTATGCGCTTAGTTTCTCATCGGCTTTAACTTCAACTGACGGACAGAACCTTGACGGGTTTAAACGCACTTTCACCACCACCGGAACCTTTGTCCCCGACGGACTGGTGGCATATTACACCTTTGAGAGTACCGCCGCAGATATGATGAATCACTACAACCCGATGGTGGGCGGTGTGATTGACCTGACCTATGCACCATCGTTCACAACAGGAGCCGGGATGGCCGCAAAATTCAATGGCACCACCTCGCTGGTTGAAATTCCGAAAGGAGATTCCCTGATGCTTACCACCGATTTCACACTCACCTTCTGGGTGAAGGCAGATTCAACCAAACATGGCCAGTTTGTAATGGGACTTGCCGGATGGTACGGCTTCCAGTTTGAAATGGGGGATGATTACAGCTGGTGTAAAATGGCTGCACAGTACAGCACGGGTGCCACTTCCTCAGCATCACAGGACCTTTTCTTCAACGGGAAGGAAAAAATCGCCGACTGGAAAGGCTACACCTTTTGTAAAGACCTGACCAACACCGGCGGTGTAAGGTTCTTAATTGCCTCAAAATGGACAAATATCACCTGCCGTTTCAACGCAGGAACCAAAATCGCCACCATGTACATCAACGGTGAGAAGATGAAAGAACAGGATTACAACCTCTATGATGCGCCTATGACCGAGGCCAACGGACTGAGATACAACGGTGCACCGGGGAACAAGCAGCTCGTGTTTGGATTCATCCAGGATAAGAATGATCCAACTATTGCTGATGACTGGGCAAAATATGAAAACCAGTCAAACAAGCATTTTAAAGGTCTGCTTGACAATGTGAGGGTTTTCCATAAAGCTTTGACCGAAAAGGAGATCCAGATGATGTATGATTCAGAGAAGCCATAAGGTTTGATCTGAAAATGATTAAGAGAGGGTTATGGGCAGCCTTAACCCTCTCTGTTTTAGTTAAATAAAAGCAAATGAAAGGTCCCGGGTTTCTCATTATAATATTCTTTTCTGTTCTTCTGATTTTTTTTTCGTGCAGGAAGGATTCAGCTCCTGCCTCCGTTGGGACCCTGCATCTGTCTCAGGTAAAATTCGGCAACCGGATTCTTACACTGCAGGGGGCCAATACCGGTCTCCCGGTTGACAGTGCAATCACCGTTTCCTTCAACGAAAAACTCGATACCGCCTCAGCCAGGAGCGGTGCGGTGCTGAAGAAGAGCGATCAGTCGCAGGTTCCGTGCAGGTTTACGTGGTCATCGGGGTACAGTACATTCAAAATGATCCCGTACCAGCCGCTTGATCATTCTGCCTCCTATGTTCTGCAGATAAATACCATCATAAAAGGAGCACAGGGGGAGACCTTTCCCGGGGTGGAATATGCAATAAGTACCATTGCCGGTACATTGAGCCTGGAAACGATCACCCTGAACGGGGTGAATTTCAAGGGGCCCGCAGTTCCGTCGAACATTGACTGGAAGTCGGTTACAGTTCATGCCCGTTTTTCAGAGCCGCTGGATTCCTCATCATGTCAGTCAGCCTTCCAGTTTTCACCCGGAGTCATTGTGGCGGTAGCGCTTTCGGCAGATAAAAAGGAGGTCACTGTAACAAACGGCAGTCAACTCGCCGACCTTACAAAATACACCTTCAATATTTTACCCTCACTAAAGGCTAAAAACGGGTATATGTTTGGCGGTTTTCACAACTTTTTTTACACCCGGCTTGATTCCACTCCGAAATTCCCCTTGATAACCGATGACGAACTGCTCACACTGATCCAGCAGCGGGCATTCAAGTATTTCTACGATTTCGGGCACCCGGTGAGCGGAATGGCAAGGGAGCGGAATAACTCAGGCGACATTGTCACCACAGGCGGTTCGGGATTTGGCGTTATGGCCCTGGTGGTGGGGATGAACCGTGGATTTATCAGCCGGAATGAAGGCCTTGCCCGGCTGGCAAAAATTGTCGGGTTCCTTGAAACCTGCGACAGGTTCCATGGTGCCTGGCCACACTGGCTGAACGGCACCACCGGCAAAGTTGTTCCCTTTTCATCCCTCGACAACGGGGGCGACCTGGTTGAAACTTCCTACATGGTCCAGGGGCTTTACACAGTACACCAGTATCTGGACGCTTCCGTTCCTGCGGAAAAATTGCTCATCGACCGGATAGGCCTCCTTATCAGCAGCGTGGAATATGACTGGTACACACGGGGACAAAATGTGCTTTACTGGCACTGGTCACCCGTAAATTCCTGGGCCATGAACATGGCCATTTCCGGTTACAATGAAACACTGATCACCTATGTGGTCGCCGCGGCATCAACGACACATTCTATCACTGCCGCCACATATCACCAGGGATATGCACGCAACGGCGCCATCAGGAACGGGAACTCCTATTACGGCTATGTGTTGCCGCTTGGGGAGAGTTACGGAGGCCCGCTGTTTTTTACCCAATATTCGTTCCTGGGTTTAAAACCGGTTAACCTTACCGACAGCTATGCCAGTTACTGGCAGCAGAATGTCAATCAAACCATGATCAACAGGGCATACTGCATGGCCAACCCAAGGGGGTTTATCGGCTACAGCAGCGCTTGCTGGGGGTTGACCGCATGCGATAACCCATGGGGCTACAATGCACATTCACCCACCAACGACCTGGGGGTGATTGCGCCAACTGCAGCGATCTCTTCATTGCCATTTACACCAGAGCAGTCCATGCAGGCAATTCGATTTTTCTATTACCAGCTTGGCAACAAGCTGTGGGGTGAATACGGATTTTACGATTCATTTGACATCACCGAAGGGTGGTGGGCTAACTCAACACTTGCCATTGACCAGGGGCCGATCATCTGCATGATAGAAAATTACAGGACCGGCCTCCTGTGGAATAATTTTATGTCAAACCCGGAGGTTCAGGCCGGGCTGACCAAACTTGGTTTTACCTATTGATTTATTTAAACACTCCCAGCCATGATGAGTTTTTACAAACAGAAATTTACAGCGATCCTTTTAATGTTGGTGGTTTCCCTTTCGGCGCAATCACAGGATAAAGGGCTTACCCCTGCCGACAAGTCAAAAATTGATGTTTTGCTCAAATCCATGACCCTGGAGGAGAAGATAGGTCAGCTGTCGCTCTTTACGTCCGACTGGGATGTAACCGGCCCGTCACTGAACGGCAATTATAAAAAGCTGATTAAAAACGGAAGTGTCGGAGCCATATTCAATGCCTATACAGTTGATTATGTGCGGGAGTTGCAACGCATGGCTGTTGAGGAATCACGTTTGAAAATCCCATTGATCTTTGGGTATGATGTCATCCACGGTCACCGTACGATATTTCCCATCCCGCTTGCACAGGCCTGCAGCTGGGACATGGCGGCCATCGAGCAGTCGGAACGGATTGCTGCCCAGGAAGCAACCGCAGAGGGCCTGAACTGGACCTTTGCCCCAATGGTTGACATTGCGCGTGATCCGCGGTGGGGACGTGTGGCTGAAGGTGCAGGGGAAGATACCTGGCTCGGTTGCAAAGTAGCCGCCGCCCGGGTTAGAGGGTTCGAGGGAACCGACCTGAAAGCAACAAACACGATGATTGCATGTGTCAAACATTTTGCAGCATACGGTGCGGCACAGGCAGGGCGGGATTACCATACCGTTGACATGTCAATGCTGTCCCTCTATGAATGGTACCTGCCACCTTACAAGGCAGCCGTTGATGCAGGTGTTGGCTCTGCGATGACCTCCTTCAATGAAATTGCAGGTGTCCCGTCCACCGCCAACAGGTGGCTGCTGACCGACCTGCTCCGCAAAGACTGGGGGTTCAAAGGTTTTGTCGTAACAGATTATACCTCCATCAACGAGATGGTGAACCATGGTAATGCTGCCGACAATAAAGATGCTGCAAGGCTTGCAATCAATGCCGGGGTTGACATGGATATGCAGGGAAGCACCTATCTCGATTACCTTGCACCATTGCTGGAAGAGAAAAAGGTGAACCTGTCCGACATTGATCAGTCCGTGCGTTGGATACTTGAAGCAAAGGCCAAACTCGGACTGTTTGACGACCCGTATCGCTACTGTAGTAAAGAGCGGCAGGAAAAGGAAGTCATGACCCCTGAACAGCAGCTCTTCGCCCGTAAATTTGTTGCAGAAAGCTGTGTCCTGTTGAAAAATCCAGGCCAGTTGCTGCCGATTCCGGGAAATATCAAAAAGATTGCCGTGATCGGTCCGCTTGGCGATTCAAAGAAAGACATGCTGGGTAACTGGTCGGCCGCTGGCAACTGGGAAAAGTGTGTTACTTTGGTTGAAGGACTGAACAACCGGCCGGGCAAACAATATGAAGTGGTGTATGAGAAAGGCTGCAATGTAACCGATGCCGACAGGAGCGGTTTTGATGCTGCCATAAAGCTGGCTTCAACAGCTGATTATGTGATATTAGCCCTGGGAGAGAACGGCTGGATGAGTGGAGAGGCTTCAAGCCGCAGCAACATTGACATACCGGGCGTGCAGAATGAACTTGCAGAGGCCATCGTCAAAACGGGAAAACCGGTTGCAGTCGCCCTGTTTAACGGGCGTCCGCTGGCCATCTCGCAGCTGAACAGTCTGCCGGTTGCCATCCTGGAAACCTGGTTTGGCGGTACACAGGCCGGCAATGGCATTGCCGATGTGCTTTTCGGCGATGTAAACCCATCCGGTAAACTGACCATGACCTTCCCGCTGAACCTCGGCCAGGTTCCTGTCTTCTACAATTCAAAAAACACCGGCAGGCCTTATAATCCGGCTGATCCAGGTGCCAAATATGTTTCAAGGTACCTTGATTGCTCCAATGATCCACTTTACCCGTTCGGATATGGCCTCAGCTATACAACTTTTAGCTATTCAGCACTGGAATCCATCGTGGATGGCGGGAAAATAAAAGTCAGCATCAGTGTGACCAATACCGGGAACCGCGATGGCGAAGAGGTTGTTCAACTCTATGTTCGCGACAAAGTCGGCTCAATTACCCGGCCGGTGAAGGAGTTGAAAGGCTTCCGCAAAGTGCTCATTAAAAAAGGCGAAACCAGGTCGCTTGAATTTAACCTGACCACCGACGATCTGGCATTTTATCATCCCGACCTGAAGAAATACTGGGAGCCGGGAGAGTTTACGGTGTTTGTGGGAGGAAATTCGGCGGAAACGATGGCGAAGACGATTGAAGTAAAATAGTAAAGTGGTAAAATGGTAAAATGGTGAAATTTGGGTTACAGCCCAACCTGTCACGCGTCACCCGACACCCGTCACGCGTCACGCGTCACGCGTCACCTGTCACCCGTCACCCGTCACCCGTCACCTGTCACCCACCTTCATCCACCCCCCTGTAAACCCCGCCTTCTCCAACCCGCTCACGATATACTGGTTCCTCTTCATCAGGTTCCAGATCAACCCGGTTTTGCTGTTGCCGATCATGATCACAATGGGGCCTTGATCGATGCCCAGGTAGTCAATATCAAACCAGCCATGTTCATTGCCTTTCCCTGAAGCAAAAGAGGGGTTGAAGGCATCTTTGAATCCGTATTCCTGGTATAGCGAAGCACCGTATTTGTTATACATCCCTTCCAGTGCCGGGATGCATATCTCAGGTGCAAATGGCAGTGATCCCCCTGCGGCGGTGGGTGCCAGGGTTCCGTCATCAACCTGGTAACCCTTTGCTGTTCCTCGGGCGGAATACCCGTCAAATACGAACTCCCTGCCCTGCCAGGTTGATTTGAGATAGCCCGGGCCGTCGCAGGCGGTCAGCCCCCAGATGGTTGAGCTGTAGTCATTGAACTTTCCCGGGTTTGCAGCACAGTAAGCCTGCTGCGCAAACGTTGCCCTGCGCGAATTCTCAAAGTAATCAATCCCTTTCGAGCGCATGAAACCGTCCTGAATTCCCCTGAAATCAATGTACATATGCGAATACTGGTGACCGAAAAGCGGCCCGAAATTCACATGCTCAAAGCCTTGCCAGTCAGCCCAGTTGTACCTGGAAGTCCAGGCGTCCCAGCAAGTGGCCGGAACCGGGAAGGTTGGCGAACCGATCGCCATGATGATCAGCACCATGGCCTCATTATAACCGTACCAGTAACTGTCGATGAACCCGCTCTCGGGATGCCACCCCATGCTAAGGATGTCCTTCCCGTTCAGTGCCCATTGCCAGTCAACCCTTCGGTAAAGCTTATCAGCCAGGTCCCTGATCTCCTGTTCCTCGTCCGCAACGCCGTCAAAAAACTGCATGCAGGAAAGGATACCTGCCATGAGCAGCCCTGTATCAATGGTTGAAAGCTCAACATCCTTAAAGCGCAGGCCTGTATGCATGTCAAGGAAGTGGTAGAAGAGCCCTTTATATCCGCCCACACCCGTTTTATCGGGGCCTTGGGGAAGTTTGTAAAGGAAACGCAGTGTCTTTAATACCCGTAAAGCAGCCTCCTGCCGGGTAATGTATTTTTGTTCTACACCGATAAGGTAGGCGGAGAGCCCGAACCCGGTGGCGGCAATGCTTGAAAATGATTCGGTTGGGTACCGGTCGGGGATGAGCCCGGAGGTTGTGTCAGCCAGGTCCCAGAAATACCGGAAGGTTCGGAGCTGAAGGTCTTCCAGTGAGAATTTTTCAGGGATAGCCCCTGCAGGTTTACTCTTTGGTGTTGGATTGCATGAGATTCCTGCAAATGAAAACACAAGAAGCGCCATTGTTGAAATGCAAATCTTCCTCATCATATCATACGGGTTGTTCCAGTGGTTGTCCGATCACGTTGCTGATCGCTTTCTGCAATATTTCAAAGGTAAACGGTTTGCTTACATACTCATCCATGCCGGCACTGAGATACAACTCCCGGTCTCCCTTCATGGCATTGGCGGTTAAAGCAACAATGGTGGAATGACGTGAGGTGCCTTTTTCCTCCTCCCTGATCGCTTTGGCCACCTGGTAGCCGTCCATGACTGGCATCTGGATGTCAAGTAAAATGAGGTCGTATTGCCGGGAATGGTATTTTTCAAACGCCACTTGTCCGTTATCTGCCATGTCAACGTCAAATCCCATTTTTTTCAACTGGAAACTGATAATCTGCTGGTTGATGGCATTGTCTTCAGCTACCAGCACTGTTTTTTTACCGAAACCGGTGGATTCTTCAGCATCATGCTTCCATGCTTGCTTTTTCTGGAGGTTCGAGAGGGTGAAAGGAAGGGTGAACCAGAACCTGGAACCTTGGCCGGGCGTGCTTTCAACGCCAATACTCCCGCCCATAAGGTCAGTGAGTTTTTTGCAAATTGAAAGGCCAAGTCCTGTTCCTGCGATCAGCTTTGACCTGTCTTGTTTGACCCTTGAAAAAACTTTGAAAAGTGAATCAAGGGCTTCAGGAGGGATCCCTATCCCGGTATCCGTTACTTCAAACTTCAGGATTGTCCTGGTATCCGTTTGTTCCACCCTGCTGACGGTTAACCTGATGGTTCCACGCTCTGTAAACTTAACGGCGTTGTTCGTCAGGTTGATAAGGATCTGGCGCAAGCGCTGTGAATCGCCGATCAGCATATTTGAGACACTGTTGGCGGTGATCACTTCAACACCGATGGATTTTTCTTCTGCTTTCATTTTTATCACCAGCAAGATATCCTCAATAACGCGGTCAAGCATAAATGGCTGGAAATCAAGCTCCATCTTTCCAGCTTCGATCGCTGAAAAATCAAGCACATCGTTAAGGAGGACGAGCAGGTTTTCTGCAGATGAGATGATGCCCTTCAGCATCTCTGCCTGCTCTGATGTAAGGGGCGAGTTCTTCAGGATTTCAGAGAGTCCCAGTATCCCGTTCATAGGGGTGCGGAATTCATGCGATATGCTCGCAATAAACTCATTTTTTGTATGGGTGCCCGCTTCAGCCAGTTCCTTCGACTTCTGCAGTTCCTCTTCGTGTAATTTTCGTTCGGTGATATCCCAGGAGATGCCGATCAGGCCGATAATCTGGTTTTCGGCGTTGCGGATGGGGGCAATGTTGCTGTTGAGCCAGCGCTTTCGTGCGTTATGATTTATTTCTTCCTCTATATCGTAAAGAGCGAGCCCTGTTTTAAGCACATAGGCTTCATTGGCCGGATATTCGTGGTTGTCATAAGCAGGAAATATTTCCTGGGTCTTTTTACCGGTGATTTGTACAGAAGGAATGCCAGCCAGTTCGGAAAAGGCCTGGTTGACGATCATATAATTGAGACGGGTATCTTTGAAATAGACGTATGCGGGGATGGTTGTAAGCAGGGTGGAAAGCTCTTCAGCCCTGATTTTCAGATTGTCAGAGACATTTTTCAGGTCGGCCGAAGTCCTGATTAGCAGCGACGAGAATATTCCTTTTTCCTTCACAGACCGTTCAGCCCTGAAAATCAGGTGATCATGCTCCGATTTTATCTTCTTCAGTTCATCAAGGATATAACTTTTATGCCTGAACAGTTCTTCAGGTTCCTTCAAGCCGGCGATCGCCTCAGTGAGTGAAAGAATTTTATCCGACATCGGGTTTTTGTTTTATTGAAACCATGGTGAAAGTTTCGTTATGAAAATCGCACACAGCATGATGGTTGCTCCCGATTTCACCATAAGTAAAAAATCCGATCAGGGGCTTTGACCAGCATTGCCATGCCTGCTCAATCTCTTCCGAAATGGAAGGCCCCAGTGCATTGTGGCGGGCCATGCAGGAAAACAGGATGAGGAGGTCGGTGTCCAAATTTTTTTCGTAAAATTCAACCACTTTTTTTCGCGTGTAATCTATGATCTCAAAGCCCGGAGAACTTGAAAATGTCACGATGGCACCATTCGGCACAGTACCGGCGAAGATGAGTGACTTTTTCACCGGATCAACATTGATCACGGCACGCAACACATCCTGCGAACCGCTCTTCTTGATCAGTAACGGGTATTCAACCCCGATCTCGGGAAGGTCGGTATCCTTTACGTTGAGGTAATCTTTGTATACATCCAGCGCGGGTTGCCCGTCAATGGCATACACCACATTCCCCTCCGAATGGGTAACGATTTTGTCTGCGCCAATACTGACCCAGCCGCTTGTTGCAATCCCGTTGAAGTCGTAGATTTCTGTGTTGAACACCATTGCCATGGCACCGTTGCTCTCCAGACTTTCTTCAGAAAACACAAAGGTTTCGTTGAAATGCGCGTCATCGGCCGCCAGTCCGCCAAACATGCTGATGTCACTTCCTGCTACCTGCTGAATGCCTTTAACCAGTTGTTCCCCGTCGGTTTCAAGCCCGCTGCCAAGGATCAGGAAGGCAGGTTTTTCAAAGGTGCCTGTTGCCCATCGCCCGATTTTATTGCCAAGTTCAAATGAGGCGAGATCCCTGCCGTTAAACAGTTTGGTGCTGAAACTCCCCGGAATGAGCGACATCATGAGGCAAACCAGTCCGCCTTCGCTGATAACCTGTGCCTGGCCGTTAAAAAGGAACTCGCCACAGGAACTGCATCCAAATACACTTACCCGTTGTGTCTTCAGAAAAAAGACGATTTCCTGCAGGTTCAGGTCAACCGAGGAAAAGATGATGGCTGCCCCGGGCTGAAATCCGTCAGAGGTGTTTTCGGCCCAGGATTGAATGAAGGCCTTGACAGTATCGGTACTGAAGGTTTTAATTTGCATCTGGATGATTTTAAATTTTACATATTCAAACAAATATACAAATTTCAGCAAAATGCTCATTTGTTTTTCAAAATCAGATGTTCCTACATGGAAATCGGCTATTTTTGTTTTTTAATCCCATTTTTCATGAGAAAAGCATTTTACATTCTGACCATACTGGCACTTACAACGATGGTTGCAGCAGGTCAGGTTAACCCCATGATACCCGTTGCTGACCGTCCGGTTTACTTTGATGTTTCTCCCCCGCTGAGGGATATGCTGCATCCTGCAACCATCCCGTCTGACGGGAGCTGGAAGGATGGCGTGGTCAATAATTTTGTCAGTAACACTGGTGATTCCGACTATAAACCGGGTCAGTCGCTGCCGGCCGATCCAGGGCTGCAGAACTTTTTTGGCAACCTGCTTTCGGATACGACCATCCAGAATTTTGACGGACTGGGAAACATAGGAGGGTATGTGCCCCCCGATACACATGGAGATGTAGGTTTGAATCATTATTTCCAGGTGACCAACTGTTCGTATGCCATATATAATAAAAGCGGCGGAAAGATCTTCGGCCCTGCAGGCAACAGCACGGTATGGTCGGGAATGCCCCATAACTCCAACGACGGGGATGCTATTGTTCTTTTTGACGAATTGGCCAACCGGTGGCTTTTTTCTCAGTTTTCCCTGCCAAACGGATCTTCTACCGCACCTTTTTACCAGATGATCGCTGTTTCCCAAACACCTGATCCGACGGGCAGCTGGTACCGGTGGGTATATGAATTCAGTGCCATGCCCGACTATCCGAAGTTTGGCATCTGGCCCGATGCCTATTATATGTCAACCAACAATTTCGGCACCGGTGGTGCCGGTTGGGTAGGCAATGGTGCCTATGCCTACGATCGTACCGCTATGATCGCCGGAGATCCCAATGCAGCAAGGATTTCATTCACAGTTCCACCGGGTAGTGACGGTTTTATTTCTCTGTTACCGGCCGATTGCGATGGCGTTTTCCCTGCCATGGGCACACCCAACTATTTTACTTATATACGCACTGGCGGAACACAACGCCTGGGTGTCTATGAATTTCATGCCGACTGGACAACGCCCGCCAATTCAACATTTGGGAACCTGGCCTTTCTGAATGTCACACCCTTCACCACCCTTGGATGGGGGAGCGGCATCCCGCAGAAGGGGTCACCTCAACTGCTTGAAACACTCGGCGACCGCCTGATGTACCGTCTTCAGTACAGGAAATTCAACGGTTTTGGATCCATGGTGCTGAATCATACGGTGAACGCAGGCTCCGGCAAGGGCGGCGTCCGCTGGTATGAATTAAGGAATACCGGTACTGGCTGGAGTATTTACCAGCAGGCCACCTATTCGCCCGATGCACATTCCAGGTGGATGGGCAGTATTGCACAGGATACGGCTGGAACGATATCCATGGGTTATTCTGTTTCCAGCTCAACGATTTATCCCGGAATCCGTTACACCGGGAGGCTGAAAAACGATCCGATTAACCAGATGACCATTATGGAGCGGACCATCACCAACGGTGGCGGTTCCCAGACAGGGGTCTGGAGCGGCCGGAGCCGCTGGGGTGATTACAGCGCCCTGAGCATTGACCCGGCTTCCCCAACAACATTCTGGTTTACCACCGAATACTATGCTGCAACATCAACAAGCAGCTGGTCTACACGCATTGCCTCCTATACCTATGCCAATGTGTTTTCTTCAGCCGCGTCAGCAACCCCAGGAATTATTTGCAGCACCACGCCTGATTCGGCCCAGCTGAATGCTTACGGGTACGGTGGCAGCGGGACCTACACCTATTCCTGGACATCAATACCGCCAGGCTTTACCTCTACTCTGAAAAGCCCGAAAGTACGGCCGCAGAGCACCACCAAATACATTGCAGCCATCAGCGAAGGCACACTGACCAGGCATGATACCACCGAAATGCGCATTATTGAGGCACCTACGGCATTTGCCGGAAATGATACTGTTCTGTGCTGGTATCAGTCACCCATTCCCATTCACGCAACCGCCACCAGTTATCTGCGGTTTTTATGGGGAAGCACCGGCGACGGGACATTCACCGATCCATCGTCGCTCACCACAGCCTATATCCCTGGGATCCATGACAAAACATCCGGTGGCACCGACCTGAAACTCATCGTCTGGCCGCTTACTCCGTGCCTGAACAAGGCGACCGACATGATGCATATTACCCTCGATCCATGTGTTGGCATTCCTGAGCGTTCACCCGGTGACCTCAGGCTGGTTGTGTTGCCGAACCCGGCACATGACAAGGTTTCAATCTCCATAAACGGCGTTCAGCGGAAAGCAATACTCACCGTTACTTCCACAGATGGCCGGGTGGTGCATTCTGCCACACTTGAGCAGGCAGGAGACCAGTCCATCATTCAGGACCTTGATCTGACTTCCTGGCCCAAAGGCATGTATATCGTGAAGGTGCACTCAGACGTCAGGACTGCCGTTTCCCGGTTTATCGTACAGTAGGCCGGAATACCTGTTTCTCTCCGTCACGGGTCCCGTCAATGGGAATTGTGAGAGGGGCAGATCATTTTCTGGGTTTCTCAATTTTCTTTCTTCACTTCCTGTGATTGTTGCTCCATGATGCCAATATTTTGCATTGTTTAGATCTTCCGGAATGGTGAGGTAATGCATTGGCATATTCTCTTAAATTGTTGATTGTTAATTTTATAACAACAAACAATCTTCTACTTTTACTTGACTTTACCTAATTATAACATTATATTTGCGTATGCAAGGCAATCAAGTAATTGACTAAATATATTGACATTGAACGTCTTTTATATTTGAAACTGTCGCAATTACTACTTCCCACACTCATGCCATCTCCTTTCTGACGAGAGGAAATTCCAGATTCCCAACAGTAGTTTTTTTTCTATAATCCTAAAAGGACCGACCATGAAAAAACTTTTACTGATTATCATCACATTGTGCGTGGCATGTATGACCTACGGAGTACCCCTGACCGGGATTAAAACCATACCCGGAACCTATGCGACCATAGCCGCAGCCATCGCCGATCTCAACGCGAATGGGGTAGGTGCCCCTGGCGTTATATTTAATATTAACCCGTTTCCGTATACCGAGAATATCGTTGCCACCTTGTCGATCACTGCAACCGGAACAGCTGCTGCGCCGATCGTATTCCAGAAGAACCCTGCAATGTTTGGCGCCAACCCGGTGATCAATGTCAACTTTCTGGGGACCAACACCCCGGGTTCAGCCGTGCAGGATGGGATCTGGAACCTGATAGGCTGCGATTATGTAACCATCAACGGGATAGATCTTGTTGACCCGAATGTTGCAAATCCTGCCACCATGGAGTATGGATTCGGAATGTTCAAAAGGGATGCCACTGACGGATGCCAGTTCAATATGATAAAAAATTGTGTGGTCACATTAAACCGCATTAACAATGCCGGTGGCATTGGGCCGGCCGTGGATGGTTCAAAGGCCATTAACGTCGTAAACGCCACGGCTGCAGCACAAACAATCGCTGTTGTTGTTACGGCCCCCGCCGGGAGCAATTCAAATAACAAATTTTATTCAAATACCTTGCAGAACTGCAACATTGGTGTGGCGCTGATAGGCTATGTCGATGTTACACCCTTCAACCTGGCCGACCAGAACAATGATGTGGGAGGAGCCGCCGCTGCCACAGGTAACACAATCATCAACTTCGGCGGTGCCCCTGCCGCAACAAATCCTGCAGCTGGTGTAAGGACCCAGAACCAGTACGGGTTAAATGTATCCTACAACACGCTTAATAATAACACTGGGGTCGGCGTCAACCATCCTGCCACCATGCGGGGCATTTTTCTGCAGGCAGCTGTTAGTGCCAGTGCAAAGGTCAACAATAATACACTCAGCATTACAGGAGGTTCAACCACAAGTCAGATCAGTGTGATTGAAAATGTTTCCGGTTCAACACCCGCTGGGAATACCATCAACATAAATAACAACCTTATTACGAACTGCACCTGGCCTACGGCTACCACCGGTATTTTTTATGGAATCCTGAACTCATCATCCGCCCTCAACGTAAACATCTCCGGGAATACGATTTTAAATATCAGCAGTCCCAGCACCGGCATTTGTTACATGATCAATGGCGGGAGCCCCCAGAATCTCAGCATCGACAACAATGAGATCGGTAATATTACCAAAACCGTTTCGGGAACCTTGTATGCGATGTTTGCCGGAACGGCCATCATCAAGGTTCATCACAATAACGTTCATGATCTTAACATGATGGGTGGAGGAAATGCAATTTATGGATTTCATGATATTTTAGGTCCCGCCAATGAATTGTACTACAATAATAGCTTCCATCATTTCTATAATTTCGGAACAGGAGGCGTCTTCGGCTTATACACCAACACCGCGGCCGGAATCAGGAAGGCATATTCAAACACGATTTATAACTTTGCAGCCAACGGAGGTGGCCCGGTTTATGGAATTTTTGGTGCCAGCAGTTCCCCGTCCTATTATAAGAACAGGATATTTAATCTTTCGTCAGGCGGGCCGGCAGGAATTGTTTACGGGATCTATATTGTTTCAGGCAGTCCTGTCAATATTTTCAACAATTACATCAGTGATCTGAAAACTCCGAATGCTGCCAGTGCCACTGTTTTATCAGGCATTTACCTGAATTTCACCGCGGCCCTGGTTGCGAATGTTTATTATAACACGGTCCATCTGAACGGACTCAGCACAGGGGCCCCGTTCAGCAGCGCTGCATTATTTGTTAACACGATTGCCACGGTTGATGTGCGGAATAATATCCTGATCAATAATTCCGTCCCGACAGGTGCCGGAATTGCAGCGGCGTACCGAAGGAACAGCAACGTGCTTGGCACATATACCATGACTTCCAACAACAATAATTTTTATGCGGGTATACCGAGTCCGACACATGTTATTCTGTATGATGGAGTAGGTTATCAGACATTGGTTGCTTATAAAGCGTATGTCTTCCCCAGGGATGCTGTTTCATTTACTGAAAACACCTCCTTTGTCAGTGTTCCCACCAATAACTTTCACATCAATTGTTTAACGCCAACGCTGTGTGAGAGTGGTGCGGCACGTATTATCGCTCCGATTGCCATTCAGGATGATTACGACAGCGATATCCGATGGGGCGAAGCTGGTTATATTGGTACCGGCTTTGCTCCCGATGTTGGCGCCGATGAGTTTAACCCTTGCCCTGCCGGGTTCCTGATCGCCGGAACCGTTATGGATTCGCTGGGGGTTGCACCTGCTGCAGAAAATCTGTACATCGTGGCGCATGTCAGCTGCTGTCCGGAGGACACCATCATCAAAAAGCTGACAGGTGGGGATATCACTTACACGGTTTCAAACAATACCGGCACCTATACATTGAATTGTCAAGCCTTCATGAACCCGCCGGGAGCGGGAGACCAGGTGTTCCTCACTTTCTTCAATACGGTTACCCAGGAGCATTATACCGGAGTGGTGGACATAATTCAGCCCGGCCAGCCCATAACAAACAATGTGGTCATCAAACTTGCCCAGCGTGTACACCTGCCAAACCGGACTTCATCAGTAAGAGTGGTGGTTCCTCCGCACAAGACCCTTCAGATCCATTATGTGTATGTTGAACCCGGCCATTGCGGCAATACAGATGTATTTGTGTGGAACGGCAACACCTGGGTGAAATTCAAACAGTGGAACTGGAACCATTACTGTACCTGGAGATTCATCCAGAACAACACCGCACTTCCGATGGTTTATGTTATTCACAATGACAATGGCGACATGAAGTTCGATCTGAAATACAATTGCCCGAACAACCCGCCTACAACACCCGGGAATAACAATGAATATGGCCTGATCAACATGGGATGGCGGGACAGGCCGCATTTAAGCAGCGAATTCGGCAATATCATTGCAACAAGCCATACTTTTACTGATTATGAGGGAGCATTCCTGGATAACTTCCCGCAGATAATGGGCGATGGCGGAGTTCAGAACCTTACGATCCAGTTTGAGAGCTATCAGAATAATTTCTGGAACGACATGAACCTGATGATCGACCTGCAGAATGTTACCCAGGGTGGTACGCTGACCCTTAATATTCCGGATGCGACGATACCTGTTACCTCGGCCGTGATCAACCCGGGAGATACCGCGTGTTTCTTCAACCCGGGCGGCATACTTATACCTGGCGTTCACATCATGTACTTATCTGCATCTCCTGGCCTTTCACTGGCGATGGACTGCTTCAACTTCACCTCCATGGTACCTGCGCCGTTCCTGCCAACAGTGACGACAACACCCGTGACCGGCATCACCTCGCACAGCGCAATGAGTGGAGGTAGTGTAACCGCCGATGGTGGGGCACCTGTGACCGCGCGTGGCATTTGCTGGAGCACCCTTGCCGAACCGACTATTCTCGACAACATTACCACGAATGGACCAGGACTGGGTAACTATACAAGCATGATGGCACCATTATTGCCATTAACCACTTACCATGTGAGGGCGTATGCCTCAAACTTCACCGGAACGGCTTATGGAGCTGAACTGGTATTTACGACCCATGCAGCCGGCATGATTACCGGCACCATTATCGATTCACTGGGGATTGCGCCACCGGCAGCAAACATGTATATCGTGGCACATACCCGCTGCAATCCGGCAGATACGCTCAGTAACCTGAACGGAGGGATTACCTACCAGGTTGCCGGCAATGCGGGCACCTATACAATAGACTACAGCGCCTTCATGAATCCCCCTGTTGCGGGAGAACAGGTCTTCGTCTCATTCTACAATACGGTGACCATGGAACACAATACCGTGATGATAAATGTGCTGCCGGGCCCTGTCACAAACAACAATGTGATCATACGGCTGGCCATCCATGTCCACCTGCCCTTCAGGACCTCCTGGGTAAGGGTGGTTGTACCGCCTCACACAACGCTTCAGATCCATTACGTCTATGTAGAGCCCGGCCATTGCGGCAATACGGATGTAATCTACTGGAATGGTCAGCGCTGGGTGAAATACAGACAGTGGAACTGGAACCATGCCGGTACCTGGAGGTATATACGGAACAACAGCAACAGTCCGCAGGTATATGTCATACACAACGACAACGGGGATATGAGGTTCGACCTGATGTTCAATTGTCCGAACAATCCGCCGACAACGCCTGGCAATAACAACGAGTATGCTTTAATAAACATGGGATGGAGGGACAGACCCAATGCCAGTTGCGAGTTTGGCAACATCCAGGCGACAAATCATGTATTCACCGACGAAGAGGGATCCTACCTGGATAATTTCCCGCAGATAATGGGTGATGGCGGTGTTCAGAACCTGGCGATCCAGTTTCAGAGCTATCAAAATATTTTCTGGGGTGATATGCAACTGATGATAGACCTGCATAATGTCAGTCAGGGTGGAACGCTGATCCTGAACATACCCGATGCCACGATTCCCCAGACTACGGCTGTGATCAATCCGGGAGATACCGCATGTTTCTTCAATCCCGGCGGTATTCTTACACCGGGCATGCATACCATGACCTTGTCAGCATCTGGCGGGCTTTCGATGGGCATGGATTGCTTTAATTTCACCTCGAACGTAATTGTTCCGCCACTTGTAGTGACCGGTGCACCAACCAATGCATCCTGCTTTGGAAGCGCTGACGGATCAGTTAATACGACCGTATCCGGTGGCTTACCACCCTATAGTTATTTGTGGAGCACTGGCGCAACTACATCAGCAATAAATGGGTTGGCTGCCGGCGCATATACTGTATCCGTGACAGATGTGTTCAGTGCCACTGACGTTGGGAGTTGGATAATAACCCAGCCTCCGGACCTTGTACTTAATGCAACCATGGTCCCGGCGAACTGTCCCGGTGCCAATGATGGTAGCATTGATCTCACGGTTGCAGGCGGAACCCAGCCACATGTTTATCTCTGGAGTAACGGTGCCACGACCGAGGATATCGGTAATCTTACCCCGGGTTCCTATTGTGTAACCGTTATGGATGCCAATGGCTGCGTTAAAACAGGTTGCTATACGGTAGGTCAGGTTTCAGCGGTTTGTGCGTTCCTAACTGTAAACGGGACCGTAACCGGGACAGTTTGCTACAATGCTATCCAGACTATCTTGGTGCCCGGTGGAGGCAATGACTTTACAGTACTGCAAGGAGGCAATGCAACCTTCATTGCGGGGCATAATATACTTTACCAGCCTGCCACAAGGGTATTCCCGGGAGGTAGTATGCATGGGTACATCACCACCAACAACCAGTATTGCGGAGGAATAACTCCATCCATGGTCAGCGTTGTTGCTGCTGTTGAACAGATCCCATTCATTTCATCGCAATCAAACTTTATCGTCTATCCTAATCCAACCCAGGGAACCTTCGTTCTTGAACAAAAGGGCGACAGGGAATTTGGAACCGTCAGGATCGAGGTTTATGGAATGAGAGGGGAGAAGGTGCTGGCAAGCCAGTTGTCCGGGGAGAAGAAACATGAGTTCTCTCTGACACAGATCCCGGCCGGACTCTATTTCGTAAGAGTGGTTGCCGATGACTATGTTGAGACGATCAAACTGATCTTAACAAGATAGTCATTTCCCTTTCTGTTCACGTTAACTGGCACAAATGCAAAATCCCGTTCAGGCGGGATTTTGCATTTGTGCCAATTATTTTCATTCATCACTTCGGGCATGCAGTTTTTTTACTAATTTAGATCGCGAATAATCATATAATGTTAATAAATTAACAATGGATTACCAGATATTGAAAATCCAGATTGCCGATCGCATCGCCACCGTGACGATCAGCAGGCCTGCCGCCTTAAATGCACTAAATACGAATTTCTTCAAAGAACTGAATCATTTCCTCGACGACCTTGAGCCCCGCGATGATGTGAAAGCGCTGGTGATCACCGGTGAAGGAAAAGCATTTGTGGCAGGAGCCGACATTGCAGAAATGGTACACATGAATGCCGAAGAGGGATATGCATTTTCCACCTTTGGCCAGAGAACATTTGACCGGCTTGAGCAACTCGCGATCCCGGTTATTGCTGCGGTGAACGGGTATGCCCTGGGAGGCGGGTGTGAACTGGCCATGGCATGTGATTTCAGAATTGCCAGCAAACTGGCCAAATTCGGCCAGCCGGAAATGAACCTGGGCATGATCCCTGGGTATGCCGCCACACAGCGGCTGTCGAGGATTACCGGGTTGGGCAACGCCCTTTACCTGATCCTTACTGCCGATACCATCTCCGCCGACGACGCTTTGCGCATCGGGCTTGTTCAGAAGGTTACCGAGCCCGAGCAACTGATGGAAGAGGTGATGAAACTGGCTGCAAAAATGGCCGGCAATGGCTCACAGGCTGTTCCAAGGTCCAAACGCATCATCCGAAACGGAATCGCCATGGATTTCAAAGAAGCCTCTGAACTCGAAGCCGTTGAATTTGGCAAACAGTTCAGCGATGAAGCAACAAAAGAAGGAATGAAAGCGTTTCTGGAGAAACGCAAACCCGCCTGGTAACCCCTCGCGGCCCCACATTTTACATTTTACAATTTTCATTTTGATATAGTCTAACGCACACAAACCAATAATAACACCTATGTCCTACGAAGAAAGATTACAACACGTTTCAGTGCTTGGTGCGGCGGGAAAAATGGGAAGCGGGATTCTGCTGCTTACCGCCGTGGAAATGGCTGACATAAGCCTGCGGCCTGAAAATAAGGGTAAACCATTTGTGCTCAACGCCATTGATGTTTCTGATGAAGCCCTTGCCGGAGTGATGAAATACCTGAAAACCCAGGTGCTTAAACTGGCGGAAAAAAAGGTGGTTGCCTTACGGAAAGTTTATGCCGACCGTGCCGACCTGATTGACAACGACGAGATCATCAACCAGTATATTTTTGATGTGATCAGCCTTGTCAGAACTACGACAAGGCTTGAATCGGCCTATGATTCCCGAATGGTTTTTGAAGCCATTAAAGAAGACCCGGAACTGAAGATCAGCATTTTTGCCAAAATTTCTGCCAATAATCCCCATCAGCCCTGGTTTTTCACCAACACATCTTCCATCCCCATCACAAAACTGGATGAGGGTGCAGGACTGAACGGCCGCGTCATCGGGTTCCACTTCTATAATCCGCCTGCAGTGCAGAAACTTGTTGAGATCATCAGGGCACAGGGTACATTGCCCGAAGTGGAAGCATTTGCGCAGCAATATGCAAAGAGCCTGCGAAAGGTTGTTGTTCCTTCCCATGATAAGGCAGGGTTTATTGGCAACGGCCATTTCATGCGCGACATTCTGCACGCCGACAGTGAAGTTGAAAAGCTGGGCAAAGAATTTTCTTTTGTTGAAGCCGTCTATGCAATAAACAGGATCAGCCAGGATTTCCTGGTACGTCCCATGGGTATATTTCAGCTCATTGACTATGTAGGGGTGGATGTATGCAGTTTTATCATGTCAGTGATGAATCCCTATCTCCCGGATGAAAACCTTCACAGCGACCTGCTTGACAGGCTTCTTGCGCAAGGGATAAAAGGAGGGCAGTACTCCGATGGCTCCCAGAAGGACGGCATCCTTAAATATGAAAAAGGGCGACCGGTGGCTATTTACAATATTGAAACAAAGGAATATACCTCCATCAGCACCTTCCAGGCAAAAGTTGATGAAAAACTCGGAATCATGCCTGCTCCCCCTGCCTGGAAAGCGGTGGTCGGAAGCAAGGTAAAGGATGAAATGCTCCGCAGCTATTTCAGTCAGCTCAAAGAAGTTACAAGCCCCGGGGCAGAACTTGCAAAGGCATACGCATACCGCTCCTGCGCTATCGGGCTGCACCTGGTCAGTTCGGGTGTCGCCATGAACGAAAACGATGTGAATACGGTCATGCTTACCGGGTTCTTCCACGCTTACGGACCGATAAACAATTATTTAGGATAGATTCCACCCCACCCAACCCTCCCCCCGCAGGGGGGAGGGCAGGGGAGGGGGCTAAACCCATAGATATGAGACGAAAAGTATATATGATCGCCGGTTACAATACCCTTTCAATGGGCACCGGCAGAAAAGAGTTCAACCCGAAGAAGGAACGTGCGGGCCTGGAAGAGTATATCAGGGAAGCCGGCCAGGGAACCCTGAAGCAGATCGGCGGAGCAGGGAATGTAGACGAATGCGTGATTGGTAATTTTATGGCCTCCCGGTTCAACCGGCAGGCAAACCTTGCTGCCTTTTTCCCGTTTGTGGACGAAGGGTTGCGTTATAAACCGGCAGTCCGCGTTGAGGGAGCATGTGCAACCGGAGGACTTGCGCTCATGAGCGGCATAAAAAGTGTGCTCGCAGAAACTGCGGAGGTGGTGCTTGTTATCGGGGTGGAGGTACAGAATACCGTAAAAGCTATCTACTGTGCTGATTACCTCGCAGGGGCAGGCTGGTTCAAGAACCGCAAAACGGGTCATGCCTACTTCTTCCCGGGTCAGTTCAGCGACCGTGCAGGTGCCTATTTTGAAAAATACGGCAGGGATAAAACACGCCAGGCGCTCGCCAGGTGGTTCCGCAATGCCATTGAAAATGCCAGGCTTTGCCCGACTGCCCAGGAGTTTCACAACACGGTTAAAGACCTTGACGCACTGGCCATGATGGAACCAAACGGGAAATCATTTGTTGACCACCTCAATGTGTTTGACTGCTCCAAGGTTTCCGACGGGGCATCGGCCATAGCCATCGTTTCTGAAGAGGGCTTGAAACGCTGTGGCATCCCGGCCAGCGAGGCCATTGAAGTAATGGGATGGGGACAGATGGAAGAGGATATCACCAAACCTCCTGTCGATCCGACCGAACTGACCACCACAAAACAGGCTGTAAAGCAGGCACTGGCGTCTGCTGGGATAACCCGCGACCAGATTGCCACCGCCGAGATTCATGACTGCTTCACCATAGCAGGACTGATGTGCATGGAAGCCATAGGCTTTGCCGAGAAAGGCAAAGGTGCCGATTTTATCCTGGAAGGACATACTTCCCGTACCGGGAGGATACCCGTCAATACCACCGGCGGTCTGATCGGATGGGGCCACCCCACCGGAGGCACCGGCGTTCACCAGGCAGTGACGATCCTTGAACAACTTACCGGAAGGGCTGGCGATGCACAGGTTGAAATTCCTGCCGACCGCCCTTATGGACTTACGTCAAATATGGGAGGCGATGATAAGTCGCTGGTGGCGATAGTCTATAAACGAGGGTAGTATAAGCAAGTGACAAGCGACAAGTGACAAATTACAAGTGACAAATACAGTGCTTGGCAAGCCGGCGCAAAATTTTACTTAATTCGCATGTTTGAGTTTCCAAGATTTGGCACCTGGCACTTGACATTTGACATTTGTTATTTGTCACTTGTCAATCGTCACTCGTAATTTTACATTGTCCTCAAATTCCATCTTCTTTGAATAATCGAATAACCTCATTATTTGCCATTGACTTTCCCCTGGTCCAGGCGGGCATGATCTGGTGCAGCGGCTGGCGGCTTGCTTCTGCCGTCAGCAATGCCGGCGGACTTGGTTTGCTGGGGGCCGGGTCAATGACACCTGAAATCCTTGGGGAACATATCCTGAAATGCAAAGCCGCCACAAAAAGGCCTTTCGGGGTGAATGTCCCGCTGATCTACTCCCAGGTTGAAAAACAGATGGAGATCATCATCCGCGAAAAGGTTGGCATTGTGTTTACCTCTGCAGGCAATCCTGCCGTGTGGACGCCACTATTGAAGCAACACGGGATTACCGTGGTGCATGTGGTTGCCAATGTGAAATCTGCTGTTAAATGCGAACAATCGGGCGTAGATGCCATCGTTGCCGAAGGTTTTGAAGCAGGCGGGCACAATGGCAAAGATGAAACGACAACTTTCACCCTTATTCCCCTCGTGCGGCAGGCCACAACGTTGCCGCTCATTGCTGCCGGGGGAATTGCCACCGGCCGTGGGATGCTTGCAGCCATGGTACTTGGTGCCGACGCGGTGCAGATTGGCAGCCGGTTTGTAGCCTCGGAAGAATCTTCGGCCCACCCTGCCTTCAAGCAAAAAATAGTGGAAACACCCGATGGCGGCACTTTCCTGGCGTTGAAGAAGGTCATCCCCGTGCGACTGATCAGGAATCCGTTTTTTCAAAAGGTGCAACAACTGGAAGATGAGGGAGCTTCAGCAGATGATTTAAAGATGCTGCTTGGCAAAGGCCGTGCTAAACTGGGCATGTTTGAAGGGAATCTGGAAGACGGGGAGCTGGAAATAGGGCAGGTGGCCGCCATGATCAGTCGCGTGGAACCAGCGGGAAAAATCGTTGGGAGCATCATGGAAGAATATGACCAGGCAAGAAAAGATGTTTTTTTTAATGGTATGCCTTGTTAATTAGAATTAATTTGTAACTTTGCACTCCCAAATTTACGAACATCAATACATTATAACATGTACGCAATCGTTGAAATAGCCGGTCAGCAGTTTAAGGTAGAGCAGAATGACGAAATCTTTGTACACCGGCTCGAAGGTGACCCAGGAACACAAATTGAATTTGACCAGGTATTGCTGCTTGACAATGGCGGCAAGATCAGTGTTGGTACACCTCTTATTGAGGGAACAAGCATTACAGGCAAGATCGTAGACCATGTTCGTGGCGATAAAGTAGTGATCTTTAAGAAGAAACGTCGCAAAGGATACGAAAAAGAATCAGGGCATCGCCAGGATTTCAGCAAAGTGCTCATTGAAAATATCAGCGTTGGCGGCTCCTCAAAAGCCAAAAAGGCTAAAGAACAAGTAGAAGAACCAGCAGAATAGCAGATCTTCAATCGTAATTCGTAATTCATAAATCGTTAATATCCATAGTGTATGGCACACAAAAAAGGGGCAGGTAGTTCAAGCAACGGCCGCGAATCACACAGTAAACGTTTGGGCGTTAAAATATATGGCGGACAGTACGCAAAGTCAGGTTCAATCATCCTCCGTCAGCGTGGAACAGTTCATAATCCCGGACTGAATGTTGGCATTGGAAAAGATCATACGCTCTTTGCCCTCGTTGAAGGCATCGTAGCATTCAAAAAGAAACGCAGCGATCGTTCATACGTTTCCATCATTCCGATGGAAGAGTCTGTAAATTAAAGTCTTACCACACAGTTACCCATGTGGAGCAAAACCTTCCAGGTTTCAAAAACCTGGAAGGTTTTTTTATGCCTTCCTGATCCTTTTTCACTAATTTTGTCCTGTAAACCATTTTTCTATGCTCTCGTTGAATTTTATCCGTGAAAATACGCTGGAGGTGATCGACCGCCTGGCCATTAAAAATTTCAATGCAACCGAAACAATCGGCAGGATAGTAGACCTTGATAACCAGCGCCGTGAAACCCAGAAAAAGCTGGATGACATACAGGCACAAAGCAACATCCTGGCCAAAGAGATCGGTGTGCTTTTCCAATCGGGGAAAGTCGCAGAAGCCAACCAGTTAAAAGCTAAAACCGGAGATCTGAAAGTTCTTGGCAAAGAATATGATATTGCACTGGAAAGTATAAAGAAGGAACTTGATGAGATCCTTGTGAGGGTGCCTAACCTGCCCCACAGCTCAGTTCCTCCCGGTAAAACACCCGAAGACAACCTGATCGTCATGCACGAGGGAGAGATCATCCCGGCGGCAGATACAGCCGTTCCTCACTGGGACCTTACCACGAAATATGATATCATCGATTTTATTACCGGGAACAAAATCACCGGGGCGGGCTTCCCGGTTTACAAAGGCAAAGGTGCCAGGCTCCAGCGTGCCCTGATCAATTTCTTCCTTGAAGAAGCGCTGAAAGCAGGTTACCAGGAAGTGCAGCCACCCTATATGGTAAACGCCGAGTCCGCTTATGCTACTGGGCAGTTGCCCGACAAGGACGCCCAGATGTACCATGTTGGGCTTGATGATCTCTACCTCATTCCTACAGCAGAGGTTCCTGTGACCAATATATACCGCGACTGCATCCTCAAAGGATCGGATCTGCCGTTGAAAAATGTGGCCTATTCCGCCTGTTTCCGCCGTGAAGCCGGCTCCTATGGCAAAGACGTAAGGGGATTGAACAGGCTGCACCAGTTTGACAAAGTCGAGATTGTGCAGATTGCGCACCCCGAGAACTCATACGGTATCCTGGAAGAGATGAAAGATTATGTAACCGGGTTGCTGCGCAAACTCGAACTTCCTTTCCGGGTGCTGAAGCTCTGCGGTGGTGATATGAGTTTCACCTCGGCACTTACCTACGACATGGAAGTCTGGTCATCTGCCCAGGCCCGCTGGCTTGAAGTGAGCTCTGTTTCGAATTTTGAAACATTCCAGTCCAACAGGTTGAAACTGAGGTTTAAGGATGATACAGGCAAAATCCAGACAGCCCATACACTGAATGGAAGCGCCCTTGCACTGCCCAGGATCGTGGCCGCGCTGCTTGAAAACAACCAGACGCCCGAAGGCATCCGCATCCCGAAGGTCCTTGTTCAGTACACCGGCTTTGAAATGATTGATTAGCACATGGTTCTGACCGTTTGCAGGAATTTCCGCAGTATTGCAAACCGTCATATCCTGGATTAAGTTTGTATATTTGAAAGGCGATCAAATTCCTGTATGCCATGAAAAAAACGTTTTTTGCCCTTTCCATTCTCTTTTCAGCCTTGTTCATGGCCCATCAGGCCTCCGCACAGTTTGCTTTTGGAGTTAAACTCGGGTATAATGCATCAAAACTCAGTACCAATCTCGATACAATAAGCTCCTCCCTGACGTCAGGATTTCACGCAGGGGTTTTTGCCAGGATCGGTAAACGGGTGCACCTGCAGCCTGAGGTTTACTATACGATGTCGGGCGGGACGTTTGAGAATGACGGAGTGAATACCGCCAATGACTGGAAGCAGAAAGTCACTGTCGGCACACTGGATATCCCCCTGCTGCTGGGCATCAGCCTGATTGAATCGGATGTGTTCAAATGGAGGATCATGGCCGGTCCGCAGGTTTCATTCCTGGTCAATTCCAAAATAGAAGATTTAAGTCTTACCGGCCCCATTGAGAAATCAAGCCTTCGCACCACCAGCTGGTTCATCCAGGCGGGAACCGGTTTTGATATATTGTTCCTCACCCTCGACCTGAAGTACCAGGGAGGGCTGAACAGCCTGATCGGCCAGGTGACTGACGACAAAGGCAGATTATACCCGATTGATTCTAATGACAATCGTTTTGTGGTCAGTCTTGGATTTAAAATTCTTTAAAATCTCTTCTAGAGCGAATGAAAGTCAACGGAACAGATTACCGGACAGTATGGATGGAGGGAACCACGGTTTTTTTCATTGAGCAGAACCTGTTGCCGTTTGAGTTCCGTATTCATGAAGCCCGCACATACCTCGAAAGTTGCCACGCCATCCGAACCATGATGGTGAGGGGCGCCGGTGCCATCGGAGCCATTGCAGGTTTTGCCATGGCGCAGGCTGCAGCCGAAGCACCCTTGAACAGTTACCGCGACTTTATTGTAAAAGCAAAGGTTGAGATTGAGTCGACAAGGCCAACGGCACGCAATCTTTTTCATGCCGTGGAAAAGGTTTATGCCGCTGCAGAGATATCTGCCGGTGCTGCATCTGCCGAGGCACAGAATGTTGCCGACCGCGATGCTTCCGACTCACGAAAAATCGGCGAGTATGGAAGTGAGCTGATCCACGACGGTATGAATATTGAAACTCACTGCAACGCTGGTTGGCTTGCCTTTGTAGATTTCGGTACAGCATTGTCCGCGGTATACCTTGCCCATCAGCAGGGTAAGAAAATTTTTGTCTATGCCGATGAAACGAGGCCCCGCAGCCAGGGTGCAAGACTTACCGCATGGGAACTGAAGCAGGCCGGGGTGTCCCACACCATCATCCCCGACAATGCCGGGGCCTGGCTGATGTCGCTCGGGAAAATTGACATGATGATCGTTGGTGCCGACCGTATTGCTGCCAACGGCGACACGGCCAATAAAATCGGAACCCTTGAAAAGGCCATTGCTGCCAGGGAATATGGCATACCTTTTTATGTTGCTGCTCCCACGTCAACCTTTGATTTAAAATGTCCGGATGGCAGCGGAATCCCTATTGAAGAACGAAACGAAGACGAAGTACTTTACCAGGAAGGTGTTACTGCTGAAGGCCGGCTTGAAAGAATCCTTGTTTGTTCACCCGGCTCATCCGCATTTAACCCTGCCTTTGATGTCACCCCGGCAAAATATATTACGGGGATCATTACGGAGAAAGGAATCATCAAGCCCAGGAGAACGGAAATTCAACAATTATTAAGTAGCGAATTAGTGAAGTAGCGAAGTGGCGAAATTTGAAGAAAGAAAAGTTATTCATATAAAATAGAAACTATGAAAATTTCACGGTTGTTCTGCTGGCTCCTTTGCGGAGCCTTTGTTTTGAGTTTTATTGCTCCATCTTTTGCAGATAATAAGAAGGACAAATCAGCGCCACAGGCGACGAAACCTGCAGTTGAAAAGTCAAAGGAAACCACCCCTGCAAAGGTCGAGAGTGCTGCAACTACCGGAAATGAGAAATCTGAAAAAGATATAAAAGGTAAAAAAGGGGATGCAGCAAAAGGGAAGTCTGAAGACAAGTCAAAGGATAAAAAGGAAAAAGACAAGCCCAAGGAGGATTCTGTCTATAATTCAAGCCTTGTCAGCGGTTTGAAATTCCGCAGCATCGGCCCTGCGTTCTGTTCCGGACGTATTGCTGATTTCGCCGTTAACCCGAAAAATCACAGTGAATGGTTTGTGGCGGTGGCTTCAGGGCATGTGTGGAAAACAGTCAATAACGGAACAACCTTCGAGCCTGTTTTTGACAACAATGGTGCCTATTCCATGGGATGCGTGGTCATTGATCCGAACAACACCAACGTGGTTTGGGTGGGAACCGGCGAGAACAATCACCAGCGTTCGCTTGGCTACGGAAATGGCGTTTACAGAAGTTCCGATTTTGGAAAGAGCTGGAAAAACATGGGGTTGAAAGATTCACGGCAGATCGGCAAGATATTGGTTGATCCCCGGAATTCTGATGTTGTTTATGTTGCTGCGGAGGGCTCCGTTTGGGGGCCTGGTGGCGACCGTGGACTCTACAAAACCACAGATGGAGGAAAAACCTGGAAGAAAGTCCTTGAGATCAGCGAAAACACAGGGGTGAACAATGTGATCCTCGATCCGAGAAATCCGGATGTTCTGTATGCATCATCAGAACAGCGCCGTCGTCATGTATTTACCAAAATCGGCGGAGGCCCCGAGACAGCCATTTATAAATCAACCAATGCCGGTGAATCATGGGATAAACTTACATCGGGTTTGCCGGGCGCCGACATGGGCGGTATCGGGCTGGCTATATCTCCTGTCAACCCTGATGTTTTGTATGCCATCATTGAATCAACGCCCGATGCGAAAGGCCTGTACCGCAGCAGCGACCGCGGTGCCTCCTGGCAAAAGATGAGTGACCACTCGGCCCAGGGGCAATACTACAACGAGATCTACTGTGACCCCAAAGAGGTGAATAAAATATATTCAGTTGAAACCATTTCACAGGTATCGGAAGATGGCGGGAAAACATGGCGGCAGGTTGGAAACAACAAGCGTCATGTCGACGACCATGCGATGTGGATTGACCCCGAAGATACAAAGCACATTTTCATCGGCAGCGATGGTGGTGCTTATGAGTCTTTTGACGGTGGAAAAGAGTTTATTTTCAAATCAAACCTCCCGGTGGTACAGTTTTACCGCGTGCAGGTTGACAATTCCGTTCCGTTCTATTATGTTTATGGCGGCACACAGGATAACAACAGCATGGGAGGCCCGTCGCGCAGCACGGCTGGCGCGGGCGTACTTACCGATGACTGGTTCGTGACCAACGGCGGCGACGGGTTCTGGTCGCAGATCGATCCGGTTGACCCGAATATTGTATATGCTGAATCGCAGTACGGAGGCATGGTGCGTTACGACCGCAAAAGCCAGGAAGCCATTGACATCAGGCCGGAGCCGAGTAAAGGGGAAGACAGCTATAAGTGGAACTGGAACACCCCGCTGATGATTAGCCCGCATTCTAACACCCGGCTTTATACCGCCGCCAACAAGGTTTTCCGCAGTGACGACCGCGGTAACACCTGGCAGGTGATCAGTGATGACCTGACAGCACAGATTGACCGCAATACCTGGCCGGTAATGGGAAAATACTGGCCGAGCGATGCCGTGCAGAAAGACGTTTCCACATCCTTGTACGGTACGATCATCTCATTTGATGAATCAACCTTAAAAGAAAACCTGCTCTATGCAGGAACCGATGATGGCCTGATCCGGGTATCGGAGGATGCGAAAACATGGACGAAGGTTGATAAATTCCCCGGGGTTCCTGAGAATACTTATGTCAGCGACATTTTGGCTTCCCGTTTTGACGAGAATGTGGTGTTTGCCTCCTTTGACAACATTTTACGCGACGATTTCAAGCCCTATCTGCTGAAGAGCACTGATAAAGGCAAATCATGGGTTTCCATTGCCGGGAATCTACCCGAGAACGGCACAGTTCACAGCATCATCCAGGATTTTGTCAACCCCGACCTGCTTTTTGCAGGTACTGAATTCGGATGTTTTTTCACCATTGACGGTGGTAAAAACTGGATCCAGCTGAAGGCCGGGCTGCCATCGGTTTGCGTGAAAGACATCACCATCCAGAAACGTGAAAATGACCTCGTACTCGCCACCTTTGGCCGCGGATTCTACATCCTGGATGATTTCACCCCGCTCCGCAACCTGAAAAAGGAGAACCTGGATCAGAATGGTTACCTTTTTCCGGTGAAGGACGCCCTGATGTACCTGCCTACCGATACAAAAGGTTCACAGGGATCAACAGTTTATGTGGCAAAAAACCCCGATTTTGGTGCGATTTTCACCTATTTCATCAAAGATGTTCCCAAAACAAAAAAGGACATCCGGAAAGAAAACGAGAAAGAGCTGTTTAAAAAGGGGGAACGGATTCCGCAACCCACCGAAACCGATATGCGGGCTGAAAAGCTGGAGATTGACCCTTTCCTTACATTTACTGTAACTGACGCCAGTGGCGCACCGGTCAGGATCATTCGCAAAAGCCCGTCAAAAGGGATAAGCCGAATCAACTGGGACCTGAGGTACCAGTCAGCACGTACTGTTGAAACCGACAAATTTGACCCCCTTGGCGACAATGGAAGCGGTGTGCTGGCCATGCCGGGAAAATACAAGATCAGCATGACGATGACGGCCGGTGGCGAAACCAAACCCCTGGCAGGTCCTGTTGAATTTAATGCCGTGGTGCTGAACAACACCACCCTGCCATCTGCCGACCGTCCTTCTGTGGTTGCATTTCATAAAAAAGTGGCTGAGATCACCCGCGTGATGCGGGGAACTGAGAATTATGCAGAAGCACTGAACCGGCGCGCTTTGAGCATCCTTCAGGCCCTGAACAGCACACCGGCTGCAAGCCCTGACCTGGTGAAGAAAGCACGTGAAGTGCAGTTGCAACTCGATGAGATACTCAATGTGAAGTTCAACCGCAATACCGGGAAACCAAGCGAAGAGGAAAATCCACCTGCACCTGTTCCATTGAACAGCAGGCTTGGCAAACTTACATGGATCAGCTGGTCATCAACCGGAGATCCTACCCAGGGCCAAAAAGATGCCTATGCCATACTGGAAGCTGAATTTCCTCCTGTGTATGACGAGGTGAAACGCATTGGTGAAACGGATATCCCGCAACTGGAAAGTGCGATGGAAACCCTTGGAGCACCCGTGACACCGGGGAGGTTACCGGAGTGGAGAAAGTAAAATGGTGAAACGGTGAGTTGGTGAAATGGTGAAGCCGGGTAGGTCCGGTTTCAGATTTCGGCCAGGAAGATGTTTCTGTCTGACAGGTCGTGTTTGATCTTCTGAAGGTTTGACAATTTTATCAGGCCTGTAACATACCTGAAGTCGTCAGACGAATATCTTTCGCGTATTATTTCAAAGTTGAAAAGGTTCAGGTCGGCTTCTTCTTCATAGCGCAGGTAAACCTGTACGATGGCGTTATTGCTGAAAGCCAGGCCTTTCTTCTGTTTCATTTTCTTGTACTCGTAGCGATAGTTGTAGCCCCTTGCGGTAATATCCGAAAGAACGGCCGACCCGGTGGGGTAGGCGCCGGCCCCTTTTCCGAACATGAACTGCTTGTCGTAGAAGGCACCTTTAATCACCACGCCGTTAAACTCATCTTCCACATTGTAAATGTATTTGTCAGGGGTAACCATTCTTGGCATGACAAAGAGTGATAATCCGTTTTCAGGATCCTTCATCACCTGCCCCACGAGTTTGATTTTTCTGCCTTTTTCACGCGCGTACTGCATATCTTGTCCCGTAATTTTTGAAATCCCGAAATTGAAAACTTCATCGGGTGAAACGTAAACCCCGAAAGCATGCACCGTAATGATCACCAGTTTGTACAGCGCGTCAAGTCCACCCACATCAAAAACCGGGTCGCTTTCTGCAAAACCATATTCCTGGGCCTGGTAGAGGGCTTCGGCATAGTCCACCCCGTGGTTGTACATCTTTGACAGAATGTAATTTGATGAACCGTTTAAGATCCCGGTAACACTTTGCAGCAGGTCGGTATCATAGTACTCCTCCAGGTTCCTGATAACCGGGATACTTCCGCAGGCAGATGCATCATATAACAACCCGACCCCCAGTTTTTGCTGGATGCCGATGAATTCGGGAAGATGTGCGGCCAGCATTTTTTTGTTGCCGGATACAACGCTTTTTCCCTTCTCCAGGGCTGATTTCACGATCAGGTAAGCGGTTTCGGCATCATCAATGAGCTCAACCACCAGGTTTATTTTTGGGTCATCCAGGATGTCATCCGGGGTAAAGGTGAATATTTCCGGCGGTAGCGACCGTTGCTTATGCCTGTTTTTGATGCAGATCCTGGAAATGACCGCATGGGTGGCCGGGCTCTGTTTTAGAACCTCGTAAAGTCCGTTGCCTACTACGCCAAAGCCAAATAGTCCGATGTTAAGTTGCTGATTCATATTTCTTTGTTTTATAAAATTGCAGAATAATGTTTGTTAATTGTGTGTGCTCGATCAGGAAACCGTCGTGGCCATAGTCTGATGTGATCTCCACGTACCTGGAGCTGTTGATATGCCGGGCAAAGTCCTTCATGTCCCCGGCCGGGAAAAGTATATCTGACGAGATCCCAACAGCCAGGGTCCTGGCACTGATCCGCCCGAGCGCCTTTGCAATACTCTCCCTTCCCCTGGCCACATTGTGTGTGTCCATGGCCCGTGTGAGCAGGTGGTACGACCATGCGTTGAAGCGTTTCACAAGCTTTTCCCCCTGGTATTCCTGGTAAGTTGCGGCCTTAAACCGGCCGGTTTTATTGGGATCAGTCTCCATCTGCGACTGGTTGTAGGTTTGACAGTTGCGGTAACTAAGCAGGGCAATGGAACGTGCTGCTTTCAATCCTGCCTCGCCACCACCCGGCCATCCTTCATAGTAGGTGCAATCTGCTTCAATAGACATCCGTTGCGACTGGTTCAGTGCGATGGCCCACGGGGTGAGTACGGCCCCGGTTGCCAGGAGGATCAGGTTTTCAGACAAACCGGGTTTTTTTATGGCCCATTCCATGGCCTGCTGGCCGCCGAGCGAGCCCCCGATCAGCGTGTGAATGCCAGCGATCCCCAGTTGCTGCCTGAGCAGATCATGGGCAGAAACCATATCCCGAATCGTGATTTTAGGAAACTCACGGTACCAGGGCCTGCCGGTTATAGGGTTGATTGACAAAGGGCCGGTTGTTCCATAGCAGGAGCCGAGGATATTCGCGCAAACGATAAAATGGTTTGCAGGATCATAAAGTTTCCCGGGTCCGACCAGTCCGGGCCACCACTCATGCGGGGCCGAATTGGCCGTGAAGGCATGGCAGATCCAGATCACATTGTCTTTCTGTTCATTCAGCCTTCCATAGGTGTGATAGCCAATGGTTAAACCTGGTAAAACACCTCCAAGCTCAAGGGGAAAGGGTTTCTCGTAAATATATGATTGAATTGATTCCGGCATGATTAATTTCGCGATCCTCCTTACATCCTGAACGATCCCGGGGTCGGCGGTTAAAAAGCCGTCAACATCTTTCCAAACGTCAAGGGAAGAGGCACCAACGCACCTGGCCAGGGCCGCAGCCGTATAATCGCTGCCTCCCCGGCCAAAAAGCGTCACCTGTCCTTCTGCAGATATCCCATAAAAGCCGGGAACAACATATATCATTTTCCCTGAAAGCCGCTTGTTGATATTGACAACAGATTTTTTAAAATCCACGGAAGCAAAACCGAAATGTCCGTCGGTGATCAATCCCAACTCTTCAGGGAGAATTCCCCTGGTATCAAATCCCTTGCTTATCAGGACCCTGGATGTTACCAGCGAACTCAGGCGCTCGCCGTAACTCAATACGAGGTCGTGGGTCGCTTCCGTCACCTCACCGGAAGCATGGATGGTTGTCAGGATATCATGCAGGGTCCCGATCCGCGAGGTAATAACGGCTTCCGTGTCGCCCCTGAGCTTGCCAGGTGCAATGTTGTCATGTATTAATTTGATCTGGGCCGAAAGCAGATGCCCTATGAAATCATCGGCATCCTGCTTGCTGGTCAATGCTTTGTCAAGTATTGAAACCAGTTTGTTGGTCCGTCCGTGAAAGGCAGAAACCACCATGATGAGTGGCTGGTTGTAGGATTTTACGACTTTGACCAGCCTGCTGTAGTCGTGGTGGTTTTTAAGGTTTGAACCACCGAATTTTGCAACGATGAATTTTGTCATTGGAATGGTAAATGAATGATAAACAATATGTTTGCCTGATCCAGCAATGCCGGATAAAAAGTCAATGCAGGGTTAAAAGATGATCCTTTTTAACCCCGCATTCGCATAGACATATTGAACCCGGCAAACGGATGTTGCCCGACAATGACTGGAAAGGATATTCTGGAGAAAATAACCCCGGATGCCAGGGATAATGCAAACAAATAAACTGTTTTCATGATGACCGGATGTTTAGTTTATAATTCCCCTTACGGATTGCCCGGCTTCAGGGTTAGGTATTAGCACCTTGCTTTTTACACGCAGGTTGCTAGAGTTTCACAGAGCCTATTCTCTCCACTCTTCTGTATAAATCAAACACCTCTTTCAAATGGGAAGGTGCGATGATTTTGCGGTTGCAAATGTATAAAATATATTCATTCTAAAGAATATTTCATTTTTTTGTCATTTCTATAAAGTTATTTGTATTTTTGTCGCTCAACAAAAGAGAAAATGAGTACCAGCATTCTGTCAGTCTCAAATACGGTTACATGCACAATGATGTGTTGTAATTGTTGTATTTGATTGATGGAGAGCCCTGTGTAAAATTTTATATGCTGCTGCGCTCTCCGAAACCGGGGGGCTTTTTTTTTATAACATGATCAGTATGACAGTTCAAACAAATACCAACAATGGTCTTCGTCACATGTGGATGTGCTGCTGCTGTTGCTGTATGCTCAGGGGCGATGTACGATCATGTCAACGATCATAATACAATATATGACAACGTAGAAAGCCCTTTCAGTGAAAACGAAAGGGCTTTTTTGATGGATTCGGAAATAAGGCAAAGTGCCAATTACTGAAATAAAAAATAATCAAACCAATTATATGACGACAATAAATAACGAGACCGGGCAGAAAATCGCGCATCCGATTTTTGAACATAATTCAGCATTTTTAAGGCTCTCCTTTGATCGCGAGCGATTGGGCAAATGGGCTGATGACATCTTTCAGTGGCTGTTCTGCATCCATCCGAAATATGAACAGGAAGAAATTTTTCTCACCAAAGAGCTGGACCTGAAACACGGGTTGCTGCAATTCATTCATCAAACACAGTCAACCGTGAAAAATGCAGACAAGGCTGTAAACTCATTTTTTAACAGGCTGCCTGACATTCACACTTTGCTGATCAGCGATCTCGACACCATGTTCAATTCCGATCCGGCCGCCAGGTCTGTGCATGAGGTATTGCTTGCCTACCCTGGCTTTTACGCCATCTCAATATACCGGATAGCCCATGAGCTGTGGAACAGCAAAGTACCGGTATTGCCCAGGTTACTGGCAGAATATGCCCATTTTAAAACCGGGATTGATATCCATCCCGGGGCAACCATCGGCGAGCGGTTTCTTATTGATCACGGAACAGGTGTGGTGATCGGGGAAACATGCAATATCGGGAATGATGTAAAGATTTACCAGGGGGTAACGCTGGGAGCATTGAGTGTAAGCCGCGACCATGCGGAGATCAAACGGCATCCGACCATTGGCGACAGGGTTGTGATCTATGCCAATGCCACCATCCTGGGAGGCAGTACTGAAATAGGAAACGATTCGGTCATTGGGGGAAACGTGTGGATAACTCATTCCATTCCCTCAAATTCGCTTGTGTTCCATAAAAGCGAGATTATTATTAAGAACAATTCAACTTTTCCTGAACCATTAAATTTTATCATTTAACCAAATACGAAAAATCATGAAAGCAAATAACATTTTAGAAACAATCGGAAATACCCCGCATGTAAGGATCAACAAACTCTTCGGAAAGTCGCATGAAGTTTGGCTCAAGCTGGAGCGAAGCAACCCCGGCAACAGCATCAAGGACAGGATTGCCCTGGCTATGATTGAAGATGCCGAGAAAAAGGGACTGCTGAATGCCAACAGCATTATCATCGAACCCACTTCAGGCAATACCGGCGTTGGCCTTGCCCTGGTGGCGGCGGTAAAGGGCTATAAACTGATCCTGGTGATGCCTGAGTCAATGAGCATCGAACGCAGGAAACTGATGTCCATCTTCGGTGCTGAATTTGAACTGACTCCCCGCGAAAAGGGGATGAAAGGCGCCATTGCCCGGGCCACGGAACTGGCCGAGGCGACGCCGGGTTCCTGGATGCCCCAGCAGTTTAACAACCCCGCCAATGTGGAGGTGCATAAACGAACAACTGCACAGGAAATCCTGAATGATTTTCCCGACGGACTGGATTACATCATTACCGGGGTGGGAACCGGCGGCCACATCAGCGGAGTGGCAGAGATTTTGAAAGCAAAATTCAAAAACCTCAAAGTGTTTGCTGTAGAACCGCAGTTGTCGCCGGTGTTAAGCGGTGGCGCTCCGGGGCCGCACCCGTTGCAGGGCATCGGAGCCGGGTTTGTCCCTTCCATCTACAGGAGTGATTTGATTGATGGTGTCATACAGGTTGGGAAAGAGGAGGCTTTTGAATTTGCCAGGCAACTGGCATTGCAGGAAGGGATCTTTGCAGGTATTTCAACCGGGGCCTCACTGGCTGCGGTATCCAAAAAGATTGAGGAACTCCCTGAGGGCTCTAAAATACTGACATTCAATTATGACACAGGTGAAAGATACCTCTCTGTTGAAGGGCTCTATTAATATCGGGCCTGCCGGAATTCCGACCGGAGGTGAAAAGCCATACTTTTGTTCACTGAAACACCATGAGCAGTGACTTCATATTTCACCCCGGTACCCCTTGGGAAATCACTGCCGCAGGATAATCCGCACGCGGTTTCTGTCAGTTTGCCAACCATGGCGGATGTGATCGGGTATGAAGAAAATGACCCCGCCGTAGTTGACAGGATGGAGTCGGGCTATCCCCGGTTTTTCATGAACAAGCTGGTTGGAGTGCTTTGTGAAGCCACCAGGAAAATACACCGTATACCTGATTCGGTTGAATTGTTGCCATTGATGTCGCATCAGTCGCTTTCGATTGTTGAGAGGAAATTCGCATCAGCAATCAAGTGCGTTGAGGAAGAGGGGTGTGTTTTCCTGCTGGTTGAAAAAGGCAGTGATAACCTGCAGGAGATCAAAGATTTCATCAGGCATACCGGGATCCTGCTTTCGTCCAGAAAAGCTGAAGATATACTCTTTTCAAAGGGCATTATCCCGGTTAAATTTGACGAATCCCTGGCAGATGAAAAGGAGGCATCGGTTTCTGTAAAGACATTGTTATCAGAAGCTTACGGTGCAGGTTTGGTGGAAAATATCTTTCTGGCAAACAGCGGTATGAATGCTGTTTATGCTGTATTTGAAGCCATAAACAGGTTTCAAAGCAATACACCCCGCCAGTCCGTCATCCAGGCAGGCTGGCTCTACCTTGATACACTTGAGATCATCCGGAAATACAGCAATGACAGTATCCTGGTGAATTCCGTTGCCGATCCTGCCGCACTTGAGGCGAGGATCATCAGCGAACATGATACCATTGGGGCCGTTTTCACGGAGGTTCCCAACAATCCGTTGCTTGAATGTGTTGATCTTCCGCGCCTGTATCAACTTTGCCAGGTGTATGAGATCCCCCTGATTGTTGATGCCACCATTGGAACAGCCTTCAACCTGGATGTTCTGCCATATTGCGACATTGCTGTTGAAAGCCTCACCAAATTTGCCTGCGGGAAAGGGGATGTGCTGATGGGTGCTGTCATCCTGAATCCGCAGAGCAAACTGGCAGGTAAGTTACATTGCCATATTTCACAGAATCTGGTTGAGCCTTATGCCAGGGATATTCAGCGCCTGGCGGTCAACATGGAAGGATATGCTGCGCGTGTTCAAACTGTTTCAGGCAACACAAAAAGGATACTGGAGTATCTTGAACAATCGCCGGCTGTTTCCCGGGTTCACTCTGTTCTGCATCCAGGTTCCTGTGCAAATTTTCAGAAAATCAGGAAAAACCCGGATGCCTTGCCCGGATTGATTTCGGTGGTATTTGATAAAGGGCTGAAGTACTATTATGACAGGCTTCGTTTCGCCAAAGGGCCCACCCTTGGAACGGAATTCACCCTGGCCATGCCCTATGTGTACCTTGCGCATTACGACATGGTTAAAACACCGGCCGGCCGTGCAGCGCTGGAACGAAAGGGATTGCACCCGGAACTGCTGCGGATTTCAATTGGAACGGAACCGGCGGATGAAATTATCCGGGCATTGAAGGAGGCGGGTATTTAAGCTGTCATTTGCCCTGGAAAAAGGCATGGATCTGGCTTGCAATATACCTGATCCCACTTTTTTTAAGCGCGTTGTAAAATGGCAGCCTCAGGATGGTTTCAGAGAACCTGTTTGTGTTCGGCAGTTCACGCCCATCGTGTTTACCGGTAAAATATGGGCTGGTATGGAGTGGCAGGTAATGAAACACTGCACTGATTCCCCTGGATTTCAGGAAGGCAATCAGCTGGTCCCGGGTATCGCCGGTTTTAACGGTCACAAAGAAAATATTGCCGTTCACACTGGCAAAAGAGGGAACAACCGGTAGCTTGATCAATCCCTGATCTTCAAGGGGTTTAAGCAATTCGTAATAGTTCCACCAGACTTTTTTCCTGGCCGATTGTATCCTGTCAAAATTTACAAGCTGGGTATATAAAAAAGCTGCCACAGCGTCAGCGGGAAGGTAGGATGACCCAAGATCCACCCATCCGTATTTATCAATTTCGCCCCGGTAAAATGCGGCACGGTTTGTTCCTTTTTCCCAGATGATCTCTGCCCGTTTTTCATGAGCCTTGTCATTTACGATCAGCAAACCGCCTTCTCCTGAGATGATATTTTTGGTTTCATGAAAGGAAAATGTTCCGAAATGGCCAATGGAGCCAAGCGGTTTGCCACGGTGGTACGAATCAATGGCATGTGCGGCATCTTCCACCACAAAAATTCCATAGCGGCCGGCAATGTCCATGATGCGGTCCATATCGCAGGCAAGTCCGCTGTAATGCACCACCACGATGGCTTTCGTTTTTGGCGTTATCAGCTTTTCAATCTCATCAGGATCAATGTTCGGTATATCAGGAAGGGTGTCGGCAAAAACAACTTTTGCACCCCTGAGCAAGAAAGCATTCGCAGTCGACATGAAGGTAAACGATGGCATGATCACCTCGTCACCGGGTTCAATCCTGCAAAGAAGTGCCGTCATCTCCAGGGCATCGCTGCATGATGTCGTCATTAACACCTTGGCAAATCCAAACCGCTTTTCAAAAAAAGCATGGCACTTTTTTGTATACCTTCCATTTCCTGCAATCGTTCCCGACAGTGCTCCCCGGATCAGGTATCTGAAGGAAAACCAGGGGATAAAAGGCTTATTAAAAGGAATACGCATATTTAAATGGTAAAATGGTAAAATGGTAAAATGGTAAAATGGTAAAACGGTGAAAACCGATCCTTCACTGGTTGAAAAAATAAGGTTTCTATTTTGTTAGTCCGCCCGTCCGCTTGTCCGCCCGTTCACCCGCTCACCATGTCAAATTAAACCCTAATTTTGCCGCTAAATTAACGCATTTTTTTATTTCCGGACCATTGGCGAAAAGAACCTACCTGCGCGACATCATGAGCATCCTTGGCAGCAACCTCACGGTAACCGCGAGCAACCTTGCCATTGGGATCATCCTGACGCGTCTGCTCGGGGCGGCAGGTTTCGGGCTTTATTCTTCCATCATCGTGGTGCCCATCATGGTTATCGGGTTTACCCAGCTCGGCATCCGTCGTAGTGCCATCTATCACATAGGCAACAAGTTATTGCCTGAAGACCACATCGTTTCGGCCCTTTTTCTGCTGCTGTTATGGACCAGTGCGCTGAGTATCCTGATCTGCGGGTTTGTCTATTTCTTTTCCGACAGTCAGCCTTTTGATCCGCTTATTATTGTGCTTGTCCTGCTCACCATCCCGCTGCTGCTCACCAATGTTTTTGCAGGTGGTATATTCCTTGGGAAGGAGGATATAAAGCGGGCCAGTATCCTGAACGCAGGTCCAACCATCATGACCCTGCTGCTCACCATCCTGTTTGTGTGGGGGTTGAAAATGTCGGTTCTTGGAGCATTTGCAGCGATTGCGCTGGCCAACCTGATCATGTTCTTCATTACCTACCGGATCATCATTGTGCAGCTGAAGTACAGCATCACCTGGAAATACCATGAAGGCATCATGAAAAGCATGATCAAACTGGGCCTGGTGAATGCCATTGCCATTTTTATCATGCAGCTCAATTACCGGCTTGATATCCTGATGCTTAAAAAACTGTCGACCCTGGAAGAGGTTGGGTTTTATTCCCTTGCAATGCAGATTGCCGAGCAGTTATGGCATATTCCCTATGCCATTGAATCCATCGTGTTAAGCCGCAGCGCCAACACAACCAATGACCAGTCTGTTCACCGCACTGTTGCATCCATTTTCAGGGTTTCATTGCTGATAGGCCTTGTAAGCGGAATTTTTATCTTTTTAATTGCTCCATATCTCATCCCCCTTGTTTTCGGGCAGGCGTTCGTTCCGAGTGTGATTATGATCCAGGTCGTGCTGCCTGGCGTGCTGATTCTTGTGGGTTTCCGCATTTTGAACAGTCGCCTCACCGGGATGGGAAAACCGCAGATTGCGATTTATACCTTTATGCCTGCACTGGTAATCAACTTTTTACTGAATCTTTTCCTGATCCCGAGGTACGGTGGCGTTGGAGCTGCATGGTCAACCAATGTAAGCTATGCTGCGGGTTCCATCATTTTTGTTATCCTCTATTCCAGGATGGTGAAAACTCCGCTGAAGGAGATCTTCAGGTACCGTGCAAGCGACTTTTATTTCTTCCGTGATATCAGGAAGAACCTGAGGAACAGGTCAAGGGTAGGATAATTACACGATTCTGTCGGTGAATTACGTTTGTTCGTCTAATTTTTGAATCTGTTACAAAATTAACAATTACATTTGCTTCAGAAATTTAATGGCACAAGGGAGTTTTCTGGTTTTCCTTCTGCGCAACGAATTCAGCCGATTCACCAACAAACAGTACTTGTATTTCTTGCAAAACTACCCTGACACCGACTGCCGGGAATCGTTCTGATCATAACCTTGTTGAAAACTCCCTTTTTTTGTATAGCCGGGCATCTGCCCGGCTTTTTTATTTGTGTACGGGTTCGGGGTGATTGATTACTTTTGTAAATGGAATCAGACCTGAAACAACATTTTTCACCCGTAGCCGCATTGGCACAATAAGATGACATGGACAGCATGACGCAGCATTCCGTTCCGATTTTTTTTATCATGGGACGCCCGCGTTCGGGTACTACCTTGCTCAGTACCCTTTTTGATGCACATCCCAATGTGAAAATCCCGCCCGAATTTCCCATCATGTTGCCGCTTTACCAGAAATTTCACAAAGTTAAAGACTGGGATGAAGCAGATATTCATGCATTTGTGGCATTTATTTTCCAGCATAACGTATTTATCCACCGTACCCTTGAAAATCTGAAGATTGACCGGGAGGCATTTACGGCTGAACTGATGACCCTGAAACACAAGGGGACCATCCGGGATTTCTTAAAAAAGGTCAATGAACAAGGTTATTCTGTATTCCCTAAGCAGGAGATCCTCCGGGTGGGGGATAAAAACCCGGTCTACTCCATCTATACCGAACGGTTCCTGAAAATTTTCCCAGACGCCCGCTTTATCTGCATCATCCGCGATTACCGCGACAATTTTGTCTCCATGCGGAAGTTGAGCGACCTGAAACTGGAGGCACCTATCCTTACCTTGCAGGTTTACAGGTGGAGGTATGTCACAAAAATATTCCTGCGGTGCAAAAAGCGCTATCCGGAAAGATTCAGGATCATCCGCTATGAAGACCTCGTTACAAACAAAACAGAGGTGATTGAAGACCTTTGCAATTTCATCGGGATTCCCTATGATTCATCCGTTTTTGACTTCCACCTGAAGAAAGAAGAAACCGAGAAGGCATATAACAATCCATTGGTGGAACGTTTTCATGGAAGTCTGATGAAACCGGTCAACACCGGACGCATGGAGTTGTATAAAAAGGAAATGACCCCCGATGAGATCAGGATGGCTGATGCAGTGGCGGGCAAGTATGCCAGCATGTTCCACTATAACCGGGAAGAAGAGGGGGCCAACCCGATGTTGTGGCTGAAGTCAAGACCGATGGCCATTTACGGCTGGCTGATCTTTAAACTTTACGTCTGGGGATCTTACCTCCCTGCCGGAATCAGTTTGTGGCTTTCTGTCAAACTGCTGGTACTTGTGAGGATCTGGCATTATTTCTCAGGTAAAAACAAATAGCGTATGGGTGTCCCGTTTTTCTTCATTCTAGGCCGTCCGCGTTCGGGAACAACCCTGCTGAAGACGCTGTTTGATGCCCACCCGAATGTAAAGATACCACCTGAACTACCCATATTCCTGCCGCTTTACCAGAAATTCAAACATGTAAAAAAGTGGGATAAAACACAGATACTGTCGTTTGTTGACCATGTTTTTCAGCCCAATGTGTTTAACAACAGGAGGCTTGAGAACCTCAAAATAGACAGGGAAACCTTTACGGCAGACCTGCTTGAACTGGAGAACAACTGCACCATCCAGGACCTTCTTATAAAACTGAATGAACATTCGTTTTCGGTTTTTCCCAAGCAGGAGATTAAACTTGTTGGCGACAAAAACCCGGTCTATTCCATCTACATGAAGCGGCTGATCAACATCTTCCCCAAGGCCTGGTTTATCTGCATTATCAGGGATTACCGCGATAATTACGTGTCAATGAAGAATCTCCTGGATGTGAAACTTGAAGCGCCGGTTCTTACCCTTCAGATCGCAAGGTGGGTCTATGTGACCAAACTGTTCCTGGCCTGTCAGAACAGGTTTCCCGAGAGGTTTTTTGTCATAAGGTATGAAGACCTGGTGATGAAGCCCGAGGAGTCGTTCAGGGAATTATGTGCGTTTCTGAGCATCCCTTATGCACCGGAGGTTTTTGACTTCCATAAGAAAAAGGATGAACTGCTGAAGACCTTTCCCAACCCGATGATCGGGAAGATCCATAAAAGCCTCATGGATCCTGTGAATACAGGGAGAATGGACCTGTGGAAATCGCAGATGACAGACCTGGAGGTAAAGATTGCCGACCAGATTGCAGGTAAAACCGCCGATAAGATGGGCTACTGCAGGAAAACAACAAAGTTTGACATGTCAATTTACATTAAAAGCCTGCCCATGTCGGCCTATGGTAAACTCCTGTTTATCCTGATGAGGTGGGGGTCGATGCTGCCCTATAAAACAAGCAGGTACATTGCTTTGAGCCTGCCCAGGTTGGTGAAGATCTACAGCCGTTTCTCAGAAAAAAGCCAGGCCAGGTCTCAGGAAAAGTAATAGAACCTTCCTTCTTCTGTCGTTTCAGATTTCGTGATGAACCTGCTGGTGTTGACTTTTGCTTCCCACTGAAGGACCAGCAGGTCGGAGAATTCATCGGCCGGGATGGCAAGAATGCCTTTCTCTTCGCTGCCGATAAGCACCGAGACCGCCTTTTTTATCTTTGGTGACCGCTTTTCAAAAGATTCACGGGTGATCTGGTACAATTGATTATTTACCTCTTCCTGCCCGGGCATAAGTTCATAGCCAAGCATTTTAACAAAAGCCTGCACATTTTTATTCTCCTGAAGCACATGGGCATGGCCGACATTCCATTCAAAAATGCAAAAAATAATTTCAGTCGTTATGTATGAAATGACTGCAGGAATGAAGGTTTGATGATATTTCGGATCGGGCAGGAAAATACCCCCTTCACATTCACGCTTCTCCCAGTCGATGTTCTTGATGTTAATGACGCCAATCTTTTCACCCTGGTATTCAATGACGGTGTACAGGTTGTTTATGTTATTCACTGATTTGAACCATGTTTTCTGCATGTCGGGGGTGATATGTTCACGGTACTCATAATTGTTGGCAACAACAGGGTCATTTCTCCATTGCCTGACCAGTTCAATATCGTCTTCTTTCATGAAGTGGAAAGTGATGCCGTAGCGGGAGTATTTCATGGGAGGCTATTTACTTGGGATTAGGATTGTGAGCGGGTGAGCGGGTGAGCGGGTGGACAAGCGGACAAGCGGACAGGCGGACGAGCGGACGAGCGGACAGGCGGACAAGCGGACAGGCGGACATGCGGACAGGTGGACAGGCGGACAGGTGAACGGGTGGACGAGCGGACAGGCGGACATGCGGACAGGTGGACAGGCGGACAGGCGGACAGGTGGACAGGCGGACAGGCGGACGGATGAACTTGACATTATCATATAATCAAAATTCATTTTCTAAATTGCTATCATTGTTTGCATTGCAATCATTGTCTGCATTGTTTGCATTCAAAGTACCTTTTTGATGGAGTAGGCGGGCTTTCTGTTTTGCACCTGGTAGATCCTGCTCAGGTATTCGCCCAGCACACCCAGGCTGAAGAGGATGATGCTCGTGGAGAACAGGATGGTAACGATAAGTGAAGTGTACCCCAGCGGCACATTGTACACCATTTTCTTCAGGATAAAATAGAGGCCGAAGCAGAAGGTGACCAGTGAGATGATGAACCCTCCATAAACCAGGAGCTTGAGCGGAACCATGGTATAATAAAGCACCAGGTTGGCAAAGAGTTTGAACAGTTTGGTGATGGAATACCCCGATTGCTGGTATTTCCTTGGAAGGTGGCGGGCCTCGGTAAATGCAATGTCGTCGGTATACCAGAGCAACACTTCATCGAGGAAAATGAAATTTTGCTGGTGATGGGTTATTTTTCCTGCCAGCTCGGCGGTGAGCAGGCGAAAAGATGAACCTTCGCCCGGTGAATTATGAAACACCTTTGCTGATGTTTTAAGCGACCGGCTCCCCAGGTTTCTTATCGCAGAATGGTGTTTATGCCCGTTGAAGCCATAAACCAGGTCAGCCTGTGTGTTTTGATGTGTAAGAATCAGTTTGGCGATCTCTTCAGGAGGTGTCTGAAGATCATCATCAATGGTAATGATCAGGCTGCCCTTTGTAAAGCCGAACCCGCAGAAAGTGGCGTTATGCTGCCCGAAATTCCGGCCGAGCTTTACCGCTGTGATAAGTTCGGGGAACTGTTTTTTCAATTTACTGATGACATCCCAGCTTCCGTCCTGGCTGTTGTCGTCAACAAACACCACCTCAAAAGTTTCAGCCAGCGAATCAAACACCGACCTGAGCCCTGCAAACAATTCCTCCAGAGAAGGCTCGCTGTTGTAAACCGGCACCACAACTGAATATTTGATAGAATCAGACATTACGAATATGCGAATTTGGTTTAATGACAAAGTTCAATTTACAAATGACAAATAAAGTGCTTATTTATGTGGTACCTGATTTGTCATGTGTCATTTGTAATTCGTCACTTGTAATTTGTAATTTGTCACTCCCCCCCCATAATCAACGACGTCCCCGTTACCCACCCCGACGCATCGGAAAGGAAATAAAGTATGGCATATGCCACGTCAGCGGGTTTGCCGATGCCGAGCGGATATCTTTTTAAATAACGTTCAAGCGCCTCTTCCTGCATGTTCTTTTCCGATGGATTCTCAATCATCGGCGTATCAACCAGACCTGCCATGATGCAGTTGGAACGGATCCCTTTTGCCACCAGTTCCAGCGCCAGGGTTTTCGAATAGGCTTCCAGCGCTGCTTTGGAGCCGCTGTATAAGGCACCGCCATAATAGGGGTTCTTGGTGGCAATGGTAGACATGAATACAATGGATGCACCGTCAGCCAGCTTCTTCTTGCGCAGAATTTTGCTGGTCAGGTTGACAGGAACATGATAGTTGATGGAAAACATCCTGTCGATATCGGCCTGTGTAATGAATTTTACAGGAAGCGGTCCAACAATGCCGGCGCAGTGAACAATGCCGTGGAGGGTTGGGAGGCTGGAGATCAGGCTGTCAAGCTCGGTTTCTTCTGTCAGGTTCGTGACGCGTGACGCGTGACGCGTGACAGAGGAATCATGCACATTCTGAGTTTCACTTGTCACGCGTGACGCGTCACCTGTCACGTCTAAAAGTTCAAACGTTGCCCTGAGCCGCTGCTCATCTCTGCCGGTTATAACCAGCGATGCCCCTGCTTTGCTCAGCAGGATGGCTGCCTCCCGTCCGATGCCGGAAGAGGCGCCTGTGACCAGGATGGTTTTTCCGTTCAGTGAGAAATCTTTCATGCCACTTCGATCAAGTCAGGGATGCAGATGCGGTCGGTTTCAATGATGGCTGAACCCCATGACAATCCGACACCAAAGGCGGACAGCAACAGCTTTTGCTTGCCCGATTCAAGTTGTTCCTTTAGTGAAACGATCATGGTGAGGGGTACAGAGGCCCCGCTGGTATTACCAAACTCCCTGATGGAATAGGGAACTTTTTCAACCTCCAGCTTCAGCATTTTACGCAGTGTTTCATTGATGAGCCGGTTGGCCTGGTGAAAAACAACGTAGTTAATGGCAGCAAGAGATTCACCGGTACCGGCCAGCAGTTTTTTAATATTTGGTACAACCTCGCGAAGGGTGAAATTGAAAACTTCAATTCCGTCAAGCTCAAGGTGTAGGTGCGACCGATAAATCCCCGGCCCGACTTTTTTAATATTGAAGGATTCACGCGACATCACATTCCGCGCACCTCCATCCTGGATGATCAGTGCTTTATAACCCGATCCATCGGTTTGCAGGTTGAAATGTATTTTCGGGGCATTTATGTCGTATTCAAGTGCTGTTACGGTTCCCACATCACCAAATAACGGATAAGTACTTTTGTCGCGATAACAGGTTGTGAGGGTTGAAATATCACCCACCATGAGCAGCGCCTTTTTGATCGTGCCTGATTGCATCATGCTGCCTGCAACCGATAAACCATATACGTATCCTGAACAGCCCAGCCCGATATCCATCGCCACACAGGAATGCGGCAGCCCCAGGCGGTCCTGCACAATACAGGCGGTTGTGGGAACCAGATAATCCCGGGATTGTGAAACGAAAATGAGCAATTCCACCTCCGAGCGGTCCCAGTGCAGGTCGTCAAGCAATTTCCCTGCAGCTTCCACGCACAGGTCTGAGGTCGTCGTTCCTTTGGTGGCCACCCGGCGTGATTCAACACCGATATTCTTGATGAGCGATTCACGCTCCTTGACTGCAATCCACTTGTAATCGGCGGTAAATTCCTTATGTGAAGGAACAGCCGCAGCAAGGCCACTAATTTTTATTCCGGGGAGGGAAAATTGAGCCATGGGAATTACAAATTACAAGTGACGAATGACAAGTGACGAATGACGAATTAGGATTTGCGGGTTTCGATCAGGGTGTAGATATCACTTACGGTTTTGGATTTGATCAGGTCGTCGGCTGTTAGTGTAACATCATATTCGGTTTTAACCATGGCGATCAGGATCAGTGCATTGATGGAATTCCATTCAAATGCTTCTCTGAAATTGCTGTCGGCCTTCAGTATACCGGGTTTGAGATCATCGAATTCAGCCTCAATATGTTTAATAAACTCTTCAATGTTCATTTTCAACGGTTTTAAGATGGCAAAGGTAAAAATTTTTGCAATAAGAGGATAAAATCTTAATTTGGCGGCTGTTTGTGCAACAACTCATTAACCGAATAGTCCGTAATGATTAACTCATCGCCTCGATTGCTTTTAATTAACCCTGTGAGCCGTTACAGAGTTGGTTTGGCACATGACGCCCACGATAAATTGCCGCCGCTTTGCCTTGGCATCATCGCTGCACTTACGCCGGCACCATGGAAAACACGGATCCTGGATGAGAACTACCAGACCTTTCGCCACCGTGACGCTGACCTCGTCGGCATTACTGCCTATACCCCCAATGCTTTCCGCGCATATGAAATCGCAAGGCATTATCGTGAAAAAAACATCCCGGTCGTGATGGGAGGCATCCATGCATCCATGTGCACGGAGGAAGCATTGCGCTATGTGGATGCCGTTGTCGTTGGGGAAGCCGAAAATGTTTGGTCTACGGTTCTTGCTGATTTTGAGGCTGGAAGGTTGCAAAAAGTTTATCATGGTGATTTTACCGAGATGAAAAATCAGCCAATTCCCCGTCACGATTTGCAATATCCTCTTTATTACTGGCGTTCGGTTCAAACATCCCGCGGATGCCCGATGAATTGCGATTTCTGCTCAGTAACTTCATTCAATGGCGGTCATTTCAGGACCCGCCCCATCGAAGAAGTGCTCAACGAATTGCAGGCATTTCATGGGGACAAACGCAATGTGTTTTTTGTCGACGACAACATTGGCGGGATTAACCAGGGTCACCGCGAACGCGCAAAAGAGCTTTTCAGGGGCATTATTGACAGGAAACTGAAATTCAACTGGTTTTCCCAGACTTCGGTTGATTTTGCCGATGACCCTGAGACGCTCAAGCTTGCGGCTGCCAGTGGTTGCAAATTACTGCTTGTTGGATTTGAAACGGAGACCATCGAAGGACTTAAGTCTGCCAGTAAGAAGAACAACCTGAGAAAAGGTGCGGAAAACTACCGCCAGATTATTTCGAAGTTCCACAAACATGGCATTGGCGTGCTGGGTACATTCATTTTCGGCATGGAAACTGACCATCCTCAGGACATTTCAAACCGGGCGAAGTTCATTTCAAAGTTAAATGTCGACTGCATCCAGACCAGCATGCTTACGCCTTACCCCGGAACCAAACTCAGCCGCAGGTTGCAGGAACAAAATCGCCTTACCTGTGAAAATTTCCCGCACGACTGGCAATATTACAACTGGGAAGACATTGTGATCCGCCATCCGCATATTGCCTCAGCGGATCTGGCCAAACGCATGACCGACGGTTGGAAACTGATGTACAATCCGACGCGGATCAGGGTAAGGTTTCTTAAAACATTATACAACACGAGGAGCCTTGAAACCGCCATCTGGTCGGTCACCGCCAATTTTCAATACCGGAACATCATGCTGGAAAGACCGATTCATTATTGTAAATAGGTAGTGAATTGCCGATTTCAACTTCTTGTGGTAAAAGAAATCCGTACATTTGTTTGATGAATTTCCAAAGGAAACGGCTGTTGCTGATCAACCCCGCCAACACTTACCGCAAGGGATATCTCTTGCGACGTGAGTCAAAACAAGCCCCAATGGGGCTGGGTATTGTGGCCTCTTTGACTCCACCGGACTGGTCCGTTAAAATCCTTGACGAAAATTTCAAAGAATTCCGTTACCGGGAAGCCGACCTTGTTGGCATCACTGCAGTGACCGCTTCAGTTAACCGGGCATACGAAATTGCTGCCATATTTCGAGAAAAGGGGATTCCTGTTGTTTTGGGAGGAATCCATGGCTCCTCCTTGCCAGATGAAGCGCTCCGGTATGTCGATTCCGTTGTGATCGGAGAAGCTGAGGGATCATGGGGCAGGGTGCTGGATGATTTTAACAACGGAACACTGCAGAAAACATATATTTCAGGTTTGTCTGATCTGAAGAACGCCGCGGCCCCCCGTCACGACCTTTTTCATCCCGGGTATCTATTTGCCTCTATCCAAACATCGCGGGGATGCCCGATGGATTGTGAGTTTTGCTCCGTACCGGCTTTTAACGGGCACCAGTACCGCCTGCGCGATCCGCAGTCGGTGGTGGATGAGATCGCCTCAGTGCCGCATTCCATGCTCTATTTTGTGGACGACAACATCATCGGTTACAACAAAACTGCCGAGGACCACGCTGCTGCAATATTTGAAGGGATGATCCGCAGGAACCTGAAAAAAGAGTGGTTTGCACAGGCATCACTGAACATTGTTGAAAAACCGGAGCTTCTGAAACTTGCCAGGCGCAGCGGATGCCGGATGCTGCTCATCGGGATTGAAGCGGAAAATGCCGACGCACTCAGGGATTCAAATAAGAAAGTGAACCTTCGCCTCGGTGTTGATAATTACAAGAAGGCCTTCAGGATGATCCACCGGGAAGGGATCAATGTGCTGGGGGCATTTATATTCGGCATGGACAGTGATACGCCGGAAGCATTGAGGAAACGGACAAAATATATTCTTTCAAGCAGTGTGGATGTTACCCAGGCCAGTGTCATGACGCCATTGCCGGGCACACGTTTGTTTGAGAAATTTAAAAAGGAGGGAAGACTGCTTTGCCAGGATTTCCCGAAGGACTGGCAGCATTTTCATTTCTCGGATGTGGTTTTCAACCCGGTCCGGATGACCCCGAAGGAACTGGCTGAATCCACAAATGAGGCTTACAACCGGATCTGTGATATGAATACGCTACGGATGAAGTTTATCCGTACACTGTGGAACACCCGGAGCCTCAGAAGTGCAGTTTGGGCATGGAATTCAAACCTGAACTACAGGAGTGTGGGATTGGAAAGGCCGACAGAGTGGAATTATAAGAATTTGGATAGCGTCGGTAAATAAACAAAATATTTCTCGCAGATTTTCGCAGAAAAGGGCGCAGATTAAAGCAGATTAAAAATTTATTTGAATCATTATTTACATCTGCGAAAATCTACGAATTAATCTGCGAAAATCTGCGAGAAATAATTCTGCGAGAAAAATATGCCAGATAACAGGAAAACGCTTCTACTCATCAACCCCGCCAACAAAAGCGGGAGCGGCTTTATTGTGAACAAGGATACCCGCTACCAGCCGTTAAGCCTGGGGATTATTGCTGCACTTACCCCGCCTGAATGGAAGGTGAAGATCATTGACGAGAATTTCAGGAATTTCAGGTACTATGATGCGGATTTTGTAGGGTTTACTGCATTCAGCTCAACTGTTTCACGTGCCTATGAGCTTGCAAAACTCTATCGCGACAAGGGAATCCCGACCGTTATTGGCGGCATCCACGCCTCCATGTGCCCTGATGAGGCTACACAGTTTGTTGACAGTGTTGTCATCGGGGAAGCGGAAACAATCTGGCCGAAGGTCATTGAGGATTTTGAGAATAACCGGCTGCAAAAGATTTATAAAGGTTCATTGAGCGACCTGATCCAGTCACCAAAGCCCAGGCGGGAGCTCTTCCACCCGGGCTACATTTTCGCTTCCGTGCAAACAACCCGCGGTTGCCCCATGAACTGTGATTTCTGTTCAGTTACCGCCTTCAACGGAAGCCATTACCGTTACCGTCCCATTGAGGAGGTGATCAGTGAAATGGAGGAGATCCCGCAGAAGCATATTTTCATCCTGGATGACAATATTGTAGGCAATACCGCCAAAGCGCAGAACCGCGCCATTGAACTGTTCAAGGCCATGATTGACCGGGGGATCAAAAAAGAGTGGATCGGGCAGGCCTCGCTGAACGTGGCCGACAACGAAGACGTGCTTAAATACGCTGCAAAAAGCGGCTGCCGAATGCTCTTCATCGGCATTGAATCGGAACGGGAAGATCAGCTGGCCGGTGCCAACAAAAGGCTCAACGTGAAAATGGGGGTCAATTCCTATGACGATGTATTCAGGAAAATGCATAAATACGGGATAGCCGTCATTGCCGGGTTTATTTTCGGCTGGGAAAACGATACCGTTGACCGCATTGACCACCGCGTGAAATTTACCCGGGAATGCCTGGCCGACTCCATTCAGTCAACTCTGCTCACCCCGCTGCCTGGAACCCGCCTTTTTGAGCGCATGAAAAACGAAGGCAGGCTGGTGATGAACAATTTCCCCGAAGATTGGCAACATTACGGTTATGAATCTCTCGTTTTCAATCCCACCACCATGGACAGGCAAGATATGCAGGACTACATTTTCAAAGTGTTTGACAAAGTGTACGAGCCTTCCTTCCTGAAGCGTCGCATGCTGAAAACCTGGTGGCGCACCGGCAGTTTTATTACGGCTTACTGGTCGTATATGAGTAACTGGAATTACCGGAGCATGGCTTTCGGGCACATCAAAAAACCGAAGAACTGGTTACTCGACTGATCGTATGAAACGAAAAACACTCCTCCTGATCAATCCTGCCAACCAGCTGCGACCCGGGTTTCACATCAACCGGGCAACGCGGAACCAGCCATTGAGCCTGGGGATCATCGCCGCTTTGACCCCGACGGACTGGAAGATCAAGATCATTGATGAGAATTTTCGTGCATTCAAATATTATGAAGCCGACCTGGTCGGCCTTACTGCTTTTACCAGCATAGCGCCGCGGGCCTACGAACTTGCAGCCATATACCGCGCAAAGGGAATAACAACTGTGATGGGCGGCATTCATGCATCCATGGTTCCTGAAGAAAGCATGCAGTATGTTGATGCGGTGGTGCAGGGGGAGGCAGAACCGGTATGGCCGCAGGTTATCGCCGACTTTGAATCGGGAACCCTCAAAAAACTGTACAAAAGCCCTTTCGCCAAAGAGATCAGTCAGCCTAAACCGCGCCGCGACCTTTTCCATCCCGGTTATATCTGCGCCGGCATTCAAACCACCCGGGGATGCCCGATGAACTGCAGTTTTTGCAGCGTATCGGCATTCAACGGGCAGCACTACAGGTTCCGGCCGGTTGAGGAGGTGCTTGACGAGCTGGAAGAGGTGCCGCAGAAATATGTTTTTTTCGTTGATGACAACATCATCGGCCAGAGCAGGGAGTCGAAGGAGCGGGCACGTCAGCTGTTTGAAGGCATCATCCGCCGGGGGATCAAAAAACAGTGGATATCCCAGTCGTCCATCAACTTTGCCGATGATGAGGAGCTGCTTAAACTGGCCTACCAGAGTGGCTGCCGCATGATTTTTCTCGGGATTGAAGCGGAAACAGAAGACCAGCTGAAAGAGGCCAATAAAAAACTCAACCTCAGCCGGGGCGCAAACATGTACCGGCATATTTTTGATACGATCCATAAACATGGGATCGGGGTGATCGCCGGGTTTATCTTCGGATGGGATTCCGACACCCCTGAAACAATCATGCAGCGGGCACGTTTTGCCATTCAGTGCGGCGCCGATTCATTCCAGACATCCCTGCTGACGCCACTGCCCGGTACACAGCTTTTTGAAAAAATGGTGGCAGAAAATCGTTTGCTTTTTACCAACTTTCCGGACGACTGGCAGCGTTATGATTATTTTGAACCCACCATAAAGCATCCATTGATGGGAACGGAGACGATCATTCATGTTTTTCAGGAAGCCAAACTAAAAATATTTTCGCCGGTAAATATCATCATGAGGAATATCAAAACATTATTGCAAACCCGGAGTTTCAGCTCCACCCTGATATTATCACTGAATTACTGGCATTACCGGAATATCTTCCTCTGGGGAATGCATAAAAAGGAGTCACGAAAACACGAAAATGACTAATAAATAACCGGATATTCCGTTTGACAGTCACCCTTAAACCTGATACAATGAAAATCCAACCTGTTTCAATGATGAAAAGTCTCCGCATGGCTGCATGTCTGTTCACCGTCATGCTGATCTCTGCAGCTACACTGTTTGCCCAGGGAAACCAACCCGGGAAAGGCCGGATGAACGGCTCACCCGATGAGCGTGCCAAACGCCAGACTGAAATGATGAAAGATAACCTTTCACTTACTGCTGCCCAGGAGCCCAAAGTTTCCGCCATCAACCTGAAATATGCAAAAAAGATGGAAGATGTCAGGAAAGTTACAGATACTGCAGCCCAACGCAAAGCAATTCAGAGCCTCAACAAGCAGAAGGATGGCGAATTGAAAGCGGTTCTTACACCTGAACAGTTTAAAACCTATCAAAAGTTCATGGAGGAGTTCAAGGCCAGGCGCCGCGACATGCAGCATTAGAAGTTTCCCGAATTTTTAGAAGTCCACCATGATGCCGATGGCAGGTAAAACAGTTCCTGCTGTGTTTGTTATTGCACGCAGTTTATAGCGTTCCTGCCCGGCATTGTCAACATACTTCACCACTGTACCGTCTTCCTGGGTATTGACCAGCAGGTCAGGCTGCTGTGACTGGAAATTCAGCACATTCTGAATGTCGAGGTAGAACATCAGCGACCATTTCTTAAAATAGAACCCTTTATCAACGCGGATATCCAGCTGGTTGAACGATGAAAGGCGCAGTGTGTTGAATGCACTGTACTGCAGGTAACCCCGGCCCTGGGCATCCCAGGCAGTAACCAGGCTTGACTTGTCCATATCCCACGGTGTATAAGGTTGCCCTCCGGCAAACCGCCATTTAGCACCAATTTCCCAGTTGTGTTTGAATTTTCTACCCACCGTCACATTGATGAGGTGGCGGTTGTCCCAGGCTGAAGGGATATACTGTCCTACGTAATTGGTAAACTCGCTGCGAACGAAGGTATAGGTCATGATCAGGTTGAACTTGAAAATATCCGCATTGCGCACCAGCACTTCAAATCCATAGGCACGGCCCTTGGAAACGGGGAGCAGCGGTTCGTCGCCCACTGCACCAAATTCCGAACCCTTGCTGGCAAGTGCCACAGAATCTTTGATGGAGAAGGGGTAGTTTTTGTAGTATTTGTAGAAACCTTCCAATGAGATCTTGGCATTTTGTTTGGGCTGGTATTCCAGGCCGAGGACAATGTGATCGGCCGAGATGTACTTGATTCCAAGTGAGTCGTTGACAAGCAGCCCTTTATTGCTGCGGAATCCAAGCGAAGTGTAAGCGGGAAGCTGGTAATAGCGGCCGATGTTGAAGTTGAGAAAAAACTTGTCAGGCACAAACGAATAGGAAGCAGAAAATCTCGGTGACAATTGTTTCAGCATGTTATTCATCAGGCTGGAGTAGTTATTTGCATCCATCCTTAAACCAAGATTGAGATTCAGCCGGTTGTTGAAGAAAGCACGGTTTACCTGCCCGAAGATGTTCCATTTCCACATTTCAAGCCTGGAGTTGTAGTTGAGCGTTGCAATGGAGTCGGGAATAAGCGGGTTAACGACAAAGATCTTCTGGTATGTCTGGTTGGTATATTTGGCATATTCAATGCCGGCCCCGTAAGTAATTTTCCATTTCACAAGGTCAGTGAGGCCTTCATAGCGCAATTTGTTCTCTATTTCCTGTGAATTGTATTTGAGCAGCAGGCTGTCGGGGAGTTCAACATTGTTTGTGTACTTCAGCTGTTCATTGTTCAGCATGTTCCGGCTGAGCACCCAGGTGTCATAGCCTTTGGCCCGGAAATGCCGGTAAACAAGGCCAAAAACGTAGCTCCATTGGTTGTTGACCGGGAGCGACTGTAGGATATATTTCTGGAAAGCATCCGGGTTGGCGATGCCTGTGTTCAGCTTGTTTTTATCATAGGCACCGATGGAAATGACCGAAAGCTGGTTCCGGGAGTCCAGGTCAATTTTATATTTCACCTGGTAGTCATTGTATGTCGGTAAAAATGGCAGCTTCAGCGCACTGAACAGGAATTGCAGGTAGGAACGGCGTACCGAGAATATCAGGGATGAATTTTTGCTGATGGGGCCGTTCAGCGTTAGCGAAAGGTCGCTGGAGCCAAGTGAAAGACGGCCTCCGAACTTCTCCTTGTTGCCGTCGATCTGCTTCAGCTCCATGACAGAGCTAAGCGCATTTCCCCTGGCGGAAGGAAAAGAACTTGAGTAAAGCTGCACCTCCCTGATGAAATCAACATTGATGATGCCAACCGGTCCGCCCGACGATCCCTGTGTGGAGAAATGGTTCAGGTAGGGGATTTCCACGCCATCGAGGTAAAACCTGTTTTCACTCGGGCCGCCTCCGCGAACGATCACGTCATTTCTGAACGACGGTGATGAAGCCACGCCCGGAAGGCTCTGGATTACCTTTGAAATATCGCGGTTGCTGCCAGGGCTGCGCTCAATCTCCTGGATGGAAAGTTTTTGAAGTGACACCGGAACCTCTTCATTCCGCTCAACCACGGAGGGTTTGATTGTAACCTGCTCCAGGGTGATCACCTGTTCGTCAAGGCCGATATCGAGGTCAGCTGTTTTGGAATTCGTGACAAGAAAATCGGCAGAAATGAATTTTTTAAACCCCACAGAAGTGGCAATAAGCCGCGCATAGCCGGGGCTGACTTTGGTGATTGTGTAGTTGCCGTCAACATCGCTGGTCGCGCCCTGGGTGGGTTTGCCGTCAATAATGATATTGACAAAAGGCACAGGTTCGTTGTTCTTATGATTGAACACACGGCCTTTGATTGTGCCCGACTGGGCAAATAGAGTCAGGCCGAAGATGAATAACAAAAATGTCAAAGAGACTTTATACATAATATTATTTGAGTGCTTCATATTTCTGAAATAGGAAAAGTATAACTGCCAAAAAGAACAGATATTATTTAAAATTAATCTAAATCATGACAATTTCTATGCCAGACGGGAAAAAGTGGAAAATGTTACAGGGAGGTGGTAAAGTGGTAAAGTGGTAAAATGGTAAAATGGTAAAATGGTAAAATGGTAAAATGGTAAAATGGTAAAATTGTAAAAGAGATACGAACCAATACCCCGGCTCCGTAGGAGCCAAACCCTGGTAGAACGCGGGGTGATATGGTAGTTCCCGCGCCGTAGGTGCGGAACAGGAATTTACCTGGTAAACAGTATTTTATGCGTTATTACCTGGTTGCCTGTTGACAGTTTTAGCAAGTATATGCCAGCTTTCCCATGAAGCTGTAAATTTGACATATTCACATTAAACTCATGTTCCCCTGCATTCAGAACTATATCAACAATCGTTGTGATTTTGTTACCCATGACATCATACAATTCCAGTCTCGCCGGGCCGCTGTTTTCAAGATGAACCATGATGGTGGTGCTTTCTGTGAATGGATTCGGGTAATTCGTCAGGGATGTCCCGGCGGGCAAGTCATTTTGTCCTACTCCAACGATCGGGGAGCATGGCTGAAACTGCAACCCGTCAACCCACAGGGTGAAACCATAATCCCAGGTGTCTGCATGGATCTCAACATAATTCACCTGTGAAAGCGACATGGCACCTGTTACAGAGCGAGAAAACTGGGAATTGCCAGACAACGGAAACTTATACTGTTTCCAGCTATTGTTGGCAGCATTCAGCAATGTCGGGGAGGCCGTGTATTTGTAATAATTCCCGTGATCGTCTCCTAACCTGACGGAAAAGAACTGGAACCCGTATGTCGGCTGCTTGATGGTCCGAACCCAGAAATAGAGTGTGTCGAGGTCAGAAAGCGCCCACCGCGACAGCGAATCTCCCGCCGGGCGGTAGTTGAGCGCCAGGTCATAACCACGGCTTGTGGACAGTTTGACAGAGGACGAGCCGGTTTTCTTGATGTTGGTATCAAAATAAAGCGAATCGGGGATCTTGATTTTGGCAGGGTAACCCACTTCGGGATAGGCATACCATACCGCTTCCGGCTCGGCCATGTCGCATGGCGGTATGGTTTGCAGATTCGTTGGCGGGCCCGGTGTGGCAGGCTCCCACTGTACTTCACCTTTGGCAGTTACGTCGTGTTTGTCATAGATCTTGGCGCTGATCAGCGCAGTATCCGTTGGAAGAAACAGATTCCCGACTGCATTTTTGACATATGCCGAATTGTTGTAAATGTGGTAACCGGTGGGCATCCGGAATGTGTTTCCGGTGATCGTATCCGTAGCGGAAGCACCATCCATGTACAGACTGGTATTCTGGCTGTAATTGAATTCATTGTTGACAACAACGGCGTGTTTTGTGTTTACGGAGGAAATGGCGCGGGTGTTCCCGTCAAAATTGTTGTCATGGATCGGGTAATCCTGGGAATGAAACGAGGAATAACCCGTGGCCGGCGTACCCTCCCATAATTCAACACCGATGGGGTTATCTTTGATCAGGTTGTTTGAGATGACATTGCTGAAACCCCGGTCAACTGCGACCCCCGACTGGTAGTTCCCGATTGTTTCGTTGCTGTTGACCACCGTATTGAATGAATACCCCAGCCAGAGCCCATAGTGGCTGTAATTGCACTTGTTGTGTTCGTAAATGTTGCCATCTGCAAACGTCGCCTCAATGGCATTGTGAGGTGAGTAGGAACATTCATTGTAGGCAAAATAGTTGTTGTTTTTGGTGGCAGACTGCTGGTACTGTCCAAGGAATACCCCGTCGCCGGAATAGGACAGGTCGTTGTACTCCACCTTGTTTTCATTGGATATGATAAGCAGCAGTGCAGCGCAGTCGCTCGGATCGGTAAGCGGGCGGTTCACGTGTGAGCAGTTGTTCTGGTAAATATGGCAGCTGTCGGTCGAGAACATCCGGATGCCGAAAGAGGTGTTCCAGGAAAAGTCGTTGTCGTGGATTCTGATGCTGTCGCAGTGGTAAAGCGCCACACCGTCGTTCTGAAGGGTCATTTCATTGTTGTAAATATGAGCGGCCCTGCTCTGGTACATCATCACCCCTCCGCCGAGGGCGAGGTTATAGTTTGCCCACACATCGATCCATCCGGATGAATCAACTTTATTGTGGCAGAATACATTGTTATTGATGGTGATATGATCGGAATTGGTAATGCAAACGGCATATTTATACCTGAACACCGAGTCGAAATTTTTAATCACAATGTTGTGGGAGTTGCTGATCCTGATCATATAGCCGGTTTTCCCGACACCATCCACAAAGCAGGAGTCGCCGTCAAGCACAACGTTTTGCACCCCGTTCACCTGGATGACACCATCGGAAGCAGCATCGGGAAAACTGTAGTTACCTGCCGCGAACTTGAGGTTGGAATTGCTGTTGATCACCATGTTATCGGTGAGAGGGAGGTAGGTTTGAGCTGTTATCTTCACTGATATGAAGAGGAACAAGGGCACCAGGTATAAATATTTCATAATACATTGGATTATAAAACTATACGATACGACGAAATTATAAGAAAAATTCGCACAATGCAAATTTTGTGATGGAATAATTAGGGAATTGGTCGCCCGAAGTTTGAGTTGGGTATTTCAGGCATTCTTTTAATTGAAAGAACGACACTTCGGTCAAAGACGGCTCTACGCGCAGAATGAAAATCAATAACCTTCCAACGTGTCCTTATACTTTAATTCACATGTTTTTAGTATTTTTGTATAAAATAATCCAAATGCTTTCAAGAGAGGATATTCTGACATATTTAACAGCAAATAAGCCTTTGTTTCAGAAGCGTTTTCATTTATTAAAACTTGGCTTATTTGGTTCATTTGCGCGAGAAGAAGCAAATGAATCAAGTGATCTTGATATCCTGATAGAATTGGAGCCGGGTACTCCTGAAATATTTGAACTTAAGCAGGAACTTCGGTTAACGATGGAGCAACAATTCAATCGTCGTGTGGATATCTGTCGTGAAAAAGCCATCCTGCCAGTATTTAAGTCCATGATTTTATCCGAAGTTATTTATGTATAGAGACTTGGTGATAACGAGGCAAATGCTTGAAATCACACACAAAATTTCCCTGTATACCTGTGAGTTCTCAACCGCAATTCAGAGAAGACCTTCTGAAAATTCAATAATTCCTTCCTGGTAATATTTAACTCTGTATTCCCCTTAAATAAACTTTGTACGGGAAGTATCACTTTCCATGAAAGTCATTATATTTGGATAACCAGAACACTTAAATAATGAACGGCCATGCTATCGAGATACAGGGTTCTATTATTTATTTTTTTGTTAACGTATAGTACCACTTTGCTAAAAGCCCAGCTATCCACCTTCACCAAAGTCTATTACGATATTTTTGGCGCTGCACAGGGGTACTCGCTCGTTAAATCTTTTGACCAGCATTATATTATTGCGGGAGAAAGAGACCGGCGCGGACTGGTCATGAAGGTCGACTCAACCGGCGCAGTCATCTGGCAAAAAAAGCTTGGTGCATATGACGGTATGAGGATGAACTGCATGGTGGCCACACCTGATTCCTGCGTTTTGGCAGCAGGCTCCATCTTTGACACTTTAAATGGTGGCAGTGATCTCATTTGCATCAAAATGAACGCTGCCGGAGATACCCTGTGGACGCAGACCGTTGATTTCACAACCGCCGCAATGCCCCTGGATATAAAACAAACCGGCGATCATGGGTATATCATTACCGGCTCCATTTCACAGACGGTGGCTCCGTACGATGAAATTTTTATTGTCCGACTTGATGCATCAGGAAATGTTCCCTGGGCATATACTTTTTCCAATGGGTATGCTACGCGCGGATATGCGGTCAGCCAAACCAATGACGGAGGCTATATCATGGCAGGTATGGCGCAAAACGCTGCATTTGAGTCCTATGCCTTCCTGATGAAACTTACTGCTTCAGGTACAGTGACCTGGACAAAAAAATATACGGCATCCGCCAGTGTCAGTCTTTCAGGTTATGATGTGATTGAACAGCCTGACGGATACATGTTCCTGATCGGTGCGCCTGGCAGCGGATTGTTTCTCCTTAAAACAGATCTTTCAGGAAACAAGACCTGGTGCAAAAGTTACGATTTGTTCAGCCCTGATCTGTTCAATTATATTCCCAGTCCGAAATTGCGCGCCACACATGATGGTGGATACATATTATCTGTGCACGGATGGGGCTTTGATCCCTGTATAAAAATAGATTCTGCCGGCAATTACGAGTGGGGAAAATCGCTTGCCTTGCTTGCCTCGGATGTTCTGGAAACTTCAGACAAAGGGTTCATAATTCTTGGAAACGGACCGATCATGGGCGTGAAACTTGCGCCAACTGATCGTCCCCAGATCGGCCTCATCAAGGCAGATTCGCTTCTAAGCAATGTTGATTGCATTCTGCAAGCCATGTTCAGTTCAAATCCCGGTAACCTGAATGTTGCCCCGATAACGTTCTCAACCACTTCTGTACAGCTGGTCGCCATTTCAAGTCCAGGATCGATGAATGCCGGTTTATCAACTTTCGACGGATGTGTGGCAGTTACAGGAAAAATACCTGAACAAAAGCCGGGCTGGTTCTCTTTTACCATAACCCCAAATCCATCAGATGGACCTATCCGACTTATTTTCAACAGGGATGAATTCCCTTCCAACGCCAACATTACGATCAAGAATTTCCTGGGGGAACAGGTATTTGCGTCCGATTTTGCAGATTCAGGGAGTGTACAAATTGACCTGGGCAACCGGCCTGATGGCCTGTATTTCATCCAGGTCAGGAATGGAAGCAATTACCAGGTGCAGAAACTCCTTTTAAAACATAATTAACACCCCTCTGTGAACCTCTGTGTCTTCTCCGTGTCCCTCTGTGTAATTTTTTTATAAGAGGTTAATGGAGAAAACCCTGCAAAGCACCATGAACCCGGTTACCTTTTCGGAAAACTCCTGAAAACAACCAACAGGTAAATCACTACCCCGAAGACCCCAACACCCGAGATCATAAACATCGCCTTCGGCCCGATGGTGTACCACAACACCCCGGCCAGTGAACTTGCAAGGAGTGTGAATATGCTTGCCAAACTGTTGTAAAATCCGATGGCTGTGGCCGTATCCGCCTTGTCAGCCATGTTTGAGATCAGCGCCTTGGAGATTCCTTCCACACATGCCGCATAAATGCCGTACAGGAAAAACAGAACGCCGAAAAAAACCAGGGATGTGGCAAATCCCATGGCAAAATAGACGATGGCAAAGAGGAACAGCCCGAAAATCATGATGGTCCTGAGCCCGATACGGTCGGCCAGCACCCCTGCCGGGTAAGAAAACAGGGCATAAACCAGGTTGTAGAAAATGTACACCCCGATCATCATCGGATCAGAAAGGTTTTTGTCTTTCAGAGCCAGCAACAAAAATGCATCCGAACTGTTAAACAAGGTAAATACGAGTAAACCTGCCACCAGGAACCGGAAGCCGGAGGACGCACGGGTCCAGTACCTGAGGTAGGAAAAGAAACCCGGATTTGCTGATGTGTTGATGTGTTGATTGGTTGATGTGGTGATTTGCTGATGTGCTGATGGCGTGCTGCCGTCCGCCTGTCCGCCTGTCCGCTTGTCCGCTTGTCCGCCCGTCCGCCTGTCCGCCTGTCCACCCGTCCGCTTGTCCACTCGTCCGCCTGTCCGCTTGTCCGCCCGCTTATCCTTCAACAAAAACGTCAACCCAATGGCCACCAATCCCGGGAAGAACGCAATAAAGAACATCCACTTATACTGCCCCGGGTAGAACCACAGGTAGATCAATGCCAGGATGGGGCCGATGGCTGCGCCGACGGTGTCCATCGACCGGTGAAATCCGAAAACCTTGCCTTTGTGTTCGGGGGTGGTTTCGTCGCTCAACATGGCATCGCGGGCACTGGTGCGGATGCCCTTGCCAAACCTGTCCAGCGTTCGGGCAAAGAAAATCCACAGGGGAAAGGTGAGCAATGCCATCAGCGGTTTGGAGATGGCGCTGAGTGTGTAGCCTGCACGAACAAATGGAACCCTCTTCTGTTTGATATCCGACAGATGGCCAAAATAGCCTTTGCTCAGCCCGGCTGTCGCCTCAGCAACCCCTTCAAGAATCCCGATAAGCAAAATAGAAAAACCAATGGATTTAAGATAAACCGGCATAATGGGGTAAAGCATCTCGCTGGCAACGTCGGTGAACAGGCTGACGAAGGAGACTAGAAGGACGGTTCGGGTGAGGATTTTGGGGTTGGAGGGCATGGGATTTAGTTTATTAGCGGACGGGCGGACGAGTGGACAAGCGGACAGGCGGACGAGCGGACAAGGGGGCAGGTTTTGCTATTTAACTGGTTCAGTACTTTTGAGGTATTCTTTCGCAACCCCACTCAACTTACTGTTCCAGTGCCTGCTTGCAACTTCAGCATATTTCATCGTTTCAGCATCTGCGTATTTCAGTTTTTTCAACAGGTTGAATGCGTTCATGCGGGTTTCAAATTCATATTTCGGGCCGCAGTAGGCAATAAGTTCGGGGCGGTATTCGGTTTTATCATGAACCAGTGACACGGCAAGCCACATCATCCTGATGTTTTTTCCACGCCAGCCCTCCATGTCTTTGGTAAGGTCAAGGTAGTAATCAACACTTTTGGGGAAGGATGTGCATAACGCTTCAAGAGCATACTCAACGTTCAGGTAGCTTTCGTCGTACAGCATATCCTCCACCGTGCTGCGAAGCAGGTCAGGAACGGGATCCAGTGCCAGGAGGGCGGCTTTGCGTACATTGGCATCCGTGTCAAGCAGTGCCTGTCTGAACAGTTCCACGGTTTCAGGTGAATGATCGGCCGCAACCTGGTGGATGATCTCCGACCTTGTCAGCCAGAAACGCTCTTTCTGGTATGCAGCAATCAGCGTTTCCTTCTTTTTTTCTATCGGCTCAGGCCGCAGTGCAAGCAGGGCATCATACCTGTCAATCATGTTATATGCTTTCAATGCCTGTGAAACGAGTCTGTCAAACGATTGGATAAAGGTGACCTTTTTGAGGATCTTCCTGTTGGGATCAAAAAGAAGGTAGTCTATTTTCTTCTTTTGCGGATTCGGGATGGATACCTCGGTGTACTCATTTTCGACCCATGAAATGTTTGAATCCCATGTTCCATCCGTGTACCGGACTTCAAACGTCACAGGCATCTTAAACAATCCGCTCACATCCGTTATTTTCTGTACCTGCCTAACTTTGAAAACGGTGCTCTCATTTCCTGATGAATCCCTTGCAAGTGAATCAGTGACCAGGTATTCCGGCTCTCCGCCTCTCAATACCCACTCTTCAAAAAACCAGTTCCAGGGCTTTCCGGTTGCCAGGTAGGTACATTTAATGAAATCGGATGTTTCGGCATATCCGAAGGCGTTTTTTTTCAGGTACATGTTGACAGCGATCTGAAACCGGTCATCACCCATGACATTCCTGAGCATGTCAAGCACCAGTGAGCCTTTCTGGTAAATTCGCTGCACACCGCCCTGGCTGCCGCCCACCGGGAAGTCATTCTTCCTGGCTGCTTCAAGTGCCGCGTGCATCTCATCATTGCGGATGTTCTGGTAATAGTCTTCACCGTAAATGCTCTTCTCAAAGATCTTGGCATAATAGGTTCCAAAACTTTCTGTCAGCCATACATCCTTGTTGACAAGGTGGGCAATGCAATTCCCGAACCACTGGTGTGCAAGTTCGTGAGCGTTTACATTCACATAGTTCCTTTGCCACCATGCCCGCGGTGTGATCTGCATATAGTCACCGAATACAGTGCTGGTGGTTGTCTCCATGGCGCCATACATGTAGTCAATAACCGGGGCTTCCCGGTAAACCGGGTATGGGTAATCAAAGCCAAGTTCCTTTTCAAAGAAATCAAACATCTGTTCTGAATACATGTAGGTAGACCACACCCGGTCGGGCATGTCGGAATAGTACCAGAATTCAAGCGGTACGCCGCGTGATGATTTGGTGCTTGTGTAATTGTAATCGCCTATGACCAGTGATGTTGAGAAAAAAGGATGATCCTTTTTCATGGCGTAGTGCCAGGTTTTGGTTCCGTCGGTGTTTGGTGTCACGGCCATCCTCTCCCCGTTGGAAAATACCTTGTAAGCACTGTCAAAAGTGATAAACAGGTCAACAGTAATGCGGCCTGTGATATAGGGGATCCAGCCGTTGGGGCGGTGCGCCCATATCTGCCTGCGTTTGCCGGCCTCTTCAGGTTTCCAGCCGATGAAATAGATCGGGCCGGCCTGGGGGGTGGAGGTATAGGTTATCAGGATTTTGGTTGCGGGGTACGGATCCTTCATCGTAGGAAATACGTTCGTGTATCCTTCATCAATTACCAGGCTGTCATGTGCCTGGTGATATTTTACAGCGATACCATTCATGGTGACCGATGATACCTTCATCTCAGGTGTATTGAAAACCAGGGAGTTTTTTTTGTTGGTATTCGGGGTGCTGGTAAACTCAGCCGTGCCGATTACCAGGTTTTTCTCCGGTTGAAAGCGAAGATGTGCGGTTAAATGTGTCAGTGTGAGCGGAAGCTCGGGTGGCAGTGCTGCCGGGTCGGCATAGTAGGGGATGGTTTTTGCCTGTGCGCTGAGGATGCAGGGGTTGACCAGGAAAACCAAAGCCGGGAACACGATGCCAATGTATAAAATGAAATTACGTGTTTCTCTTACAAATAGTGATCCCATAGATTCTTATTTTTAGTATGTTTGCCTGTGCATCAGTTTACCCCCGGCCTGAGATGACTCAAAAGTAGTAAAAAACCATGAAGATCGGCTCGCTTAGCGAAAAACTCATTCTTTACTTCGTCCTCCTGGGTATTGGCGCAATCATGATCGTTGGCGCCATCTCTTTTTACAGTACAAAAGAGGCGCTGATGAGCCGCACATTTGATCAGCTTACCTCACTCCGTATTGTAAAGAAGAACCAGATTGAGCAGTTTTATGCCGACCGCATGCGGGAAATTACCTTTCTGGCAGGGATCACCCCCGCCTCCTTATTTGGGGAGGGTCCAGGGGTGGGGTCAATTCTGCCTGGCCAGTACTATCGAGCATACTATTTGGTGGGCCAGGATCATGTAATTTCATCCGGATTAATCATTGGAACTCCTGGAAAAACACCGCCGGCCATCCCTCCGAAGCTCTTCCGCATACTCCGCGACTCTCTTGCGCAAAACCCGGTTGTCATCTTTGATGAATCCATTGATCCCTTAACCGGTGAGCCCTGCCAGTTTATGGCAACCCGGTTTACCGGGAAAGGTGCGGGAGAAAACCAAACCGGCGATATCCTTGTTCTTGCCATCTCCATGGAAGCCATTAATGCCATCATGTTGAACAATGACCCGTTGAGCGGCATGGGGCTCAGTGGTGAAACCTATCTTGTTGGTCCCGATTTCCTCATGCGTTCAGCCTCCAGGTTCCAGGAAAAATCAATGCTGCGAACCGTGGTAAACACTTCGTCAGCAAAAGAGGCCCTGGCAGGCAAAACAGGATCTCTGATTACCAATGACTACCGCAACATCCTGGTGCTTTCATCCTATGAAAAGGTAAGGGTTCCCAATCTCAACTGGGCCATTCTGGCTGAGTTTGACGAGCAGGAGGCGATGGTGCCGATTTATGAAACGAGGACCCGGATTCTGCTGATCAGCATGATCATCATCGTGATCTTTTTTGGTTTTGTGCTGTTTATTTCGCGTCGCATTACGAAACCCCTGATCAGGCTCAAAGACGCTACAGTGAACCTGGGCGAAGGCCAGTATGATATTGATCTCCCGGTAACGACAGGTGATGAGATCGGGTTGCTTACCAGGTCATTCAATGTGATGGCACGCCAGATCAAGGAGAAGACAACAGAACTTCAACAGGAGCGGTTCGGACGCATGCGGTCGGTGTTTGACGGGGAAGAGATGGAGCGGCAACGCCTTTCACGCGAATTGCATGACGGTATCGGCCAGTCGCTCATTGCCATCAAACTCCGCCTTGAAAACCTGCTTTACCAGGATGGGAAAGACATTCGCAACTCCATCCAGGAGCTGAAAAAGTATTTTGACCAGATCATTGATGAGGTCCGCCGCATCTCCAACAACCTCATGCCGTCGGTGCTGGAAGTGTTCAGCATCCCGATCGCTTTCCGCAACCTTTTTTCAGAAACGGAGGAGCACAGCGGCCTGCGCATTCATTTTGAGGCCAAAGGAGACTTTGACGACCTGGATAAAAAAATCAAAACCTACATTTACCGGCTGACACAGGAGGCATTGAACAACATCGTGAAGCATGCCGAAGCCAAAGAAGTGTGGGTTTACCTTACAAGGGAGCCGGATCAGCTGATCCTTGTGATCCGCGACAATGGCAAAGGCTTTACACCCGGCACAGCCATGAATGAGGGCGGAAACGGCATACACAACATGCGCGAGCGCGCAAGCCTGCTGCAGGGCCGCATTGAAATAAATTCGGTGCCCATGAAAGGCACCACCATCACACTGAATGTACCAATCACTTATGCTTATGTCAAAAATCAGGATTTTCCTCGTGGATGATCACCAGCTTGTACGCGACGGGATCAAAGCTTTATTAGTCAGTGCCGAAGATCTGGCAATCCTCGGGGAGGCCTCCTCCGGAAAGGAGTGCTTTGAAAAAATTGCCGTGGAGCCTCCCGACATTCTCATCCTTGACATCTCCCTGCCCGACACCAATGGCATTGAGATAACCAAAAGGGTAACAGCCGAATACCCGGATACGCGGGTACTGATCCTGTCGATGTACACCAGCGAGGACTTTATCTTTAATTCTGTAAAGGCCGGGGCAAGGGGATACCTGCCTAAAAACACCTCCCGTGAGGAATTGCTGAGCGCCATCCATGCCATCCGCGACGGCGAGGAGTTCTTCTCCGATGCCATCTCCCGCATCATGCTGAAGAGCTACGTTCGCAAAGCCAAAGAAGACGACATGTCGGCCGCCGGCGGCCCGATCCCGCTCACCACCCGCGAAATAGAGATACTCAAGCTCTTCGCCGAGGGTTTCATCAACAAGGAAATCAGCGACCAGCTTGATATCAGCATCCGTACCGTAGAGACCCATAAGAACCATATCATGAAAAAGCTGGAACTTAAATCTACGGTGGAACTGATCAAGTATGCGATCAGGAATAAGATCGTGGAGATTTAACATTATCTACCTCCCATAACGATAACGCTAACCACATTCATTAAACTTGCCTGCTATGGAGTTGCCGAAATTTCACGAAACATTTAATCCCATTCTTGACATACTAAGCGATGGAAAAATAATCCAGCATCGTGAATTATTAAAAAAAGTTGTAGAAAAGTATTATTCCAATTTGCCTGTTGAGCTTCTGAAATTAAAAACGAATAGATGGAATAATAAATGAAGATAAATTAGGCCTTGATAAGATATATATACAGGCTAAAAGATATGGAGAGAACAAAGTTAGAGAAAAGGATATAAGGAATTTTATTGGTGCAATGAGTGGCGATACGAACAAAGGTGTTTTTGTTACGACTTCAGTTTTTGATGATTCTGCGATCAAAAAAGCACATGATGCTCATCATTCAATAATACTCATCGATGGAAACAAACTGGTTGATTTGATGTACCATTATAATGTTGGTATCCAAATAAAAACAACCTATGAGGTGAAACAGTTAGATGTCGATTTTTTGAAGAACAATAATTATAAGGACTTCCAAAGCATAAGACAGTTTGAATAGCCACAATTCCAATTCGGATATAGAATTTACTTCCTACTTTTATGTTAAACCGACATTTGTAATTAAGAACCCTTTCAGGGCTCCGTAGGAGCCAGATATTGGTAGTCCATGCGCCCCCCTCTGGCCCAGGCGCACCGTAGGTGTGCAATTTATTACGGATGATAATCTCCGAAGATAATTTCGCACCTACGGCGCGAATAGCTCCGGTACATGGTCTTTCTACCCATATTTTGCTCCTACGGAGCGGAGGGGTCATTATCTTCACCGCTTGCGTTACCTCTATATCAAGGCATATCCCTGTATCCTTACATTTACCGTCTCCCACTATGGATAGTAATCAATCAATTTGAAATTTCGGATTGCCATATACTTGTGCGTGGTATACGTAAGTCACGTATAGCGTCTATTGGATTTACCTTATTAAAATTCAGTAGTTTACGGGATTGCACAGGAGTTGTGCCCGCCCTAACATTGCATGTGAAAACATTAACAATTCATATAGCGATGATTAGGAAATTCTTTAAGGGAAAATCACTCCTGTTCACAGGACTGATGATGGTGCTTGCCACAGGCAGCTTTGCACAGCTCCAGGATGAAAACAAAATGGACGAAAAGTCCGGCCCCCAGGCAACTTTCAGCGCGGGCGCTGATATTGTCAGCCGGTACATCTGGCGGGGCGCTGATTATGGGAACTCTCCAGGGATTCAGCCCGCTGTGGCTTTTTCGGTAGGCGGTTTTAAAGCCGGATTCTGGGGTTCTTACGGACTGGGACAATATTCAAAGAAGGTCAATGATTCAACAGTGGAGAACATGGGCCATTATGCCGAGTTCGACACGTATATATCTTATACCTGGAAGGGAGTGACCTTAATGGCTTACGACTACTTCTTCCCGAACCCGCTGAACCCCAACAGCGGGAACAAATTTTACAACTTTAAAAATGCAACGACCGGCCATACCCTGGAGATTTGCCTCTCGTGGGCCGGAACTGAGAAATTTCCCCTTCAACTCTATGCGGGCACATTCGTTTATGGCGCCGATAAAGGGAAAGATGCCGCCGGAACGTATGGTGCAGGCACCGATAACAACTTCTCCACCTATTTTGAAGCTGCTTATACATTTAACGTAAAGGGATTCGGCGTGAAACCGTTTGTAGGCGGCATCCCGTTCGGTTCGGCATGGTATGGCCCATATGGAGGCGTGACAAATGCGGGCCTCACTGTCTCAAAGTCAATTGCCATCTCAAAGGAATATTCACTGCCGGTATTCGGGTCGGTAATTACGAACCCGCAGGCGCAGAGTGTTTTCCTGGTGTTTGGGTTGTCACTTTAATTGGCGAAGTAGCGAAATCGAATTTAGATATAATTCAACTTAACTAAAATTATTATCATGGGAACAATTGATGTTGGTTCAACCGGGTTCATGCTGTTATCGGCCAGCCTGGTGATGTTAATGACGCCGGCCCTGGCGTTTTTCTACGGTGGTTTGGCCACCAAGCGGAATATCCTCGGGATCATGATCCAGAGTTTTGCCTCGCTTGGCTGGACCACTGTTTTATGGGTGACCTTCGGCTATTCCCTCTGTTTCAGCGGCGGGGTTGGCGGTATTTTCGGAAACCTTGACAAAGTATTCCTGAACGGCGTCAGCATTGATTCCATTTATGCCGGGAACGGCAAGATTCCCGAAATCGTGTTCATCGTGTACCAGATGATGTTTGCCATCATCACCCCTGCCCTCATCACCGGTGCTTTCGTAAACCGGGTTACCTTCAGGTCATATATGATCTTTCTGACGGTATGGCAGATTATGGTATACTACCCGTTCGTTCACATGATCTGGGGAAATGGTTTGCTCGCGCAATGGGGAGTACTTGACTTTGCAGGGGGTATCGTGGTTCATGCCACCGCCGGTTTTGCTGCGCTTGCTTCAGTGTTCTATGTAGGTGCGAGAACAGATAAAAACTCAACACCCAACAGCATACCACTGGTGGCCATCGGGAGCGGATTGCTCTGGTTTGGATGGTACGGATTCAATGCAGGCAGTGAACTGCAGGTGGATAAAATTACCGCGCTTGCGTTTATCAACACCGACGTGGCTGCATCCTTTGCAACAGCGGCATGGGTGGCCATTGAATGGATTCGCGAAGGAAGGCCGAAATTGCTTGGATTGCTGACCGGTTCCATCGCCGGGCTGGCAACCATCACTCCCTGTGCCGGGTTTGTCCCGATGTGGTCGGCACCGATCATTGGTGTTGCTGCAGGTGTTACATGTTACCTGGCTGTTCAGCTTAAAAATAAACTGAACTGGGATGATGCACTCGATGTTTGGGGTGTTCACGGAGTGGGAGGGGTGCTGGGCACCATCCTGCTGGGTGTTTTCGCCACCAAAATGATCAACCCGGCAGTCCTTTCAGAGGGATTGTGGTTCGGAGAGAGTTCCTTTTTCTTTAAACAGCTGATCACTGTTGTGGCAGCCTCAGCCTACGCCTTCATCTTTACTTATATCATGCTTGCCCTCATCAACCTGGTTACCCGTGTAAGGGTTACAGAAGAACATGAGAAAGCCGGCCTGGATGTTGCATTGCACGGAGAGAAAGCCTACGACGAAGGTTCACTCTGATAACTTCTTTAAAAAGCAAAGACGCAAAACTGTTTTTCGGTTTTGCGTCTTTGTTATTGAATGAAATGTACTAAAATGTCGTTATTTCAGGGCATTCAGAATGACCGGGCCCAATTTGTGAATGTCATTTTTATTGACATAGTCCGTGGCCCCTGCCTGGATACATGCTTTACTGACCTCCTCACTGGAAGTGCCGCTTACAACCAGGAATGGAGTATGGGGGGAATGCTGGCTTGTTAACAAAAGTGCAGAATGCCAGTCAAAACCGGGAATACAAACGTCGGAAAGGATGATGTCGGGTTTGAATTCAAGTAAGGTCGCCAGGAAATCTTCTTTTGTCTCCACAACCCGGAATTCACAGGGATCAAGCACTTTCTTCACCTCTCTCCTGATCAGGTAGGCGTCGGATGGCAGATCTTCAACTTGTAATATCCGGTACATGGTTAGTTTTGTCAGCAAACGTAGTAAAAATATCCCTGTAACGTGCAAAGTCAGGGATGAAAAGTTGAAAAGATATGCTAATGTACGACAAAATTTATTATAAAAATAAAAAACGATCTGAATTTTTTAAGATTGAATTTCATTTTACCTTTGAAAATATTACTGATTGACCGCAATCATGCTTTTCAGGTAACATTTGATCTTCAGTGACGGTGTTATATCTAAAACTAACTGCCTGATTTTCAAAATATATAATAAAACCACGAAGGCGATGAAGGACATACGAAGGCGCCAAAGATGTCTCACATTATATTTAAACTCTTTGTGCGACTTTGTGTGGACTTTGTGCGACTTTGTGGTTATAAAATTGACATACAATTCTTTACTGCCATATAAATGGTGTTCAGTAAAGGTTGCTGGTACGATTCCGATCAATCAAAAAATATTATGACAATTTGAGTAACTGTCTGAGATGATGAACATATTTACAAAGATTGACGCATTACAAATTTTCCTGGGACCAAAGTTGAAAACAGGACTGACCGTTGGTTTTGTCCCCACGATGGGCGCCCTTCATGCTGGCCATCTGAACCTGGTGAACCGTTCAAAGGTGGAAACCGACCTGACCGTTTGCAGCATCTTCGTGAACCCGATACAGTTCAACAACAAGGCAGATCTTGAAAAATACCCCCGCCCGCTTGAGCAGGACCTCGGGAAACTTGAAGCAGCCGGATGCGATGTGGCCTTCGTGCCCGATGCAGGCGAGATGTATCCTGAGGGCGAAAATTATTTTGTTGACGTCGACTTTGGTAACCTCGACAAGGTTATGGAGGGCAGATTCCGGCCGGGTCATTTCAACGGTGTAGCCATTGTGGTAAAGAAATTGTTTGACATAGTTCAGCCAACCCATGCTTACTTCGGGAAAAAGGATTATCAGCAGCTTGCCGTGATCATGCACATGGTTCATCAGCTTAAGCTCCCGGTTATGATCATTCCCTGCGAAACGGTCAGGGAACCCGACGGGCTGGCCATGAGTTCAAGGAACATCAGGCTTACACCTGAGCAGCGCAACCTTGCACCCGGAATTTTCAGGGAGCTTGAAAGTATCAGGGAAAATGCCGGAACGGGCCCTGTGAGCGAATTACAGGTGAACGCAATTAACCGCATCAATGACATCCCGGGTTTTAAGGTTGAATATCTTGAAATTGGCGACAGGGAAACACTCATGCCAGTTTCAAACCCTCAAGCCCCTGGGCGGGGAGTGGCTTTTGTTGCTGTTTTTGCGGGCGATGTGCGACTCATCGACAATATTGAACTTTTTTCGTAATTTTGCAGCATGATGCAGATTCAAGTATTAAAATCAAAGATCCATCGTGCCACCGTTACCGATGCCGACATCAATTATGTGGGCAGTATCACGATTGACGAGGCCCTCATGAACGCCTCGAATCTCATTGAATTTGAGAAAGTGCAGGTGTTGAACATCAACAATGGCGAGCGGATCGAAACGTACGTTATCAAAGGAAAACGGGGAAGCGGAACCATTTGTTTAAATGGTGCAGCAGCCCGGAAGTTTTTACCCAAGGACCTGGTGATCATTGTCTCCTATGCTTTGATGGATTTTGAAGAAGCGAAGAAAATCAGTCCGAGCATCGCCTTCGTGGATGCTGAAAACAAATTGGTCAAGGGTAAAAAAGCACGGTAATGGCCGAACTGACAGTTGAAGAAACTCCCCGCACAAACCGGGTTACTACCTTTATTAAATTCACCGTTTTCCTTGGATTGGGTATTTTGATCATTTGGTTATCTCTGCGGGGCCTTACCCCCGAGGAGCGTGTCCAGATTTTACACTCCTTTCGGATTGCCAACTACAACTGGGTGATTCTCACCATTTTGATGGGTGTGATGAGCCACGTACTCCGTGCACTCCGGTGGCGGCTTTTTTTTGAACCTCTCGGGTACCACCCTTCGCTTAAAAACACTTTTTTTGCCGTCATGGTAGGCTATTTTGCCAATATGGCGTTTCCCCGCCTGGGAGAGGTTACCCGATGCGGTATCCTGGCAAAGTATGAGAAGATCCCCTTCAACAAATCATTCGGCACTGTGATCACGGAGCGGGCGATCGATATGATTTTATTCATCTGCCTCTTTTTCCTGATGATCTTTACCCAGGCCGGAACAATCGGGCATTATCTTAATGAAAAGATCTATCCGAAACTCGGGGAGAAACTCAACAACCCCATCTTCAGCCGCTGGTTCCTTCTTGCCTCTGTGACATTCGGCATCCTGGTTATCGTACTCATTTATATCCTTCGGAGGAAGATTGCCAAATCAGTGATCTTCAATAAAATCATAAATATGATCAATGGTTTCTGGGAAGGGCTTAAATCGCTGAGCCTGATTCGCAAACCGGGGTTGTTTGTTTTCTATTCCATAGCCATCTGGGTACTGTACTTTGTGATGATCTATGCCTGTTTCTTTTGTTTTACAGATACGAGCACGCTTGGTCCCGGAGCAGGACTCTCAGCGCTGGTGCTCGGCAGCGTTGGAATCATGATCACCCCGGGTGGAATCGGATTGTACCCGGCAATCATCCAGGAAACAATGATGTTATACGGCATCGTGCGCACCACCGGACTTGCACTGGGATGGATTTCATGGACTGCACAAACCAGCATGATCCTGGTGGCCGGAGGGTTATCTCTTATTTTACTTTCATTTAACAAAAACGCAAATGGAAAGTCTTAGCACAATAAAGTCAAAAATCTACACATGGGACCATATCAGGAAACAGGTTGCCATGTGGCGCTTTAAAGATAAGAAGATCGTCTTTTCAAACGGCTGCTTTGATGTTCTCCATCTGGGTCATGTAGAGTACCTGTCGAAAGCCCGAGATCTGGGCGGCATCCTGATCGTTGGCCTCAATACGGATGACTCTGTTCACCGGTTAAAAGGCGATCACAGGCCGGTCAATAACGAGGAGGCACGGGCGGTTACCCTTGCAGCATTTTCGTTTGTTGATGCTGTTGTCCTTTTCGGAGAGGATACCCCGCATGACCTCATTAAATTGATCCAGCCCGACATCCTTGTCAAAGGGAAAGATTATGAAGGCAAGGAGATCGTTGGCAGCGACATTGTGAAAGCACGCGGAGGGAAAGTGGTAACGATAGAACTCACGAAGGGGTATTCCACGACGCATACGATAGAGCTGGCGCAGAAAGTACATCTGTAAAATAGCAAATGACAAATAACAAGTGACAGGTGACGCGTGACAGGTGACAGGTAACGGGCACTTTTTGGGTTCACACGCTCCCCACTCACCCGCTCACCCGCTCACCCGCTCACCAAATCATCATCTGTTTCCTCCCATGTCCAAACTCAAAACAGCCTTCTTCTGCCAGAACTGCGGAGCCCAGTCACCAAAATGGATGGGCAAATGCAACGCCTGCGGCGAGTGGAATACGTTTGTAGAGGAGGTTATCCAGCGGGAGGAGAAGGGACAGGCAGCGTCGTTGAGCCGCGACCCAAGATCGGTGAAGCCCATCCGGCTATCGGAGGTTACATTCAGCCATGAAGCCCGTATCAACACGCACGACCAGGAGTTGAACAGAGTGCTGGGCGGCGGACTGGTCCCCGGCTCACTCACACTGATCGGTGGTGAACCCGGTATTGGCAAATCAACACTGATGCTGCAGGTTGCGTTAAAATGTGCAGATCAGAAGATACTTTATATCACAGGGGAGGAGAGCGATCAGCAGATCAGGATGCGTGCCGAGCGGCTGGCCATTAAAAATGACAATTGCTACATCCTTACTGAAACAAACACGCAGGCGATTTTTCAGCACCTGGAAGCGCTGAAACCCGGCATCATCATTGCCGATTCAATACAAACCCTCCAAACCGACCTGATTGAATCCTCGGCCGGAAGTGTTTCGCAGATCAAGGAGTGTGCTGCTGAAATGCAGAAATATTCAAAGCATACCAACACCCCCGTGTTCCTGATCGGGCATATCACCAAAGACGGCAGCCTGGCCGGCCCGAAAATCCTGGAACATATGGTCGACACCGTGCTGCAGTTTGAAGGCGACCGGAATTATGGCTACCGGATCCTGCGATCGCTGAAAAACCGTTTCGGGTCTACTTCCGAGCTTGGAATTTATGAAATGAATGATGCAGGCCTCCGGGAGGTGTCAAACCCTTCTGAAATCCTGCTCAGCCAGCGCGACGAAGCCGTCAGCGGCATCGCCATTGCCGCGATGACGGAAGGGCAGCGTCCCATGCTCATTGAAACACAGGCGCTGGTAAGTACCGCGGTATACGGAACCCCGCAGCGTTCTACAACCGGTTTTGATGTAAGAAGGCTCAACATGCTGCTTGCTGTGCTTGAAAAGAGGAGCGGCTTCAGACTTGGCCACAAGGATGTTTTCCTGAATATTGCAGGAGGCATCAGGGTAGAAGACCCGGCCATCGACCTTGCCGTGGTGGCTGCCGTACTTTCATCAAACCAGGATTCACCGGTGGATTCCAAAACCTGTTTTGCCGCCGAAGTGGGCCTGAGTGGGGAGATCCGCCCCATCAACCGTGTGGAACAACGCATCTCTGAAGCCAACAAGCTCGGATTTGAACGCATCTTCATCTCCCGCTACAATACCAAGGGCCTCGATATCAAACGCTACTCCATCCAGATCATCCCCGTCGCCAAAATAGAAGACGTCTACCGCAAACTCTTCGGCTAACCCGTCACCCATCACCCGTCACCTGTCACGCGTCACCCGTCACCCGTCACGCCTCACCTGTCACGCGTCACCCGTCACGCGTCACCCGTCACGCGTCACCCCTCCAGTTCCTTAAGTATCCCCGCCACATCCTCCTCCGTTGCTTTCAGCTTGTTCTTGCATATCCGTATCAGGAGTGCCGCGCGTTTTACTTTGACAGCCAGCTCATCAACAGAGATTTCTCCAGCTTCGATATCTGAAACGATCTGCTGAAGTTCTTCGTAGGCCTCGGTGTAATTGGGCTCTTTAGTCATTGTCGTCAGTTTTATTTACTGTTATTGCTTTGCTTGTAATATTTCCGTCGGCAAGCATTGTCTCCATTAAGGATCCTTCCTGCACCTCCTGCACCGTTTTCAGCGGTTTCCCATTGAAAAGGGTGATGCTGTATCCGCGGTTCATGATGTTTGCAGGATTGAGCAGTTCAATCGTTTTTGCCACACCTTCCAGGTCCTTCTGCTGGAAATTGATGAAACTGGCTGCTGCCTGCCTGGTATTTGCCAATGTATAATCAATTTCGGTTCTGCCTGTTTTAAAAATCTGCGCGGAACCCTTGTTCAGAAGTGCTGCATTCTGCCGGATATGCCTTTCCGTCGCCCGCTGTAAAAAACCGGTTGATTGCCCCTGAAGAGTCCTGATTTCCTGTCTGATCGCGGCCTTGTCGCTGGCAAGCCTGGCGAAAGTTACTGATTTGAAATACCTGACGGTGGACGACATCTTTGCATGCTCTTCACGCAGGATCCCGGAACACTTTTCAATAATGATCTCCCTGGCCCTGGATATGGGAACGGAAAAGTTGTGAAACTTCTGTAACAGGTAATCAGCCAGTTCGGTGGGGGTTATTGCATTTTTGAAAGCGACCATTTCAGCCACGGTTTCATTCGTTGAATGGCCGATGCCGGTAAAGACCGGCAATGGAAACAGCACAATGGTTTTCGCCAGGTCATAGTTGTTGTAACAGGTCAGTCCAACATCGCCACCGCCCCCGCGAATGATGGCCACTGCATCAAAATGGTCCTTCACCTTTCTGATCTGTTCAAACTGGTAGAGGATGGATGCAACCGCATGTTCACCCTGCAGCAGGGCCGGGAAGAGCATGTGGAAAAAAGAATAGCCCCATTCATTCTCATCGATGATCTTCCGGAAATCAGCGTATCCTTTGCTTGTCTCCACCGAAATGACGGCAATCCTGCCCGGCAGCAACGGCAGGGCTAGCGACCTGTTCATGTCAAACAGGCCCTCTTTCCTGATCCTGTCAATCGTTAGCTGTTTTTCTTTTTCAAGTTCCCCAAGCGACCACGTCGGATCAATATCCAGGATCCTCAGGCTTAACCCGTGAACCGGGTGGTAGGATATTTTAGCGCAGAAGAGGATTTTGATCCCGTCTTTGAGCGGCTCATGCAGGGTGTTCAGGAAACTGTCGTTGATCCGCCTGAAATCATCCTGCCAGATGGTGGCCCGCATCTCCGCAACGATCTTTCCATCAGCTTTTTCAACCAGGTCGGGGTAGCAATGCCCCGACTGCGGGTAATGGTTTACCTTGTTCATCTCCGCCTTGATCCAGAAAGAACTCGTGTACCGCTCCGTGAGTGTTTTCCGGATACTCGCGGTAACCTCAGCAAGGGTGAAGATGGTACGGGAGGGGGTTTTTTCGGGCATTTTGCAAATGACAAGTTACGAATGACAGGTGACAGGTGACGGGTGACGGGTGACAGGTGACGGGTGACGCGTGACAAATCGGTTAGATGCGGGCGGTGCGGATGATGTCGGCGAAGATGCCGGAAGCGGTCACGTCGGCACCGGCACCGGCTCCTTTGATGACAAGCGGTTGCTGGACATAGCGGTTGGTGTAGAACAGAACCACATTGTCCTTGCCGTAAAGGTGAAAAAGATCGTGTTCTTTGTCGATATGCTGGAGCCCGACGGTTGCTTTTCCATTCTCAAAAGTGGCCACGAATTTCAGTTTGCACCCCTCTTCAAATGCGGCGTGGTAAAGGGAAAAGAAATGCGCTTCCTGTTTTTCCATCTCCAGGTAAAAGTTGGCGACATCACCTTGCGTGCATGGTTCAGGGAGAAATGAATTGCTGGTGATCTCATCCATCTCCATCCGGTAACCTGCTTCGCGGGCAAGGATGAGGATCTTGCGCATCACATCGGTGCCGCTGAGGTCAATTCGCGGATCGGGTTCGGCGTATCCTTCATCCTGGGCCCGTTTCACGATCCGGGCAAAAGGCACCGTGCCATTGTAATGATTAAATACAAAGTTCAATGTGCCGGAAAGCACCGCTTCGATCTTATGTACTTTATCCCCGCTGCGGATCAGGTCATTAAGCGTGGTAATGATCGGCAAACCCGCGCCCACGTTGGTCTCAAAAAGGTATGAAGTGTTGAACTCCCTTGCAAGACCCTTCAGCCTGGCAAATTTTTCATACGACGATGAACTGGCAATTTTATTGCAGGCCACAACGGCTATGCTTTTTCTTAACAGCCGTTCATAAAAATCCGTAACATGTTCATTTGAAGTCACATCAACAAAAACAGAATTCCGAAGGTTTTTTTGTTCAATGAATGAGATGAATTCTTCAATCTTCATCGGCTGTCCGGCTTTGAGTTGCTCCTGCCAGTGCTGCAATTCAATGCCTTCTTCATTGAATGCCATCTGTTTGCTGTTGCATATGCCGATCACACGGAGTTGAATGCGCAGATGTTCAAGGAGGTACTCCTGCTGCAGCAGCAGTTGCGACATCAGTCGGCTGCCCACGTTACCCACACCGGTTACAAAGAGGTTGACCTGCTTGTAGGCCGTTTCAAAGAATGCTTCATGTAAAACGTTGATGGCTTTTTTTACATCTCCAGAACTGATCACTACGGAGATGTTTTTCTCTGATGATCCCTGTGCGATGGCCCTGATATTTACGCTGTTGCGGCCGAGTGCCCCAAACATTTTACCGCTGATCCCGGTGTGGTTTTTCATGTTGTCGCCAACAAGTGCCACAATGGACAACCCGGTCTCCATCTGCAGCGGCTCCACCTTCCCGGCGATGATCTCGCTGGCAAATTCAGCATCCACTGCGGCCCTGGCCCTTGAGGCATTGCCTTCGTCGATGGCAGCACAGATGGAGTGTTCCGAAGAGCTCTGGGTGATCAGGATGACGTTGATTTTCTCTTCAGAGAGGGCTCCGAAAAGGCGTTTTGAGAACCCCGGGATGCCGACCATGCCGCTTCCTTCAAGGCTCAGGAAGGCCATTTTCCCGATGCTGGAGATTCCCCTGACCATATTCGTATCGCTGGAGACCGTGCTTTCAACGAGCGTTCCGTAATCGTCAGGGGCGAAGGTGTTTTTAATCCAGACCGGGATCTTTTTTGTCATAACCGGCTGGATGGTTGGCGGGTAGATGACTTTGGCACCGAAATGCGAAAGTTCCATGGCCTCTTTGTAGGAGATGCAGGGTATTGCCTTTGCATGGGTCACCAGCCGCGGATCGGCGGTCATCATGCCACTTACATCCGTCCATATTTCAAGAACATTGGCGTCAATGGCAGCAGCCACCAGTGCAGCAGTGAAGTCTGACCCGCCGCGTCCCAGGGTGGTGGTTACCCCGATGCTGTCGGAGGCAATGAAGCCGGGCATGATATAGAGCTGCGCATGTTTATTTTGCAGGCAGGCGCTGAGCCCGGTAGAGAGAATTTCCACATCGGGTGTTGCATGTCCGAAATTAGAATCGGTGCGGATAAGGAGCCGTGCGTCAAGCCACTCATTTGGTACCTGCATTGAATCCAGGGCAGCTGATAGGATCATGGACGACAGCAATTCACCGTGGCTGACGATGCTGTCCTGTGTGCGCGGGGACAACTCTCTGAGCAGGAAAAGAGCTTCACAGATATGATCAAGTTCATCGCATTTTTCCCTCACCGTGGAGAGCAGGTTGTCCTGCCGGCCCTGTGGAAGCAACGCTTTCACTGCTTCATTGTGCCGGTGTGCGAACTCGTCCAGCTGCTGTTTGTAGGAGTGGTCATGCGAGGCGGCAAGTTCCCCGGCCCGGATAAGCATGTCGGTTGTGCCGCCGAGCGCTGAAACAACCACGATCGTCTGGTCCTTTATGATGGCATGCTGGATAATTTGTATGACCTTTTTTATATTTTCTGCATTGGCAACCGATGTGCCGCCAAATTTTAAAACTTGCATAGTTGAATTATTGAAATGAACTACAAATATAGAAATATTAGGGGGAGCGATGAGAAAGGCTGCAGGCAGGGTCTCTGTTGTCGAATTTGCCATGCATGTGAATCCCTAATTCATTACCTTTGCCATACAAACAAAAAGTAAGATCAATATGCCTTTTATTCCGAAACTGCTGCTGACTTCCGTTGCCATCCTGATTGCAGGATATTTTTTGCCGGGAATCCATGTGAGCACCTTCTGGACCGCCCTTCTTGTTGCATTGGTATTAAGTTTCCTGAACGTATTTCTGAAGCCGTTCATGGTGATCCTGACCATCCCGTTCACGGTGATTACCTTTGGCCTGTTTTTACTGGTCATCAATGCAGTCATCATCATGATTGCCAGCGCCTGGGTGACCGGTTTTAAGGTAGACGGATTCTGGTGGGCCATGTTGTTCAGCATCATTCTGTCGGTTGTTTCTTCATTTCTGGAAAGCCTGGTTAAACACGATGAGAGCACGCGCAATAATTGATAAACAGGAGATCGCTGATGTTATTCAGCGAAGCACCCACTGCCACCTTTCCATGGTGGATCCGGACGGTAAACCCTATGTGATCCCGATGAACTTCGGCTTTAAGGATGATGTGATTTACCTGCATGGGGCGCAGCATGGAAAGAAGATCGATATTTTAAAGGTGCATCCGGATGTGTGCATCAACTTCACCACCGACCATGTGCTGCGCTATCAGAATGAGCAGGTAGCGTGTTCATGGAGCATGAAGTACCGCAGCGTGCTGTGCCATGGCAAGGCTGAGTTTATCGTTGACCCTGAGGAGAAGATCGCAGCATTCCACATCGTGATGAGCCAGTACACGGACGGGGAGTTTAAATTCAACCCACCATCCATTCGTGAGGTGTGTGTGTGGAAGGTGCCGGTTGAGCGCTACGATGGCCGTGCCTATGGGTATTGAGACGCCCGGCCTACACCCACCCAGCACTTACTCTTAGTTATTCATTCTTCACTTTTCACTCTCAGTTGTACGTTTTTCTCTGTTCGTTGAGGTCGTTGAGGTCGTTGAGGTGGCTAATTAATGGGTTTAGTGTTTAGTTAAGAACGCTTTTTTCAGACTCCCAATACCCCACCGTCCATTATAGGGCGGAGGGGATGGGGGTTTTAAAATCCGCACCCTTTCTGGTGAAGAAGGGTGGATGGGAATTACAATTTCACCAATTTTATAGTTTCGGCATAACCGTCAGCGACAATCCTGACAAAGTAAAGCCCGGTAGGCAAGGCTGAGAAACCGAATTCATGTTTCTTTTCACCGATCATCACCCCGGTCATCACTTTTTCTCCATGGATGCTGTAAACTTCCAGCTTAACGTCGCTGAAAAGGAAGTCGCCCTTCTGCACCAGTATGAAATTTCCGCTGGTAGGGTTGGGGTAGATGCTGAAACCGGCCAAATCCATCTGCCTCGGGGTTGTCTCAGTGGTAAATGCAACCATTGCTGGCGAAAGTATTGCTCCGTTGCAGTAGGGTCCTGCGGAAATATAACCATGCATGTAACCCCCGCTGTTAACTGTCGTTCCCGGGAGGTAGCTGATTTTCACACCGGCAATGAACGTTGCGCTGCCGCCGCTCAACACAGTAAAAGTATTTGGTGTTCCCGCTACCGTAATTGTGTTTGTTGCATTGAAACAAGTGTCGTTGGAGATGGTCACCACACCGCCGATGATGTTATTTTCCGGAACTGTATTCGGGGTGGTGAAGGTCATGTCGTTGCCATATACCGTAACATTGTTAAATGTAACCCCTCTCAAACGGAAATGATAAACTGTGTTAGCAACAAGTCCGGCCAGGGAGCCGCTGACAGGCTGCGTTGTTCCTCCTGAAATGGTTGCAGGAGATCCTGATATTACACTGCCGTAAGAAGAAGTTGTTCCATAGTCAAAAAACATATTCATATTCTGGCTGACGGCATTTGCTGAGCCATGCAGTATAGCGGATGCGCCAAGGATATTTGTTGCAGCGGTCGTTACAACCAACGGAGACGTGGTGAACTCATACGCCCCCATGTCGGGAGGGTTCGTTCGGGTAGCGCCCATAATATCAGTTGGCAATGAGGTAATGTAGCTACCCGTTTTTGGCATCCCTGTCGTTGTTGGAATGAGGTTTGACTCTGATGTAAAAACAGGGTTGATATTCAGCGAATGTACCTCCTGACTGGTAAAGGTCTGCCAATTAGTCAATAATTCATATTTATTTGAATTTGTATAGGCAATGCTTCCCTGGCAACCGTCAATGAAATAGTCATTGTAATCGATCACTGAGAAGTTCCCCGGATCATTTGCCGTGGTCATGATTCCATAGGCCCTCCCCGATATTCCACATGGCTGGCCTGACAAAACCTTTTGCGAATTCTTCAGGATGTTGTTTCTGAATTCAATGTTGTTGGTCAATGCACTGATCTGGTATATCCCCAGGCATGCTGAAGAACCGGTACGGTAACTTTCAGGAGATAGTATATCCCCGTAAAGGTAGATTGAGTTGTGAAGAATTTTAAGATTTCCTCCGCTCATCACGTAGATACCATAGCAATTGTTGGGTGCTGCGCCAGGTGCTGCACCGGATGATTTGATCCCGTAAATAGAATTGTTCGAAATCTCTGTAACAGATGTATTCTCAGCCTCATACCATATCCCGTATGCTCCCGAGCCATCGTCGCTGTTCCTGTAAAAATCATGAATAAGATTTTTCCGGATCTTTGTGTTCGTCGATCCGTTGAGAACATACACGCCCGCTTGTAAAGGCATTGAATTCCCGGTGACACAGCCCATGATGTTATTTCCCGAAATCAGGGTATTATCTGAATATTGCAATAAGATCCCCCGGTCGGTTACATAATCAAAATAGCTTGATGAGCCGATCACGTTGTTGGTGATCTGACCATTATGGTTGATTCCACTGAAGTTGCCTGTAAACTGGATTCCCGTATGCACTGCATAGATGGAATCATCTGTGATGTTGATGTCATCATACCCCCCACCGGAAGAGTTTAGCAATATCCCATAGTTGATGGCGGTTGCCGAACTCACACCTTTAACAATGCAGTTCTTAATAGTAACGTTAGTGGCAGGATCCACCCCATCTTTATTGGCAAGCATGATCACAAAAGCACCTGTTGCTTCACCCGCATTATACCAGGTGATCATTTTCTCTGTACCTCCGGAGGGTGCACCATCAATGATGAGATGATCAAATCCATTGACCTTCAAAAGGCCGCCGGAAGGAACATACCCTGCGATATACGGGTGAACGCCGGCTTTAGGTTTGATGGTAAGTGTATTGGTGCTGCTGCTTCCTCCATTAGGCTGCAGCGTAAGGGGAAAGGATTCGGTGTAATAGGTGTTGTCAGTCAGCACGAGGGTGACCGGACAGGTGATGCCTTTTGCATTGATGTCGTTGAATGCTGCCGTCAGGGTTGAATAGGTTCCACCACTACCCACGTTGAATGTGCCACAAATAGGTGAAACAATTACATATTTGTTTGGAGCAACCGGAGGGGTGGTCACTGAAGGTGGATTTGCTGAGTAACCACTGGCGCCGCTAAACGGGATGGGTCCCACATTGGGAACTGACCACATGTCCTGGGCTACCAGGAAGTAATATATGGTGTCGCCCAACGCAGCACCCGGATTGAAATTAAATGTATACTGGTTATTGCCAGTTGAAGTACCTGTAATATAGGTCCAGGCTCCTGTATAGTTTTTCTTCCAGCAGGCCCGGGGCAATCCGATCCCGGTAACCGGCACACCGTGTACATCTGTGACCGTGGCAGTGAGCACCCTGGGGCTCGTCGTTGCAATGTTGGCGAATGGAGAATAGCTAATCACAGGAGGAGTATTATCATTGGGAATTCCACCGAATTCATGAGCTCCAATGTCAGGTGCACCTGCAGGATAGGAGGGATTTACCGGATAACCTGCATTCGGGAAACGTGCATTGCCGAAATAATCGTCCGAAATACTCATTGGAACGGCGACAATACTGCCACCGCTTTCGCATTGGGTAGCCTCCGTAGCGGATATTCTTAGATCTGCGGGTGTCAGTATGGAGTTGAACGGTGGATTCTCTGTCACCGACAGGTATTCCCTCGGGTACATCCTGGTCTTATATCGCAGTAAGGATGAATCGCCGGTTACGCCATCGTAAAAAATCAAGTTCTTCGATGAAGGAGTCCCGGCATAATAGTTATTGTTATTTGAGGTGATTGAAAGGTTGGCAAAATTCAACGTGTCGGTGAGTACCGCCAGGGTTTTCCCGGTTCCGTTTGGTGTGGAGGTATTGACAACAATGTTGTTCCTGAGATCCAGGACCTTGTTGTAGTGGGACAGAGACAGACCGGCAGTGCCGAAATTGGCTCCGATAGAAGTGGAGTTAATATAAATGGTATTGTTGTATATGCCTGTCATAGATGCCTCGTATCCGCCAAATATCCACATTCCGGTAATTGCAGTTCCGGATGTCGAACCCCCGGCCTTCAGGTCACCGATGAAATTATTGAATATATTAATGTTGCCTGCACCGCCCAGGAATCCGATATACATCCCATAGATCATCGTAGATGACGACGATCCGTTTATATTCTGGATCTTGTTCTTGTAAATGTTATAGTTGTATCCATCATTCACATAAAGGCCGTAGGTCGTTCCGTTTGCATTGTTCAGGTTGGTAATGGTATTTCCATAAATGTTTTTGGTAATAGGCCTGAGTGCCCGGCAAACGAGTCCCCGTGCAGCGCCCGTTGTGGTCGACGTGTTGTTGTCAATCACATTGCCGTAGCAGTTGAGCAGGTTGCACTGGAATCCAATGTCGATGTAATCTGTGTTCCCGCCCGATCCTGATGGTGACTGAACCCTTACGTTACCGCTAACGGTATTGTTGTATACGTCAAGTGTTCCCAGCAATGACGGATAGCCTCCAACTGACATACAGATTATTGGACCTGAAGAAGTTGTTGAAGTCGAACCGTATGTGTTGTTGGTCACAGAGTTGTTGTAAAAACTACAAGTTGGAGCACCGTGGCCAATTTCGATGTAATTACAGGTGCTGGATGTCGCATTTGGAAAGGTGCAACCCGTGATGATGTTGTCGTGGTAAACAGTTGAGGATGCGGCAGTCGCATTGCCCATCCAGTCCTTGATGCCGTAAAAGGATCCCGTCCCGAGAAACTGGATTGTAACGGTGTTTCCATAAACGTAAACACTCGCATTGCTGGTGCCCTGGAATTGCATGCCATTGCAGGAAAATCCACTGACAGTGCCCGTAATGGTGTTGTTTGCAACAGTCATATTGTTCTCATACTGAGCGTAAATTCCATTTGCAGTTCCACTCGTCCCTCCGAAATTGGTAATAAGGTTTCCTTCAACCGAACCAATGTCTGTATTCTGATTATTCAGTGAGGTAAGTGAATAACCCAACAAATTGATCCCGGTGAAACAATGGTTTATGGTGTTTCCCTGGAAGGAATTATATGAGTTGGTCTGGCGCAGGTTCTTTAATATTTTGTTTGAGCCCATGGAGGTATATATCCAGTTCTGCGAATTGATTCCGCAAGTGCTTGAATTGCTGTTATTCAGCAATATTGTACAATGCTTAATCGTCGCATATTGTGTTCCGCTGGTGTCTGAAGGATTCTTCATCAGGGCAAATCCATACTCTGCCTGTGAGAAAGAATCAGTATGGGCAGGGTCATCTGTTACATCAATCCCATCGAAGGTGACATAATCAGTTCCGCATAATTCAAAGATAAAATCATAATTTCCTGATCCATAGGCAGAAGTGATCACGGGGTTTGCCCCTGCACCGTTTTTCTTAAATACAATCGGACTTGATAACGAACCTGTTTGGGTCGTGATCTGTCCATCTAACGCATCCGTGAATGTTTCGGTATATCCTGCAGAAATATTGAAAGTTACACCCCCCGGGCCGGCTCCCTGGGTATTCAAGTCGGCAATAGCAGCAGCAACCGTTGGATAATTGCCGGGAATACTTTTATTTCCCGTAAGCTGACCAAATGATATTTGGTTGACTACTAATCCGATGAACATCAGAATAAATATTCTTCTCATTTTTTGAGGTTTTTAGGTTTCATTGACACAAAAGTATACCGATTGATTTGGTTTCATTCCATTAGGTACCTGTACAATACCTGTACATGCGTATTACAATACCTGTACATATGGTTATCATACTTTTTTCTTTAGGGTATCATGCAGGAAATGAGGTATATATGTGCCATCAATGTGCGTGACATTGTTCCTGTATCAAATCCCGTAATTTTCATGTCTCAATACCATATGAACAATTGATTTATTAATATTGTTTAATTTTAGCCTCAATTCTAAATTTGAACCCAGATGAAAAATACCCGATGGTTTATTTTAATGTGCTTATTTGTTCCGACGTTACTTTGGGCGGCAAAAAATGATACAGTGACCAATTATCCCAAACCATATCATAAGAATGTAATTAAGTTTAACCCTACGCCAATGCTCCTGTGGAGCAGCAAGAACATCACCTTCAGTTATGAGCGGATCCTGAACAGGAAGCAGTCAATCGCCATCACCGCAGGTTTTCTGGAGTTCCCAAGCCTGTTTAAAGACAGTATCGCCAACATTCTGGCCATTACCGGCCGCGAAAAGTACGGGGTCAACCTGGCGTTTGAATACCGGTTTTACCTCATGAAGCGAAATGCCCGTCCGGCCCCGGATGGAATTTACATTGCCCCGTTTGCCAGTTATTACGGCTATCATTTTAAAAATAACGTAGATGTGTTGCATACCAACGTTGACAGTGCCGGAGCGTTGAAAGGGAATTTTTACATTTTCAACGTCGGTGTTGAACTGGGCTACCAGTTTGTGTTCTGGAAAAGATTCACGCTGGATTTCGTGCTGATCGGCCCTGCTATCAGCTATTATGGCGGCAACCTTGACATCACCGGTAACGTCAATTTTGAACAGATCAAAGAAACCAATGCTGCGCTGTATGATAAACTCAAGGAAAAATACCCGATGATCGGCGACTTTGTTGTCAACAAGTCATTTAAATCAAACGGCAAACTCGACATGCTCGCCGTCGGCTTCCGCTACCTGGTTCAGTTCGGCTTTCACTTCTGACCAGCCTGGTAACCGGCTATGGTTCCACCTGATTTTGCACTTTGCATTTTGCACTTTGCATTTTACATTTTTAATGCTCACTAATACCCTTCCCCGGCTCCGTAGGAGCCAAATCCGGGTAGCACGATCACGTGCGGTATCAATTCGCTCCGTAGGTGCGACATTATTTACCTGAAACCTGAACCGAAATCAATTGCACACCTACGGTGCGCATGGGTTGGGTGGGGCATTCAGGCTACCAGTAATTGGCTCCTACGGAGCCGGGGAGGTTTATTCCCTGACGAAATGTTCTGAAGGAAACAAATCAACAGATTAATGAAATAAAGGACTGTTCCCGTCCTCTTCAAAAACATGATCATCTGCCTTAAACGGCTTAAAACCATAGAATTGGGTTTTAATGAATTGATTGAGTTCCGTGCTGTCAACAATCACATCATATTTGAACTTTTTATTCGGATCAAGGGCCTGTGGATACATGGACATAAGATTGACCCCATACGATTTACCCGGTTCTACCGATAATGATATCACGGGCCCTTTAAAATAATCATTTGTCCCTTTTCGCCGGATCTGCAATTGCCCCCCTGAATGCATGGTGTATTTTAATCTGGAATGGTTATTTAATGTATAGATGTATGTGTCGTTAAAATATAACGGAAATTTATTGCCTTCATCCATTCTGAAATCATACAGGATATAGATTGTGGAAGAATTTGAGACATCGTATTTTGAGGTTTTCACAGAATCACTTTTGCTGTTATAGACTTCTTTCTCGCCATATTTATGAACGATGGATAAAACATCACTTTTTTGTATTTCATACAGCGGACTGTTTACCACCTCAAAGATCTTGTAACTGATAACAGAATCTCCGACACTCTTTATTTTTACGACTTTTACGGATCCGTCTTTAAAAAAGATCATATCCTGGGAAAGACATGGGTGCAGGTTCAGTACCGATATGAACATGCAAAGTATTATTCTCATCTTGCCTTTTTTTAAAGCCATTGTTCAGTGTTACACGCTATAGCTTTGTTTTGGGTCGGAGTTTTTCTCCCAGTCGAAACTGTACCAATGAAAAGATCAGCGTATTATTTATAAGAATATAGAGGATAAACCCACAATTGGCAAAGGTGAAGGTTGATAATGTAAGCAGTGTTAAAATGATCCCAAAAACTGTTGCAATCCAGGGCCATGCCATTTCAGTGTCGGGATATTTAAATGCTTTCACCATGGTTGGAACTGCAGCGAATCCGTCTGCAACGATGCTAAAAAATATCGCCACATTGCCCACTTTTGTGATCATCCAAAAAGCCAGTCCCACCAGAGAAAGCACACCGCACATCACATCAAACCAGGTAAGCTTCCATTCCGATCGTTTATTCACAAAAGAGGCAATAAATACAGTAAACGGCAGGAAACCGGTACTGAATGTCATTAAGGCCTCAAGTCCGACTCCCTGGTTGATTTGCGCAAAAAAGGCGATCATCGGGGCTATCGACCACATTAAAAATGATACCCTGTTGGGTTTGACGTTCCCTTTGACGGTTTCAATCAGGTATGCTACAGCACCGGCAGCTCCTATCAGGGTTCCAACGATTACGAAATTACTGTGGAGCATAAGCGAATATATGCATTGTTAATCAGTCAGCCGGATTTTTTCAGTGAGCGGGTAATCCTTAACCATTTCGGAATAAATTGTTTCGGTTATTAACCCGTTTAAAGGAGTTGGTCAGCATAAAGTAATTAATAGTCACAAGGATAATGGGGATCACTAATTTTACGAAATCTTTGATGTTTTGAAGTATGCCCATCTCCTTCCCCGCCACGGCAAGAATGATCACAACAGGTACCCCTATCGCAAGGGAGTATATGGCAAGTCGTATTCTTATCACAACTGCCAGGCATACATATCTCTTTACAAAGTCCTTCCCATCTCCGTTCCTGTTAATTTTAAAAGTTGCGATCAACTGTGCTGTCAGAATAGAAATCAAAACACCTGCCTCCACTAATAAGAACCAATTGTTCTCGTAGTCGTCAGCCACACTTGACATGTATCGGCCTATTGCCGCAATGATTAAAAGGGCAAATACATAATTAAACCCCTCCTTTTCTGATAAATCGCCGTCAATGAGTTTCTTCTCTAATTTTATTATGTCAAACCAGATCATAGTTGTAGATTTTAAATTGTTTACACCACTCGGAAAATATCATTTGCTGTCAATTCTTACTAAACTTGCTGATAAAGCATGTACAGAGCGATATCTTTCATAAAAATGAGGTTTACCCGCATAGCATTTGGCACTCCGTATTCTATTGAAGCATATTACTTAACTCCTTTTCATAATCAAACTGTAAATCCTCATGTAATGAATTTATGGTTTTTCGGATAGCTTCTATTTGACGGTTGTATATATTATTAAGCCCTGTATTTTCTTTTATGGATGGGGTCAGTTTTTTAAGTTCGCAACAAAAAGAAAGCAATAAATCTACCTCTGTTTCCTTTTTTTTTGAATATTGGATATACTTTTTAACAGCACGCAAGATCTTACGTACACTCTTTTTGATAAAATAATTATTCCGTTTGTTTACCTGCTCAAATTGTTGCTCAATTTCTCTTTTAACACTTTCTACAAAAGCTGGTTCATTGGACGCTTCATACAAGAGGTAAGTCAGTAATTCTTTATTTTCCTTTTTGAATTTCGCTAAATGTAAACAAAGCTCTAACAGTTCACCTTGTGAACGACTGCTTAATTCCAGTTTCAGTTCTCTTATGGAGGCTGCTTTCACAGATGAAATCTTAATATTGTTTGATCATTTCTTCCTGCATGCTACGAATGAGTCCGTAGATGCCGTATGGCATTTATTTACACTAAAGGTAAATCGTGAATGGACGCTCAAGGAGTAAAGTTAATCCATATTTCCCCTAATTGGCATTCCTGCTGTGATATTCTTTTGAATTTTCAAAAGCTGGCAGATAATATTGATTTTGTTGTATTTCGGTTGTTTGCTGATCGGAACGGGGGAGTTGTTTGTGGATGATGTATGATAAAACGTGCGGGGTTTTGGTGACCGGTTCGGCAGCGCACAACGGATCTAAATGTGTGCGGTTTAAGAAGACGAATTAGGGAGTTGATGGAACACAGATTCGGGGAGCCTAAACAAAAGAAAAGTTACACAGAGGTACACGGAGAAGACACAGAGGGTCACAGAGAATAAAAATTCTTATCAAAATTAACGGGAGCAATCATTATTGGCCGGGTGATCGAACCACGGGAAATATTTATCATGATTCACATAAACACATATTGACCTAAAACTCAGTGTACCTCTGTGTCTTCTCTGTGTCTCTCTGTGTAATTCACGCCAGTGCTGAATACCAGCCTTATAAAAGCCGGAAATGGGCGGTTATTCTCAAAGTTTTGTCAGACTACCACGATGATTCCTCACAATCAATTGATTATTTTTTATCCATCATCTCCAGGAAATTTTTCACAAAATAGACCCACTGGTCAAGCCGGTCGAAGAGTTGTGCAGTTGCGGGGTAGGGGATGCGGATATCGGGCGGAATGCCTATGTTATCAATGGGATTGCCGGGCAATCGCCTGGAACGTGTCATGGGAAAGGTCAGTTCGTATTTGCCGGAGGGGAAGTTCTCATCAATGGCATTTGAATAATCCAGCACCCCTGCTGTGTTGCTATTGCCAAACAGGATCGCCTTCGAACTCTCTTTAGCCGTTAGTAAAAACTGCTCAGCCGAGGAGGCATCCCGTTCGTTGATGATGATCCCGATTCGTTTAGGGTAGGGGTACACCGTGTCATGTTTCACCGTGTCATCCGCCCCCATCATGGGATGGATGACAAAGCCACCAATGTTCTTCTTCATTTCGGCCAGTAAGGAGTTTGTCCATTGAAGACCCTCCTCGCCATTCTTTATCTCTCCATCTTTAATGGCATCCTCATACATTTTAATGTTATTCTCTGTGGCATACCATTCCACGCCTTTGCTCATATACGGATGCGTGTACAAAAGATCTGCCAGTAGCTGGTAATAATCATCCTGCCCCCCGGGATTATTGCGGATATCAATGATCAGGTTCGGTGTTGACGTAATTTCCGTCCAGTGTTTCCTTACCAGCTTTTCCCCGGCATCACTCATAAATGAGGGTATCCGGAGGTAGAAAGTGCTGTCTGACAGCGGAAGGGAAACAAAATAGGTATTTGATCCGTTGGGAAACTCCGGGATGTAGGAGAACCATAAAGCATCGTCAAATACGGAAGAATTTGTTTTCCGCACAAGGCGTGTGTCGCCGTGCAACTCCAGGACCTGGTCGTTCAGCTCCAGTGATGCCTTTCCTTTGATGGGATAGTAGTCGTTGTAGTTCGGGTAGGAAACCATCTTATACACACCGTCCTGCGGGTCCGACAGGGTAAACCCGATTTGATTTTTATCATACTGGTTGTAGGAAACAGCAACCCCTTTATAGCTCTCTGAATTGCTGTCCCTGATGATGGCGATATCTCCTCTGAACGAGTGCCACAGTCCTTCCGGGGTGGAATGGAGGGATTGCAGTTGCTTTAATTTTTCCTTGCTGATTTCGAGCAGTTTTCGGTCACTTTTCTTTGAATCAGGATCCTCTGCCTGCCAGGTGCGGCCTACGCGCAAGTGATGATCCCTGAACCAGTCGGCATAACGGCTGAGGTATTTCCCGCAGGAATCGGGAGACTGAATGATCCTGGCTCGGAGTTCGTCTTCCAGTTTTTGCAGGTCCCGGGATGTTTCCGGGGTTACCTTGTCGCGATATCCGGGATAATCCACCCTGATCTTGTGAACGAGGTAGTCGAAGTCTTTCAAACAGGCGGTTGACTGGGACTTCACATAAGTTGTGCATCCGAGATGGAACAGGCAGAGGAGGAGGAGGAGGAGGAGGATTCTCATTGCTTTTGTTTTATTATCTCGTTGTATGTAGCTTGATTCCCGGGATTAAAAAATTTACCACTAAGGTACGGAGGGCACTTAGAAGCACTAAGAAAAAAAAGTCTGATTTCAGACACTTAGTGTTTCTAAGTGCCCTCCGTACCTACTATATAACTTGTTTTTAACTTGCTGATTATGTTTAGTTTGCAAATAGTCATTACGCAGCCTTTTTTAATTGTTCCAGCAATTTTTCAAGGTGCTTGATCTTCTTTTCACGATACTTTTGATCAGCATTCGCAAGCA